>UQZL01000022.1 GCA_900545605.1 uncultured Collinsella sp.
CGCGCCCTCGAGCGCGGGGTCGGCCTCGAGCAGGGTCGCGCGCAGCCTGTTCTTCGCGCGGGTCCTGGCGGACGACGCGAACTCGCGCTGCGACGACAGGATCCGCAGCGAGGCGGTCCCCTCGGGCTCCTCGGGCGCCGGCCTGAGGGCGCGGGGCACGCCGAGCGCGGTGCGCGCGATCACCTCGGCGTCGATGGCGTCGGTCTTCGCGATGCCGGGGAACATCCCGCGGGCCTGCTTCTCGGCATATCCGGGCAGGTAGGCGCAGGGGTTCCCGTGCGCATGGGCGCGCGCGAGGACCAGCGCGCCGATGTTTCGCTTCTGGTCGACGACGACCAGCGCGCCGGAGCCGGCCCGCTCGAGCACCCGGTCGATGTCGTCGGGCCTGTTGGCCAGCTCGGCCCTGAAGGCGACGCCCCCTCCCGCATCGAGCGCGCACGCGCTGTGCGAGCTCTTCCCGACGTCGATCCCCAGGTAGGCCACGGGCGTCTCTGCTGCAGGCATGGTGTATCCTCTCCCTTGAGCCGGCCGTAAGCCGCGGAAGCGACACCCACATTACCCGGCCGTGGCCCGGTCCGGGCCCGGCACATCTCTATCAGTCGTTCCCCGCGGCCCCTCCCGCCCCGGCGGCAACACGTCCCGGGCCCTCTACGGGGCAGGGGCTGACGGCCGTCCGGGGCGGTCGGCCAGCGACCACCGGTACGGCTCAATCGTATAACCATGCAACGGAAAAGAGCCGCCCTTTCGGACGACTCAAACTGTAATGGGTTCAACGGCAGGCCCCGCCGACCGATTGCAAGCGGTCGGCGGGGCCATTGTGGCTCTTGACAGCGGATTGGGTCATATGAGCGAAAACGCCCCTAAGCGAGCAAGGTGACGTGAAAGAGGAGGGAAGCGTACTTTTGTACGCGACCGACGATTGAACGTCAGATTGCCGCTTAGGGGCGTTTGCAGCGTCGAGCCGTTACGCGGTTTGGCAAAACCGCGTAACCCGCTACACAGCCTGTGCCAGCTTCTCGGCTCGCTCGGCGGCGGCAAGTGCCTCGATGACGGTGCCGAGCTGATCGCCCAGAAGGACGCCGTTGTAGGTGGAGTTGAAGCCGATACGGTGATCGGTCACGCGGTCCTGGGGCTGGTTGTAAGTACGGATCTTCTCGGAACGGTTGCCGTGGCCGATCTGGCTCTGGCGCTCGGCGCCGAGCTCGGCCTGCTGCTTCTCGAGCTCCATCTCGTACAGACGGGCACGCAGCATCTGCATGCAGACCTCGCGGTTCTGGATCTGGGAACGCTGCTCCTGCGACTGCACCACGGTGTTGGTGGGCAAGTGGGTGATGCGCACGGCGGAGTAGGTGGTGTTAACGCACTGACCGCCAGGGCCGGAGGCACAGTAGGTGTCGATGCGCAGGTCGGACTGGTTGATCTGGACGTCGATCTCCTCGGCCTCGGGAAGCACGGCGACAGTTGCCGTGGAGGTCTGGATGCGACCCTGGGACTCGGTCTTGGGAACGCGCTGAACACGGTGCACGCCGGACTCGAACTTCATGACGGAGTAGACGCGGTCGCCCTCGACCTTGAACTCGATGGACTTGAAGCCGCCGGCCTCGCTGGGGCTGGAATCGAGCACGGTGGTCTTCCAGCCACGCGACTCGCAAAAGCGCTGATACATCTTGTACAGGTCGCCGGCGAAGATGGCCGCCTCGTCGCCACCGGCGGCGGAGCGAATCTCGACGA
Source organism: uncultured Collinsella sp. (assembly GCA_900545605.1). GTDB lineage: Bacteria > Actinomycetota > Coriobacteriia > Coriobacteriales > Coriobacteriaceae > Collinsella. Next base: position 1,732 of record UQZL01000022.1, read on the forward strand.
TGGTGTTCTTGTCGTCGTTGGGGTCGCTCGGGATGAGCATGTACTTGATGTCTTCCTCGAGCTGGGGAAGCTTGGCCTCGTTTTCGGAGATGTCCATCTGGAGCATCTCCTTCTCATCGGCATCGGTGGTATCGTGCAGCATTTCCTTGGCAGCCTCGATGTCATCGAGCGCGCCAATGTACTCGCGCGAGGCGGCGATGAGGTCGGACTGGTGCGCGTACTCCTTGTTGAGACGCGTGAACTCCTTAATATCGGAGGCGACGGCCGGGTCGGAGAGCTTCTTCTCGAGCTCCTCGTAGGCCTTGATAATCTTTTCGAGCTTGTCGCGCATGGCGGGACTCCTTTATATGCGTGAAGGTGAAAATCGGCAGAGTTGATGGGGCGCGCGGCGCCACTGCGGGGGTAAGCCCGGCTAGAACATGTCGATCTTCAGATACATGCGCATCCCTTCGCGTATGGGGTACATAGTTGCGGTCTAACCCAAACATGATAGCGTGCCCAGGCAAACCTGCATATAACCCGCACGGAATGATTGGTGCAAACAAACCTGACCCCATTGCACCAAGGGCTTGCTTTTTGGCTAGAGCGTTTGGAGTAGAGCGACGAGGAAGCGGATGCCCTGGAGGTAGGCGCGGCGGGTGATGCGCTCATTGGTGCCGTGGACGCCGCGATCACACTCGTCGTCATCAACCACAAAGGCCGAGAAGCGAATGCACTCAGGGCAAATTTGTTGGTAGTTGGCAGCGTCGGTCGCACCGATCACGGTCGAGGGCACAATTGCCACTGGCTCGAATGATCCGTTTTCCTCCGTCCCCTTTGGATTACGGAAATAGCGGGCGGCGATGGAGCGAACCGCCTCGAGGCCGGGACCACCGATGCGCGGGGACGGCGAGGGTTCGGAGCTGCCGGGGCCCAGCTCCACTTCGACACGACCGGCAAGGTCCGCCCCGGCAACCGCCTCACGGCAACGCACCACAACGTCGGCCACGCTCGTGCCCTCGAGCATGCGGAAGTTGATGTTGGCCCACATATCCTGCGGCATTACGTTGGCGCCGGCGCTGCCACCCTCGATCTGCGTGGGCGCGCAGGTGGTCGTCACCAGCGGATAGAGCTTCTTGCTGGCGAGGCAATCGCGGACAATGGCGCCCCCGTTGGCGGCAATTTCATCCGCCGTGTAGAGCCCCAGCTCGACGAGCTGTGCGGCAAGTAAATCGGTCACGCGCGTCGGCCACTCGATATCGCAGATTGCGGTGATGGCACGGCTGAGCACCTCGAGCGACGTGCCGCCGTAGGGGTTGGAAGAATGTCCACCCGCGCTCTTTGTCTTGAGCACAATGTCGGCATAACCTTTCTCAGCCAGGTCGGCATGCATGAGCCAACCCTCGCCCGCGCTGTACTCGGCAGCCGGAACGATGCGGTAGTCGCCCTCGTCGATCAGGTACTCAAGCTCAATGCCGCGCTCCTCGAGCGCGCGGCCGATGGCGCCTGCGCCGTACTGCGTCGTCTCCTCGTCCTGGCCAAAGGCCAGGAGCAGCGTGCGCTCGTGCTGCCAACCGTGCGCCAGCGCATACTCGACAGCCTCGAGAATGCCTGCGACCTGGTCCTTCATGTCGATCGCGCCGCGGCCCCAGATGTAGGTGTCGTCCACGTGCCCGCTAAAGGGGGCGTGCGTCCAGTCGGCCTCGGTACCCGGCACCACGGGAACCACATCCATGTGGCCCATGAGCATAACGGGCTTAAGAGCTGGATCGCTGCCGGCAAGCGCCACCAGCAGCGAATGGTCGATAAGCTCGACCTCGCCCGCCGCAAATACGTGCGGCCAGGCCTGCTGCATATAGGCGCGTAGGTCGTCGAAGGGCTGCCAGTCCACCGCCTCGGCATCCATACTCGAGATGGTCGGAAATGACAGCACGCGGCCCAAGCGCTCGCACGCGCCAGTTTCGTCCAAATCGGCAAAATCGTCCTCATGCGCAAAGAAGCGCCAAACCTCGGCCATGACATCCTTTCGATTGTGATGACGAGGGCCGCCCCACCGGAGCGGCCCTGCCACATAAGCGTTTGCGGTCGGTTATTTGTCCTCGAGATAACGCGAGAGGAACTCGCGGGTGCGCTGGTGCTTGGGGTTGCCGAAGAGCTCGGCCGGCGCGGCGTCCTCGAGCACCACGCCCTTGTCCATAAAGACCACGCGGTCGGACACGGTTCGGGCAAAGGCCATCTCGTGCGTGACGACGACCATGGTCATGCCGTCGGCAGCGAGCTTGCGCATGACCTCGAGCACCTCGCCCACGATCTCGGGGTCGAGCGCGGAGGTCGGCTCGTCGAACAGCATGATCTGCGGATTCATGCACAAGGCGCGCGCGATGGCCACGCGCTGCTTTTGGCCACCGGACAGGCGACCCACGGCGGCGTGCGCGAACTTTTCGAGTCCCACGCTCGTCAGATGCTCCATCGCGATCTTCTCGGCCTCGGCCTTGCTCATCTTTTTGAGCGTGACGGGCGCGAGCGTGCAGTTGTCGAGCACATCCATGTTGTTGAACAGGTTAAAGCCCTGGAACACCATGCCGATGTCCTCGCGGAGTTTATTGATATTGCAGCGCTCGGCCGTAAGGTCCTGGCCGTGGAACCAGATGTGGCCCGCGTCCGGGGTCTCGAGCAGGTTGAGGCAGCGCAGGAAGGTCGACTTGCCCGAGCCCGAGGCGCCGATAATGGTGACGACCTCGCCGGGGTTAACGGACAGGTCGATGCCCTTGAGCACCTCGAGCGAGCCGAAGCTCTTGCGCAGGCCCTCGACGCGGATGAGCGGCTCATTGGTCTGTGCGGCGGCCGCGGTGCCGGTAGTGGCGGTATCTGCCATGATGATTCTCCTCGTCTTGAGCCTAGTTGGAACTGGGCAGCGTTGCCGGGGCCTCGGCGCCGAGCTTTTTGCCAAAGGCCTCGAGCAGGCGGCTCGCCACGAGCGTCAGGATCAGGTAGACCACGAGCGCCACGCAGTAGACCTCCATCTGGCGGTAGTACACGCCGGCGACGGTGGTGGTGGCGTACATGAGGTCGAACACGCCGATGACCGAAAGCACCGACGAGTCCTTGATGTTGATGATGAGCTCGTTGGTGAGCGCCGGAATCGCGTTTTTAATGCCCTGGGGGAACACGACCTTGCGCATGGCCTGCCACTGCGACAGGCCCAGCGAGCGCGCCGCCTCGGCCTGGCCGGGATCGATGGACTCGATGCCGCCGCGCAGGACCTCCATCATGTAGGCGGTGGAGTTGAGCGAGATGGTGACGAGGCCGGCAGTGAAGGTGCTCCAAATCTGGTTGGCCTGGGCGGTCTCGAAGCCCATGCCGCGCAAAACGGTGAAGCCCGCGTAATAGATGAGCAGGCCCTGAACCATCATGGGCGTGCCGCGCACGATGGTGGAGTAGACAGTCGCAAAGCCGCGGCCGATGCTCTTAAAGAAGCGCACCAGATCGTTATCCACGCGGTCGAACGTCTGAATACGCAGGAACACAAAGAGCAGCGCCAGGAAAAAGGCGATGACGGTACCGAAGGTCGCAAGCGCGATGGTGATCTCGATGCCGCGGATAAAGAAGTCGCCGCTCTTGTAGGTCATGTAGACCAGGCTCGACAAAAAGTCGCTGGGGTTGGAGTCCGAGACAATGCTCACCTGCACCAGGTCGATAAATGACATGACGCAGCGGTCCACGAAAAAGATCGCCGCGATGGCGGCCACGACGTAGCTGCCCAAGCGTGCGCCACGACGGAAACGCTCGGATGCGAACGGCGACTTTTCGCGATAGTCGTTCCAGTGCATGAGCTTGGTGACCAGCGCCGCCGCCGACACGACGAGCCACGCCCAAAGGATCGCCCAGAGGCAGTCTTGGAACACGCCCGTAGGCGCCAAGAAGCTCAGCGGCGTGGGATTGCGTTGGCTAAACGCCAGGCCGAGCGCCGCGATAACGCTCGTGCCCAGGTACACATAACGGTGGTCGGCCTTGATAAAGGAGGCCAGACGATTGATGGTTTTCATGCTGCCTCCCTATGCCGGCTGACGGTCGAGGCACGCGTCCCACATTTGGTCGCGCTCCTCCTGGCTGACGCCCTTGAGCGTCTTGTCGATGAGCTTAAGCAGCTTGTCCGAGCCCTTGCGGCAGCCGACATTTGCCGCGACCTCCTGCTTAAAGCCCTCGCCCTCGGCAAAATGGATGGGGACGATACCGGGATTTTGGGCCATATAGCCCTTCTCGTTCTCGGTGTTGTAAGTCACGGCGTCGCACGTGCCCTGCAGCAGATTCGAGAACACCGTGGGAACCGAATCGACCGGGTTCTTGTGCACAACGCCCGGGATCTCGTCGATGACGGTATCGAGCATGGTGTCCTTTTGGCCGAGTACCGTGGCACCGTTAAAGTCGCTGAGCTTGGTGGCGTTTTGGTAGGGGGAACCCTCTTTTACGAACAAGCCAAAGTAGCCAATGAAGTACGGGTCGGAGAAGCCGACCGACTCCTCGCGCTCGGGCGTGGCGCTCATACCGGCGATGATGAGGTCGATCTGGCCGTTGTTGAGCGAATCGATGAGGCCCGAGAAGCTCTGCTTGACGGCAACGGGCTCGCCACCGAGGGCCTTGCAGACGATCTTGGCGATCTGCACGTCGTAGCCATCGGCATAGGCGCCCTGCACGTTGTCGATGGGGATGGTGTACTCACTGGCTTCGGAAACCTGCCAGTTGTACGGGGCGTAGGCCGCCTCCATGCCAATGCGGATCTTGTCCTTGCCGATCACGGAATCGGACAGGTCGTCGCGACCGCCACCCGTCGTGGGCTGAACTACTTCCAGCGTGGAGGGGCGCTGGCAACCGGCAAGTGCGCCGGCAACGACGGTAGCACTCGCAGCGAGGGCGCTACCCAAGAAGATACGACGGCTGCACACCGGCTGGACATGCGTGCCGCGTTGATGGGGAGAATGCATAATCTGCCTTCCCTGTTGAATCGTATGCTGACGACTTAACAGGATATACGCCAGCGACCAGCAGCGCAGCACAAGCTCGAAAAATTAATAGACACACGGTAGTCGTTGGAGACGCCGATGTTTTGGCAATGCCGGCGAGCGACGTCCAGAGCGAACAAGTGGCATGAAAAAGGCAAGGCATGACCAGAAGGTCTATGCCTTGCCTTTTGAATGACAAATTATCGCTCTGGACGGCGCGCAGCATCGACCGAGCGGCGGAACCTCTAGAGCAAGGTAACGCTAAAGCTGCGCTTGTCCGTCTCGCCGGGGGCCAGGGTGATGGCGTTGGCCTTGTGCTCAAAGACATCGTCCTCGGTGTCCATGGTGGTGTGACCGGTCCAGGGCTCGAGAGCCACAAACGGGGCGTCGTTGGCGGCAGACCACACGCCGATGTACTTAAAGCCCTCAAAGTCGATCTTCACGCCGTGACCCGACTTGCGTCCGCGCAGGGTGAGCGTGGAGCCGGGAACATCGGTGAACATGATGGCGTCGTTATCGAAGCTGCGGTGCGTGATGGGCAGCACGTCCGAGTTGTCGGGAGCCTTGTAGCTGCCCTCGAACGTCATGAGGCCATCGGGTGTGATGATGGGCGCCTCGTTGGTCCATGCCTCGGTAAACGCCAGCTCGTAATCCTCGAATGCCTCGTCCTCAGCACCGGGAGCCGGTACGTTAAACGCAGGGTGGCCGCCCACCGAAAACGGCAGATCCACGTCGCCGGTGTTGGTGACGGCAAAGGTCTGGGTGAGCGTAGCGTCGCCGGTGAGCGCATAGGTCATGTTGAGCTTAAAGTGAAAGGGGAAGGCCTTGAGCGACTCGGGCGTGTCGGTAATCTCGTAGGTTACCGAGGAGCCGTCCTCCGAAACCTCGACCAGCTTGTGCTCGACAATGCGCGCGAGACCATGGCGCGGCATCTCGCAGATGCCGGCGGCAGATGTCGCCGTGTTGTTACGCAGCGAGCCCACGATGGGGAACAGGATGGGCGCATGCTTGCCCCAAAAGGCGGGGTCGCCCTGCCACAGATACTCGTTGCCGTTGAGGGCAAGGCTCGTGAGCTGGGCACCCATGGAATCGATGGCCGCGGTGAGGCCGCCGCGTTTGATGGTGGTGACGGTGGACATGCTACTTCCTCCAAAAGTAAACAATAATGCCGAGGGCTATTGTCCCACTCTTGGGAGCAGTGCGGGGCGGCGGCGTACCTATTGAGCGATCACATAGAGATCAAACCCGCCCTGTGGCGTAAAATCGACCGTATTGGGCGCCTGGGAGTTAAAGCTCACGGGTACCATGCGCTTTGAGGCGCGGAAGCGCGTGCCATCGGTGGCGACGGGAGGCTCATCGACGGTGAGCTCATAGTCGCCAGGCCTGAGCTCGATGCCGTCGCCGTCGGAGTTGACGTACTGATACTCGTCGACCATCTGGCCCTTGAGCGTGCGGCCCACGATATGGATGAGCATCTGGCTGTCGCCACGCGCGGTATCCCACGTCGCGCCGTCTTTGACCTCGACCGACACATGTACCGAGCGCGTACGGCTGAGCGACTGCTCGACGGACATCTCGACCTTGACGGCGTCTTTTCGCTGCTGCTCAACATGGACCCAAACGTTGCCGATCGCCGAGCACGCAATGACGCCGGCCATAAAGGCAATGAGGATAGGGCCGAGCGGAGAGCGGCGACCCGCATCTTCCTCGCGAGCCAAGTCGGGACGATGCGTGGGAGCCGGCGCCTGGGCACCCTGTGCGGGCACGTCGAGGATGCTGAAAGACGCCGTGCTGCCGGGGTCGATGTTATGGCGCGGCTGCGGCGTCTTGGCCGGCGAGATCGACATATCGGCCGGCTGGCTCAGCGTGGCCGTGGCATCGGCCTTGGCCTCGTCGGCCTCTGCCTGAGCCCAAGCTTGCTCAAAGGTCAGGGGCTCGGCGGGGTCGGAAGCGGCATCATCGGATTCGGCCGTGGCGTCGCCGGCGGCCTCGGCATCAGCACCGGCCGCGCCCTCGGCATCCGCCCCATCGCTCGACTCATCACTCGTCAAAGGCTCGTCCCACTCCTCGTCCGGAGCCTCGCCTTCGCTATACCACCATTCAAAGTTATCGATATCCATACGGGGCGCCCCCTTTGGCCTCGCAAATACATATTTGCTAGCCTTATACCCGCAGATGGCACAGGCGCTCGCCCGCGCTGGACAGGAAAACCGTCCCACCATTCGACGCTTTTCCTCGATTTCGAGGTTTTTATCGATTATTGGGACGGTTTGGAGCGCGGTAAAGAAGCTGCCCCCTCGCCGCTTTCTGATAGAGTTGCAGAGTCCCCAAACTCAGCCTTGCCCATTATTGGAGTTACCGCTTTGACGACCACATCCGCCCTTTCCCCCGCTCGCACCAAGCTTTGCCTGGCACTGCTTGTGTTGCTCGGCTTCTCGCTCGGCTGTTCTGAGTTCGTGGTCATTGGCATCGAGGGTGACTTGGCAGCAGAGCTTGGCATCTCTCTTGCTACCGCAGGACAGCTCATCAGCGTGTTCGCGCTCGTCTATGCCATCGCCACGCCGGCGCTCGCACTCGGTACGGGACGCTTCCGCCGGTATCAGCTACTCGTTTGCTATAGCATCATCTTTGTACTTGGCAACCTGGTCATGGCGCTGGCGCCCAACTTCCAGGTGCTGTTTGTCTCGCGCATCGTCCTGGGCTCCGTCTCGGGCGCGCTGCTGGCCGTAGGCGTGACGTACATCCCCGAGCTGCTATCGCCGCAGCAGACTTCGCTCGTTATCTCGATTGTGTACGGAGCGTTCTCCGTGGCGATGGTCTTTGTGACCTCGATCGGCAAGTTCGTGGCCGACACGCTCGACTGGCACGTCGCCATGTACGGTACGCTCGCCTTTGCCGTTTTGATCTGTACTGCGCTCGTGGCGTTTATGCCGCGTGCCGGACAGACCGATGAGCCTGCCACATTCCGCGAGCAGGCGGGGCTTCTGCGCGAGCCGAGCATTATCACCGGCATGCTCATCTTCTTGTTTGGCGTGGGATCGGTCTATGTGTTCTACGGCTACGTGACGCCCTATCTTGAGCAGGTGCTGGGCATGGGCACGGTCGAGGCCAGCACCACGCTTATGGCCTACGGCGTGTTCTGCCTCGTCTCGAACATCTTGGGCGGATGGATCGATGCGCGCTTTGGCATGAAGGCGCTGCTCGTGACGTTTGTGCTGCAGGCGGCCGCGTTAATCGGGCTTTTTATCGCCGGCCCCGCCATGCCCGTTGCGCTCGTCTTTGTCTTTAGCCTGGCGATGCTCATGTATCTGTTCTCGGTCTCGTGCATCACGCACTTTATGGACGTGGCCCGCAGCCGTCACCCCAAATCGATGGTGCTCGCGAGCTCGGTGGAGCCCATGGCGTTTAACGTCGGCATCTCGTTTGGCACCGCGGTGGGCGGCGCCGTGGTAAGCGGAATTGGCATTGCCTACGTGGGCGCCGTTGGCGCCGCGTTCTCGCTCGTGGCCTGGGTACTCACGCTAGTGACGATCAAGCTCGCCCGCTGGGAGCGCAAGCGGGCAGCACAATCTTCGATGCAGGCATAGGGGCAAACATAGCCCAAGGTGGCGAGCGACCGGTGAAACCGTCCCATACAAGTGGTGTTTATCCGCCCGCAAGCTCCAGCAGTGCAATTTCGTGTACTTCAGATACACGCTTTTCCACAATTTCGTGTATTTGAAGTACACGAAATCGTACTAAACTATGTATTTGAAATACACGGAATTGGAAAGGCGGCTCCATGCGCAGATCAATCGAATCCGTCATCGAATCATGGGCGACAGAGGACGCGTCGCGCCCCCTCCTCATCCGTGGTGCGCGACGCGTGGGCAAAACGTACGCTGCCGAGGAAATCGGCAGACGAATCGCCGGCGACGCATTTGTCAAACTCGACTTTCAGACCGATCTTGAGCTGATTGCCCCACTGTTCGACTGCCCCACCGACGACGTAGACACCATCGTGGCACGAATCTCAGACTATAAGCGCACCCCCATTCGCAAGGAAACCGCATTCATCCTGTTTGACGAGGTGCAGTTCTGCGAACGCGCGCTCAACTCGCTTCGCTTTTTCTCGGGTTCGGGCTGGCGCATATGCGCGACCGGCAGCCAGCTCGGCGTCGCCACGCGCAAGCGCAAGTTGCCTTTTCCCAGCGGCGTCCGTCAAGAGACCATGCATCCTATGTCGTTCGAGGAGTTTCTCTGGGCGCTCGGTGAGGAGCAGATGGCGGATGCCATTCGCGCCCACGCCGGCACGCTTGAGACCTACGTCGCGCATCAAGCCACGCTCAGCCTGTTTCATCGATACCAGATCGTGGGCGGCATGCCCGCCGCCGTCAACGCATATCGCAAGACACTATCCATCGAAGACGCGCGCGTCGAGCAGCGCGAAATCGACGAGACCTACACCGCCGATATGACAGACCCCGAAAACGGGATCAGCGGCGTGGCAGCGCGCAAGGTCTGGCGCTCCATTCCATCCCAGCTGCTACGATCCTCAACCAAGAAATTCAAGTACTCCGAGGTCGAACGCGGAGGCCGTCGTGCCAAGCTCATCGAGCCGCTCGACTGGCTCGAGGGCGCCGGCATCATATCGGTCAACAACCTGACCGAAGGCATCGAACCTCCCCTCGTCCCCTTCGACGACGAAGACGGGAGTTTCTTTAAGGTCTATCTTCTCGATACGGGTCTCATGTTCTACAAACTCGGCATCAACCCGCGGCTCTGGCTCGACCTCAAAGAGGAGTCCGCCATGGCGCTGTCTTCCGACTTTCGAGGTGCCCTGGCGGAGAACTCGGTCATGCAGGCATTTTCGGGCAATGGTTTGCAGACGTATTACTGGATACCACCGTCGTCTTGGAAGACGAACGGCGAGCTCGATTTTCTACTTCAGACCGACCGTATGGAGATCGTTCCCGTCGAGGTAAAGTCCGCACGCAACGTGCGCGCGAGAACCCTCGGGTCGTTTATGGAAAAAGCCCGGTCGCCGTATGCCTACATATTGTCCGAGAACAATTTTGCCCGCAGCGAAACCGAGGACGGGTGCGAGCTGCGCCACCTCCCCTTGTACGCAGCGGGCTTTATCGGAGCAAACTGCCTCAAGGCCAGTCTGTAAACCCCGCGCAACCGCCCGGAAAGGAAACCGCTCATGCAACGCATTCTTTTTATCTGCCACGGGAATATCTGTCGCTCGACGATGGCTGAGTCGGTGTTTACCGAGCTGGTGCGCCGTGCCGGGCGCGAGGCAGAGTTCGTCATTGATTCCGCCGCGACCTCGACCGAGGAGATTGGCAACCCTCCGCATCATGGCACCGTCGCCAAGCTGCGCGAGGTCGGGATTCCCGTCGTTGCCCACCGCGCGCGCCAGGTGCGTCGCGCGGAGTATGGCGACTGGGACCACATTGTCTATATGGATGCCGAGAACGCGCGCGGCCTGCGCCGCATCTTCGGCGGCGACCCCGGCGGCAAGATCTCGCGCCTGCTCGATTGGACCGACCGTCCCGGCGACGTGGCCGATCCGTGGTACACCGGCAACTTTGATGCGACGTACTGCGATGTGCTCGCCGGCTGCACGGCCATGCTCGAGCAGCTGTAGGCAAGCGGGCGCGCGGGCACACAAGCCGTGCCATCGGCATAAAATGAGCGTGGATTTTCTCCCGCATGCAAATTGAGCGTGGATAATCTCCCACTTTGAGCGCGAAACGGTGCTCTAAACGGGAGATTATCCACGCTCATTATCTTGGCGGGAGAAAATCCACGCTCAATTACTCGTCGACGATCTCGGCGAGCCAAACGTTCAACGTATCGACCTCGGGGCAGCAGAACTTTGCCGTGCCGGGCTCGTTGCCGGGCACGGTACCGCCGTAGCGCAGGATGTCGATATAGGGAAAGCCCACGTGGCAGGCCATGGCGCACATCTTGCCGCGATCGCGGTCGAAGTCAAAGACATCGCCCGGCTTGTGACCATGATGGCAGCGGCACATCCCCAGCTGGTCCACGCAGCTAATGCGGATACGCGGACGCTTGCCGCGCGGAGCGCCGAGCGGCTTGTTCTCGCCCGAAGGCTCGGTGGAGCCGCTCTCGGCCGCGTTACTCATGGTCAATCACATCCAGACAGGCTTCGATGGGCAGACCGGCCGACTTATCCTCCTGGTCGGCATTGCGCTCGATAAGCTCGGCAACCACGCGCATGGCATCGGCCGTCGCACGCTGCAGGCTCCAACCGGCCATAACGCGGCCCACAAGCACCGCCGAGAACGTGTCGCCCGTGCCGGGAAAATAGACCGGGATCAGCTCGAAGGGAATCGTGAAGTACTCTCCCGCCACATGGTCAAAGCCGATAACGGAATTCTGCCCATCGACCACAGCGCTCGTTATGACCACCGACTTGGCGCCCAGCGCGCGCACGGCGTCCACGAGCGCGTGGGCCTCGTCGACCGAAATCTGTTCGGCAATAGGCGTATCGGCGAGCAGGCATGCCTCGGTGTAGTTGGGCACCGCGTAGTCGGCGCACTCGAGCAGGCTGCGCATGAGGCCAATCGTGGACTCGGGCACGCCGGCGTAGAGCTTGCCGTTGTCGCCCATGATGGGGTCGACGAACACCTTGGTGCCCTTTTGCGCGCGGCGGTGGCAAAAGTCCGAGATGATACGCGTCTCTTCCTCGGTCACGATAAAGCCGGTCGAGATGGCGTCGAACTCAAAGCCGAGCTCTTCCCAGATGGCGAGGCTCTGGCGCACGTACTCCGTGGTGTCGTGGATGTAGAACTTGGGGTAGTTGAGCGTATCGGACACAAGCGCCGTCGGCAGGTTGTGGATACGGTAGCCCATGTGCGACAGCACCGGCAGCATGGCAGAGAGCGCGACCTTGCCGTAGCCGCACATATCGTTGATCAGCAGCAGCTGAGTGTTCTTCATGAGTGTCCCCCTTGGGTCGGGAGCGGCGCAGCAGCGCCACAGTGCGACTAAGTGTAGCGCAGGGGACGTTGTGAGCGGAGTCGAGCAGCGCGAAGGGTAAATTGTTGCGGAAAGGTTACGGAAAATGATCCCTTTTCCTCCGTCCCCAAGGGATTGCATGCACCGAAACGGACCGTGGCGGAATCACAGGTTGAGGACGGACAGCGAAAACGTTCCTAAGCGAGCAAGGTGGCGTGAAAGAGGAGGGCATAGGCCTTGTGGCCATGCCCGACGATTGAACGCCAGATTGCCGCTTAGGAGCGTTTGCAGCGTCGAGCGGTTACGGCGTTTGGCAAAACGCCGTAACTTAATAAGTTTGGCACCTTGACATTGATTTCTCACACTCCTAAATTGGTTAGGCACAAAACAATTCCACTACCTAACTAAAGAAAGGAGCAACACTGATTCATGTGCGATGAACCTCTTAACCTTTGTTCGCACGGGCCCGGCGGCGACCCGTCACAGCCGGCGGATGTACCCGAAGCGGTCAGCGCCGAAGACAAACTCGCCAAGCGCATCCTGAGCGGCCTGGGTTTTTGCGGCCATTACATGCATTTTCACGGCGGCGGCATATCTGGCAAGGCGCCTATTGTCTGCCTACTCGCCAAGCAGCCGACCGGCGAGCTGTCCCAACAGGAGCTCGGCATGCACTTCGACCTCAAGCCAGGGTCCCTTTCCGAGATTCTGTCCAAGCTCGAACTGGGCGGTCTTATCGAGCGCAGTCGCAATCCCAAAGACCGTCGGCAGCTCACCATCCGCCTGACCGAAGCGGGATGGGAAAAGGCCCGTGTTGAGCAGGCAGCCCGCATTCGCTTTAGGGAACAGGCCTTTAGCGCCCTTACGCACGACGAGCGCGAACAGCTCGCCGAGATGCTCGAAAAAATCCGCGTAACCTGGGAGGAACTGGATGATTAAAACCCTCATGGGAAGCATCCGCGATTACAAGACGGTCACGATCGCCACGCCGCTGCTGGTGCTTGGCGAGGTGCTCTGCGAAATGATGGTCCCGTTTATCACCGCCGACATGATCGACGCCATCAAAGACGGTGCCACCGTCGCCCAGATGCTTCCCACCGCAGGCTTTTTGGTGCTCATCGCACTGACGTCGCTCGCTTTTGGTGCCGCTGCCGGCGTCACCTGCAGTCATGCGAGCTGCGGCTTCGCCAAGAACCTGCGTCACGACCTGTTCTACAAGATCCAGACGTTCAGCTTTGCCAACATCGATGAGTTCTCGAGCTCCTCGCTCGTCACCCGCCTCACCACCGACATCAACAACGTGCAGCAGGCCTTTATGATGCTCATCCGCATCGCCGTGCGCGCGCCGCTGGTGCTGGTCTTTGCCTTTGCCATGGCCTACGCCATGGGCGGCAGCGTCGCCATGGTCTACCTGGTCATCATTCCGCTGCTGGGCTTTGGACTGTTCTTTATCATCTTTAAGGTACGCCCCATCTTCTCGCGCGTGTTCCACAAGTACGACGCCCTTAACGAGTCCGTCGAGGAAAACGTCACCGGCATGCGCGTGGTCAAGAGCTACGTGCGCGAAGACTTTGAGAAGGAGAAGTTCGCCACCGCCGCGCACGACGTCCAGATGGACTTCACCCGCGCCGAGAAGCTGCTCGCCTTTAACAACCCCATGATGAACATCTGCGTCAACGGCGCATTTGTCATCATCATCTACCTGGGATCCAAGCTCATCATCACGAGCCAGGGCACGCTGTTCGACGTGGGCCAGCTCTCCTCGATCTTTACCTATGGCTTCGCGATCCTCATGAGCCTGATGCAGCTGTCGATGATCTTTGTCATGGTGACCATGGCCGACGAATCGGCGCACCGCATTACCGAGGTGCTGGCCGCCGAGCCCACGATCGCCGATCCCGCCGAGCCCGTGCTCGAGGTTGCCGACGGTTCCATCGACTTTGACCACGTGAGCTTTAAGTATTCCGCGCATGCGAAGCGCCAGGCGCTCGACGATATCGACCTGCACATTAAGAGCGGCGAGACCATCGGTATCATCGGCGGTACCGGCTCGGCCAAGTCCACGCTTGTAAACCTCATCGCCCGTCTGTACGACGCCACCGAAGGCACCGTGCGCGTGGGCGGCATGGACGTACGCGACTACGACCTGGACGCGCTGCGCCACCAAGTGGCCATGGTGCTGCAGAAAAACGTGCTGTTTAGCGGCACCATTGCCGAGAACCTGCGCTGGGGCGACCCGAACGCCACCGACGAGGAAGTCCGCGAGGCGGCACATCTGGCCTGCGCCGACGAGTTTGTCGATGGCTTCCCCAAGGGCTATGACACCTGGATCGAACAGGGCGGCTCCAATGTTTCCGGCGGTCAGAAGCAGCGCCTGTGCATTGCGCGTGCCCTGCTGCGTCGCCCCAAGATCTTAATCCTGGACGACTCCACCAGCGCTGTCGACACCAAGACCGACGCCAAGATCCGCGCAGGGTTGGCAAGCTATCTGCCCAACACGACCAAGCTCATCATCGCCCAGCGCATCAGCTCCGTGCAGGACGCCGATCGCATCATCGTCATGGAGGGTGGCCGTATCGCGCAGATCGGCAACCATGACGAGCTGCTCAAGACGAGCGAGATCTACCGCGAGACCTTTACCTCGCAAAACAAGATGTCTGCCGAGGGCGAAGGAGCCGTCGAGGCCGACACCGAGGCATCCGTAACGCAAGCTCAGACCCAGGAAGGAGGCGAGGCACATGAGTAAGGCAACGACCGCCGAGCGCGCACTCAACCGCAAGGGCGGCACCATGTCGCGCCTCATCAAGACGCTCTTTGGCTTCTACCCCGTGCTTTTGCCCCTCGTCGTTGTCGGCGTGGTGCTCTGCGCCATCATCAACTCCATCGGTGCGACCTTCCTTCAGAGCGCTCTGCAGATTATTAGCGAATCGTGGCAGTCGGGCGATTGGGAAGCCGCACAGCCCAAGATCGCACAGCTCGTGACCACCCTCGCCTGCATCTACGGCATCGGCATCCTGTCTTCGCTCTTCTGGAACCGCGCCATGGCCATCGTCACGCAGGGCTCGCTCGAAAAGCTGCGCGAGAAGATGTTCAACCGTATGCAGGACCTGCCGATTCGCTACTTCGACACGCATCAGCGCGGCGACATCATGAGCCACTACACCAACGACATCGACACGCTGCGCCAGATGATCAGCCAGTCGCTGCCCAACCTGCTCATGACGACCATCGTCATCGTCACGGTGTTCTTTATCATGCTGTACTACAGCGTGTGGATGTGCCTGGTCATTGTGGCCGGCGTCGCCTTTATGACCTTTATGACCAAGCTGCTCGGCTCCAACTCCGCGCGCTTCTTCATTGCGCAGCAGACCGAGCTCGGCGTGGTCGAGGGCCATATCGAGGAAGTCATGAACGGCCAGAAGGTCGTCAAGGCATTCTGCCACGAGTCTGCCGCCGAGGCCGATTTTGACGAGCGCAACGAAAAGCTCTTCGAGGTCTCGCAGAAGGCCAACATGTACGCCAACATCCTCATGCCTATCCTTATGAACCTGGGCAACCTGCTCTACGTGCTGGTCGCACTGGCAGGCGGCATTTTCCTGGCGCTGGGCGTGCCCAATCTGAGCATCTCGGGCATGACGCTGTCCATCGCCGTCGTAGTGCCGTTCCTCAACATGACCAAGCAGTTCTGCGGACAGATCGGTCAGATCTCGCAGCAGATCAACGCAGTGGTCATGGGCCTCGCCGGCGCCGACCGCATCTTTGAGCTCATCGACGAGGAGCCCGAAGCCGACGAAGGCTATGTGACGCTCGTCAACGCGCAGGTCAACCCCGACACCTGGCAGCTCGAGGAGGCCGACCACCACACCGGCATGTGGGCGTGGAAACATCCGCACCGCGCAACCGGCGAGATCGAGTACGTGCCGCTGCGTGGCGACCTGGTCATGGACAACGTCGACTTTGGCTACACGCCCGACCACGAGGTGCTGCACGGCGTGTCCGTGTTTGCCAAGCCGGGCCAGAAGGTCGCGTTTGTCGGCGCCACCGGTGCCGGTAAGACGACCATCACCAACCTCATCAACCGCTTCTATGACATCGCCGACGGCAAGATTCGCTACGACGGCATCAACGTCAACAAGATCCGCAAGGCAGACCTGCGCCGCTCGCTGGGCGTGGTGCTGCAGGACGTAAACCTGTTCACCGGCACCGTGATGGATAACATCCGCTACGGCAATCTGGATGCCACCGACGAGGAGTGCATCGCGGCGGCCAAGCTCGCGGGCGCGGACGACTTTATCACCCGCCTGCCCGACGGCTACGACACCATGCTCACCGGCAACGGCGCGCAGCTGTCGCAGGGCCAGCGTCAGCTGATTTCGATCGCACGCGCCGCCGTCGCCGATCCGCCGGCAATGATTCTGGACGAGGCCACGTCGAGCATCGATACCCGCACCGAGGCTATCGTGCAGGCCGGCATGGACAAGCTCATGGAAGGCCGCACGACGTTTGTCATCGCACACCGCCTGTCCACCGTGCGCAACTCCGACGCGATCATCTGTCTGGACCACGGCCGCATCATCGAGCGCGGCAACCACGACGAGCTGATCGCCAAGCGCGGGTATTACTACCAGCTCTATACCGGAGCGTTTGAGCTGGAGTAGTTCGGCTCGCCGAGATGGCCGATTTGCCGCTCATTCGTCGGGCATGACCCTAAGGTCAATGCCCTCCTCTTTCGGGGCAAATCGACTCATCTCAACGACCCAAACACAATGCACCGCAACGAATAAAGCCTCCGCAGCCACACGAGCTGCGGAGGCTTTTCTATGCCCTCTGTTACAGGCTTACCGCTCCTCGCGTTGCGGCCCAGCTGCCTCGGCTGTCTTTACGCGGTTCTTGTCGATGTACATGTTTTTGTCGGCTTGGGAAAAGAGCTCGCGCATCGTGGGCGGTTCATCATAATCACTGGAAAGCGCATAGCCCACCGCGTAGCTGATAGGCATGTCGGGGTGAGCCTCGGAATACTCGCTCACGTTCGCACGAATCCGAGCGAGACAGGATTCCACGGCAGCTCGATCGGCATCCCACAGCACCGCGATAAACTCATCGCCGCCGTCGCGGCCCACAAAGCAGGTCTCGGACGCCACGCACCCCAGCTGCTGGGCAAAAGAACGGATGTACTCGTCACCCTTCTCGTGGCCAAAGCTGTTATTGACCGTATGCAGATTGTTAAGATCGAAAACACACAGCGCAACAGGCGCTTCGGCGGAAACGGGATGCCCCTGCCCCAAGATTTCCTCGCACTTGTTCTTGTTGGGCAGTCCCGTGGCTTCATCGAGATAGACTTTGTTCTGCAGCTCGCGATTGAGCGCGGCAGTGCGCACCGCGCGAGCAAGTTCGACCGCAAAGGTCGCCACCAGGCCCACGATGTCGATAATCACCAAACCCTCAAGGCGATTGAGCGCCGTGGCCTTCTCCTGGGAGTAGTCCTCCGCAAGCCTCGTGGCATCGTCACAAATGCCAAAGAACTCCTCGCTCATGGCGATGATGTCGGTGTTCTCGTAGCCGACTTCGCGCACACGGGCAATCTCGGTGCGAAGCTTGTCAAAATAGCTCGCGAGCTCGGTCATCTTTGCCTGATACTCATCGTCATCGAGACGGACGAGATTGAGGTCGTCGCTTCCGTAGCGCAAACCACTAATGTATGAATCAACGGCCTTGAGCAGGTCGTCTTGTGGCTGGCCTGCATCCTCGAGCTTAACGATTCGCTGCGTGGTGCCGCGCACCAGACCGGCGTAGTTGACCACGCGCGCCGTGCCCTGGATGTCGGAGACGAGCAACATGACATTGATGAAGAAAAAGATAAGAACTGCCGTGAGCGCCATCATCAGAAGGCGCACCGCCTGGCTGGCCTTCTTGGCGACAGAAGCATTCACAAGCTCACTCCTCCAAACGGTAAAAGCTCAGATAGCGCGCAGTGTGCCGAAATTCACGCGCGGACAACTCTACCATGATGGACCGAGAGCCTCAAACTTGATGCAGCCTATGGGGCGCAGCTTAATCGGAATATTCAATGAGCTACAAGACCTCTGCTATAAGTGCTCGGCGCCCGTTTGTTTTATCACTGCAGGTAGAAAGAGCGATGATGCGCGAATCAGGGCCAACGTCATCCATGTCCGCATGCACCGCCGTCTGCGAGATATGCGTGAGCAGCGTCTGCATCGAGGCCTGGTCCAGGTTTCCCGGCCCAAAGATAATGTCATCACTCGCAGCAAACGAACACACGGCAACGATGCGCAGCCGGAACGCCCCATCCTTTGTGTAGAGCGTGCCCGTGCGGTGCAGGTCAAAGAAGCCCCTGTCTAGAAACCGATCGACATCGCCAAACATCGCACCGTTATCCATGTGGTGCGCATAGAGCAGATTGTAGGGATCGGTCATCGCGCGGCTGTTGCGCGTATCCAAAAACACCGCTCCCGAAACCGCGGACTCCCCCAACACGTTTTTGTTGAGGTATTCCTGGTTATCTTTTCCCTGAACGAAGGGATAATCGATGTTGGTGCCATCGATGGTGACCCATCCGACAACGTCGGGATTTTTGGCCATCAGATCCTGCAGGCGTGCGCAATCGTTGGTCCCGGTGGGTTTGTAGTGCAGCAGCTCATCGCTGATGAACCCGCCGTTCATAACGTTGTTTGTATCCCACAGCGAATAGCCCCCGTACAGCAGCATGAGCAGCACGAGAAAGCCGGCAAACCACGTAAGCACGCGGTCGCCGGCTCTCGCCAGCCGAGCTATGCGTTTAAGCTCCATCGGCTGTAATCCTCGCTGTTTTAACGACGATTACGACGAGGACGGAAGAAGACCACGCCCATCACGGCAGCAAACGCGACGATTGCCGCATAGGGAACGACCGTCCGAATAACATCGGTCGGAACGGTAACATCCTTGGTGTTGGTAAAGATCACCGTGGTGTCGTAAGCACCGATAGCTTCCTCGACAATAGAGCTACCTTCTGTCGAATTGGTGCCATCACCAATCTTGTACGACGTCTTATAACCGTCGCCATGATAATCCGCCTCAGTTACGGCGAATTTATCCTCCGATGAGAGACCGTAAACGATGACGGATTCCCCATGCTTAAGGCTTACGGTAACCGCAGTTCCCGACGTAGCTGGAGTTTGGCTCATGGTGGTGGCACCGTTTTTCACAGTGGCGTACTCATAGCTCTCCCCGTCAGCGCCTTTAATCGTGAAGGTAAAATTAAAGTCCTTATTCTTGTCACCTTGGTTGCCCTTGACGACCTTTGTGATGGTCAGCTTATGGGTGACATATTTGTTCAAAAAACCTGCGGTCTTCTCGCCCGAGCCTGCTTCTGTTCTAAGAATACAGCCCTTAACAACATAGCCCGAACCGCCATTCTCTTCGTTTTCTACGTAAACATCCAGGAAGAGCTCCTTGTATGTAACGTTGAGACCGTCCAGCCCTGACGGCGTCTGCGTAATTTTATATCGATAGATACCCGGAGCCTTGAACAGAGAGGTTTTAATTTCGGCACTCAGTTTGGCGGTTATTGTCTTAGTTTTCTCACCGGTATTCTCTGTGCTTGTAAGGCCTTTGTTGGAAAAATTAACGGAAGTCGGCGAAAGCGTGACGGCGTCTGTCACTCCAGCATAAACGGGCATACCGCTCGTGCTCGTAAGCTCACTCTCCTCATCCGCCGGCGCAATCGAATAGTTAAACGTCGCATTAGGCACCACGGCATTCTCATTCATGGTAAGCGTCGAGGTGATCGTAACCTTGTTGTCTTTTACCGGCAGATGCGGTTGAGCGGCACTGTCCTCCGCCCACGCGGGCGCGACAACTCCCACCAAAGCCAGCAGCATCGTGGCAGCCACAACTGCAAATGCTGTCAGTCGTCTCTTTCCAGTTTTCATGTTGTATCCTTCCTCTCGGGCATATGCCCTTAATAAAACCAATCTCCGTGCCTACAGGTTCGACCTGCGCAGCACGCTGATCACGTTGCCCTTGATCTGCGAGCGGGCAATCGGCCCGTACAGGCGGCTGTCGTGGCCGCCCTCACGCAAATCTGCCAGTACAAAGAACTCATCCGTTCCCAGGCGCACGGGATAGTCCACAGCAGACTCATAGCGCGGCGTCGGCGTGGTGATGTCGCTTTCCACAACAACAGCCCCGTTAACCATGAGCTCGCCTTCCTCGGTAATCGTGACCTCATCACCGGGACGGGCAACCACGCGGCCTAGGCGCTCTGCGCCATCCGCGGTGTATACCACCACGTCACCCTCGTTGAAGCTCTGGCTGAACCTCCAGTAGAGCATGACGTCACCCGAACAGATACGCGGGGCCATCTCGCCAGTCGTGACTGCACCCACGCCCAAGACCACGCCAAAGAGCAGCCAGAGCGTCACGACAAAAAATGCCAAGCGCGCCAGAAAACCCACGATATCGCGCCGGTCGTCCGCTTCTCCCAGATCTGGCGCCGCATGGGCGCCCAACCTCACGTTCGACGCGGCCGAATACCGCGAGCCCCGGGGTCTTCCCTGCGGGGCCGCTCGTGCGGCTGGCCCATCACCAGCATTGCTGGCGCCATGTCTTCTCATAGGCGCCCGCCCCTCTTGGAGCCGCGGCGTAAACGCAGCGCAACCATGCCCGTAGCCAACAGCACGCCGGCGGCCAAAATCGCCAGGGCATAGATGGGGTTGCGCGTAATACCCGTAGGCACCGCGACCTGTCGGGAATTGGTGGCCTTAGCTTCAACGGCAACGGTCACACGCGGACCGTTGAGCGTGCCGCTCGCACCCGTAAGCTCGGCGTGGTACCCCAACGACGAATAATCGTCTTCGCTCACGGTATAGACCGCGTTGTAATCCAGCGCCTTAATCGAAACGGTCAGGCCGTCCTTAACGGCAAACGGCACGGTCGCCTTGCCCTGGCCATCGGCCGTAAAGGCCGTCTTGTTTTCCACGGTCTCGGCCCGATCATTCGGTCGCGCCACGAGCGCATGGCTGCCTTGGGCAGACGCATCCGAATACTCGATGGCGTAGGTCTGACCAGCCTTGAGGCCCGTAAAGGTCGCCGTCATCTTAAAGTAGGCACGCTTGTCGCCCATATTGCCCGTAACGCTCTTGGAAACCTTGAGTGTGTAGGTGCGCGGGGTGAATCGTGCGTATACGCATCCCGTATGGCGATCTTTTACGTTGTACGTATAGGTGGGTGAAGACGACAGCAGCTCCGGGGCGTCCGGATTCGATAGGTCGTACCAACCCTCAAAGTGATAGCCCTCCTTGGGAGCGGCCACCGCCTCCACAAACGTGCCGTCATCCACAAAGTAGGCAACGCCCGATTTTTTGTACGCGTCCTCGTCCTTGCCCGAGCCATCCCCGGCATCGATGGAGCCCTTTGCCCCCTTAAGCTTGGAGCTGACCGTGCCGCCCGTCGTTACGTTGCTCCACGTGCCATCGGCATTTTTAAGCTGGGCAACAAAGGCCTGACGATACTTCCATTGCGCCACGAACGTCGCGCCCTGGCTCTCGGGAATGTTTTCGACGGTTACCGCATCGCCCACAGCACCGGTATCCGGATTGACCTTCTTGCCCTTAATGGTAAGAGTGCCGGAATCCGTGGTGCCCTCGGGAGCTGTATGGGTCACCGTGTGTTTGGCATCGAAGCGAACGGCTTTTCCCGAGCCCGCGTACTCCCAGCCCATAAACTTCCAGTCGTCGTTTTGTCCAACGGCAGCATGGGAGGTATAGCTCGCTCCAGCGCCAGAAAGCTGTACGAAATCGCCCGTGGACTCATTGTACGGATCGTAGTGATACGCTTTGCCGCCGTTCACATCGTATTGAACGCCTGCCTTGGAAAACACGAGGTGCACTTTGTAGTGCTTTGTGACCTTGTCGACCTCAAAGCGATAGGTACCATCTTCCAATCTGGTCCAATGTGCGTCGTCGTCTGCGGAATAGAACTCGCCGTTGACAAAAGCACCGATAAAGACTGCCCCGTCATCGCGTTTGGCATCGACCATAAAGTAGGAGTTCTTCTCCTGTTTACCTACGTAGTTTTTGGCATAGGTAAAGTCCGCCGTCTTGGTATTGGCGTTATAAAAATACGTTCCGCTTCCGTTGGGCGTCGTGTATGTCTCGATGCGATAGAACTCCCTAAACGAGATATTGTCGAGGAAGTTGCCGGTCGAATTGCTCCCGTTGGCCGTGTTGTAGGCCACAAAAGCAAAGACGCTCTGGTTTTGGCCATCCGGAATGGTGTAGGTATAGTCGTAGTCAACCTTTTTGCTCTGCTCGAGCGCGTTGGAACCGTAGGAAGCCCACGCGTCGTTTTCGGACGCCATGATCCATACGCACCATTTTTCGGTATGCTCCGCATCGGCCGTCCATGAGAACGCGCTTCCGCTGGACGCATTGGCAAATCCGCCCACTTTGTCAAACTTGGTTGAATACAGGATGATCTTTTTGCTGCAGCCCGATTGGGAAAAATTGACCACATCCAAGCCGACATAGTTGTCGACGCTCATTTGAATCCATTGAACAATTTGCTGGTACTGATCGAGTGCCTTTTGATTGTCCTTGTACGGCTCGTTTTCTTGTCGCGGACCGATGATAAGGGCCATGGCGTCTCGACCCGAGCGGCCGCGGTGGTCGAGCCCCCACTCGTACTGTTTTCCCGGCTCGGTCGTCACATATTGGTAGAGCGAACTCGCCTCGTGTGCGTTGAGCTCGGCTGCATAGTCACCATCGGAGGGCGTAAACGTAACAGAATGCCCAACTGGGTCGATATAGTAGTCGTTCTTGGCAACGATCTCGATACGATGGTCCGTCTCGGTCGTACGCCAATGGGGCGAGCACAACGTAAACTTGCTGGGCCTCTGGTTCCCTAGATGTATATCCTCTTCAAAGCTGCCGTTAGCAATGTTCGTATTCTCGTTCTTAAGATTCGAGGTCGAGAACGCATAGTTTGTGAGCGTTGTCATGGTCTCGGACGAATTTTCCCAATACACCTTGGCAAAGTCGCTATAGATGTCGCGTGTGCCCTGCTTTTCCACGTGAACGTCGTTGACCAGATTACCAAACCACTCCCGGTATTGTTCGTTCTCCCCCGTAAGATTTGAATCGTAGCAAGTCAGCGCAAGCATCGTTTTGTCGGACGCTGCGGTATAGTCAGCCTGATAGGCAAACTCATCGTCTTCCTCGGGAAGATCTCGATAATAATGCGTGCTGTTGGTGCCAAAGGAGAACCAACCCTGTCCGTTAGAGCTTACGAGCCACACAGAAAGCGCGATGCGACCGTCGCTCTGTTCAAACGAAAAGTGGGATCCATCAGCACTGTTACCAGCAAATCCGCCGTTTGCAGCAAAGGGATCGCTGTAAACGGTGTACTGCTCAACGGTATTTCCCTGGGGCATCTTGACCTGCGCCTTAAGCCAAGCCCGCAGCTGCATAAGCTGGTCTTGGCCTGCGCTGTTAATCGACAGATTCTCCTGTTGAGGACCCATCGTGAGCATCAGCACGTCGTGGTCGGTTGCGGCGCGATGGTTTAGGCCCCACTCGTACGTGGCGCCGCTCTGGGTGGAAAAGGTGGTGTAGGTTGATCCAGGTTCAAAATAAAGATTGGTGCCCTGTGGCCTAAAATTCCACGCAAGCGCAAAGTGATTGCCGTTAGCTTGTTTGGTGTTCGTTTGGGGCTTGAGGAGCTGCGTGGAAAGCTCGAGCTTCATCGTCTCGCCGATTCTCTCATTCGGAGAGGTCGTCGACCAGCCAGTAGCTTGGTTAAGAAAGTTTGGGTTTGTTATAAGGTTGCCATCGTCACCGTACGCGCGCGAGGGCAACCCCCCCCCCGGCCATAACGAACACGCATAAGGCCGCTGCCAACATCATAAAGGTGCGGCGCATCGACGCAATATGACCGAAAGGACCCTGCACGGGCGCATCCCCCCCAGCCGCAGCCCGAGCTTTCGCGCAAGCTGCACAAGTAGTTCGTTTAAGCTTTTTGATTCTACAACCAGCCCAGGGCAAAAGCAAAATCATGCGTGACCGATTTGCAGTCATTTTTCGCATCATTTTTCGCATTGTGCTGGTAGTGCGGCGAAAGTAGCTAAAAAGCCCCGTCCTAAATTAGCTAGTTAAGGAGTTGGGCCATGGCGTTGACGAATTTTTGTACTTGGAGGGTGGGCTCGAGCGGATAGTGCAAAAAGACCGGCACCTCTCGCCCGCACAGGAACGGCACGCCCACAAAGGCCGGGTGCACCCCCGACCATGCGCCGCAGGTGAGCACCGCGTCGCCCTTTTCCTCTGCCTCGTTAAAGAGCGCAAAGTCAAAGCTGTCCACGTCGATCACGTCTACGCCGCCGTCGGCCAACAGATCGATACGCAGGCTGTCCATAGCGTCGTTGCCGTGGCGGAGCACGCGCAGACGCATACCCTCCAAGTCGGCGACCGTAATGCGATTCTTGCGCGCCAGCGGGCTCGTGCGCGGCAGGTCGATATAAAACGGCACGTTGACAATGCGGAGCTTTTGGCAGGCGTCACCCCAGCGCGGGGTCGAAAAACTCGACTGCACCACATCGACCTCACGACCGAGGCTGCGCATGACGGTCTCGCGCTCGTCATAGAGGTCGCTTACCGGCACGATCTCAAATCGCAGCGACGGTTCCAGCTCGTGTACGCCCGACCACATCGACAGCGTTTGGCGCCCCGGGCACATCATCGACACACCCAGACGCACGGCACCGCCATCGCCCGCCGCGCGTCGGGCGCGGCGCAGCGCGTCCTCGGACTGCCGCATGATCGAGCGCGCGTCGTCCACCAGCAGAGCGCCCGCCGGCGTCACCTTAACACCCGAATGCGAGCGCTCGAACAACGTGATGCCAAACTCGGCCTCGAAACCCGACACCTGTTTGACGAGCGCCGGGGTCGACACGCGCAATTTTGCCGCCGCACGTGAGAAGCTTCCCAGCTCCGCGGCGGCCGATATGGCCTCGAGTCGTCGATCGTACACGTCAATCTCCCGTTTTCGCGCCTGTGAACGCATGGCGCCACAGGGGGTCGTTTTGGCAGGTCACGCGCTCGATTGAGAAAAACTGCATCGCACAGTATAAACCTACGGTTAACGCCATTCTAACAAATATGCAATTCACCTGCGCAAATGCAAAGCATACGATAACCAGCGAAAACCACGTGGGTCGGTTAATGGGAGCGACCCACCGGGAGGCACAAGAAGGGAAGTTCCTATGAGCAATTGGCTTAAGCTCGAGGGCGATGTCTGCGCCGTGACCGGCGCGCTCGGCGGTATGGGCGTCGAGATTTGCCGCGAGTTCGCCCGCAACGGCGCCAACGTCGTCCTGCTCGACCTGGACGAGGAGAAGGTCAAGGCCGCAGCCGCCGACCTCGCCGCCGAGTTTGGCATCCACGCCGAGGGCTACAAGATGAACGCCACCGACGAGGCCGAGGTTCAGGCCGCCGTCGATGCCACCATCGCCGACTTCGGCCGCGTCGACGTCCTTGTCAACACCGCCGGCATCCTGCGCTTCGCCGCCATGGAGGACCTGCCGCTGAGCGACTGGGAGCAGGTGCTCAACGTCAACCTCACCGGTTACTTCATCACCTCGCAGCGCTTTGGTCGCGAGATGATCAAGGCCGGCCAGGGTCGCCTGGTGCACATCTCGACCGTTGCCAGCCACTCCCCCGAGACGTTCTCGGGCGTGTACAGCTCCACCAAGGCGGGCGTCAACATGATGTCCAAGATGCTGGCTGCCGAATGGGGCCCCTACGGCGTCCGCTCCAACTGCGTCGAGCCTTGCTTCGTTAAGACCCCGATGTCGGCCAACTTCTACGCCGACCCCGAGGTCGAAAAGAGCCGCAGCCGCCTGATCGCCACGCGCCGCATCGGCGAGGTCAGCGATATCGCCAACGCCGTCATGTTCCTGGCGTCCAAGCGCTCGGACTTTACCACCGGCGACGCCATCAAGGTCGACGGCGGCTTCTCCAACATGATGGGCGACCTCACCGCCAAGCCCGGCGGCCGTCGCGCCTATGCCGACAACTACCTTAAGAACAAGGGTGTCGAGCTCTGGTCCGATGAGTCCGGCGTCGCCAAGCCGACCGACCAGTAAACCAACCTGACAGGGAGGCCCCGCGGACACGCCCGCTCCTCCCCCATATCGATTAGAAAGAGTCCAATGGCTTCCACCAACTCCAACAAGGGTCGCGCCGTCGTGCTTTCCGCCGCGTGCGTCACCATGTTCTTCATCAGCTCCATCGCGCTGTATTCCGTCGTGAGCAAGAACCTGCTCGCCGTCTACCCCGAGTGGTCGAGCGCCCTTACCTGGGCTTTTCCCGTCTTCCAGACCATCATGGCCGTGACGGGCATCTTCGCCGGCCGTATCTCCGATAAGATCGGCCCGCGCAACGTTGTGATCGCCGCCGCCGTGTGCTACGGCGTGGGCTGGTTCATGTCCGGCACCGTCACCGAGCCGTGGCAGTTCTACCTGTGGTTCTCACTCGTCGCCGCCGTCGGCAACGGTCTGGGCTATAACCCGGCGCTCACCACCGGCCAAAAGTGGTTCATCGACAAGAAGGGTCTCGCCTCCGGCATCACCCTGGCCGCTTCGACCGCCGGTCCCGCCGTGCTGTCCCCGGTGCTCGCCTCGCTGCTCATCCCGAGCCTGGGCATCTTTGGCGCCCTTAAGGCGCTCGGCGTCATCTTCTTTGTGATGATCGCTGCCTCCGCCCTGTTCCTGAAGGCTCCCGAGGCAGGCTGGCTGCCCGAGGGCTTCGAGGCCCCCAAGGGCGGCGCGCACGCCGGCACCTTCGGCGACCTCACCCCGGGCGAGATGGTCAAGACCCCGCGCTTCTGGGTCCTCATCGTCACCTTCGCCTTCGCCGCCACCGCGGGCACCCTGCTCGTGGGCAAGGTTGCCTCCATCGCCGCCGTCCAGCTCTTCGCCGACCCCACGAGCGCCGCGGCCGTCGCCCTCGGCGGTGTGGTGGTCTCCGTCAACACCTGCGCCAACCTAGTTGGTCGTCTGTCCTTTGGCCAGATCATCGACAAGCTCGGCGCCTATAAGTCGCTGCTCATCAGCCTTGTCGTCACCATCGTCGCGCTCGTCATCATGTCGATGAGCTTTACGCAGGGCATGTTCTTTGTGGCGCTCGCCCTGCTCGGCTTTAGCTTTGGCGCCCTGCTCGTCATCTACCCGCCGCTCACCGGTGGCGCCTTTGGCACCAGCAACATCGGCGTCAACTACGGCATCATGTTTTTGGGTTATGCCGCTTCCACCTGGATCAGCCAGCCCATCACCGCCGTGCTGTATCACGCCGAGGCCGGCAGCGCCGCCTACCAGCAGTCCTTCTACGGCGCCATTGTAATCGCCGCCATCGCCGTCGTGCTCACCGTCTACATGATGGTCTCCGACAGCAAGAAGAAGTCCGCCTAGTTTTACCGATGCGGCAAAGGGACAGCCCCTTTGCCGCATTCCACCGGTCACCAGTATTAAGGAGTCGAAATGTCTGAGCTCAACCCCGTCCGCATTGCCGTTATCGGCGCCGGCGCCATGGGCCGCAACCACATCCGCTTTGTCACCGAGGAGCCCGAGGCCGAGCTCGTCGCCATCGCTGACGCCTTTGAGGGCGCCCGCGCCACGGCCGAGGCCGCCGGCGTGCCGTTTTACACCGATCCCGCCCAGATGATGGACGAGGTCAAGCCCGAGGCCGTCATTATCGCCACGCCCAACGACCTGCACCTGGGCGTTGCCCGCGAGGCTGTGAAGCGCAACATCGTGCCGTTGGTCGAAAAGCCGATCTCCAACGACCTCGAGGATGCCCAGGCCTTCGCCGCCGAGGCCGAGACCGCCGGCGTGCCCGTGCTCGTGGGCCAGCACCGTCGCCACAACCCCTTCGTCAACAAGGCCAAGGAGATCATCGAGTCCGGCGAACTGGGCAAGCTCACCGTATCGAGCTTCCACTACATGATCTATAAGAACGACGAGTACTTCGATGTCGAGTGGCGCCGCAAGAAGGGTGCCGGCCCGATCCTGGTCAACCTGGTGCACGACGTCGACCTGCTCCGTTACCTGCTGGGCGAGCCCGTTGCCGTCCAGGGCATGCAGTCCAGCGCCGCCCGCGGTTTTGAGACCGAGGACTCCGCCGTGGTCAACGTCCGTTTTGCCGATGGCGCGCTCGCAAGCATGACCATCTCCGACGCCACCGCCAGCCCCTGGAACTGGGAGGCCACCGCCCGCGAGGACCCGCAGTACCGTCCCTTCGACGCCGACGCCTACTTTATCGGTGGCACCAAGGGCGCCCTGTCGCTGCCCCGCCTGCACCAGTTCTCCTATGACGGCGCCTCCAACTGGCACAAGCCGCTGCAGATGGAGATTCCGGCTGTCGACCCGGCGTTGCCGCACAAGATGCAGCTCAAGCACTTTGTGAAGGTTGTCCGCCGCGAGGTCGAGCCCGTCGTGACCCCCGCCGATAACGTCAAGACGCTCACGCTTCTCAACGCCATCAAGGAGGCCGCCGAGACCGGCCAACTCGTCGAGCTGTAATGCCTTAAGAGCGGCCGCGGCAGATACCCCATGCCGAACCCCTCGGTCCGCCACCAATAAGCCCCTCTTCTTTGCCCCGCGAGCAGCCTCCTGCCCGCGGGGCTTTTTGCTACCTTGCCGACGATTTTTCTAGGGCGGGGGCTATTTTGTACCTCGGCTTGATTCGTTCGCCACCAAATGGGCCTATCTACTACGTTTAACCGATCACCCTCAAGCACGCCGAATTTCGCGAGATAAAAACCGCAGGTAAACGGCTAGCCGACTTTCGGAAAACCCAGGTATGGTCAGCCCCTACGGGTAAAACGTAGTAGATAGGCCGTTTTCGTGGCGCGGCCCCAAAACAGCCTTTTGGGACGGGTGGTATCCTTGGTAGCCCTGTGCTGCAAACGCACCTTAAACGCAAGGAGTCCCATGGATCTTATCGCCCAGCTCGCCCACGAGCTCAACCTTAAGGCCGCCAACATCGAGGCGGCCGTCAAGCTCATCGACGAGGGCAACACCATCCCCTTTATCTCGCGCTACCGCAAGGAAGCCACAGGCGGAATGGACGACGTCGCCCTGCGCGCACTCGACGAGCGCCTGTCCTACCTGCGCAATCTTGAACAGCGCAAAGAAGACGTCATTCTGCTCATCGACGCCCAGGGCAAACTTACGCCCGAGCTCGAACAGCAGATTCGCGAGGCCACGCAGCTCCAGCGTGTCGAGGATCTCTACAAGCCCTACCGCAAAAAGCGCATGACCCGCGCGCAGAAGGCCCGCGAGGCCGGCCTGGAGCCGCTTGCCAACATGATCATCATGCAGGCCTCCGCCAAAGGCAGCGCGCTCGACGCCGCCGCGGCATACGTCAACGAGGAAGCCGGCTTCGACACGCCCGAGAAGGCGCTCGCCGGCGCCGCCGACATCGTGGCCGAGACGGTAGCCGAGGACCCGGAGAACGTCGCCGACCTGCGCGCCTTTACGCAAAACACCGCCGATATCGTCGTCGAGGCCACCGACCCCGCCGAGAAGACCCCCTACGAGCCGTACTACAGCTATGACGAGCCGCTGCGCCGTATACCCAACCACCGCGTGCTGGCTATCGACCGCGGTGAGCGTGAGGGCAAGCTCCGCGTGCGCGTGAACGTCGACGGCGCTGCCGCCACGGCACGCCTCGGCAGCCGTTGGCCCCGACGTCAGGGCGTCTTCGCGCCCGTCTTCGATGTCGCCATCGCCGACGGTTACAAGCGCCTCATGGCCCCCTCGCTGGAGCGCGAGGCCCGCGCCAAGCTCACCGTTCGCGCCCAGACCGAGGCCATCAACGTCTTTGCCAAGAATCTCGAGGGCCTGCTCTCGGCACGCCCCGTGCGCGGCGCCCGCGTGCTCGCGCTCGATCCGGGCTACCGCACCGGCTGCAAGGTCGCCGTCATGGACGAGACCGGCAAGCTACTCGACCACGGCGTGGTCTACCCCACCAAGCCGCGCCACGACGTCGCCGGCACCAAGCGCGAGCTCGCCCGCCTCGTCAAGAAGGACGGCGTCAACACCATCGTCATCGGCAACGGCACCGCCAGCCGCGAGACCGAGGAAGTCGTCTCGGAGTTCATTGCCGAGCAGGCGCCCAGCCTTCGCTACACCATCGTCAACGAAGCCGGCGCGTCGGTGTACTCCGCCTCCGAGCTCGCCAGCCAGGAATATCCCGACCTGGACGTCACCGTGCGTGGCGCCATGAGCCTGGGCCGTCGCCTGCAAGACCCGCTGGCAGAGCTCGTCAAGATTCCGCCCCAGTCCATCGGCGTAGGCCAGTACCAGCACGATCTTGACCAAGCCGAGCTTTCGCGCACGCTGGGCCACGTGGTGGAGGACGTCGTCAACCACGTAGGCGTCGACGTAAACACCGCGAGCGCAAGCCTGCTGGGATATGTATCGGGCATCACGCCGAGCGTGGCCAAAAACATCGTGGCCTACCGCGAGGAAAACGGCGCCTTTACCGATCGTCGCCAGCTCAAAAAGGTTCCCAAGCTGGGACCCAAGGCATATCTCAACGCGGCGGGCTTTTTGCGCATCAGCGGCGGCAAGAACCCGCTCGACGCGACGAGCGTCCACCCCGAGAGCTACGAGGTGGCAACGGCGGTCTTGGACCGCGCCGGTGTGGCGGCCAGCGAGCTCAGCCGCGGCGGCGTGCCCGACATCGAGCGCCGTCTGGGCAGCATCTCGGCACTGGCGAGTGACCTAGAATGCGGCACCCTAACGCTTATCGACATCGTCAACGAGCTCAAGAAGCCCGGCCGCGACCCGCGCGACGACGCGCCCGAGGTGGTCTTTAGCCGCTCGGCGCTTTCCATCGACGACTTGGAGCCCGGCATGGAGCTCAAGGGCACGGTGCGCAACGTCGTCGACTTTGGCGCCTTCGTCGACGTGGGCGTGCATCAAGACGGCCTCGTGCACATCTCCAAGCTGGCCAACCACTTCGTCAAGCACCCGAGCGACGTAGTGCGCGTCGGCGACACGGTGAAGGTGTGGGTGGAGAAGGTCGACCGAGACCGCAAAAAGATCTCCCTCACCATGGTGCAGGGGAAGTAAACCGCCAAAGCAAGGGTACCCCCTGCAGCGACGTGCAAAATCGCGAGTATTCTGCAAATTCCGCCGTTCCAGATGCCCCTCAGAGGCGAAAAAGCAAAAACAGCCCCCGTTTTAGCGTCATCAGAGCCAAAACGGGGGCTGTTCCGCGCTTCAACCAGCTGGTAAAAGCCTTTACCTTGCTGAATATTCTCAATTTTGCACGGCGCAGGCGGGGGTACCTTTGTCCACGGCAGAATATGGAAGCCAATCACCAACCTACTGGCAAGTTCGTGTCGGCAGCCCCGGCCTTTCCTTTGCCTAGCGCGACCCTCGCGAAGCGCGTGAACGATAGGGAAAGGAAAGGCCGGGGCGAGCAGCCCGCGGCGTAGTCAGTGTTCGCGTTACGGCAGAATATGGAAGCCCAAAGCGGCGATATCCTTGGCAAAGCCGCGGACGGTGTCGAGCGAGACCTCGTACGGATCGCGGCCGATGTTCTTGCGCTTGGCCAGGATGCTGTTGGGCACCGTGATAATCTGGCAACCGCAGGCTTCTGCCTGGTAAATGTTGATGAGCTCGCGTGTGGACGCCCACAGGACCTCGCAGTTGGGCTTGGCGGCAGCCTTCTTGACCGACTCCGTCATAAACGGAATGGGGTCGACGCCGGTATCGGCGATACGGCCGGCAAACAGCGAGATGATGGACGGGGTCTCGACGTCGACGGCCCCGACCATCTCGTCGACCTGCGTAGGCGTAAAGATGGTGGTGACGTTGACCTTGATGCCGTCGGCCGAAAGCTTGCGCACCAACTCGGCGGTGGACTCGCCCTTGGTGGTCACGCACGGAATCTTGACGTAGACGTTCTCGGCCCAGGTAGCAATCTCGCGGGCCTCGACCTCCATGGTCTCGACGTCATCGGCAAAGACCTCAAACGAGACGGGCACATCGGTGATGTGGGCCAGGACCTCCTTGGCAAACGCGCGGTAATCCGTCACGCCGCCCTTCTTCATAAGGGACGGGTTGGTCGTGAAACCCTGAACGTTGCCGTTCTCGTACATGTCGAGCATGCCCTCGAGGTTTGCACCGTCAGCGAACACCTTGATTGCCATCTGCCTGATTCCTTTCGCTTGCACATGGGCGTTAAACTGCTAAACACTTTACCTACGTTTATCAAGTCGTGAGCTGCGGGTTTTTATCTTCTCGGCGAACGGTATAAACACCTCAGTGTTTGGATTGATAAATCGATTGAGCATGCAAACGCAAAGAGTCGCAGTTTAAGCAAACGTCAGAAGGCGAGATTCATTAGATGAGGCCGAAATGTTGCATCGCTGTGACGGTGCCGTCGTGGGCGACATCGTCGGTCACGTAGTCGGCGACTGCCTTGACCTCGGGCATGGCGTTGCCCATGGCTACAGCCGTCTCGACGGCGGCGAGCATGCCCAGGTCGTTGCCCGAATCGCCAAAGCCAAAGGTGCGCGCGTTGCCGGTGCGACCCAGGTGCTCCAACGCGCGCGCCACGCCCACGCCCTTGTCGATGCCCTTGGGGCTCAGTTCACGGTTTTCCCCGCCGGTGTTGCACAGCTCGAAATTGCGCTCGATAAAGCCGTCGTCGTTGGCCACGCGTGCCAAGTTGGGTGCATTCAGGCACACCTTACCCACGTGCAAACGACCGTCGACGCGCATCTCCCCGGCACCGTGCACCACGGAAGCGCCGATCAAAGACGACTGTTCAATACCCGCAGGCTCCAGAGCAAAGGTCGCTCCATTGGTTTCGAAAAAGGCCTCGAATCCTGCCGAGATAATGCGATGTGCGAGTTCTTCGGCTACATCCTCGGCAAAACAGTCCTCGTGCACCACGCGTCCCTCGACCTCGAGCGTGGCGCCCGCCATGGCAACGATGCCTTCGGGATCCAGCTCGCGCAGGCTGTCGGCGATGAGCCATAGGGGGCGGCCGGTGCAGATAAACGCCTTATGACCTGCGTCGCGCAGACGATGGAACGCCTCGACGACCGCCTGCGAAGGACGGACCGCCGAAAAGTCCTTATCGGTCATATCGTCGGGATCGAACGACGTCAGCGTGCCGTCCACGTCAAAAAAGAGCACGGCGGAATCGGGGCACGCATCAATCATATGGGTTCCTTTCGGGGGCGAGGGCAAACGGAGCATCCATCATATAATGGAGCGACGCAACCAGAGAGGTCACCCATGGAATTTTACGCAAGCTGCCCCGAGGGCTTTGAGTCCGCACTCGCCGACGAGCTTAAACGGCTCGGGCTTTCGCATGTCCGCCGCCTAAAGGGCCGCGCCACGTTTGAGGGCGAGCTCGAGGAGGGCTATCGCGCATGCCTGTGGTCGCGCCTGGCAAGCCGTGTGTTTGTGGTGCTTGCGCGCTTTGAGGCGCAGGATGCCGACGAGCTGTACGACAGTGTGTACGACATTGCCTGGGAAAGCATCGTCCGCCCCGGCGCTACCATCGCCATCACCGCTCGTGGCGTGACCGAGCAGCTGCGCAACACGCGCTTCTCGGCCCTGCGCGCCAAGGATGCTCTGTGCGATCGCTTGGCCGAGACCACGGGACATCGCGCCGATGTCGACGCCGCCGACCCCGATGTGCACCTGCTGCTCTCGCTGCGCCAGCAGCGCGCGAGCATGAGCCTGGACCTTTCGGGCGATCCGCTGTTCAAGCGCCTGCCGCCCGCCGCAGCCCGTG
>UQZL01000023.1 GCA_900545605.1 uncultured Collinsella sp.
CATACGAGATTGGCATCGTGACTGGAGTTCAGACGTGTGCTCTTCCGATCTGTGCGACATGCTGGAGGGGTGCTGCCCCAGGGCGGCGGCGGTGCTGGAGGAGGCCGAGCCCGACGCGCTGGCCTACCTCGACTTCCCGCCGACCCACTGGAAGCGCCTGCGCACCAACAACGTGCAGGAGAGGACCAACCGGGAGATAAAGCGCAGGTCGCGCGTCGTGCAGGTGTTCCCCTCCACGGGCTCGCTGGTGCGGCTCGCGGGCGCGGTCATGTGCGAGCAGGACGAGATATGGCAGGAGTCCAGGTACTTCTCGGAGGTGAGGATGAACGAGCTCTACGATGACGGTCGCACTCGGGGAATCGACGGTCCCGTCGATTGGGCGCGGCTTGAGGCGGAGGCCAGGAAGATGCTCGAGTCCGGCCTCGAGCTTGCGGACAGGGTCGAGGCGGCATAGGATATCAACCGTATTCCAGATTCTAGGACGCCGGGCCGACTCGCTTCGGATGGGGCTCTACACCAACTTTCTCGACACTACCAGACAAACGGAATAGGCCGAGCCAAAAATCTCGATCTGTAACATCTGACTCGCTTTTGGCCGCCTAGATATCACAGGTTGAGACGATTTGATAGTGGAGTCCTTATTTGCGCGTCATATCGCGTAGCGCTGACGCGCTGGTTTCCACAATGACAGGAGGTAAAAGTCCTCCCGCATCACCCGTTGGCAATCCCGTAGCGATAACTAGCAAATAACCTGCGTGTGTTCCTCGATGGCGGCACGATCCTCGGCGGCGATGCCCGGCTCGCACACCACGGCGTCCAAATTGTCCAGGCGGCAGAAGGTGTAGAAGTCGCGCTTGCCGATCTTACTGGAGTCGGCGATCAGATAGCGCGAGTCGGCCTTGCTAAAGGCGAGCTGCTGGATACGACCCTCATCCATATTAGACGTAGACACGTCGCCATCCAGAATGCCGTTGGCGCCGATAAACGCCGCGTCGATACCCAGTGCACGCAGGGTATCCTCGGCCGTTGGTCCCACAAAAGCGGCGGTACGGCGACGGTACATGCCGCCCACTAGGCACAGGTCGCAGTCCTCGCGCGCCTCGAGCAGGTTAAACACCGAAAGCGAATTGGTCACGATGCGCAGACGAAATGCCGGCAGCATCGAGGCCATCTGCTCAACCGTGGTGCCCGTACCCAAAAAGATGGTCGAGCCTTCCTCGATAAGCTCCACGGCGCGGCGCGCGATCTGCAACTTTTCCTCGGCATGCTTGGTGCGCTTTTCGCTGTGCGAATACTCATGGCGCAACATAGCATGTGGACGGCCCTGCGCACTGCGGGCTCCACCGTGCACGCGTTCGATCTCGCCCAGGCTCGCAAGTTCCTCAAGGTCGCGGCGGATCGTCATATCCGAGACACCTAACGCATCAGAAATCTCTTTAACCGAGACCGTGCCCTGCTCTTCGAGCAGCTGCCGAACCTTATCCTGTCGCTCTGCCTTAATCACGATGAATCCTCGCCGTTCTTTGCGCGCATATCATTCAAACAGTAACGAACAAATTGTATCAGACTCGTGCGCGTCAAAAATGAACGCCCGCACAGCTCCAATCATCACTTTTTTGAGAAAAATACCCCCTGCTTTAGTGGGGTGTAGTGATAATCTCGCCTGTTCGCGCTACAGTTTGTCGGAAATACCTCGATGTTAGGAACCAAATGATCACTTCCGAGCTTTTCGGCACCGCTCCGTGCGGTACCCCCGTTCATCGTTACACCCTCAACGGGCCCGAGATCTGCGTTCGCATTATGGACTATGGCGCCACCGTGCTGGGTATCGATGTGCCCGACATTCCCGGCAACGTGCGCGATGTGGTTCTGGGCTTCGATAAGCTCGAGGATTACTTTGACAACCCCGCCTGCTTTGGCGCGACCATCGGACCTGTGGCCAACCGCACCGCGGGCGCCACGATCACCATTGACGGCACGGACTGGCATATGCCGGCCAACGAAGGCGTCAACAACCTGCATAGCGACCTTGAGCACGGTCTGCACAAGCGCGTATGGGATGTTGAGCTCGACGAGGTGCACAATGCCGTGCGCATGACCACCTCGCTTGAGGATGGCGAGCTGGGCCTGCCCGGCAACCGAACCTTTACGGCTGTGTTTACCGTTACGCGCACCGGCGTCTTTCGCATCGAGTATGGCTGCGAGAGCGACCGTGCCACCTACGTGTCCATGACTAACCACACGTACTTTAACCTTGCTGGCCATAACGCCGGCATGGACTGTGAGCACTTCTTTGTTGCCAACGCCGTCCACTATCTGCCCATTGACGATCAGAACATTCCCACCGGCGAGATTGCTCCGGTCGAGGGCACGCCGTTTGACTTCCGTGAGCTGCACCCCGTCGCACCCGGCATGGAGGCCGATGACCCGCAGATTAAGCAGGCCCGTGGCTACGATCACTGCCTGTGCATCGATGGCTATCAGTACGGCCGCAACCTGCGTCGCGCCCTACATGTCGAGGAAATGTGGACTGGCCGCGAGCTGGACTACTACACCACTGCCCCGGGCGTGCAGCTCTACACCGGCAACTGGCTGGGCGACGAGCACGCCAAGGACGACGCCAACTATGGCTGGGGCGCCGGCTTTGCCCTCGAGGCCGAGATGTACCCCGACACGCCGCACCAGCCGCTGTTCCCACAGGGCATTGTGGGCCCGGGTCACCCCTACAGCAATGTGATCGAATACCACTTTATGAGGCACTAAGCCCACAACGCGACATATCGCACAGCAGCGCCCGCCGGCACCACCGCCGGCGAGCGCTTTTCATCTTTTGGGCTCATTTTCGCTGTGACTGTATGAGTGACATATCAAAACTATGCCCATTTACTACGTTTAGCTCGGAATGCTTGACTATGCGCCGGTTTTTTTACATTCGCGAGCCGTCTACCTGCGGTTTTGTTTTTCTCAAATTCGACATGCTCGACGATAGCCAATCAAACGTAGTAAATGGACATAGTTTTTGACAGGCGGCATCGCGCGCGTCCCTCGCAAGGACAAAATGATCCGTTTTCCTCCGTCCCCAAGGGATCAGTTGAACAGATTGCCGATGGGGTCGGGATTGGAGTTGGGGAGGTAGCGGATTTCTAGTTCTATTCCGAGCTTTTGCAGCTCTCTCAGAGCAGCGACGTCCGCATCGTCTATGGCGACTGCGGGCGTTGCGGGACGCTTGCCCTCCCCTGCCTGCATATGGCCAATGCTGATCTCGGTGATCGGCACTCCACCCTTAACCAGCGCGAGTGCATCGGCAGGTGAGGCCACCATGATCAGAATCAACTGGCGCGGCGTTGCGGTATGAATGATGTCGATGGTCCTTTGCACCGAAAAGAACCGCGTCCAAACGCCTTCTGGCGCCGCCACCCTCATGGATGTCCATTGGCGCGAATCCGCCGCGATCTCATCATTGACGATTAGGACAAGGTTGGAACCCACGGCTTCATTCCACAGCTCAACGTCTTGTCCGTAAATGAAACGGTCATCGATACGCGTAAGAAGAATCTTGGGTTGAGCCATGGCTGCCCCATTCTGTTTGAGACCCATACGAGCGGGACGTCAGTCACCAACTCAACAGCAGGTCAAGTACCAAATGGGCACCGCAGACATCACGCCTCTAATATTAGTGCATTTAAAGTGAGAAAAGCCGTTAGAACACTTGCGCGGATTTGCGATGTCCCGTATCATAGACAGCCGTTGACGCCTCAGTTGCGTCATCACATGGTCGCCAGCGTAGCTCAGTTGGTAGAGCACCGCTCTCGTAAAGCGGGGGTCACCGGTTCGAGCCCGGTCGCTGGCTCCATTACACAAGACAGCCGCCTTCGGGCGGCTTTTTTGTTGCCGATTTCGGGCGCACATCCGCCAATCCAGGCACAACGCCGCCGGAAACTCCCCTACTCAACAAAAAGCCCCGCCAACCGTGATTCCCCTAGGGAAAACACGGTTGGCGGGGTCGCAGCGTGATTCCCCTAGGGAAATCACGCCAGCGCACGAACAGCTCAGCCGAGCAGCGCGTTACTCCTCCCAGTAAGCGTCTGCAAGCAGCTTAAAGCAGATCTTCTTGACCGGCTGTGCGCCATCGCCCGGGAACTCGAGCGTGGGCATGTGAGGCTCGCCGGCAACAAACAGCGCGAACTTGTCGTCGGCAAGATCGCCGGCGATCGAAGTGTCGGAATCGACCAGATCGTAATCGTCCTTCTCGTCAAACTCCTGGACCAGCGTCAGGCTACCCGTAGCGACCTTAAAGGCCTCGCGACCCTCGACGTCGATCTGCAGGTCGTGATAGCGCTGATGCGTCTCATAGTGAGCCTCGGCTTCGGGACGCGTCGTGGGAGCCATGACGTTCGCAAAGACCTTATCACCCAGAATCGGATGGCTTCCGACCTCGAGCTGCGCCGGGTCGTTCTCCTCGAGCCAGTCGATCAACACGTCGAGGCCCTTGAGCATTCCGCGGTACTCCTCGATATCGCCCAATGCACCGTAAATCATCTAAATCCCCTCTCGGTTCGTTTCTTTGGCGGCTACTCGGTAAACGCGTTACCGACGCTGTTGCCACCCACATACGTCTCGACCAGGGTAAGGTCGGGATTGAACACGACAACGTCGGCGTCGCGCCCCGACATAATGCTATCGCACTTGTCGTCGACATGAGCTAGCAAGCGATGCCGGGACCGACGCCCAAGCCCTTACAGCTCGGTCACGACAACGCCGTTGTAGACCTCGTCCCAACGGTCCATGACTAGATGGCCGGTCATGGGATCCATGGCATTGAGCTTGCCGCAGGTGTTGGCGGTACGCAGCACCGTCTCGTCGTCGGCGCCGGCAGCAATCGCATGTGCGAAGCCGGCAATGGTCGAATCGCCAGAGCCCGTAGCGTTAACGGCAGGGATATCGGGCGTCTTTGCGCGGAACGCACGGCCATTGTGGAAGCCAACGGAACCGGCAGCGCCCATGGACACGACGACCCAGGGGATATCGGAGAAGCGGGCATCAGAGGCAAGCGCGGCGCGGAGCTCGTCCACATCGTCGGTGGTAAAGCTCGTGCCCAGAAGGCCGTTGATCTCGGTCAGGTTAGGCTTGACCAGCTCGGGCTTAATTTCGGACTTAAGGGCGGCCTCGAGCGAAGCACCCGAGGTATCGAGCAGTACCTTGGCTCCGGCGTTCTCGGCAATGCCCGTGATCTTGGCATAGTAGTCTGCCTCGACGCCGCGGGGCAGCGAACCCGAAATGGTGACGACGTCGGCCTTGCCCGCAAGCTCGGCGAACTTTGCGGTAAAGGCATCGAGCTCCTCGGGGGCAATCGTCGGGCCGCTCTCGAGCAGCTCGGTCTGGTTGCCGGCGTGGAGGATGTTGAGGCAAATACGAGTCTCGCCCTTGATGGGCACAAAATCATTCTTAATGCCGTTGGCATCCATGAGCTCTTCCATATAGGCGCCCATATGACCACCAAGCAGGCCGGTTGCCACAACGTCGTCGCCCAGCTGGCCCAGGACGCGGGCAACGTTAAGGCCCTTGCCGCCGGCGGTCTTTTCGGGTGTCACGCGGTTGACGTCGTCGATGACGAGTTCATCGAGCTGATAGCGCGTATCGACAGACGGGTTCATCGTAACGGTGAGGATCATTTTTAGCTCCTTATCTCGCAGGCTCCTTGTGCCTCGCGATACGAGTCGACAAAACGGAATTACAGGATCTCAATCGTGAACGAGCGAACGATGGTCTCCTTGGGCTTGGCGACAAGGCAGCCGCGCTTATGCTCAAGTACATCGTCCTCATCGGAACAGGTCGAAAGACCGCCCCAGGGCTCAACTGCCACAAAATCGCCCTCGGGCTTACTCCACACGATGAGATACGGAAAGCCCTCAAAGCTCAGGCGAACGCCCTTGTCCTCCCCCTTCTTAGAAAGCGTGACCTGGCGGCTCTCGAGCACGTCAAAGATGGTCTCCGCAAAATCGAAGAGCTCGTGCGACAGGGGCAGCGTTTTTCCCACCATGGGGTTCTTGGAGCGCCTGTCCACGTCAATCAAGCCAGTCGAAGGAACGGCGGTGCAAAGCTCCGCAGCCTCGTCTTTCTCAAAGCGCAACTCGTAGTCCGTATAGGCCTCGCCCTCATCGAGCGGACACCTAAAGCCGGGATGACCGCCGATAAAGAACGGCATGTCCTCGGTACCCTCGTTGGTAACCTCATAGGCGACACGCACGGCGGCGTCCTCAAGCGTATAACGAGCGACAAGCTTAAACGGGTACGGATAATCGCTCAGTAGCGCGGCGTTATCCTCCGAAGCCAGGCACATCGCCAGCTCGTTCTCGCTCTGGCTCAGCAGCTTCCACTCCTGTTTGCGCGCAAACCCGTGGCGAGCGAGCTTTACATGATGCCCGGCAAACGTCATGGCGTTGTTGTCACGCAAGCCTCCGCAAATCGGGAAGCAAATCGGCGCCTGGCCGGACCACACGGCGGGATCGCCCTGCCACAAATACTCGCGACCGTCGGCCTCAATCGAGGTAAACGAGCCGCCGGCCGTGGACACCTTAATAGAAATCGAATCGTTAGAGAGAGCGTATTCCATTGCCCATCCTTTCGAACAACTGCTTTTGCTCGCAAGTACCTGTCTCGGCCCTGACCAAAGGACAAACTCGCACGTTCATCGATGCGTCCGGTATCCCAGCCATGCAACGGGGTACCATACAGACATTGAAGCAATTACAGCTGAAAGGCCTTCTTATTCGAACCATCATCCTCTACGCCTCGCGCCATCACGGCAATACGAAAAAGCTCGTGGACGCCATCGTTGAGGCACACCCCGAAATCGATACCCTCGACGTGAAGTCACTCGGTAAAAACGAGTACCCCGACCTGCACGAATACCATCTGATCGGCGTCGCCACGGGCATTTATTACTCCGAGATCGACAAGGATATGGCACGCGTGCTCACGAACGTGCTGCAGCCGCAGGACAAGGTGTTTGGCCTTATGACCTACGGTGGCAAAAACAAGTGGTACAGCAAGGATATCGATGGTATCTGCCGCATGAGGCAGGCCATCTTTATGGGCGTCTACGGCTGCCCCGGCTTTGATACGTGGGGGCCGTTTAAACTCACCGGCGGTGTCCAAAAGGGGCACCCGACCGCTGAGGAAATTAAGGGCGCCATCGACTTCTTCGACAAGATCGAAGACGAGTATGGCGACATCATCGTCGAAGAGTACGCCAAGCGCGAGAAGCGTCTAGCCTACGAAAAGGAGCGTCCTGCGGGAGGTCTTGTGGCCGGCGTCAAGCGCACGGCAAAGAAGATCGCTAACAAGCTGTAATTGTGAAGGTACTTTTGAGCGTTTAA
Source organism: uncultured Collinsella sp. (assembly GCA_900545605.1). Classification (GTDB taxonomy): domain Bacteria; phylum Actinomycetota; class Coriobacteriia; order Coriobacteriales; family Coriobacteriaceae; genus Collinsella. The sequence goes on from UQZL01000023.1 coordinate 7,380, forward strand.
CCCATACGGCGGGTCCGAGCAGATTCGGGCCCGCCGTCTTTTTCTATCGTTACTCGGTAAAGGCGTTGCCGACGCTCTGGCCGCCAACATACGTCTCGACGAGGGTAAGCTCATGGTCGAACACGACAAAGTCGGCGTCGCGACCCGGCATGATGCTGCCGCACTTACCCTCGATGTGCGCGGAGCGTGCCGGCACCTCGGTTGCCATGCGAATGGCGATATCGGCGCTGGCGATGCCCCAGTCAACGATGTTCTTGACGCCCTGGGCAAGCGTGAGCACCGAGCCGGCAATGCTCTTGCCGTCGGCGAGCCAGCACAGGTTGTCCTTCATGATGACGTCCATGCCACCACTGGTGTAGCTGCCCTCGGGCATGCCGCCACAGCCCAGACAGTCAGTGATGAGCACCGTGTGTTGCCAGCCCTTTGCCTGCAGCAGCGCCTTGATGGCGGCAGGGTTAACGTGCTTGCCGTCACAGATGATCTCGGCGTAGGTCTCGGGCGTGGACATGGCAGCACCCACGACACCGGGCTCACGGTGATGCAGCCCGCGCTGACCGTTATAGGTATGCGTAAAGCAGCTGGCACCGGCGTTGATGGCGGCGATGCACTCATCGTAGGTGGCGTCGGAGTGACCGATGCTGGTCACCACACCCTTGGCATTCAGAGCAGCCGCATAAGCAGCGGCACCGTCGCGCTCGGCCGCCATGGCGCTCTTGACGATGCGACCACCCGCAGCCTCCTGCCACTGATCGAAAACCTCCTCGGAAGGATCGATAAGATAAGCGGGGTTCTGCGCGCCCACGTGCTTCATGGTAAAGAAGGGGCCCTCCAGGTAGATGCCCTGAATGCGAGCACCGCAGAAGTCGAGGCCGCGACCCTCGTCCGCCTGAGCGATGGCGGCGCAGGCGTCCTTGATCTGCTCGACGCCATCGGTGAACGTCGTGGGCAGCCAGCTGGTGGTACCGCGACGGGCGAGCTCGGTCGAGCTGATATCGATGCCCTCGGGATCATTATCGGTAGTCGAGTGGTTGTAGAAGCCATGGATGTGAGTATCGACCATACCCGGTGCGATCCACGACCCCGTGTAGTCCTTAATCTCGCAAGAGGGCTCGTCGGCCTGCCAGGCGCCAAAGACGCCATCCTCGACCATAAGATAGCCGCCCAGTTGCGGACCTGCCGGCAAGAAGAACTTGTCAGCCTTAATTGCGTACGTGCTCATATGCACTCCTCGCTTTAAAGCAGTTGACTGTGGTGATGCTATACCCAGCTCAGGTAAAACAAAAAGCGCCCGCCCGCCGTTATGAGCGGACGGGCGCCCTTACAGAGGGACGCGATTAAGCGGTGAAGGGGTGAATCGTCACGCCCTTGACCACGCGGTTGACCGTGCCGGTGGGGCTCGGCGTATCGGGCGTGTTGCCCACGCGCACGGAGTTGAGCAGGCTGATGGCCTGGGCAAACATCACGAACGGCAGAGCGAGGTAGCCCTCGGGAAGCGCTTCGTAGCCCTTAAAGGTGAAGGACTCACCCTCATAGACGGTAGCACCTTCCTGCTGAACGGCGACGGTGTGCTGAGCGATCTCGTCGCCGCCGATCTCGTTGAGGATGTCGATATCGTACTGACGGGTATAGGCGTCGTTATTGACGAACACGAAGACGAGCGTCTTATCGTCGACGAAGGACTTGGGTCCGTGACGATAGCCCATAGAGGTGTCGTAGGAAGTAGCGACCAGACCGTGAGCGAGCTCGAGGATCTTGAGCTGGCTCTCCTGGGCAAGACCACCGAAGGAGCCAGAACCCAGGTAGGTCACGCGGTTGAAGTCGCCAGCCAGGTAATCGGCGACCTCGGACTCGCGAGCGATAACCTCCTCGCCCATCTTGGCGATGGTCTCGACCCACTCGGCCTTCTGCTCGTCAGAGGCAGTGTCGAAAATAAGGGTGGAGAGCAGGGTCATGCAGGAATAAGAACCGGTCATGGCGAAGCCCTTGTCGTTGGCGCGCGGAATAAGCAGCGTCAGCGCGTTGGGATCATCGGCAGACTCGACGGCGAGCTTGCCCTCGGGAGCGCAGGTGATGTTGAGGAACTTGACGTTGTGGACGAGCTCCTTGGCAACGGCAACGGCGGCAAGGCTCTCGGGGCTGTTGCCAGAGCGGGCAAAGGAAACCACGAGCGTGGGATCCTCGGCGCGCAGGAAGTCGCGCGGGGCGCTCACGATGTCGGTCGCGGCGATGGGCTTAAAGTCGTAGAGATCAGTGTTGCCAGCGTGACGCAGGTACGGGGCGCAGGTATCGCCAACGTAGTCGGACGTACCGGCACCGGTGAAGACAACGGACAGACGACCCTCACCCATAGCGCGAGCCTCGGCCAGGAAGGCCTCGATGGCCTCCTTGTTCTCGCGATAGATGTTGAGCGTATCACGCCAAAGCTCGGGCTGCTGAGCAATCTCGGCCGTGGTGATCTGGGCGCCGAGCTCGGTGAGCTCCTCGACACTCTTCTCGAACATTTCTAATACCTCTTTCTTTACTAAATTTTCTGATATACAAAGACTCAACCTGAAAAGTCAAATCGAGTAGTAGTCATAGACTGTTTTTCTTTCGTTAGCACTCGTATCCGATCACACAGTATCTCGATAGTGAGAGATTCTGTACTTGAACTTGTCCGCGCGAGCCACCGAAAGCGTGAACTCGACAACATCATTTTGGGTGTTGTGAGTAGTTCGGACTATGTCCAGAACTGGCGCACCCTCACTAATACCTAGAAGCCGAGCGTCACATGGACGTGCTATACCCGCAGAGAACTCCTCATCCGCTACTCGAATTTTCTGCTGATAATCCTGCTCAATGACATCGTAAAGGGGCTTTTGTTCGAGTAGAGGACGCTTGAGTGAAATAAAGAGCCTTGCTGGAAGATAGCTACGCTCAACCATCATAGGTATACCATCTGCCATTCGTAAACGTTTGAGTTTTAATATCTTTTCACCCAAATGAATCCCCATTTGCATCGAGAGCGTTTTATCTGCTTCCATTTCACAGAACTCTAAGATGGTTGTTTCTGGCAGCCGGCCCATCGCTTTCATCTGTTCAGTAAAACTGTACGATTGGGTAAGATTTGTTGCTTGAGCTAGTCGATCGGCAACAAACGTACCGCGACCTTGTTTTCGCACAATCCGACCAAGATACTCAAGTTCCTGAATTGCAAGCCGGACAGTCGACCGCGAAAGCCCGAAACGTTCGGCAAGCTCACGTTCGGACGGAATCAAATCACCTGGCTGATATTCATGATCAATTTTTTCGATCAGAATATCTACGAGCTGGTCATATAGCGGTTGTCTGTGCCTCGTGCACGTCATGATATTCTCCACGTAATGAGCAATTGACCAATACTTCAGCCTTCAGGTAACGCACCAACATGTCCAATAAATGGGCTAATAGCGACACTACATCTCATCGTCTTCGTCAATGTCAGCACTCTCGAGTTTCTTGAGATCGACTCCCTCACGACCAACGACCCGTGCGCGTTCGGCAAGTTCATCAAGCGTTGGGTCTCCAAACGCACGCGTCATAACGAGCTCCACCAACATAGGTAGATTTGTTCCGGTGACAACGGTCACGTTATCGAGCTCAGTCGTCATTGGGATAGCTTGATTGAACGGAGTACCGCCAAGCAAATCAACAAACACCAATACGCCATCACAAGCTTGACGCATCTTGGCAATGCAGGTTCGCAAATCATCACCAAAAGTAACCGCCTCCGAGCCCGCAAAAGGAACTACCTCAAAATTAGGCTGTTCGCCGGCGACCATATCCACAGCGCTTTTCAAACCAGGTGCAAACTGACCGTGACCAGTTAGTACAAATCCAATCATTCTATCTACCTTTCTACCGTTCGCTTTCTCTAGCCATAGAACCCCTCAAAAGGGCTCTTACGACCACTGCATCATTAAAGTTTAGTGAGTATTTTGTTTTATCGTGGGAGGTCTGTGAGCGTCTCTAAGCTGCTTTTCAAGGTTGCGATATCTACGTGCTTCGCTCTTGTTCCCGCTACTCTCATATTGATATGAGAGCAGCAGATAGAGCTTTCCGCGTAACCCAAGGTCGTTCGTATCTAGCATGGCTTCCATCTCATCGATCTTATCATGCCGACGGCGAAAGACTATGTCGTAGGTCAATTGACTGTCCGCCAAAATACCCTTCGACACGACGGGACGCATCTCTTCCAACATGGACGCCGCCCGCTTGCGGTCACCCGTCTTGATATAGAAATTAAAGGCGCGAACCGCAAGCTGTCGACGTTGCTTATCGCTGCACGACATCTCCAGCAAGTGGTCAAGCATTCGATCTGCATATGCGTCCATATCAGCAGCTTCGTAGATAGTGAAACGAAGGTAATACTGCTTATACGTAGACATTACTATACGCGCTAGTTTGCGATCGAGCAGGTCTATGCAATCTTGGTATAAGCCCAAGTTAAACAATACCTGCAATTTCATATCGAAGTATTTTTTCGCTCCTTCGGTCACAGCGAAATAAGCCACGACAACACAAATGAACAGGACAATCCAAAATGGCATTGCACTATATTCCCTTCAAGGCAGCCTTAATGAATTAATCGAACACGATGACTGCATAACCGCCTATGAAAAGCGGTGTCCGACAAAACAAAAGAGGCGCACACTCCAGGGGATATGGCGATAAAGTCGCCTTGGAGGTGTGCGCCACATCTTAATTGAGGATCAAATGTCGCGACAATATGGGGTACTTAGCCCTTGCAAATGATACCGAATGCACCCAAGGCAATGGACAGAACCAAGACGATAAAGATAGCCTTCGTCGAGGTCATGCCCTTCTTACCAAGGAGCCAGTATACGAAGCCGACGAGCGCGGCAGGAACCAGCTTGGGGCAAATCATATTGCAGATATTCTGCAAGTCAACGGTAACGCCACCGATAACAGGCTTCGCTGCAATGACGATACCGACATTGGTTGCGACCAGGGCACCGACCATAAAGACACCCATTACGGAGGCCGCGTCGGTCAACGCGTTCAGGCGGTCGCTCATGGTGGTGACGAGCTTCATACCCTGCTCATAGGCCATGTGGGTCTGCTTGCAGCGGAACCAGTCAACAAGGATGTTAACGGCGACCCAGATGAAGATACCCAAGGGGTTGCCGTTCATGGCCATATTGGCAGCCAGGGCGCCAAAAATGGTCGGGAGCAGCGAACCGAAGATGGAATCGCCGATGGAAGCCAGTGGTCCCATGAGACCAGTCTTGAGACCGGCAACAGCCTCGAGGCCCTCAATGCCCTCCTCTTCCTCAATCGCCAAATCGATACCGGTGATGATCGTGTTGAGGAAGTTTGAGGTGTTGAAGAACGGTGCGCACTGGGCGCGGCAGGCTTCTTTTAGCTCCGGCGTGCCGTCACCGTACAGCTTGCGCAGCGTGGGCAGGATAATCCAGAGATAACCAGAGTGTTGCATGCGCTCGTAGTTCCAACCATCCTGGAAACCAAGCAGGTTACGACGGTTGATCTGCGCAAGGTCGTCCTTGGTAATCTTGTAGCCAGTGGTGCCATTGGCGAGTTTCTCATTAGAGCTCATCGTCGTCGTCTCCCTCCGCAGCGCCAGCAGCAGCGACGGGACGCTGGTTGTTCTTGTAGTACAGCAAAGACAGAGCAAAGCCAATAATAGCGATCGCCAGCATCGACATGTTATTGAACATACCGACCATATCCACGGCGCCCTTACCAAGCGCACCGTTCACAGCGACGATGTTGGCGTTGAGGTTCATGATGCTCGTGAAGGCCGTACCAAACAGGGCGGCGACTACAAAGCCGAGCAGCAGGTAGGCGACGTGCTTTTTGACCGGCAGGTAACGGAGCAGGATGGCGAAGCCAACGGCGGGCAAGGCACCGCCAGCAACAGACAGACCGTCACCCAGCCACTTCAAGTCGCCGTTAAGGGCGGTGGTGATGCCCTCGACCAAGCCCTGGCCAAATGCGAGAGCCAGGAAGACCGGAATCATGCGGGACAACATCCAGGAAACGGCACCGAGCAAGTAGTGTACGTTGTAGGCGCCCCAGTTCATCTTCTCGATATCGGCATCGCACATGTGACCGAAGAACGTGTTGGCGAAACGACCGGCGATATCGGTGTAAACGAGAATGGCAGCGACAGGTACGCCGATAGCGGCAAGAGCCGTCTCGGGATTCATGCCCGCGCCCACGGCAAAGGCCGTGGCGACCAGAGTGCCGGAGTTGGCATCGATACGAGAGGCGCCGCCAAAGGTACCAACGCCCAGGACGGTGAGCTGCATGCTGCCGCCGATAAACAGGCCAGTCTGTAGGTCACCCATAATCAAACCGGTAATCATACCAGAGAAGACGGCTGAGCCGGCACAGGTGTACCAGTTCAGCTCATCCAGAATCTGATAACCCGCATACAGGGTTAACAGAAGAATCTGCCACCAAGCAATCATGGTTAACTCCTTATTTAAGGTGTAACAGTTTCTACAATACCAATACGCTTATATAAACCGTGCATCCCCCTTCACGGCCTAGCGTTAATTCGACTAGAGCGTGAGAGCCTCTGGGTTATCCTGCGGCGTCAGCTGAATGACAATAGGAAGATTATCGGCCTTGAGTTTGGCAAATGCGTCAAGGTCCCCCTGGTCGCAACTAATGTTGCGATTCAGCTTCTTGACCGGCTCCATTGTCGTCATATTACCGACGATGAGCTGCTCAAGCTTAACACCTTGTTCCAAAAGTCGAACGTAGACCTCAGGCTTTTTCGCAACAATGAAGAGACGTTGCGCATCATATTTGCCAGCAGTGATGTTGGCAGCGGCCTTGTCGACAGGAAGCACGGACAACTTCACAGTTGCCGGGCAAGCCATGCGAAGAACCTGCTTTTGGGTAGCATCTTGCGATACCTCGTCGTCAACTACCATGAAGCGGCTTACCTGACGGGCGTTAGACCAGAGGTTTGCCACCTGTCCGTGAATCAAGCGAAAGTCGATTCGTGCGCCTACAATCATTTCTACTCAACTCCTTCTTGTTCAAGTGTACGGATAACGGGCTCAGAGCGAAGGGAGATTTTCGCATCATACACGCCCTCTGTTTCGAACATAACGAGTTCATTGGTACCAGGGTGTAATAAACCGTGCGGAACATAGAGCGTCATGATGGGACCCTTATCCCAAAAACGTCCGACATTCGTTCCGTTTACGAATGCCACACCCTTTCCAAAACCCGTAGTGTCGATAAAGGTATCAGCCGGCTCAGATATATCAAACTTTGCGCGATAAAAGGAAGGTTGCCCCTCTACCCAGCCGGCGGAATAATCAAGATTATCGATGTTATCGAGTGGCAGACAACGCATCTCCCAACCGGTAACAAAGTGAAGATCAACGCAAACTCCTGTCCTAATGCCCTTATGCTGCGTATCAGCGAGCAATTTGTGACCATAATTGACGCGACCCATATCCTCGGTCAGAACATCCAGGCGGTTGTGTTCACAGGGAAGAACGCAGTGAATATCTTCCCCGATGTGCTCCTGATACTGCGTCGCCACCTTGTCACCGTTCACAAACACCTGAGCGCGGTCGCGGGCGTCAATAACCCGAATACGCTCTTCATCTGCACGGTCACGCTCGACAGTCGTGGTATATAACGTATATCCATACGACTGACCCATCTCTTCCATGGGCATAGGATATTGGGCTTCAATCGGCTCCGAAAGAATATCGAGCACATTAAAGAGACTTACGCGCTCACTCACCGAAATATCGGGCATGGAAAACGCCTTTTTTGTTAACGGCTTGCTTTGCGCGATATCGGGATACAGCTCGTGAACTGTCCTTTGAATTGCGAAGTATTTCTCGGTCGGGTTGCCCTGTTCGTCCAATGGAGCATCGTAGTCATATGATGTCACCTGGTGCAGGTCATGCGTATGGCGTGCAGAACATCCGTTCATAAATCCAAAGTTGGTGCCTCCATGAAACATGTAGAGGTTTAAAGATCCTCCAAGCTCGAGCACCTCGCGAACGCAAGAGGCAAGATCTTCGGGATCGCGTCTGATGACGTTCTCCCCATAGCGATTGAACCAGCCGTCCCACAACTCCATGCACATAAGAGGCCATTGTTTTCCATGCTCCTTGTGAAAAGCAGAAAGAGCCTCAAAGTTCTCCTTTGCATGAGAACCAAAGTTGCCGGTGCACAACACATCATCGTCAATGAGCGTACCGGCACGAAGGCACCCACGCCACGGGCCATCGGAAGTACAAAGGGGCACGGAAACCCCACGCTCGACCATAAGGCGACGAATCGCGCGAAGATAGTCCTTATCCTCGCAATATGATCCATACTCGTTTTCAACCTGCATCATGATGATATTTCCGCCCTTGTCAATCTGACGCGAGACGAGTATCGGCATGAGATGGTCGTAGTACTGCGCAACGTGAGCAAGAAATTTGGGGTCGCTGCTACGCGGCCTCATATCATGTTCGCGCAGCAGCCATGCTGGCATGCCGCCAAATTCCCATTCTGCACAAATAAACGGAGAGGGCCGAACAATTGCATACAGACCGAGCGATGCTGCCTCATCAAGAAATGCCGCCAAATCGATTGAGCCAGAAAAATCGAAGACGCCAGGCTTTGGCTCATGAAGATTCCACGGTACATACGTTTCGACCGTATTAAACCCAAGAGCCTTAAGGTTATAGAGCGAGTGGTGCCAGTCGCTCGGATGAACACGCATATAGTGAATCGCCCCCGACAAGATGGTGAACGGCTCATCATCAAGTAGGAATTGATTGGTGATCTTAAACGAATGCATGCTACTCCCGATCTTCGTGCTCTACGACGCGGATGCCGGTTCCTCGGCCCTCGGCTAAACGCCTTGCCTATTATGGACGCATTAACGCAATTATGTAGACAGAATCTGAAGTGGTCCGTAAACGGTAGCGAAATGGCGATGAACGGCTTTAATGAACAAAATATAAACCCGCTGGTAAATTACTTTTTAACTATAGATTTCTAACGATTCTATATTTGAAAGGTGGTATGTACCAGCTATCCACTATTTCATACTAGTTACATTATGTTTCAATCGCATTTCTTCAAATGCTTATCTACTTTGTTGTTGCCGATTTGAGTGCGCGTGCGCCAACCCAAGCATCGTCACGGCTTCAGTTCCCCTATTCATAAACATAAAACCCCGCCAAACGTGATTCCCCTAGGGGAAACACATTTGGCGGGGTCCTTGCGTGATTTCCCCTAGGGGAATCACGCCATCAGGCGAACAACTCAGCCGAGCAGCGCGTTACTCCTCCCAGTAAGCGTCTGCAAGCAGCTTAAAGCAGATCTTCTTGACCGGCTGTGCGCCATCGCCCGGGAACTCGAGCGTGGGCATGTGAGGCTCGCCGGCAACAAACAGCGCGAACTTGTCGTCGGCAAGATCGCCGGCGATCGAAGTGTCGGAATCGACCAGATCGTAATCGTCCTTCTCGTCAAACTCCTGGACCAGCGTCAGGCTACCCGTAGCGACCTTAAAGGCCTCGCGACCCTCGACGTCGATCTGCAGGTCGTGATAGCGCTGATGCGTCTCATAGTGAGCCTCGGCTTCGGGACGCGTCGTGGGAGCCATGACGTTCGCAAAGACCTTATCACCCAGAATCGGATGGCTTCCGACCTCGAGCTGCGCCGGGTCGTTCTCCTCGAGCCAGTCGATCAACACGTCGAGGCCCTTGAGCATTCCGCGGTACTCCTCGATATCGCCCAATGCACCGTAAATCATCTAAATCCCCTCTCGGTTCGTTTCTTTGGCGGCTACTCGGTAAACGCGTTACCGACGCTGTTGCCACCCACATACGTCTCGACCAGGGTAAGGTCGGGATTGAACACGACAAAGTCGGCGTCGCGGCCAGGCATAATGCTGCCGCATTTATCCCCGACGTGAGCAGAACGCGCAGGCACCTCAGTCGCCATGCGAATGGCGATATCGGCGCTCGCAAGGCCCCAGTCGACGATGTTCTTGACGCCCTGTGCGAGCGTGAGCACCGAGCCGGCGATAGCAGAGCCATCGGCGAGCCAGCAAAGGTTGTCCTTCATAATGACGTCCATGCCGCCGCTGGTGTACTTGCCCTCGGGCATGCCGCCGCAACCCAGGCAGTCGGTGATCAGCACCGTGTGCTGCCAGCCCTTGGCCTGCAGCAGGGCCTTGATAGCAGCGGGGTTCACATGTTTGCCGTCGCAGATGATCTCGGCATAGGTGTTGGGCGTGGTCATAGCGGCCCCGACGACACCGGGCTCACGGTGATGCAGACCGCGCTGGCCGTTGTAGGTATGCGTAAAGCAGCTGGCGCCAGCATTGATGGCGGCGGCACACTCATCATAGGTGGCATCGGAGTGGCCAATGCAGGTCACGACACCCTTGGCGCTCAGAGCCGCGGCGTAAGCGGCAGCGCCATCGCGCTCGGCCGCCATGGCGCTCTTGACGATACGACCGCCGGCGGCCTCCTGCCACTCGTCAAAAATTTCCTCGGACGGGTCGATCAGATAAGCGGGGTTCTGGGCGCCCACGTGCTTCATGGTAAAGAACGGACCCTCCAGGTAGATGCCCTGAATACGAGCACCGCAGAACTCGGGCCCACGCTCTTCGTCCGCCTGTGCAATAGCGGCACAGGCGTCCTTGATCTGCTCCACGCCGTCGGTAAAGGTCGTGGGCAGCCAGCTGGTGGTGCCACGACGAGCGAGCTCGGTCGAGCTGATGTTGATACCCTCGGCATCGTTATCGGTCGTGGCATGGTTATAGAAGCCATGAATGTGGGTGTCCACCATGCCCGGCGCAATCCATGTACCCGAATAATCTTTGATCTCGCAAGCGGGCTCATCGGCCTGCCAAGCGCCAAAGACGCCATCTTCGACCATAAGGTAGCCGCCCAGCTGCGGCCCCGCCGGCAAAAAGAACTTGTCGGCCTTGATAGCATACGTGCTCATCTATGCTCCCGTACCCGCAGTGCGTTTTAGGGCGGATCAAAAACCACTGCATTGTTAATTCGAGCGATTGTTCGTTGCCTTCTACCGCTTGGCACATTTTGCACCCGCCGCAAAACACGCCAAGCCGTTTATACCCAATAACTCTAGACTGCGCGGTTGTGGTAGACCTTGTACTTAAACTGGTCGGCGCGCGCAACCGAACGCGTATACTCGATAACCTCGTTGTTCATGTCATATGTGGTACGAATCAAATCCAGGACCGGTGCGCCTTCGGCAATCTCGAGCAGACGAGCGTCGGAATGGCGGGCGATACTCGCGTAGAATTCTTCCTCTGCCACGCGAACTTTCTCGTGAAAGTCCTGCTCGATCATGTCGTACAGCGATTTGTTCTCAATCATGGGGCGCTTAAGCGCAAAGAACTTGCGGCTCGGCAAATACGTGCACTCAATCATCAGCGGCACACCATCGGCAATACGCAGGCGCTTGATCTTGTACAGACGCTCGCCCAGGCGTGCGTTCATCTCTGCCGCAATATTCTTATCAGCCTCGACCTCGGTAAACTCAAGAATCGTCGTCTTGGGCACACGGCCGATCGCCTTCATCTGCTCGGTAAAGCTATAGGTTTGCGTGAGATTTGCCGTTTGCAGAGAGCGATCGCACACCATTGTTCCACGGCCGCGCTGACGAACTACCAAGCCCAGGCGCTCAAGCTCCTGCAGGGCAAGGCGAACCGTCGTACGCGAGAGCCCATAGCGTTCCGACAGGTCACGCTCAGACGGCAAATAGTCGCCGGGTCGAAGTTCGTGATCGATTTTATCGGTCAGCAAATCGACGAGCTGATCGTACAGAGGTTGTTTGCGCGCTCCCATTGCCATAATGATACCTGCCGGATAAATGACTCGAAATTGGTTGTAACCAGACACCACGTACTATAGCAGTTTTAATGGAATAACAGCAGGTCAACCCGCACATTTTGATATTGTTTGCCGGTTGATAGCCTGTGCGCCGTAATACCAATTACACCACTACATCAAGTATCGAGGTAGCAAAAAGGGCCGCCCCCGCGGAGCGGGACGACCCTTTGTAAGACAGATACGTCTTTAAGGCTTAGAGAAGCTTCTTGAGCTCCTCGGCAACAGCCTGGACCTGCGTGCCGATGATGACCTGGGTAGCGCCCTTGTCCATCTTCATGACACCCAGAGCGCCGGCCTTCTTGCAGGCGGCCTCGTCGACCAGCTCGGAATCGCCAAGCTCAAAGCGCAGGCGAGTAGCGCAGCAGTCAACGGTCTTGACGTTCTCCTTGCCACCGACGGCAGCGAGAACAGCAGCGGCCAGGGCGGCGAACTTGTCGTCGCCAGCGGCAGCGGAAGCGGAGGTCTCCTCGACATCCTCATCCTCGCGACCAGGGGTCATGAGGTTGAACTTGGTGATGGCGAAGCGGAACACGAGGTAGAAGACCAGGAAGGCAGCGATGCCCAGCGGGATGATCATCCAGGTGTTGGCAGCAGCCGGGAGGCTAGCGGAGAACAGGAGGTCGGTAGCACCAGCGGAGAAGCAGAAGCCGGCACGGAAACCAACAAAGTAGGTGATGACGGTGAAGACGCCGTACAGGGCAGCGTACACGACGTAGAGCGGGAAGCACAGGAACATGAAGCCGAACTCGAAGGGCTCGGTGACGCCGCAGACGAAGGCGCAGATGGCAGCGGAGACAACCAGGCCGATAGCAGCCTTCTTGTTCTTAGCGGTCTGAACCATAGCCAGGGCAGCACCCGGGATACCGAACATCATGCAGGGGAAGAAGCCGGACATGTACATACCGAGGCTCCACTTGACGTCAGCGGAGGTCTCGCCAGCCCAGAAGTGGGTCAGGTCGCCAAGGCCGATGGTGTCGAACCAGAACACGTTGTTCAGAGCGTGGTGCAGACCAGTCGGGATGAGCAGGCGGTTAAGGAAGGCGTAGATGCCAGCGCCGATACCACCCATGGCGGCGATACCCTCACCAAGAGCAACAAGAGCACCGAAGATGAGCGGCCAAGCAAAGAGCAGGACGACGGAGACGACGATGCAGATGACGGCGGTCATGATGGCGACGCAACGCTTGCCGGAGAAGAAGGCCAGCCAGTCGGGAAGACGGGTGTCCTTGAACTTGTTGTAGCAAGTGCCACCGATGACGGCGGACAGGATGCCGATGAAGGAGTTACCAGCGATCTTGGAGAACGCGATGCCCTCGGTCGTGGCAAGCCAAGCGGTCTGAGCATCGGCGTCCATACCACGAATGGTGCCAACAACAGCGGGGTTCAGGAGCTGCTGGATCATCAGGAAGGCGACGAGGCCAGCGAGGCCAGCGGTGCCATCGTGATCGTCGGCAAGGCCGACAGCGGCGCCGACTGCGAACAGCCAGGCCATGTTATCGATAAGAGCGCCGCCTGCCTTGATGAGCAGGAAACCGGCGGTATAGGCAAAACCGGTAGTGTCACCGGCAGCACCCATGACTGCGGGAGCGAGCAGGTAGCCCACGCCCATAAGAATACCTGCGACGGGAAGCGCCGCGACGGGAAGCATCAGCGCTTTGCCGAGCTTCTGGAGGTACTTCATCATATGGTACCTCCTCCAACCTTTCTTTCGTTGTTCACCAACGAGTTCCATGTCCGCGCCTTGTGCATACCGGCTTCTCCGCTTGCCGGCATTGATGCGCAAACTTAGACAACCCAGTCCCTATTTGGGGTTGCTGGTATGTACGGTAGCACACACTCAATTCAAACGTCCACCACATTTCGTTCAAATTACTATATCGTTGCCAAACGGTTATTTTTGGCCCGTAAACGGTAATTTACGCAGGTAGACATGGTGCGTTTCTTTCATTACCAAACTAATTCTTAGCAATTTCCATTCGATTTCGTCTCAAAATTGGTTACTACCAGATGAACAGTGGTACCACATTGTTACTACCAGTTTAGCCGAAATCGTTTTCACTTTATATGAATAAAGTGTCCCAAAATTTGCATACAACCACCCCCTCTCATCGCCCTCCCCACAGTGCAAAAAGCCCGCTAGAACAATGTCCGTTCTAGCGGGCATATCAGATTTTTGGCTACGTGCTCGGCGGCTCGGGCGGCCCTTACGCAAACAGGCCGTAGATGCTGATGTTGGCCTTGGCGTAGAGGCCGTTGGCGTACTCGGTCCACTTGGAGCTGGCGCTCGAAGCCTGCGAAGAGTACTGCTGGTAGGCGGTGTAATAGGCGGTCATGGCCTGCTTGTAGGTAGCGCTATCAGCCGTAAAGGCATCGTCAGCGAAGGCCTTAGCGTAGGTGCTATCGGCGTCCTTCCAGGTGCCCTTTTCGCTATCCCACTCGTCGCCGGCAAGTTTGATGATGTAATCGGCGTAGTCCTTGCTCGCGGTCTCCTCGTTGCCGTCAGCAGGCTCGGTCGGGGCGGTCGGCATGCTTGCGGAGCTATCGCCCACCTTCTTCTTGTAGAGCTTCTGCAGCGTCGCGGACTGACGGACGATCTGCTTGGCCTGGTCCTTGGACACGCCATACTGCGTGGCCATGGTCTTGTAGTCCGAAGTGCCGATGGAATCCTCGGCGTACTTCTTCATCTCCTTAGAAGAGACGGTGATGCCCTCGTCCTCGGCAGCGTCGAGCAGGATCTTGTTGCGCACGTAGGACAGGATGACGTCGGCAGAGGGAGCGGTGTAGTTGCCATCGCCATCCTTGACGGTGTCGAGGCTGTACTGGCTCTCAATGGCCTCGCGCGCGGTGATGTCGCTCTTCTTGCCGTTGTAGCTGTAGCTTGCCACGGTCGAATCGAGCTGGTCCTCGGTGAGGGTCGCCGAGCCGACGCCCTTGCCGCCAAAACCACCGTTGCCGATAAAGAAGCCGACCACAGCAGCGATCATGACTGCAACCACGAAGGCGGCAATCATCGTCTTCTTGTGCTTGGATGCGCGGTCGTCTTCGTCGGAACCCAGGATATCGTCGTCCTCGTCCTGCTCCTCGGGCATGAGGTTCTCGTCGGCGGCGTCCGCGGCGATCTTTGCCTCCAGGCGAGCGTCCTCCTCCTCGGCCGTCGTACCGGCGGCAATATGTTCGGCAGACGTACCGGCGACCAGATCGATCTTCTCCTCCTCATCACCATCGGGGCCTTCGCCGCGCTCGATGATCTGGATGCCGTCGATCTCGTCCTTCTCGTCCTTCTTTTGAATCAGACCCATATCAGTTACTCCTTGTTAGGAAACATAGTCCGCAATAGAATACGCCCGACAGAGCGCCGGGCGTATTGATTCTCAGGTTATACGCAAACACTTAAGTACTATTTAGGCGTTTGCAGTCTGCATGCCTTAGGCCAGGTGCGCGATAACGGCATCGGCAAAGGCCTGCGTGCCCACAGCACCCTCAACGGAGCCGGTCTGGGCACGACGAACGTCGCCGGTAACCTGCTCACCCTCGTCGAGCGTGGCAGAAACGGCGGCGCGAATGCGATTGGCCGCGTCATTCTCGCCCAGGTGATCGAGCATCATAGCCGCAGACAGAATCTCGGCCGTGGGGTTAGCGATATCCTGGCCAGCGATATCGGGCGCGGAGCCGTGCGTTGCCTCAAAGATGGCACAGTCGGCGCCGATGTTGGAACCCGGAGCCATACCCAGGCCGCCCACCAGACCTGCGCACAGATCGCTGACGATATCGCCGTACAGGTTGGGCAGCACCAGGACATCGAAGTCGTTGGGGTTCTGGACCAGACCCATGCAGGTGGCGTCGACGATCTTGTCGTTGAACTCGATATCGGGATAGTTGGCGGCCACCTCGCGCGCCACGCGCAGGAACAGGCCGTCGGTCGCCTTCATGATGTTTGCCTTGTGCACGGCCGTCACCTTTTTACGGCCGCAGCGGCGGGCATATTCAAAGGCATACTCCACAATGCGGCGGCTCTTGGCGATGGAGATCGGCTTGATCGAGATGGCGGAATCGGCAGCAAAGGTCTTCTGGCCCGAGCGCTCGACGAGCTGCGAGAGCTCCTCGACCTCGGCAGCGCCCTCATCGAACTCGATACCGGCGTAGAGGTCCTCGGTGTTCTCGCGCACGATGACCAGGTCGACGTCGCGGAAGCGCGAGCCGTCACCCGGCTGCGACAGGCAGGGACGCACGCAGGCGTACAGGTCGAAGTGCTTGCGCAGGGCCACGTTGACGCTGCGGAAACCCGTGCCGACCGGCGTGGTGATGGGACCCTTGATGGCGACCTTGGTCTCAGCGACCGCATCGAGCACGTGCTGGGGCAGCGGCGTGCCAAACTCGTCCATGACGCCGGCACCGGCCTCCTGGACATTCCAATTGATCTGGACACCGGCGGCCTCGACCACGCGGCGCATGGCCTGCGTAATCTCGGGACCGATACCGTCACCGGGAATCAGGACTACATCGTGCGCCATAATCTGTTACTCCTCGTCTTCGGCGGCCTCAGATTTTTTAACGCTAGCACGCTTCTTCTTTTTGGAGAGATCCAGGCCAAAACGTTTAACAAGCATTTCGCAAATCTCGCTCGAACGGGCCTTGAGATAGCTGCCCTTGCCGTTCTCGGCGTCGAACTTAAGGCGCAGCGCGAGCTTCTCGGCGACCTCGGCGTCAATCTCGCCCTGGCCAAACTCGTACAGGCAACCGAGCATGTCGCGATACTCGAGGTCGCCGTGGTAGCACTGGATGGCCTCGTCCAGGATGGGCCAAGCCTCGCGCGAACGCTCGACGCTCGTGGCGCCCCACACGCACAGCAGGCGGAAGGCGGCATAGCGCAGCGTGGAAGAAATCTCATCGAACAGCGCGGTCTCGGCGCCCTCAAAGGCATCGCCCAGCTGCTCGGGGTAGGTGGTGGCGAGCGCCGCCAGGGCATCGAGAGCCTCCCAGCGGGTCTGAGCCTCGGGGCGGTCGAGCGCCTCGATCAGCGCGGGCACGCAGGGCACGACGCGCTGCGGATCGCGCTCGGCAAGCAGGTGCAGCACGCGGGCGGCAAACTGACGGATGCGGCGCGTGGGGCAGCCGAGCTCCTGGACCAGGCGGTCGACGGCGTTCTCGTTCTCCTCTGCCAGCTGGAGCTGTGCCAGCTCCTCGTCGGTGAGCTGTTCGTCTTTGTTTTCTGCCATAGTTACCTCTTTTTACTATTTCTTAGCGTGCTTGTCAGCACCCTTGCTGTCATCGGTGACCGAGATGAGCTGTCGGTCGGCCGCGCCATTGCGACGCGCACGGCGGCGCTCCTCGGCATCGCCCGCGTCGGCGGCGGCGCGGTGAGCCTTGTTAACGTTAAAGACCTCGTCGTGTTTGCGCCACGGACCGACGGACTCGCCAAAGCTCATCTTAAGGCCGGCGATAAAGCCGCCGAGCCAGCCGATCGGCGCAAACTGCACCAGCGGGAACAGCGAAAACACCCAGGTCAGCAGGACGACTGCCGCCGCGCCTACAAAATTGGCGATCCAGTAGTCGCGTTTGGTGATGACGCGCTTTTCGCACGCCCACTGGCCGCACAAAAAGCCGATGTAGATCGCAAAGAGAAAGAGCACCAGCGCAAGCACCACGAACGTCCAGCTCATGGGCGCTACTCCCCGTGATGGTGGCCGCAGCAGCACTCGTGGCCATCATCATGGCCGTGGCCGCCGCAGCACTCGTGGTCCTCGCCATGGTGGTGGCCGCAACCGCACTCATGGTCGTCGCCGTGCTCGCCGCAACCGCAGCCGTCCTCGTGAGCACCGTGCTCTTCGGGACGATACTGCGACCAGTCCAGACCGGCGGCGATGGCGTCGGCCTCCTCCTTATAGAGGACCGTGATGGCCTGGGTGCCCAGCTTGGCACCACCGATGGCATCGAGCATGTCGTAGAGCGTAAAGGCCACGTCGGCGCCGGGCAGCGCAAGCTCGCGATCGTCGGCATAGGCGAGCGCCAAGCGCAGGTCCTTGATGAAGTGCTCGACCATAAAGCCGGGCTTGTAGTCGCCGTCGAGCGCCTTGGTAGCCAGGCTCTCCATGGCGCCGGACTTGCCGGTACCGCCCAGGATCATCTGGCGGGTCTTCTCCAGATCAAGGCCGCTCAGCTCGGCAAATGCCATGGCGTCTGCCATGCCGACCATGCAGGCGCCCAGCGACACCTGGTTGGCGAGCTTGGCAGCCTGGCCCTTGCCGGCGCCGTCGAAGCAGCAGATGTTGGCCGCAAAGGTGGCAAGGATGTCGCGGACCGGCGCGATGTCGTTCTCGGTAGCGCCCACGATAGCCGTGAGCGTACCGGCGATAGCGCCCGACTCGCCGCCGGTGACGGGGCAGTCAAACGCCATGCGACCAGAAACCTGGGCGGCCTCGGCAATGTCACGGGCAAGCTCGGGCGAGCTCGTGGTGAGGTCGATCAAGACCGCGCCGGGCTTAGTGCACGCGAGCAGGCCGTCGCCCGCCAGGTAGAGTTCCTCGACCTCGGAGGGATAGCCCACCATGGTAAAGACGACATCGGCGTTCGCCGCGGCATCGGCCGGCGTATCTGCCCAGACGGCGCCGCGCTCGATAAGCGCGGCGGCCTTGGACTTGGTGCGGTTGTTGACCGTGACGGGGTAGCCGGCGTCCAGGATGTGGCCGGCGATGGGGGCACCCATGATTCCGGTGCCGATAAATGCGACGGAGAGCTTGTTTGCCATGAAACCTTTCCTTTTGGGTTGGGTGTTGTTACCAGGTTAAAATACTCGGTGCCAGCGTTTCGGCCGTGACTTGAGGGCACTTGCAGCCGCAGCGCCTACCTACTCGCCTCGCACGCGGCGCGCGATGCGGTCGGAAAGCGAGGCTTTCTCGGCGCGATTCTTGCCCCAAAACGCGCAGGCCACCATGCCGGGGCCCACGTGCGAGCCAATGGTGGGACCCACGGAGCTGCGAATGATCGTGACGTCGGCGCAGCCCTCCTCCTTGCGGATGGCGGCTTCGAGCCAGTCACCGTCCTTTTCGGCATCGGCCGTCATGATGGCGATGGGCATGGTGCGGTCGGGCACGTAGTTCTCGCGGAACGACTTGAGGATGGACTTGAGCGCCTTCTTGCGGCCGCGGTTGACGCCAATCAGCGACAGCGAGCCGGCAAGGTCGTAGGAGAGCTCGGGCTTGACATCGAGCTTTGCCGTGAGCTGCGCCGCCGCGGGCGGAATGCGGCCGCCGGCAGCCAGCGCGTCGAAGCTCTCGAGCGTAAAGTAGCCGTGGACGTAGGTCTTTGCCTCGTTTGCCCAGTCGACCAGCTGCTTGGCGGTGAGTCCCGCCGAGCGCTGGCGCACGGCCTCGAGCGCCAGGAGCGCGCCGGTCGCGCAGGGCAGAGCGTTGTCGACCACGTAGAGCTCAAAATCGGGATACTCGGCGCGCACGGCATCTGCCGCCTGGCACGCGGAGTTGTAGCTCGACGACAGCGCCGAGGTAAAGCACAGGTAGACCGTGGGCGTGCCTTCTTTGGCGCACTCGGTAAAGAACTCGATATAGCGACCGAGCGACACGGCGGAGGTAGACACGCGAGCGCCGGCGCGCATACGGTCGTAGAACTCCTTAGGGCTCATGCTCGACCAGATATCGTCCGTGCGCTCCTCGCCATCGATAATGAAGGGGAAGCCCAAGATATCGACATCGAGGTTCGCGGCGACCTCGGGGCTAAAGTCGCAGCAGGTATCGACGACGATGCGGCAGCGGTCAGAATGGCCGGTAGATGCAGCCTTGTCCATCAAAGCGACTCCTTACGTAAAAAGGCGGCCATCCGCATGGGATGGCCGCCAACCGTTAACTCATGCAAGTTAACGTATTTTACTCGTCAAGTGTTTCGATGCGGGGCTTGATGATGCCATATCCACCATTCTTACGGTGATACACCACATTGATGAGGCCAGTCGTCGCGTTCTCGAACACGTAGAAGTCGTGGCCGAGCAGATCGGTCTGCACCAGCGCCTGCTCCTCAGTCATCGGGGTGACATCGATGACCTTCTCGCGGACGAGCAGGTCATCCTCCTCCTCGGGCAGCAGCAGGTCGGCCAGATCCTCGACGCGCTCGACCGGTGCGACATCCGCTGCGCTGGCACCGCCCTGGCGGTTGTCCACGACCTTGGTCTTGAACTTGCGCAGCTGGCGGGTGACCTTATCGGCGGAGAGGTCGATGGCGGCGTACATATCTGCGCCGTGCTCGGCAACGCGAATCACCGAACCGCGGGCACGAACCGTAACCTCGACGATCGCCGGGTTGGGGTTCGAGGGGTTCTTCTCATAGCGAAGTACAACGTCGACCGTCATGGGCTCGATATCGAAAACCTTGAGCGCCTCGCCGATCTTCTCATCCACATGCGCACGCAGAGCATCGGTTACCGTCGTCTTGCGTCCAGAAACCTTGATATCCATACGTGGCTCCAATCTGCCTCGGGGACTTACTGTACTGGCTATGTACCCATTGCCGTGCATTTAATCACGCGGATTCCCAAAGACCCGAATAACGATTGCTTGATACCGCATACCGAAGTCTCGCACTTTTCTGTGGCAAAGTGCGCTATAGGAGGGCGACGACGACTTTGTATTTGGTCCCGAAAATTGGCTTTGACCTGCTGGTTTTATTGGGATGAAAAAGCCGGGCTCCCCCATCGGGGAAGCCCGGCAGTGCGTGTTGAAACCGTGAAGAGGCATCTCTCCTAGCGCATAGGAGACGCCACCCCTAGCAATAACTAGCTATTGAGCTTGTTAATGTCGTCGTCGGTGATAGTGCCCTCCTGGCTGGACGATTTATCCTCGGAGGTTGTACCCTCGCTGCTCGAATCGGAGGATGCGGACTCGCTGGATCCGGTGTCGGTCGACTGCACGTCGGCGCCCGAGACCGTCTTGGTGGTGAGATCATAGGGCATCGTGCCGTACCAGACGGAGTGGACCGCCTCGAGCGTGCCATCGACCGTGATACCGTCGAGGGCATCGCTCACGGCACGGCATAGCTCATCGTTGGCCGCGAGGCCCGCGACGTCGAGCGTCGAGGGTGTCTCGAGCGCGCCGACGTAAGAGATCTGGCTCATCAGGCGCGCAAGGTAGCCGCCGGCCGTGGAATCGCAAATCACGTAGTCGATCTCGCCGGACTCGAGTGCCTCAAAGCACTCGTTGATGTTGGTGAAGGTCTTCTGGTTGGCGGTGATGCTTTGCTTGGCAAGCGCCTCCTGCGAGGCCGAGGAGGTCTGAACGCCCAGGGTAGCGGTGTTAAGCGTTTCGGTGGAAACGCTCAGCGACTCGCCGTCGCTCGTCTTCCCGAACACTGCCGCAGCGTCGTACAGGCAAGTACCAAGCGTGCTGATGTCACCATCCGTGGAATTGATGTCGCCAATGAAGATGTCGGCCTTTTTGTCGCCGAGCGCGGAATCGGCAGAAGACGCATCGACGAAGGCGACCTTAAGGCCCATGCGACTTGCAAGGGCGCGGGCAGCGTCAACTGCGTAGCCCGTGAGGTTGCCATCGGCGCCCTGCATGGCCTGCGGGGCATCGGAGGTATCGAGGGCAACCGTCAGGGTACCGGGAGTGACCAGGGCATCGTCCGACACCGTAGGGGTAACGGTCTCGCGCTCGATCTGGTCAATCGTGGGTGTCGTGAACGTGGACAGTGGGTTGAACGCGCATCCGCTCAAACCCAATACGGCAATGACCGCCGCGGTCCCAGCACCTAACCGAGCCGCGTGCATCAAGCTGCCCCTCACCATGTCCACTACCCTGCCTTCTGTGTCGTATACAATCCGTGCGTTGCGCGGAATAACGGGTTGTTCCCACCAGCTGACCTGGTATTTGACCCCACACTTGCGCACCGGGGTGTTTGCTCGGGAGGCCGTAACCACCTTCACGACTGGCCCGCTCGCCCGCGAGGCGGTATTGCCCCAAAGAAAGTAGAACGGACGGTGCGGCTTACATCTAGGACGCGCCATGATCGCGCCGCGCGCACGCGGTCGCTTACGTGGATCCCTTTGACCGCGTCTGTCTTGGACTAGGATGGACATTTCGTCCGTCCGCAACCACAGCCCGGCAGGAACGTAGCGCATTATAGCTAAGTTCAAGCTAAAGTTTAAGGTTAGGGGCGCCATTCGCACCGTGAGCACAGATTTTGCAGGTCGAAGCGGACCATTCGTGCCCCCATGAAGCCCGGAGCTCCCCTACGGGGAGCTCCGGGGCACCCGTCTCAGGGTGCCGTGGCCAAAAAATAGCAAATATGAGTACTGTTACCAATTTTGTAACAGGCAATTTTGGCCTCTCGGACAGATTTTGCGCTTAGTGTCGCCAATCTGATGCTTAGTTATTCTACGTTTGTTTATTATCTTCTTTCTTTACGCCGCCTCCGAGTCCTAAATTCTTTGATTTTGCTGTTACTGATTTAGTGACAGTACTCATATTTGCCATTTTTTGGCCAGGGCATATGATTAACCCCCTATTTTTGACGCGAATTATACCGGCTTAAGCCCAAAACACGCCCGCAGCGTGTTAAGCAACGCCTCTTGCTTCTTCCTGCGGGCATCGACACGATTCCGGTACCGCTTTCGCATACGCTGGTGGATGCGCCATGCGAGTGCCTCCATTGCCTCCATGTCGCAAAGCATCTCGTTATTGACCGTCGCGACCTCGATTCCCATAGTAATCAAGCCCGTGTTGCGTTTTTCATCATGGATACGTCCCCTCCGGGAGGAATGGCCCAGCTCACCGTTGTATTCCAGGTCAAACCGGGCTTCTTCCTGATACGCATCGCAAACTGCATACGGCATCCCCGAGATTGCCTGCGCGCGGTCATCGAACTCAATCTTGTAGTCGGTCTTAAAGGGACCGCAGGCAAATCCGCCATAGGAAAACGGAAGCGAAAACATGGCAAGCATGATGCACTCCATGGGTGAGCGCAGGTTTTCCGACAGATAGGGACACAGCCGCCGCAGTTGTTTGGCCGCACTCCCCTTGCATGCCGCAAGGTAATCTGCCAGGCGATCGGGCGTCAGCACCGGCTCGACTTCAAAGTAGCCCACGTCTGCCGGTTGGTCCTTGTCCTTTGCAAGTCTATTCGCAACAGGTGAGGTGTAGGGAGGCAGATACTTCCCGCGATCACTCAGTGAAATCTTGGAACACAGTTCCTGGGCCAGGGCAAACGCCTGGATACAGCCGACCTCGCGGGCGACGGCAACACAAAGGGCCTCGGGAGATAGGCTACACACCCCCGATTCCACCTCTAGAATCGCGCCGGCAGGCAACCCGGAACACACGGACCAGTCCACGCCAGGCATGCGGCGGCGCTGCGCCGCAGATCCCACCAGCAAGCAAAGATCTTCTTGCACCTCGCCGCTTTTGGCTCCAATTCGCACCAGGTCGGGAAGATAGATATCCTCGGTCGAAGGCGATGACGTACACAGCACGCGGCGCTCTTCATCGGGATTGAGGTCCTTCCAGCCGATGTAGCCCATCTGCCGGCGCTCGGCTCGAATCATGCGCAACGCCGAGGCGCCCGTCAGGATCACGGAAGCCGCTAGCTGCTCTTTTGTCGGTTTGTTGCACTGCCTGATTGTTACCGCCACACGAATCACCCCTACCAAACGCGTGCGATAGCAAGGCCATCAACGGCCGCGGCACCGGCGCGCTTGAGTTCCGCCGAAGCCGCCGCCATCGTCGCACCCGTGGTGATAACGTCGTCGATAAGCAGCAGGCGGCGGCCCCGCACGTCCTCAACGGTCTCGTACATGCCTCGGGCGCGTTCACGGCGTTCTTCACGACCGAGTTCACGTTGGTCGCCATGGCCGTACTTAACGAGGGCGTCGAGCAGCGGAACACCCGACAGCCCGCAAAATGGGCGCGCGATGGCTTCCATATGATCGAAGCCGCGCCGCCGAAACGCCGCCGCCGTCGCGGGCACAAACACCACGGCATCGGCGCCGGACAACACACCGCCTAAGCGATCGGGTGCCGCGGCCTGGGCATGTAAGGCGGTGTCGTATAGCAGCTCTGCCAGATACGGCGCCAGGCGTCGCTCGCCCGCGTCTTTGTACGCTTTAATGATCCGCGGCAGCGGATGCGTGTAAACGGCACATGCCAGGCACCGGTCGAGTGCTTCGGCCATCGCCGAGGACGAGCCCTCGACCGAGCACTCGGTGCACAGCAAGTCTCCAAACGGGGCGCCGCATCGAGTGCAGCTATGCCGCGGGTCGATGAGCGCAAGCGCCGCCAAGCAGTCTTGGCAAATAAGCGCACCGGCGCGCTCGCAGCCGGCGCATCGCGTGGGCGACAACGCCTCAAGCGCCTCGTGCGCCGCCCGCTCGGCAAACGGTAGCAATTCGTCCGCAAACGGTAGGATGCCGGTACCTTGCAGGCATCCCAACACATTCAAATGTCTCTTCACGACACAACCCTCCCTACGCTCGGTCGCAGGGAGGGTTGTCGATTCAGCGCTATGGTACCCCGACGCGTTTGGGGCCAGACAGGTTAAATCCGTTTGCGGGTGCTATTCGCCGGTGGGCGGTTGCGGTGCGGACGAGTTTTGGGTCGAGCCCTCGCCACCATCTTGACGCGGCTTGCGGGAACGACGACGGCGACGGCGCTTCTGGCCCTGGTCGGCCGAACCCTCGCCACCACGATCTTCGCGCGACTCGCGTTCGTCGCGAGCAGCGCCGCGCGCGGCCTTGGCAGCCGCCCCTCCGCCATCTCCAGGGCGACGGCGCGTGACCTTGACCTCGCCATCCGAGACCTGATCGGCCACGGAGGGCACCGAGGGCTTTTGCTGCGTGCCCGAGGAATGGCGACGACGCGGACGCGGGGCGCGCTCGTCATCGTTGCGCTGCTTGCCACCCTTGTCGGCAGGCGTATCGGAACCCGAACCACCCTTGGG
>UQZL01000024.1 GCA_900545605.1 uncultured Collinsella sp.
TGTCGTAGACCGGCAGCAGCTGCTTGGAGGTCACGAGCGTGAGCGGGTACAGGCGGGTGCCGGACCCGCCGGCGAGGATGATGCCTTTCATATTAAAATCCAATCCATTTTGATGTAGCTATCGCTGCTTCTTCAGTTTGGTCAAACATGAAGCAACGCTTTTCAGCGCAGAATGATTAAGCAAGAGATAGCCAACGTAGACTAATGCATATAGAATCGCCGCAGTTCCACCAGATAAAAGCTCAGTGAACAAGACAAAAGCGGCTGTAAGCAGGATCTCCTGAAACGGCCTAGTTGAACCAGGGGCGCTAAGCTGTTCGTTCAGATAGAGCTCGGACCACAACGACCTGCCAATAATGCAGATAACGGCGCCACACAGGACGGCGTCGAGTGAGTTAAGGACAAGAACACCGAATATCGAAAAAACAGCGCTACAAATAACAGTGACGATATTCAACTTCAGGAGCAGCTGTTCTTTACGAAGAACCTTGAAATAGGTAGTACAGCAAAGGCTCATCTTCGTATTGAAGACGCATATCGGAAGTAAGAGCGCAAAATATCTAAGACTCTCGGCATATTGAGGAAGCCACGCCCCCAAAAACCAAACCATAGGGAAATAGAACAAAAAGATTGCAGGAAAAATGAGTTCGATGGCATTTCTTATGCCAATGTAAAAACGAACTCTCTCCTCATCAGAACCTGTCCTAAGAGCAGGAAATAAGACCATGCTCGCCTGCGAGACAAAAGTGATAAAGAAATTGACAAGAGAGAGGGAGAACGAAATTTTTGCAAAGGCGACGATACCCCAAAAATGATCGATAAGAAACCTAGATACCCCGAGGATCAGTGTGTCGGCGATGTTCGCAATCATCAGCTTTACGCCGACGATGATACTGCGGATACCGTCCTTAAGCGAGTTGCCAAAAGACACTGATTTAGCACATAGGATATCCCTGCCCATCCAAGAGCAATATATGAGCGCAATAATCTTCGAAACGAGATACGCGTAGACATAGGGATGGTAGTCCGAAACCTTAAATCCAATTAAAACAAGGAGCGGAGCCAGAAACACCAGCCTGTCTAGCATTGTAGAAAACGAAAATAGCTTAGTTTCGTTCATAGCCTGAAAGACAAAGCCCAAATAACTTGTCAGGTTATAGACGACGGTGTAAAGCGCAAAAGACGCGATAACAAATACTCGATTTGCGTCATCGACAAGAGGCAGCGAAACAAAAGTGATGCCGAGGCAAATCACTGCCTGGAAACAAGCACCGAAGATATACTGGGATTTTATTGAGCTCTTATCGATTTCATCACGAGAGAGACCCCCGTTAATCAAGTAGACACCATCATTCAGGCCAAGGTGAAAAAAGCCGGAATAGGTCGTATAAAACATGAACAGCTGCCAGTATCCATAATCAGCAACACCAACGATTTTCGGCACGAGCAGCGACATGACAACACTGACCGATAGAGAAATAAACTGTGCAGCAAACGCAATCATAGTGTTGCGCGCAATAGACGAATAATTCATTCAACCTCGTTTGTTTAAACTAACATCCTTGATTTATTCAGAAATCAAGGATGGGCCTGACTCGCACAAATCTGAATACCGAGCACTCGTTCTACCCAGAACGAGTCCACAGGAAGCAAACAAGATAACCGTTGGCACCCACCAACCAAGCTCACAATAAAATATGAGCTCCACACAGCATATACAGGAGACGGTAAATAGTACTTGATCGAGTTCGCAACCCGACCTGAACGAACCGATGCCAGCGGAAATTATCAAGAATACAAAGCTACAAATTCCAAGAAAACCATATTCATACAGCATTGCAAGGAAACCATTATCCACCGTTGAAAAACCGCTAATTTCAACCGTCGTGCCCAGCATAGTCACGCGACTACTGCCAAAACCATTTCCAGTAAGCCAAAACAGCGGCCTGCTTAAAAAGCTATGAATAATATAGGCAATGGCTCCGGAACGCTGGCTATATGAAACATCAGTTTCAAGCTCACCAAATCGAGAAGCCACAAAGTTAAACAGTCCAAACTTGTAGAGAATAAAAACGAGTAGCAATACAGCTGGAATTAAAAGGGCAATTAAATTCCATTTAGAATACTCGGGGTTCTTTAGGCGAAAGACCAGGTACACCGATGCTAAAGCAATGAGAATAATCCACGCGCTACGACTCTTTGTCAGAAGCAGAGCGACCAAAAGAACTACAGAGCATAAGAGACGTTTCATCCTGCCCGTCTCCAATTTATAGTTAATTACCACAGCAATAACTATCATTTGGCCAAATACGATTGCATGACCGAAAAAACTACGCAGTCGATACAAGGATGGATTATCAATCGTTACAGTTTGCAGAAAAGAAAAGGAACCATTTGTAACTAGTCGTTGACCTAAAACAATTTCAAGGACAAAGCTAAATAGGCAGGCGAACACCATAACGTTGCGAAGCATAAGCAATGCAGACTCAACCCAGTCATCATTCTTTGCTTTACCGTAAATATAACCAAGAAGAATGCAAAAGAAATACGAGCAGACCGTAAGGAGGGATTCGTTAATGCTTCGGGACGTAAACGCAATAGCAGAAAAGAAAACTATCGCGCCCATAACGACAATGGGAATGGCGTTATTTAAAAACACTTTGTAGAGACGCCCAGAAAGAACTTCTTTGAAAACGAGCAATCCTAGAACAGAAAAAAATAGTCCTTTAACGGGAGAAATGACACTTAAGATTGCGGCGAAAATCAAAATAGTGAATTCATTAGTAAATAGCTCAAGCATTCTAAACACCTACTTACTGTCACAGGAACTGATTAAGGCCTTAAAGTCACCAAGCAGGGAACGATTTGACAGTTCATACTTACGGTATTTTAGAATGGTGCCTAAATCACTTATTTTTAGGCCACCTACGAGCAAGTGCAAACGGGCATTTAAAACAGAACCGTAATGCTCTATATGCGCAGAAGATATACGATAATCGCCAGGATTACTACTGCAGTATTCTTCTAAAACCTTAGAAAATCTCAAGCACATCCCTATCTCAGCAACACGAGATTTCCTGTCAATATGTCGCATCTCAGTTGCATTAGAGTCATGCCTACGGAACCGAATCAAGGGCTGATTTAGAAGTCTGAGGGTCCCCTTCAGTAATGAGAAGCGCCATAACATACCGTCATGAGCAAAATCATCCTGCCAATATGGCATGATTTCCCTTATAAAACTCGATTTTACGGCATACGAACATCCAGGGCGCCGTACCGACATAAACTTGCTATCGAAAACCGGGGCCTCCAAATCGTCCAGAGGTTTGGAATCATCGACAGCACCATAGACTGTTACTTTTTTACCGCCGCTCTCATAAAACGGCTCGACGGCGCAGCTGAGAACGTCGATAGAGGGGTCCTTCTCGAGGATTGAGGACATCACAGCGATTTTATCGGGTTCCCAGATATCATCCTGGTCGCACGGGAAGACGATTCCATCGTCTATAGATGCAAGGTCGAGAAGCCGCTTAAAGCTCTTGCGCCAGCCGAAATTAGAGCGATTCTTGTTGATGGTCCAATTACCGAGTCCGTGTTCCTCGATATATTTGACAATGAGATCGAACGACCCGTCTGTCGAGCAATCATCCGCAATCAGCACTCGGTCCGGAGACACTGTCTGAAGTCTTAAGCTATCTAGCTGCTCAGTAAGATATCGCGTGCCGTTGTAAACTGACATCACAACCGTAACCATTAAAAACCTTCATCCAATTAAAGCTTAGCCATTAGCTGATCGTAAATACCGATAAGACGTTCTACATACGCGGTCTTTTCGAGGCAGCTGAAGTCCGCCTTCTCAACCGCCCCCCTGTAACGCGAGTAAACATCGGGATCGAGCATATTGACCATTGCGGCGGATAGCGACTCGGCATTGCCCGCGCTGAAGACCTCGCCGAGACCTTTCGACCTCACAAAGGAGGCAGCGTCGCCGACATCAGAGACGATGCACGGCAGACCGGCAGCGATCATGGCCTCATAGGCGACAAGCCCGAACGTCTCTCGACAAACCGAGGGCATAACGATTGCACGTGACCGCGTCATGACGGAAAGCACCTTGTCATGGGGCAGCGCGCCCATGAATTTGATATCCGGATAACTGTCCGACAGCCTCTTCAATTCGGTACCGTCACCGATGACGATAGCGTCCACACCGGCCCTACTGGCGGCTTCGCAAAATAAATCGCAGCCCTTTTCAGGGCTCAGGCGACCAACGAATAGGTAAGCCTCGCAATCTGCATCAAACCCATGCTGGAATTTGTCCGCATCGACGTAATTTAAACAGTCGAATCGCTCGGCATCCCATGTTAGATAGGGCTCAATCAACCGACGACTGGAATCTGAAACGAAGGCGACAGCCGGGCGCAGCGCTCTCAAAACATATCCCTGCACGGAAAAGCGAACGGATCGATACAGTTTTTGGATATATGAGCGCTTGTCACAGTTGTGCAGCAGGCACTTCGGAGAACCGGGGGCAATTCCGCAGTTGCAATGATTAACATAATCGTAGAGTCCACCGTTGGAACAAACGAGGAAGTACTCATGGGCTGTGATCAGGCACTTGAACCCCCGTCGCCCTATGGCCGTGAATATCGAGGGAGAAAGGGAGTGCGTCCAAGAGTGAACGTGGACGACCGTCGTCTTCGGATCGAGCTGCTTCAGTAGATCATCCAGCGCCGTTTCCGAGCGCCTGTTCCAGATACCCTGAGCAGCGCCGGAGACGCCCCCGTTCAGGACGTCGTTCTGCCCGCAATTGACACAAACAACGCCCGATTCGATTAAGGAGGGATCGGGGTCACCCAACGCTGAAAAGAAATAGCTGTTGACACCTATCCTCGCCAGAGCAGCTGCTGTTTCGATTGCGATTTTTGAAGCTCCGCCCCCGATATGGGGACGGTCGCAAATCGTTATCACTGTGGTGAAGTTACTCATGCACGGTCCTAGGTTTAATAGATCGGACAAACCGCTTTACACGCAGGCGCATCGACGGGGGGAGCAGCATTTTCAGACGGTCGAAAAGAGTCGCATTCGGCGCCAGGACGGAATCAAAGACTTGTAATCCTGTAGCCTCGAACTGCTCGATAACGGCATCGCGCCTCTCCACAAGATCAGAGCGCTTATTAGGATCTTCATGCAGCAGCACATCATCCGGAGCAAGGCCGTTGTTAGAGTAGGCGACGTAATCGCCTATTTCATCGATCAATTTTGCCCCGCGCTCGGTCTTCACGATAACGGCCGAAACACCCTTCTCGGGATGTCCGCAGTCTTGGACAGACTCAGAACGCCAGGAATCACCGAGGATGATGTCGGCAGGACTGTCGCACCCTCTGAAAGGACAGCCGTAGCAAGACGATCTGCTGATCAGGCCTTTGATGTAGGAACCATAAAAGGGATCGAATGCAGCGGGCCTCTTTATAATCCTGCCGTCGGATAACTCGATTTTTATGTTATGGCCCCATCCGAATTTCGATTTATCTCTAAAAGTCAGTGCGGTGACATCGGACTTCTCCCGAAGCTCGAGCCAGCCAACATAGGAACGAAACATGGAAGAGCTTGGTACACCGTGGCAAACAACGCTGACGGTTGTCAGCCCATCCATCGGTTTACCCAAATAGAGACGCAGCGCGGAAACCTGACAAGGAGTACCGCTGAAGAGGACTCGCTTGCCGGATTTGAGATCGCTGAGCACTTCGGGATACGATTCGCTAGCATCGCTCTGGACATATTTGGACTTTTGCAGGAGCGCGATTTCGGCAAGCTCGGATATACCGATATGCCTGACGTGATCGACGCCATCCCAGGCGGCGCCGTAAACGCGCCCGCCGTCCGATAGTATACGTTTCGCAAGAAGGGAGAAGACGCCGCCGGACGAACTTTGCGCGAGCTCGTCCGGGTCATCGCTCTGCAAGACAGCGGCGCGAATGGCCTCCGAGTCCGCGTCGACTTGGTTTTCCGCCGGACAGGTACGCAGGCAAAGACCGCAGGAGGTGCATCTCGCTGCGTCCACCACGGGATATTCGAAACCGTCGGGCGAGGTACGCATAGTAATAGCGGAAAAAGGGCATTTGGCCGCGCAAGCTCCGCAACCAAAGCAGGCCCGGTGAGAAACTGTGTCGATGTTCTTGCTCAAGCTAACTTTCCCCCTATTGCTCAAGAGCATCCAAGAGCCATTTTTTCGAAAACGTGATGAGCGACTCCACGTCGGACAGTCGCTTCTCATAGCCCTCGATTTCCGTAGCGTTCATGTGACTGTCATAGCCATCTAGCAGACGATCCTCGGTATTCGAAAGCCTCGAGAGGCTCTCGACTCGAGAGTTTTGAGAGCGCTTGTCGGTCTCCTCAAATCTCTTGAAGCAGTAATAGTCTTTGCGGAAAATTTGAGAAAACAGCGTACCGTGCAGCGAATCGGTTAACACGAACCGCGCGCTCGCCAGATAAGCGAGCCATTCATCGGGACCAAGCCCGTAACGCGGATTGAGCTGCTCGTCGACAGCATTTTTACCTGAACCGACAAGCGTCACGACCTCGCAGCCGAGCTCTTTTGAAATCGAATCGACAGCTTTCCTGTAAAACGGCCTATTCCCAAGGAAATAGCAGACGATTTTCCCGGGCTCAGGACATTTACCGTTGATGAGCGGGGCCCAGTCCT
This sequence comes from uncultured Collinsella sp., assembly GCA_900545605.1. Taxonomy (GTDB): domain Bacteria; phylum Actinomycetota; class Coriobacteriia; order Coriobacteriales; family Coriobacteriaceae; genus Collinsella. The sequence goes on from UQZL01000024.1 coordinate 6,707, forward strand.
CTTTCGACAGGAGCAGGACAGGGTCCACAACCTGTGAAGGGCGCTCGAGACCGAGGGATTCGACAAAATCCGCGCCCGCATCTTCACGAACAGACACAGAGCTGAACGTTTTAATCAGATCGGTAATGATCTTTTTCTTCCTCTGCGTGGTGCTCGTGACACCGAAGCTGGGTGCATACGCGATTCTCTTATCGCTGTCGCTTAGAAAGGAGAGATAGAAATTCCTATTCAAAAGATAAGGGGACCAGATTTGATCAGATCCGCAGACGTATGCATCGTATTTTCCCCGTAAATCGACCAGTCCGTCTGTATCGACAATCCGATCAGTGGTCTCGATGTTCTGGCTCAAAAAGCGATTGAATACGTCAGCCGTCGAGGATCCGAAGTCATCATGTTCCTTCTTGCGATTGAATAGCTCGCGTGCTTTGCCAGCAAATAAATCGAAGGAGTTCCGGTTGATCGCCCAGTTCAGTAGCTTTTCTTTAACGCAGGGAAGATAGTCAGCGTCGACAACGTCATGCCCTTCTGCCTTCAAAAACTGCTGTAGGGCATAAGCCTGAAGCAACGTACCGAAATTTTGATTATGGAGCCACGTTAAAATACAAATTTTCATTAATTCACCGTTTCAAATAACTTCAGATAGTACTCTTCGAGCTTGGGCGCTGCCCTAAAGATGTCATAAGATTCAAGCCCCAGAGATGCTTGGGGATCGGAACGATTAACGACATCTGTGCGTGTGGTAAGGATCGCATTGGACCAGCCCTCAATGCCCGCACTCAACGGAACGAAGCTGCACCGACCGGATAGCGCGACCTCGTTGGGGACCCTCTCAGAGCAGATGCACGGGAGACCGGAGACCTGGGCCTCAATCGCGACCATTCCGAGGCCCTCGTACAGACTAGGGAGAACGAATAAATCAAGCGCCTGATAGACGTCCTGTACATTGGAAATCTGACCGAGAAAACGCACCGCTGACGCAATTCCCAGCGAGCGCGCCTTTTCCTCCGCCTGCGGTCTCAACTTTCCATCGCCGCAGATAACAAGGATGGAATCAGGATTCTGAGCATAAACCGCCTTGAAAACATCAAGCAAAAACAGCTGATTCTTCTGGGGGATGAACCTACCGATATTCCCCAATACCAGCGTATCGTCCTGCGCTCCAAGCCCAGCACGTTGCTCATCCCTAATCGATCGATTGAAAGAAAAACTGCTCAAATCGATAGCATTATTAAAGACGGTAAAATGGGATGAGCCGAACAGCCATTTACCGGCATACTCAGTACAGGCCGCCAAATCAGTTGGATACCTTGTCGAAAACAGTTTCAAAAAGCCTTTAAGGGCATTTTTTGCAAACTCGCCTTTGCCGCTCGTCGAGTGGCTGTGGGCGATACGCACGGGTACCCCTGCCTTCTTCGCGGCGCGAAGCGGAAAGACGGAAAGCGCGTTGATATGGCTGTGCACTATCTTCCAGCCCTCTTGCGTAAAGAGGCTTTGAAGCTCTCGCTGATATTCAATCGCATGCTGGTAGGGCGGAATCTCAAAGATTCGACCACCAAGCGATTCGATCTCTTCACGTGGCACGAGCGTCGAATCTGAATCGACAAGAAAATCGAACTGGACTTTACTTCGGTCAATATGGCGATAATAGTTCATGACAACGGCCTCGACGCCGCCGCCAACCATCTTGCCAACAATCTGGGCTACCCTAATCGGTTCAGTCATCTAGCAAGCACCGCCACCGGTAAAGACCTCAACGACTGTGAGGAGAACAATCTTTAAATCGGTGACCACGCCGCGTTTGGCGATGTACTCCAGGTCGCGTCGGACCATGCCGTCGAAATCGGTGTCGTTGCGGTCCGTCACCTGCCACCAGCCGGTGATCCCGGGCTTCACGGCCAGGCGCTGCAGGTCGAATTCTGTGTACTCGGCCACCTCGTTGGGCAGCGGCGGGCGCGGGCCCACGACGGACATCTGGCCCAGGAACACGTTGAGGAACTGCGGGAACTCGTCGATGGAGTGCTTGCGGATGAACTTGCCGATCTTGGTGACGCGGGGGTCGTCCTTCATCTTGAACATGGCACCGGCGATCTCGTTCTGTTCCTTGAGCTCGGCGAGGCGCTCGTCGGCGTCTTTGTACATGGAGCGAAACTTCCACATGCGGAAGGTGGAAAGGCTGCCGTCACGGTGGGTCTGGCCCACGCGGATCTGGCTGTAGAACGGGTTGCCCTCGCTCTCCAGGCGGATGGCCGCGGCGAGCACCAAGCTCGGAATGGCAATGACGGCCAGCACGCAGCCGCTGAACACGATGTCGAAGGCGCGCTTGACGGCGCGGTATGCCAGGCGCGTGCGGTCCCAGTCCTTCACGGCCCGCATGGCCTTGTAGCGCATCCTCGCGTCGCCGCCATTCATGGCCTGCGCAACAAGCGCTGCCCTCACCGGCGCGTTTTGCCCTGTCACTTCTTTACTAGTCAAGTTCAAATCCACGTCCCAGTCCTCAGGGACCCCCCAATCGATGAATTCAAATTGCGAATGAATTTCCAGTGCGACGTCTCCTTACGTCTTACTGGGCACGTCCAACGGAAGCAGCTCCCTAAATGCGGAGTCGCCTTCGCCTACGTCCACCAGGCACCAGCGCTTATGACGGTCGATCTTCTTTACTCGGGCCTCTTGCCCCACCAAGGGCCCTTGCTCTATATGCAGCACGCCGTCTTCTATGCGGGCCACGCTGTTGCGAACCACGCCGTCGTCGTCAAGCACGCTGCGGTACCAGTCCTGCGCATCGTCCGGCATGGGCGCATAGGCCCGCTCCCTGCTGCCGGCAATGCGGCAGCCAAAACTCAACTGGGCCAAAGCCTTGTCGAGCAGGGCGGCATCGCGCGTGGCGACGAAGAAGTATTCCTTGTACATGGGTTTGGTTTGGAGCGACCAGGCGCCGTCCCGCTTAAACCAGAACTCCTTTTGCATCACAAAAGCGTCCTGCATCAGCTCGTGCGGGATAATGCGGCGGACCTTTTCGCAGGTCTCGCGCTCTTTTCCATGGGGGGTGTGAACCAGATACCAGCGGACGCGGCCGCGCTGACTACTGGTAGTGACGCCGTTAAATGCGCCCGGCAGCTGCTCTTGGCGCCGTGCCGTCTGCTCCATGTTCTCGCCCCCCTCTTCTTGCTTTGCGGCACGCGCAAATGCAGGGGCGTTTAGAACAGGCTTCTCGCTCGCAGCTAGGCGATGTCGCAAAAGTACAGGTTTTTGTATCTTTCGACAGACGACATTATACGAGTAATTAATCAGCGTTTGCCCAGATTACGCAAATGTACTGCTATTAGGTACATCTCCATACCCCTCTACAAAAACCTGTACCTTTTTGTGCAACAAAAAAAGCCGCTCAACCAGCGGCTTTTCTAATTTTGACATGAAAAAAGCGACCGCCCTTTGTGGACGGTCGCCTTTGTTAATTGTTGTGTTTCTTGCCTTAGGCGCGAGTCTTGATCTCCTCGAGCACCTTGGCCACAAACTCGTCAACGCTCATCTGAACGGTCTCGTTGGAACGATCGCGGACGGAGATGTTGCCGGCCTCGACCTCCTTCTCGCCCAGAATGAGCATGTAGGGCACGCGGTCGATGCTGCGGGCCTCGCGGATCTTGTAGCCGATCTTCTCGTCGCGGTCGTCGCAGACCACGCGAATGCCGGCCTCCTCCAGCTTGGCGCACACCTCGTGGGCGTAGTCGCGGCTCTTCTCGGAGACGGGAAGCGCCTTGACCTGCACGGGAGCCAGCCAGGTGGGGAACTTGCCCGCAAAGTGCTCAATCAGAATACCGATGAAGCGCTCGATGGAGCCAAAGCACACGCGGTGCAGCATGATGGGACGCTTCTTGGTGCCGTCGGCGTCCACGTACTCCAGGTCAAAGTTGAGCGGCATCTGGAAGTCGAGCTGGACGGTACCGCACTGCCAGGTACGACCGAGCGAGTCCTCCAGGTGGAAGTCGATCTTGGGGCCGTAGAAGGCGCCGTCGCCCTCGTTGACCTCGTAGTCCATGCCCAGCTTCTCCAGTGCGGTGCGCAGGCCCTCCTCGGCGCGAGCCCAATCCTCGTCGGAACCCATGGAGTCCTCGGGGCGGGTGGAAAGCTCAACGTGATACTTAAAGCCAAACTTCTGGTACACGGAGTCGATGAGGTTGACCACGCCCACGATCTCGTCGGTCAGCTGGTCGGGACGCACAAACAGGTGGGCGTCGTCCTGGTTAAAGCAGCGTACGCGGAACAAGCCATGCAGGGCGCCGCGCAGCTCGTGGCGGTGCACCAGGCCAATCTCGCCGGCGCGGATGGGCAGCTCGCGATAGGAGTGCGGCTTGGAGGCGTACACCAGCACGCCGCCCGGGCAGTTCATGGGCTTAATGCAGTACTCTTCGTCGTCGATGACGGTGGAGTACATGTTGTCCTTGTAGTGGTCCCAGTGGCCCGAGGTCTTCCACAACTGCTTGTTCATGATGAGCGGCGTGGAGATCTCCACGTAGCCGGCCTTGTGATGGATCTCGCGCCAGTAATCCAGCAGCGTGTTCTTAAGGATCATGCCGTTGGGCAGGAAGAACGGAAAGCCGGGGGCCTCGTCGCGCATCATAAAGAGGTCCATCTCGCGGCCGATCTTGCGGTGGTCGCGCTTCTTGGCCTCCTCCAGCATGTGCATGTGCTCGTCGAGCTCTTCCTTGGTGGCAAAGGCGACGCCGTTGATGCGGGTGAGCATCTTGTTGTCCTTGTCGCCCTTCCAGTAGGCGCCCGAGACGCCGGTAAGCTTAAAGGCCTTCAGAGCCTTGGTGTAGCAGATGTGGGGGCCGACGCACATGTCGATGTAGTCGCCCTGCTGGTAGAAGGTAATGCGGGCGTCGTCGTCCAGGTCGCCGATGTGCTCGACCTTGTACTTCTCGCCGCGCTCCTCCATAAGGGCGATGGCCTCGGCGCGGGGCTTCTCGTACACGGTGAACTTGAGGTTCTCCTTGACGATCTTCTTCATCTCGGCCTCGATCGCGGGGAAGTCGTCCTCGCTGATCTTGACGCCCTCGGGCAGGTCGACGTCGTAGTAGAAGCCGTTGTCGGTCGCGGGGCCGTAGGCAAAGTCGGCCTCGGGGTACAGGCGCTTGATGGCCTGAGCCATGATGTGCGCGGCGGAGTGACGGATGACGTGCGTGACCTCGTCCTGCGGGAGCTCGGCCACCGAACCGTCATTGTAGAGTGCCTTCATGGGTATGTTTTCTCCTCTCGGATGCCTGATGCAAGTGCGCGCGATGCGCTCGGCGTTTTTGACTTGCATCATTATAGGCAGGTTGCCTTGGTATACAAGCGCCCGCCGCACCTTAATGGCACGGCGGGCGATTTTCTACGCATGCTTCATCGTGTGGGCGGGGCGCGGGGTGCGCGTGGCTTGCGCGGGACGCACGGTACCCGTGGCTTGCGGCCGGCCAGGCGATGGATGCGTTACTGGATGCGAGTTCGGCAGTAGGGGCAGACCTTCCAGTGCGCATCGAGCGGGCGATGACAGCTGGGGCATACGTTGCGGACCTGGGTATCGCACACCGGGCAGACGACGAAGTCCTTCTCGATGGGCGCGCCGCACTGCGGGCAGGTTCCGTACTGGGCAAGCTGGCGCTCGCGCAGGGCCATGTCCAGCTCCTGCTCCTCGCGGTCGGACGCGTAGGAGTGCGGGCGCAGGACCAGGTAGGCGATGAGACCCACAAACGGGATGAGGGCGATGATGCCCCATGCCACGTAGGCGCTGGCGCCGCGGCGGCGAGCGTCGATGAACACATAGACGACCGACAGCACATACAGGGCGATGATAAAGCCAACGAAGGCATAGACGACGCCCATAAGCTGCGGCGACATGAGCTCGGAGATGTACTTGGACATTACGGGTACCTTTCGGAATATTAACAGTTCGGTCAAGTTTACCACGGGGTTTGTTTATATGGGACTACGGCTGGGTACGGGGCTGGCGCGGACACAAACATCTCAATCTGTAACAGGTGGGAGCGGAATCCGGGTCTAGATGTTGCAGATCGAGACAAACGAATGACCCGCCAGACTAACGTCTCGATCTGTAACATCTGGAACCCAAATCCTCGTCTAACTGTTACAGATCGAGACGAACGGTTGCCGTAGTTGTCGGCAGACGAGGTTGTCGACATTGCCGGGTCTCCCCTCGCCTGCCGTTGGCGGGTGTTGCGGGGCTGTTCGCCGCATTGCCGCCGCGCTGGGGGTGTGCAGACCGTAGGATAGTCTTATTGACAGCCTGTCAACTCTTCTGGGAGGCGCTGTGACAGAAACGTTTGATATCGCAATTGTGGGCGCGGGCATTACCGGGTGCGCCATCGCGAGACAGCTCGCGCGCTATGACCTATCCATTTGCGTGGTCGAGGCAGCAAACGATATCGCGCTAGGGGCTTCGAAGGCCAACGGCGGTCTAGTGCACGCCGGCTATGATCCGGCGCCGGGCACGGTAAAGGCGCAGGTCAATGCCCGTGGCTGCGAGTTGTACGGTACGTGGGCGCAGGAGCTCGGCTTTTTGTTCCGCCGCACCGGTTCGATGGTGTTGGGCTTTAACGACGAGGACCGCGCGCACCTGGAGCAGCTTCGCAGCAACGGCCTTGCCGACGGTGTGCCCGAGCTGTCAATCGTTGGCCCCGACCGCATCCATGAACTTGAGCCGCGCGCCAGTGCCGATGCGACGTGCGCGTTGTGGTGTCCCTCGACTGGGTTTGTCGACCCGTTTGAGGTTGCCATCGCCGCGCTGGAGAACGCCGTGGCCAACGGCGTGACGTTTATGCGGTCCGCGTCGGTAGAAGCGATTCAAGTCGCGGGCTCAGACGGTGACGCACGCTTTACGCTGGCGACCCCCGCTGGCAACGTGCGCTGCCGCTACCTGATCAACGCCGCGGGCAACGGCGCCGCCGAAATCTCGCATATGGCCGGAGCCGAGGAATTCCAGATGGTCTGGCGTCAGGGCAACATCGTGGTGCTGGACAAGGAGCCGCGCACGCTCATGCCGCTCTACCCCGTGCCTACGCCGGTGTCGAAGGGCGTTATCGTGACGGGCACCGTGCACGGCAACACCGTGATCACCGCGACCGCCGCCGTGCGCGAGCCGGGTGACACGCAGACCTATGCGAGCGATGTGAACGCGCTGCTGACCGGCGCGCGCAAGCTGGTGCCCGATCTGGATACGCGCCGCGTGATGCGCGCATTTGCCGGCGGTCGTCCGGTCATTCAGGGTACGAACGACTTCTTTATCGGACAGTCGGCCGTGGTGCCGGGGCTGTTCCAGGCGGCGGGCATTCAGTCGCCGGGCGTGGCAAGCGCGCCGGCCATTGCCGAACGCATGGAGCAGGCGCTGCGCGATGCAGGCGTGGCCCTGCGCGAACGGGACGATTGGGACCCGATTCGCCGCGCGCCGGACGACTTTGACCGCGCCCGGCTTACGCGCAAGGAAGAGCTCATTGAGGCTGACTCCGCGTGGGGACAGATCGTCTGCCGCTGCGAGACAGTACCCGAGGCCGAGATCGTGGCAGCGATCCGACGCCGCCCGGGCGCGGTTTCGGCAGAAGGCGTCAAGCGCCGCTGCCGCGCCGGCATGGGTCGGTGCCAGAGTGGCTTTTGCCAGAGCCGCGTGGTGGCGATCCTGGCGCGCGAGCTAGGCTGCGACCCCAGCGAGGTGCTGTTAGAGGATGCCGGATCTTGGCTGGTTGAGGGACCGCTGAAGGGGGTGCGCTAGCATGGCGACGTTTGATATACGCGAAAGACGCGCGGAGGCCAGAACTGTAGCTTCGGTGTCGACGCAGGCGTTCGACGTAGTCGTTATCGGTGGCGGACCTGCCGGCATGGCTGCCGCACTTGCCGCGCATAAGGCCGGCGCGCGCGTGGCCATCGCGGAGCGCGAGCAGCATCTGGGCGGCATCCTGCGCCAATGCATCCACCCCGGTTTTGGCCTTTCGCACTTTAAACAGGAGCTCACCGGTCCCGAGTACGCGCAGCGCTTTATTGACCAGGTCCGCGCGACCGATATTGCACTGTTCTTGGGCAGCATGGTGATTGGGATTGATTCGGGCGAGGGCGCGGATGTGCGCGCGCTGGATGCGGACAAGGCCGCGGGAGCCGCCGCAGTCCATACCGTCACGCTCATGAGCCCTGCCGGCATGCTGCAGCTCACCGGACGCGCGGTCGTCCTTGCTATGGGGTGCCGAGAGCGCACGCGCAGCGAGATCAAGATTCCCGGTAGCCGTCCCGCAGGCTTGTTTACGGCCGGCTTGGCGCAGCGATACATCAATATCGAGAACCTCAAACCCGGCTCGCGCGCCGTCATTTTGGGTTCGGGCGATATCGGGCTGATCATGGCACGTCGCTGCGCGCTCGAGGGGATTTCCGTCGAGGGCGTGTACGAGCTCATGCCGTACGCCAACGGACTGCGCCGCAATGTAAAGAACTGCCTGGACGACTTTGGCATCCCGTTGCACCTGTCCACCACGGTGACGCGCGTGATCGGGCACGACCGCGTGGAAGCCGTCGAGGTGAGCCAGGTCGACGAGCACCTGGCGCCCATTCCGGGAACCGAGCGCATTGTTACGTGTGACACACTGCTGCTTTCGGTGGGCTTGATTCCCGAGAACGAGCTTTCGGTTGCCGCGGGCGTAGAGCTTGACCCGCGCACGCGCGGCGCCGTGGTGGACCAGAGTCTGCAGACGGGCGTGCCGGGCATCTTTGCCTGCGGCAACGTCCTGCACGTGCACGACTTGGCCGACAACGTGACGTGTGAGTCCGAGAGAGTTGGCGCAGCTGCGGCGGCGTACGCGCTGGGCGGCGGCGCGGATGCCGAGGCGGGCGCTCCGGGCGCGGGTTGCCAGCTCACGGTCTCCCCTGCCGGCATTGCGGGCTACGCGCTGCCGGGACGCATTACGGCTGTAGCACTCACCAAGCTGAACTTCCGCGTGCGCCGACCCGTCGACGCCGCCCGCGTGAGAATCTTGGCCGACGGCGAGGAACTGTTCACCGGCAAGGTCCGCGCGTTTAAGCCAAGCGTTATGGAAAGCTTCCCACTCCCGGCAAAGGTGATTCAGCGCGCACTCGACCTGGGTGCCAGTGAGATTGTCCTGTCCGTTGACCCTGTTGAGGAGGCGTAAAACCATGAGCACGAATGCGACCGAAACGCTCAAGTTCAACTGCACCACCTGCCCATCCGAGTGCCTCCTGACCGTGGAGGTGGAGCGTGACGCAGACGGCGCCGTGGCAGAGGTGCGCTCCGTGACCGGCAACAGATGCCCGCGCGGTGATAAGTTCGCACATCAGGAACTCACCTGCCCCATGCGCGTGCTCACCACAACCGTTGCCGTATCAGGCGGTGACGAAGCCCTGCTCCCCGTGCGCACGGCCGAAGCCATCCCGTTGGCGCTCCACGCCCAAGCCATGGCCCTCATCCGCGGACTAGTGGTCAAAGCCCCCATCCGCATGGGCGACGTCGTGCTAGAGAACCTCCTAGACACCAACATCAACCTAATCGCCAGCATGGACATCGACCGAGCCTAAGTAGCTAATTTAGTACGGGGGTCTTTAGCTACCCCCGCCATCCACCCCGCCCCTCCTCAATTGCGGTGAAATAGTTCCTGATTTCCGCCAAAACCCCGGCATCCAGGAACTATTCCACCGCAACTATCCTTGGAATCGGTATTTAGCTTGTGCCTACTTTAGTGCCATTTCAAAACTATGCCGGATTACGGGGCTGATTCGGAGACCCCCATCCATACCGGCCATTTTCAATTTTTGACAAGCCATCTACATGCGGTTTTAATTTCGCGATTTTTGCCATGGTCAAGTAATACAGGTCCAGCCCCGTAATCCGCCATACTTTTGAAACCAGCCCATTTGGGACGGGCCTCTTTTAGCTACTTTTGCCCGAACGTTCGCTAGACAGCCCATGCTAAGGAGTGTCCCAAGGTGCCGGCATAAAAGGAACGTCCCTATGTGCCGGGCTTGGGATACCATGGTGGCACCCTAGCGAAAGGACGATGTATGGCACATGTCGATGACCAGCGTGTGGCGCGCGTGCTCGATGCGCTCGAGGCTCAGCACCCCGGCGCACAGCTGCTCGTAAACGACCCGTGGTCGATCTATTACCTGACCGGCTTTTATGCCGATATGTTCGAGCGTTTTTGCGGCGTGCTGCTCGCACGCGATAGCGAACCTGTGATCTTGGTCAACGCGCTGCATCAGCTGCCCGAGTACGACAATGCCCGCGTGGCCTATCACACCGATACTGACGTCGTGGCCGACGCCATCGTTCGCGAGGTCGATCCGAACAAACCGCTCGGCATCGACACCGTCATGCGTTCCGGCTTTTTGATGCCACTCATGGAGCGCCACGCAGCCAGCGAGTTTTTCCTGGGCGACTTTGCCGTCACCGCCGCGCGCACCCACAAGGATGACGCCGAACAGGAGCTCATGCGCGCGTCCTCGGCCGCTAACGACGCCGTGATGGCCGACGCCATCAAGCTCGTCCACGAAGGCGTGACGGAGCGCGAGATTGCCGACCAGATGCTCGGCCTGTATCGCAAGCACGGCTGCGAGGGCTTTAGCTTTCCGCCCATCGTGAGCTTTGGTGCTAACGCCGGCGACCCGCACCACGAGCCCGACGACACCGTGCTCAAGCGCGGCGACGTAGTGCTGTTCGACATTGGCGGGCGTCATCGCAACTACTGCTCGGACATGACGCGCACGTTCTTTTGGGGCGATCCGGACGAGGAGACGGCGCGCATCTACGACATCGTGCGCCGCGCCAACGAGGCCGCCGAGGCGCTTATCGCACCGGGTGTGCGCATGTGCGACCTGGACCGCGCCGCGCGCGATGTGATTGAAGACGCGGGCTATGGGCGGTACTTTACGCATCGCCTGGGTCACTCGATCGGCCTGCAGGACCACGAGCCGGGCGACGTTTCGCTCGTCAACGAGCAGGTCGTGGAGCCGGGCATGACGTTCTCCATCGAACCGGGCATCTACCTCCCCGGCCGCACCGGTGTCCGCATCGAGGACCTGGCCCTGGTGACCGAGAACGGCGCCGAGATTCTCAACGCCTACCCCCACGATCCGCTCCGCCTAGACTAGGCAATGTGGCAAAGGGACAACCCCTTTGCCACATCCTGCCAAGGCTTCGCCACAAAAACGGCCTATCTACTACGTTTAACCCGCACGGGTCGACCATAACCGACTTTTCGCAAAATCCGCAAGCCATCTACCTGCGGTTTTAATTTCGCAATGTTCCGTGTGGTCGAGGGTAACCGGTCAAACGTAGTAGATAGGCCAATTTCGTGGCAAGCGAGTCAACTCGGGGCACAGGGCAGCTAAAAAAGCCCCATCCCAAATTGGCTGCTTTTGAGTTGCGGTGATATACGGACTGTTTGAGGCCTCTGGCTTGTAAAACAGTCCGTATTTCACCGCAACTGATGAGGGGATGGGTTAGCGCAGCAGCCCGGCAACTTCGCCGGCTAGGGTGATGGTGCCGGCGGCTACGAAAGGTTCGCCCGCGGCATCGAAGGCGGCGAGGGCTTCGGATACGCTGGGGTATACGCCCGCGAGTTTTTCGGCGTCCACCAGGGCAGCGAGTTCCTCTGCCGGCAGGGCGCGATCGGAATCGGTCTGGGTTACGACCACACGCGGGAAGGCCGGAATCAGAACATCGACAATACCGGCCACATCCTTGTCGGCCAGCGCGGCACACAGCAGCGTGGGGCGGTTCTTCACGCACGGATCAATCTCGTCCAGCGCGCTCACAAAGTTCTCGCAGCTCTGAGGGTTATGGCAGGCGTCGATCAGCTTGAGCGGACCAGTTCCCAGCACATCAAATCGACCCGGCGTGGGGCAGCCCATAAGCGACGCATCGAGCTTGTCATGATCGAGCTCGTGACCCAGATACCCCTCGCACAGCATAATCGCGCACGCAGCATTCTGCGGCTGATACGCCGGCTTAACCATACTCGACGTATAGATAGCACGCGGAGTAGTGCAGCTAAACTCCACTGTATCGCCCACGTGCTCCGGCACCTTGGTCGTGGCATGGTTCACCACGAGCGGCACAATGCCGCACTCGCGACAACGCGCATCCATCACGCGCTGAACACTCGCCTCATGCGTGCCCTCGCCCAAAACAACCAAGCGCCCGGGCTTGATAACCGCAGCCTTCTCCCCCGCAATGGCCTCGAGCGTGTCGCCCAAAATACGTGTGTGATCGAGTCCGATGCCCGTGATGGCAACGGCGACAGGATCGGTCGCACTCGTGGCGTCCCAACGTCCGCCCATGCCGACCTCGAGCACGGCGACATCCACCGCGGCCTCGGCAAACACGACAAGTGCGGCAGCCGTCAGCAGGTCAAACGGTGTGATGGAATAGGCACGCTCCCCCGCCGCCACACGACGGGCATTCACGCGATGTCCCGCCTCAACAGCAGCAGAAACGCCACGGGCAAAGGCCTCGTCGCTCACAACGCGACCGCCAACCTCCATGCGCTCGGGATAGCGAACAAGCTGCGGCGACGTATACAGTGCGCACTTGAGCCCCTCGCCGCGAAGGATAGCAGCCGAAAAACGCGTAGTCGAAGTCTTGCCATTAGTACCGGCAACCTGAATGCAATCAAAATACTCATCCGGACGCCCCAGATCATCGAGCATATCGACAACCGTCTCGAGCAGAGGCCCAGCATCCCCAGAAATCCGCCCTGTATCAGCAGCAAGTCCCACAGCCTCATCAAACGAAAGCAGCTCAAACGAGAAAGGAACGACATACGACCCAGAACGCTTAGCCATAACCCAAAGTCCCCTCAACATAAAAAGAGGCCCGTAATAAACAACGAGCCCCTCCCATTCAAAATATCAGCCAAACACCGCTTTGCAGCGAGATCAAGGCCACAACCAGGTGGCCCTAACCTACCAGTTGCAAGCAGCCATGTAACCGCACTAGGAGCGGCCCGACGCTTTGCTCGATACAAGTTCCGCACGCAAAGGACAGCACTTAATGTGCTGTCCGTCTTGCGCAGGACTGTCCGCAGTAGCGAGCAAAGCGTCGGGACGCGCCCCTCAGTAAGAACTACGAGAAGTCAGCAACCTGAGCAGTCAGCGCCGCCAGGATCTCCTTGAGCTCAGCTGCACGGTCCCTCTTCTTCTGCACCACCGCGGGCGCGGCCTTAGCCACAAAGCCCTCGTTGGCGAGCGTCTTCTCGCAACCGGCGAGCTCCTTCTGAGCCGCGGCAATCTCCTTCTCCAGGCGTGCCTTCTCGGCCGAAAGATCAACCTTGCCCTCGAGCACCACAAAGACCTCGACGCCGCTGTCGACCACGGCGATGCTCGCGGCCGGCTTCTCAACGTCAGTACCCATGACCAGCGAAGAGGTGTTGGCCAGCGGCTCGATGGTCGAGCGCAGGCTCTCGAGCTTCTCGATGTCCTCGGCACCGGCGCGTACGACCACGTCGAGCTCGGCCTTGGGGCTCAAGCGATAACGCGAACGCGTGGCACGGGCGGCGGAAACGACGGTGCGGCACAGCTCAAACGCGCGCTCGGCGGGCTCGTCGACGTACTTGACGTAGTCGGCGGGCTCCGGCCACTTGGCGATCATGAGCGCCTCGGCGCGGTCCACGTTGCCCTCGGCATCCAGGTCGAGCACGCTCGCCGGCATATTGTCCCAGATCTCCTCGGTGACAAACGGCATGAGCGGGTGCATCAGGCGAATGGAGGTGTCGAGCACAAAGATCAGGTTGCGCTGGGCCTGCAGACGGCCCTCGCCCTTCAGGCGGGCCTTGGTGACCTCGACGTACCAGTCGCAGACCTCGTTCCAGAAGAACTGCTGCACGCCGCGGGCCATGTCGCCAAAGGTGTAGTTCTCGATGCCCTCGGTGACCATCTTGACGGCCTTCGCCAGGCGGCTGAACATCCAGGCGTCGGCCGGCGTCTCCACGACGGGCTCGCCGGGCGTGTAGCCCTCCATGTTCATGAGCAGGAAGCGGCTGGCGTTCCAGATCTTGGTCACAAACGACTTGGCCTGGTCGGTGCGCGGGCTGTCGATAAGCTTCTTGGTCTTCTTGTCGATGTTCGCGTCGAACTTGACGTCCTGGTTGTTGGTGCAGAGCGTCAGCAGGTTGTAACGCATGGCGTCGGCGCCGTACATGCCAATGAGGTCCATGGGGTCAACGCCGTTGCCCTTGGACTTGGACATGCGGCTGCCGTCCTTGGCAAGAATCGTCGGATAGATGACGACGTCCTTAAACGGCACCTCGTCCAGGAAGTACAGCGAGCTCATGACCATGCGGGCGACCCACAGCGCGATGATGTCACGCGCGGTGACGAGCGCCGTCGTGGGGTGATGTCCCTCGAGCAGCTCCGGCTTTTGCGGCCAGCCCTGCGTGGCGAAGGTCCACAACTGCGAGCTGAACCAGGTGTCAAGCACGTTCTCGTCCTGATGCACGTGATGACCGCCGCACTTGGGGCACACATCGGTGTCCTCGGTCAGAGCGTCCTCCCAGCCGCAGTCCTCGCAGTAGAACACGGGGATACGGTGGCCCCACCAAAGCTGGCGGCTGATGCACCAATCCTTGAGGTTCTCCATCCAGGTGGTGTAGGTCTGCGTCCAGCGCGCGGGGTGGAAGGTAACCTTACCGGAGTTAACGGCGTCAAGCGCCGGCCCCTTGAGCTTGTCAACGGCCACAAACCACTGCTCGGACAGCCACGGCTCAAGCGCGGCGTCGCAGCGGTAGCAGTGCATGACGGAGTGATCAAGGTCCTCGACGTGATCGAGCAGGTCGTGCTCCTCGAACCACTTGATGACGGCCTCGCGGCACTCGTCGCGGTTCATACCGGTGAACTCGCCGTAGCCCTCGACGACCACCGCGTGCTCGTCGAAGATATTGATCTGCGGCAGGTCGTGAGCCTGACCCATGGCGTAGTCGTTGGGGTCGTGGGCCGGGGTGACCTTGACGAAGCCAGATCCAAAGTTGGCGTCGACATGCCAATCCTCAAAGATGGGAATCTCGCGGTTAACGATGGGGAGCTTAACAGTCTTACCCACAAAGGCGGCCTTCTCGGGATCCTTCGGGGAGACGGCGACGCCCGTGTCGCCGAGCATGGTCTCGGGGCGCGTGGTGGCAACGACGATGTAGTCCTGGCCGTTGACCGGCTCGGTCAACGGGTAGCGCAGGTGCCACAGGTGGCCCTTCTCGTCCTTATACTCGGCCTCGTCGTCCGAGATGGCAGTAGTGCAGTTGGGGCACCAGTTGACGATACGCTTGCCGCGGTAGATCAGGCCGTCGTGGTACCAGTCGCAAAAGACCTTGCGCACAGCCTGCGCGTAATCCTCGTCCATGGTAAAGCGCTCGTTATCGAAGTCGACGGAGCAGCCCATGCGCTTAATCTGCTCGACGATGATGCCGCCGTACTCGTGGGTCCAATCCCAGCAAGCGTCGACAAACTTATCGCGACCGATCTCCAGGCGGCTGATGCCCTCGCTCTTGAGCTTCTTATCGACCTTGGTCTGCGTGGCGATACCGGCGTGATCGGTGCCGAGCACCCAACGCGTGGACTTGCCGCGCATGCGGGCCATACGGATGATGGCGTCCTGGATGGAGTCGTCGGTGGCGTGGCCCATGTGGAGCTTGCCGGTCACGTTGGGAGGCGGAATGGTGACGGTGCAGTCGCCCACGCCCTCACGGCGCTTATAATAGCCGCCGTCGAGCCACTTCTGCAGAATCGCCGGCTCGTTGGTCGACGGATCGTAGTTCTTGGGCATCTCTTCCATATATCTCTCCCTTGCCCGTCGGGGAGGAATGTAGGCCCGATTTTCGCTCGGTCAAGTCCTGGGCTCGCTCGAAGACCACATTAAGTGGTCTTCGGCTCGTGCGGAATCTACGAAAATCGGGCCTACATTCCTCCCCTTAGGTATCGATTACTTCAGTCTGATATGACTTCGCTGAGGCTTAAACAAACACACAGAATAACACAGGTAGTTGGGGTTATTGCGTATATATAAAATAGCCTCCGACCGCGGGTGGTCGGAGGCTATTTGCAAGCACGTTTTTGGCTGGTTTACCCGTAGATGCGTTGGGGCTGTTCTTCGCCCTTTACGGAGGCTTCGGTCACGATGACCTTGGTGACGCCCTCCTCGCTGGGCAGGTCGAACATCGTCTGCTGCAGCACGTCCTCGCAGATGGAGCGCAGGCCGCGGGCGCCGGTCTTGCGGGCAAGCGCCATACGGGCGATCTCATGCAGGGCGGCATCCTCAAACTCAAGCTCAACGTCCTCGAGCTGGAACATCTTGCGGTACTGACGCACCACGGCGTTCTTGGGCTCGGTCAGGATCGACACCAGGTCGTCCTCGTCGAGCGCCTGCGTCTGGGTGACGACGGGCGTACGTCCCACAAACTCGGGGATCATGCCAAAGGCGTTGAGGTCCTGCGGGAGCACCTGGCGCAGCAGATCGTTCTCGTCGACCGAGGTGGGGCCGGCGATCTCGGAGTTAAAGCCCACGCCCTTGTTGCCCACGCGATCGGCGATGATCTTGTCCAGACCCACAAAGGCACCACCGCAGATGAACAGGATGTTGGTCGTGTCGATCTGCAGCAGCTCCTGCTGGGGATGCTTGCGGCCGCCGGTGGGCGGAACGCTTGCCACCGTGCCCTCAAGAATCTTAAGCAGCGCCTGCTGAACTCCCTCGCCCGAAACGTCGCGGGTGATGGAGAGGTTCTCGGCCTTGCGGGCGATCTTGTCGATCTCGTCCACATAGATAATGCCGACCTGCGCGCGCTCGATATCGCCATCGGCGGCGTTGATAAGCTTGAGCAGGATGTTCTCCACATCCTCGCCCACGTAACCGGCCTCGGTGAGCGCGGTGGCGTCGGCGATGGCAAACGGCACCTCGAGGATGCGCGCGAGCGTCTGGGCAAGCAGCGTCTTACCGGTACCGGTGGGACCGAGCAGCAAAATGTTGGACTTGGCGAGCTCCACCTCGTCCATATCATCGTCGAGCTGCGAGTCCAAACCGTCGTCAAAGGCCGAAAGCGCAGCACCACCCTCGATCACGCGGCGGTAATGGTTGTACACGGCAACCGACATGGCGCGCTTGGCGTCCTCCTGGCCCATGACATAGGCCGAAAGCTCGTCATAGATCTCGTGCGGCGTTGGCACATGCGTAATGACCTGGCGGGCGTCGTCCTCAAGCTCAAAGCCCTCGGCCTCGGGATCCACGGCAGGCTGCCCAGCAGCCTGGCCGTGATCGTTGAGGAAGCCCGGCAGCTTGCCGTTGCGGGCAGCGTCCATAAAGTCCGAAGCCAGCGACTCCTCCAGGATCTCGGAGCAGGCGGCAACGCACTCGTCGCAGATAAAGATGTTGGTCGGGCCCTTTACAAGGCGGCGAACCTGCCCCTGCTCTTTTCCGCAGAAGGAGCAGCGGATAGGGTTGCCGTTCTCGTCAAAGTTGTCCTGCATGTTACCTGCCATCCTAGGCGTCCTTCGCGGCGAGATCGCGCGAGGTGACGATACGGTCGATCAGGCCGTAGTCGAGGGCCTCGGCAGCGGTCAGGTAATTGTCGCGCTCGGTATCGGCCTGGACCTTCTCGATGGGCTGACCCGATGCGTCGGACAGAATCTGGTTGAGCTCGCGACGGGTCTTCTTGATCTCCTCGGCCACGATCTCGATCTCGGTCTGCTGGCCCTGGGCACCGCCGCTGGGCTGGTGAATCATGACCTTGGAGTGCGGCAGGCAGAAGCGCTTACCCTTGGCGCCAGCCGAAAGCAGCACGGCGGCCATAGACGCGGCCATACCGACGCAGATGGTGGAGACCTGCGGCTTGATGAAGTTCATGGTGTCCAGAATCGCCAGACCGGAGTAGACCTCGCCGCCGGGCGAATTGATGTAGAGCGAGATATCCTTCTCGGCATCCTGGCTCTCAAGATGCAGCAGCTGGGCAACGACCAGGTTGGCGCTGACGGAGTTGATCTCCTCGCCCAAGAAGATGATGCGGTCGTTGAGCAGGCGCGAATAGATATCGTAGCTGCGCTCGCCGCGCGGCGTCTGCTCGATAACGTATGGCACGAGGGCGGAATCGAACTTGGCGATCATACGCATCTCCATTTCTCTTACGGACCAATAGTGGTTCTAGACAAACGTACGGTGCCCGCATGCTATGCATTGGCTGGCACCGTACGAAGCAACCGGATAACCGGCTTATAACTTTACCCCATCACGGGCGCATCCATGCGCTCGCGGAAAAGGTGGCGAGAATTACTCGGCGTCCTTGGCGGTCTCGTCGACCTCGGTCACCTTGGCGTTCTCGACCAGGTGGTCGACGGCCTTGGAGCGACGGATGGACTCGCGGACAGCAGGCATGCGGCCATCGGCGATGAACTCGGCCTTGGAAGCCTCGACATCCTTGACGCCAGCCTTCTCGAACTCGGCGTTGATGTCGTCCTCGGTGACCTCGATCTTGAGCTCGCGGGCGAGGGCGTCGAGCGCCAGGGACTCACGGGCAACGTCGTTGGCCTGCTTGTGCAGGTCGCCGATGAACTGCTCCATGGTCAGACCGGAAGCGGGCAGCCAGGTATCGAGCGTCATGCCGCGGGCAGCGAGGTTGGACAGGAAGTTCTGGCCAAGCTCCTCAAAGACGGACTGCTCGTAGTCGGCGTCCATCTCGTCGAGCTGCAGACGCTCGGCGAGAGCGGAGACGCAACGGTTCTCCTTCTCGGCCGGGAGGCGGGAAGCCTTGTCCTGCTCGATCTCGATCTTGATGGCGTCGCGCATAGCGTCGATGCTGTCGAAGCCAAAGTCGGACTTGACGAGCTCGTCGGTGAGCTCGGGGGTGTTGCGGACCTTGATGCCCTTGACGGTGACCTCGACGGTGTGGGTCTCGGCCTCCTCGCCCTCCTCGACCTCGTCGGTCCAGGTGACGGTCTTGACGTCGTCAACGTTGGCACCGATCAGGGCCTCGTTGAACTCCTTGGGGTTGCTGTCGCTACCGGCGATGAGCATGCGGCCCTCGGCGGCAAAGTTGTCGGCGTTCTCGACGGCCTTGAGGTCGACGGTAACGTAGTCCTCGGCCTCGACGGCGCGACCCTCGACGTCCTCGAAGGTAGCACGGTAGTTGAGGAGCATCTCGACCTGGTTGTTGATCTCGGACTCGGTGACCTCCGCGGGCGGCATCTCGATCTCAACGGCGTCGAAGGAGGAGAGCTCAGCGGCAGGACGCAGGGAGAACTCGACGGTGTAGGTGTAGTCCTCGTGATCCTTGGCGAGGTCGAGCTCCTTGTAGTCACCGCTCTTGGTGGGGACGATGTCCAGCTCGTTGAGGACGACGGGCTCGTTGGCGGCGATCAGGTCGTTGGTGGCCTGAGCGAGGGTAGCCTCGGCGCCAAGAGCAGAGTCGATGACCGGACGGGGGGCCTTGCCGGCGCGGAAGCCCGGGAAGCGGTACTTCTTGGCGGTGTCCTTGTAGGCCTTCTTGATCGCGGCGTCGACGTCGGCGGCCGGGATGGTGACCGTAGCGGTGAGCTTGGCGTCCTTGACGTCAGAAGCGGTGATGTTCAACACGTTCCTCCTCATACTGCCCAGCTTATCTGAGGTGCTGGTACCTTTATGCAACAAAGAGTCGCGACGGCGGGAGCCGACGCAGGTGCGATGGTGCGGGCGAAAGGACTCGAACCTTCACGGGAATCCCACCAGAACCTAAATCTGGCGCGTCTACCAATTCCGCCACGCCCGCATGAGCGCACAGACTAGGAATGATAGCAGATACGAACGGCAAGCGCACGCACACCTTTTACAAGCTCACGACCTCACCACGAGTACAAAAGGCGGGGCGAATTACCCCGCCCCGCCAATTACGACTTGCTCGCTGATCCACTACTCCCCCAGCAGGGCCTTCTCGGGCGTGATCGGCAGCGATCGAACCTGGTGGCCGGTGGCGTGCGCCACGGCCGAGGCAACGGCGGCGAGCGGCGTATTGATGACGACCTCGCCGATCGACTTGGCGCCAAACGGACCCGTCGGCTCGTAACTCGGCTCAAAGGCCACGCGAATGCTGCCGATATCCAGGCGCGTGGGCAACTTATAGCTCATAAAGTTGCCGGTGCGCAGGCGGCCGCGATCGTCGTGCTCGACGATCTCGTAGAGCGCGTGGCCAATGCCCTGGGCAATGCCGCCCTCGGCCTGGACGCGCGCGAGCGCCTCGTTGATCACGGTACCGCAGTCCACAGCCGCCGCGTAGTCCACCACGGTCACCTTGCCGGTGGCCTTGTCGACCTCGACCTCGGCAATGCCGGCCATAAACGGCGGGGGCGAAACGGGCAGGCAGGCAGAGGCGTGCGAGGTGAGCGCGTCGCCGCCCGCGATGTTCTTGACGCACAGGTTGGCAAAGTCGCGCAGCGTGAGGTAGCGGTTCTGCTCGCGCGCGGCACGCTCGTCGGACAGGCGCACGTACTGCCCATCGAAGACCACGTCGGCGGCGTCAACGTCCCACATCTGGGCGGCCTTGGCGCAAATCTTCTCGCGCAGCTCCATCGCGGCGTTCTTGGCTGCCAGACCCGTCACGTACGTACCCGAGCTCGCGTACGAGCCGGCATCGAACGGCGACACGTCGGTGTCCACGCCGCGCACCACGATCAGCGAGCTTTCAACGCCCAGCTCCTCGGCGGCAATCTGCGCCAGGATCGTGTCGACGCCCATGCCGTTATCGGTGGCGCCGGTGCCGATGGTAATGAAGCCGTCCTCTTCCAGGCGCATGTCGATGCCGGCGATATCCACGTTGGAAATGCCCGAGCCCTGCATGGTGAGCGCACAGCCCAGGGCACGCACGCGGTCGCCCAGGTCGACGGCCAGCGGCTTGTCGCGCCAACCGATCATGTCCATTGCGCGCAGCAGGCAGCGGTCGAGCGCGCAGGCGTTGAGCTTCTCGTTGTAGTACTGCGGCATGGTCTCGCCCTCGCGCACGATGTTCTTAAGGCGCAGGTCGGCGGGATCCATGTGCAGCATGTCGGCGAGCTCGTTGACGGCGCTCTCCACGGCAAACTGGCCCTGGGTGGCACCGTAGCCGCGATACGCGCCGCCGCGGTTGGTGTTGGTGTAGACCGCGTCCCACCTAAAGCGGCTCGCCTTCACATGGTTGTAGATCGGCAGGCTCTTGTGTCCCGAGAGGCCGATCGTCGTGGTGGCATGTTCGCCGTACGCGCCGGCGTTGGACAACGTGTGCAGGTCGATAGCCGTGATGGTGCCGTCGTTCATGGCGCCCAGCTTGACGGTCATCTGCATCTGGTGACGCGAGTTGCCCGCGGTGATGGTCTCCTCGCGGGTGTAGCAGCAATAGCTCGGACGGCCGGTCTGCTGGGTCACGAACGCCACGAAGATCTCGCAGCAGCCCGTCTGCTTGGAGCCAAAGCCACCACCGATGCGCGGCTTAATAACCTGTACCTGCGACTGCGGAATGTCGAGCGACTGCGCGACCATGCGACGCACGTGGAAGGGCACCTGCGTAGAGGTGGTCACCGAGATGCGGCCGAACGCGTCGGTCGTCGCGAAGGCACGGAAGGTCTCCATGGGTGCGGTCTGCGTGGCTTGGCTGGTGTAAGTGCGCTCAAAGACGATGTCGCTCTGGGCGAAGGCCTCGTCCAAGTCGCCAAAGTCGCTCGTACCGCTGCACACCAGGTTACGCGGGACATCACCGCCCTGCGGGAACATAAAGGTCACGTCGCCCTCGGGGTGGACCACGATGTCGTTATCGAGTGCCTGGGTAAAGTCGAGCAGCGGCTCGAGCACCTCGTAGTCGACTTTGATGAGCTTGAGCGCCTTATCGGCGGCCTCCTCGGTCTCGGCGGCGACAATCGCCACCTCCTCGTTTTGATAGCGCACGAGGTTCTCGAGAATCAGGCGATCGTAGGGACTCGGCTGCGGATAGCTCTGGCCGGCGATGGTAAAGCGGCGTTTGGGCACGTCCTCGTAGGTGTAGACGCCCACGACGCCGGGCACCTTAACGGCGCGCGAGGTGTCGATGGAGCGAATCTTGGCACGGGCATAGGGGCTGCGCTTGAGTTTAACGATGAGCGCGCCGGCGGGCACCATATCGCCCGTGTAGACGGGACGGCCCTCGAGCAGGGCCTTCGAATCCTTCTTGGGCTGCTTGTGGGTGATCTGCTTGTAGGTGACGCCGTCGCAGCTGGTGTCGTTGACCGGCAGCTCGGGCAACTCAAAGCCCACCTGTACGCCAGACTCGTTGAGGAAACGAACGATGGCGCGCAGCTGGCTCTCGTAGCCGCTGCAACGGCAGAGGTTGCCGGCGAGCTGGCGCGAGAGCTCCTCGCGCGTGGCGACGAGGCTCGGGTCCTCTTTGGCGGCGCGGGCGAGCGCCAGCACGTTCATGATGAGGCCGGGGGCGCAAAAACCGCACTGCTCGGCACCTTCGGCAGCCATTGCGCGGGCCAGTGCCTCGGACTCGACCTTAAGGCCCTCAAGCGTGGTGATGGTGTGTCCCTCAACACGGGCGGCGGGAACCGAGCAGCTCAGCACCGGGTCGCCGTCGAGCCACACCGTGCACAAACCGCAGTTGGTGGTCTCGCAGGCACAGCGCACCGACGCGCAACCCTGCTCGCGCAGCAGCGCAAAGAGCATGGTGTCGGGGGCAATCTGAACCTTAACCTTGCGGCCGTTGAGCGTAAAGGAAAGATCGATGAGTTTGGCAGCCATTAGCGCACCTCGCTAGAATCGACGCCGGGCACGCGGCGGCAGGAATACTCGTCCGTGGCGAACTTAGGGATCTGCACGGTCTCGAGCTCGCGGGCAAGCGCGGCCGAAAGCTCGATGCCGGCGGCGCGGCGCACGGCCTGCACGGCAAGCG
>UQZL01000025.1 GCA_900545605.1 uncultured Collinsella sp.
TATAACCATGCAACGGAAAAGAGCCGCCCTTTCGGACGACTCAAACTGTAATGGGGTACCTACTCAGGCAAACGTCTCGATTTGTAACATCTAGACCCGCTTTTGATGTCTAGATGTTACAAATCGAGATCATTCCGAGGGACAGCTCCGTTTGTCTCAATCTGTAACACGTAGACCCCGTTTTCACTGCTAGATGTTACAGATCGAAATCATTCCGAGGGACAGCTCCGTTTGTCTCAATCTGTAACAAGTGGACCCAATTTCCACTTCTAGATGTTACAGATCGAGACATTTCTTCGGCTCCAACCTTTTGTCTCAATCTGTAACAGATAGACCCGTTTTAAGCCGCCACATGTTACAGATTGAGACAAACGGTCGGCCGGGCTCACAACAGACAGAATCGGCTAGCAGCAGCCGTGATCCCTTGGGGAGGGAGGAAAAAGGGCCCCGGCCGGGATGACCGACCGGGGCCCTTGGACAGAGCTATATGTTGCTGCAAGTCGTGTGTCTACGAGCTACTCCTCGACGAGCTCAAACTGATCGGGACCGACGCCGCACACCGGGCAGACGTAGTCCTCGGGCAGCTCGGGCGTGTCGACCTCAACCTCGTAACCACAAACGATGCAAACGAACTTATACGTCTTCTTCTCCTCAGCCATGATGTTCTCCTCTCGAACGCGACTGGTGATGTACTTCGTTTATTAGTATATGTTCTCAATAAAATAATGCAAGTATTTTTACAACAATTCTAGCCTTGATAGGACGAGGCCTTCGGAGGCGTCTTGCCCTTCAGGACCTTGTGATAGTAGTCGTACGTCAGCGGCGTCTCGTCGCTCAGGCGCTCGGCATCCTCGACCTCGCCGATAAACAGTAGATGCGTGCCCACATCCACAGTGTCGATCAAACGGCAGCTAAACAGGGCCGCCGCGTGCTCGGGCACATAGGGCATGCCCAGAGCCGTCTCGCGGGTCTCGTATTTGGCAAACTTGTCATAATCGCTGCTGGTGCGGAACCCAAAGTTGCCGATATAGAGCATGTCGGCCGTCTGATCGATCACGGTCAGCGCGAACGCTTTGGCCGATGCTATGACGCCCGAGGTGACGTTGTCCTTGTTCACGGCAACCGAAATGCGCGGCGGTGCGGACGTCACCTGCACCGCAGTGTTGATGACGCAGCCGGCGCGCAGCCCGTCTGCCGCAGCGCTCACCACGTACAGACCGCTCGGCATGGTAAAGAACGCGGTTTTGTCCATAACGATCACTCCCCTAACCTGGGTTGGTACCTTATGGATGTATGTACCCACAAAAAAGGCGGCGCCCATAACGGGCGCCGCCCCATACACATATGTGCCAAGATTGCAGGTCAGCCAAGTCCCTCCACCAAGTTGCGGTGAAATAGTTCCTGCTTGTCGGGTATTTGGCCTCAAACAGGAACTATTCCACCGCAACTTATACAGAGTGCCTAGCGGTTACGCTCCTTAAGCGCGCGGTCAATCTCGCGCTGAACGTCGCGCTTGGCCATGTCTTCGCGCTTGTCGTAAAGCTTTTTGCCGCGGCCTAGGCCCAGCAGCAGCTTTACGCGGCCATCGGTATTAAAGTAGAGCTCCAACGGCACCAGTGCATAGCCGCGATTACGCAGCTTACCGTCAAGAAAATCAATTTCCTTGCGGTGCAGCAGCAGACGACGGCGGCGATCAGGGTCGCGGTTCCACACGCCACCATGGCTATAAGGGTGAATATGCAGGCCCACGAGCCAGCACTCGCCGCCACGAATCAGTGCAAAGGTGTCGGTGATCTGGCACGCGCGCTCGCGAATCGACTTGACCTCGGTACCGCTCAGCTCAATGCCGCACTCAAAGGTCTCATCGATAAAGTACTCGTGGTGTGCCGAGCGATTCTTGGAGATGAGCTTGCGCTCGCGCTTACTGGGCATCGCTGGCCTCCTCGGTCCCATCGACGTTTGAGCCCGCGGCGTCGCGCTTTGCCTTACGCTCGGCATTGAGCTCGGCGTCGCTCTCGCGCACCAGTTTGATAATCGCCGCGCAGGCCTCCTCGCCCACAAGGTCGCGAGCACGCACTGTCAGGCGCGTCGCCTCCTGCTTGTCGCCGTCGTTTGCAGCATCGGTCGCGCACATAATCAGGCAGATGGCAATCTCGGCCGAAGGCGAGGTCGGCACGCCTTGCAGGGCCAGTTCACCCATCACGTGCTCGTCGCTCTCCTCGGCGGCATCCGGATAGGTGGTATGAATCTTGTTGAGCAGGCGCGTCGTGTGCGCATCGTTGGGCGCTAAGCGCAGTGCCAGACGCGCGCAACCCACGGCGGCCGAGACATTCTCGGTCTCGGGCTCAAGGAAATACTGGCCCAAGTTGGCATAGGCGCGGGCGGCGCACTTGCCGTCGCTCGCGCGCTCCAGCACCGAGAACGAAAGCGATGCCCATTCCTGCTTGTCCTCGAGCGCGCGGAACAGCTCGGCCAAGTCCAAGCGATAGTTGCAGTTCATGGGGTCCCAACGCACAGCCTGCATCAGAGCATTACGAGCGCTCACATAATCCTGCTGGCGAATGTAGGCAAACGCCATGTCAGAGTACAGGCGATCAAACGGCACCTCGACCTGCACGAGCTCGCGCGGATCCTTCTCCACGCGGCGATAGGCCAAGCGCTCAAACTTGCTATCGAAGCTAAAGTATTGGCGCTTCTCCTCCGTCTTGCACTCGGCGTCGATATACTCCTCGGCGAGCTCCACCAGGCGCTCCAACAGCGGCGTCGCCGTAGCCAGGTCGCCCTGCGCCAGATAGTTCTCGGCATACGTGATGTCTTGCAAGCTGATGGGCAGATCCATGGCTACTCCTCGATCTGAACGAAACACGGCAGGCGCCGTATATACGGTCGATACACAAAACCCGGGTCTCTTGCGAGGCCCGGGCGTTCATTTGTGGGTAGCCCGTACCAGATTCGAACTGGTGATCTCCGCCTTGAGAGGGCGGCGTCCTAAACCGCTAGACGAACGGGCCATATGTAGCAAATGCAATGGCTGGGATGGAGGGAGTCGAACCCCCATTGACGGAACCAGAATCCGCTGTCCTGCCATTAGACGACATCCCAATGACTGCATCGCTGCGCTCGGCTGTGCCTTTGCGCAAGAAAGAAATATACGGGAAGTCTCGCCGTGACGCAAGCCCCAATTTTGACTTTTTTGAAATTCGGTCAAATTGGCCTAATTTCGTTCAACCCGTGAAGGACCTGTGAAGCCGACCGCTGTACACGAAGGGCAAAACGCCGCGAGCGGTAGCCGTCAACCGTTGGCAGATTCTACCGCGAAAACGATAGCACTAGGCAACACAATCGAAGTATCAATGATCGCGTAGATATCGAGGCACCATGGACGAAGAGCTTGATTACCTATGGGAGACCCTGGGCCTCGAGATCGCTGCTGACCTTTGGCCCGAACGGGACAAAATCCATCCCACACTGCGCCCAGCCATCACGGTGATGCAGGCAAGCTACCGTCGCGCCTCATTTTTGATCATGCGGACGTCATGGCATGCGGCGCTCCCCGACCTCAAGCGCATCCAGGCAAGCCTCGTCGAGCTGTCCGGCATGCCGACCGTCATATCCGAGACGAACCTGGAGCGGCGGCAGCGCGAGCGCCTGCAGCGGCAACGGATTCCGTTTATCTGCCCCGGCATTCAGGCATACCTGCCCTTTATGGACGAAGAGTACTGGAGCGACACGCCCGACAAGCATGTAAAGATCTACGACCCACGCGAATGGGCGCAGCTGGAGGACTGACTGGGGCAGGCCCGCCGGCGGAAAGTGCGTCCCAGATTTCAAGCTCAAACTGGTCCCCACTTTCCCGTCGAGCCCTCAATCGGAAACCGTGTCCCAGAATCAGCGCTCGAAACGGGATGTCATTTCCGATAGAGCGCTCAACCGGAAAACACACCCCAGAATCGCCACTCAAAACGGGACGCACTTTCCGCAGCCGCTACAGCAACGCCTCGGTCCAAGCCGCTTCTTTGAAGCCAGGAATCGCAAAGTCGTCGCCCACCAGCAGCGGACGCTTAACCAGCATGCCGTCGGTCGCCAGCAGCTCGTAGCACTCCTGATCCGTCATCCCCGCGTCCAGGCGTGCCTTCAAGCCCAGCTCTCGATATTTCATGCCCGACGAGTTAAAGAAGCGTCGCACCGGCAGCCCCGAACGAGCAATCCAGGTCGCAAGTTCATCGGCCGTGGGATTGCCCGTAACGATATCGCGGTCGATATACTCAACCCCATGTTCGTCCAGCCAGGCCTTGGCCTTTTTACACGTCGAGCACTTGGGATATTCAACAAACAGTACGGTCATGGGAATCCTCCGAATGTAGATCGGCCAACGCAGGTACACACCATACGAGGCGCCTTCGCATGATGAGGCAATTGTAGCCCATGGGTCACACGCTAAACGAAGCGTACCCCGAATCCGCGTTTGATGAACGGCAGCAGCTCCATTGCCTCGGGCGTGATATGGCCTGCAACGTTCATGCGCTCGTCGCCGGGAAGATCAACCCGCGCAATCTCAAGCTCACCTTCGTAGCGTCCATAGCCGCTATTGCTCACAGCGATCGACCCCGTCTTTCGCGGCACGCCGGCACCGGTATCCGTCGGCGCGGAATCCGGCTTAAGCGTCGTGCGCGACTCCTGAGACCTAAAGATGAGGGTGCTCGAATCGGGCCGGTCGTGATGAATCTGCCCACGTACATAGGCATAACCGGGCTCAAGCTCACATTGCACATCCACGTATCCGGCAGAAACTTGAGCAAACTGTGCCCAACCCGCTTCGGAAAGATCGGGGTCGCCGACCAAAACAATGTCGCAATCGGCGCCATGTGCGAGCTCAAGCATGTTGAGGGCAACCTTTGACGCGCGACCGCGCTGCGCCTCAACCGTCGGCAGTCCCTCGAATACCGGCCCGCGAACGTTGGCATCACCCGGCACAAAAGCCATGATTTCGAAGCCAAGCGCCGCAAGACGAAGATTCGTCCGAGCAATGTCCTCCAGAGCTAAACCGGTATAAGGCTTGGGATAAAAATTGTGGCAGGCGGCAAAACGAGTCACATCGGCACCGGCTTCTCGCCACGTTGCGATTTCATCAGAACTCACCGTCGATGCATTAACCACAATGCGAAATACACCGGACAGCTCCGCGACCCGCTGGGCACTAAAGCCATAATCCAAGCGCAGGTACTCCAGTCCCAGATCACGCAAGTCCTCCATGCGCTCAAGGCCCAGCAAATCGCATGTGCGCGGCCCCACATCGGCAATGAGCGCAATGCCGCGGGCGGAAAGCAGCGACAGCACCTGGCGAACCTTATCGGCATACGCCGCTCCCCCGTCCTCGGGAATATGCAGTGAGGTAAACGCATAGCGCGCACCCGCCGCGGCACCACGCTCAATCGTCCGCTCGATATCCTGCAGAGGGCTGGAAAGATAAATCGAAATACCTGTTTTCACGCTTCAACGCTCCTTTAAAAAAGGCCGGCGGAGCAGTTAGCCCCGCCGGCACAACCATAGCATCAAGAGATCTGCGGCACGTCAAGACGCTCGAATGACATGGCGCACAGCATCAGGCTACTCGCCAAAGAACTCGTTGATCTTCTGCTCGTCCACGCCAAAGAACCACGTTAGGACAAAGCCAGCTGCATAGGCAAGCAGCATAGCGGCAACGTAGCCGAGCTGCTGACCAGGAACGACGATCAACAGGCCAAACAGACCGGAAACGCCCTGAGAAACCGTGCCGATGTGAAGCAGCGCCGCGAGCGCGCCGCCAAATCCAGCACCCAGGCAGGCCGTCACAAACGGACGAACGAGCGGCAGCGTAACGGCATACATCAGAGGCTCGCCCACACCCAGGATGCCAACGGGAATGGACTCTGCGACGTACTTCTTGAGCTTGGCGTTCTTGGTCTTAAAGTACAGCGCCAGACCGGCACCGACCTGGCCGCCGCCAGCCATCATAAGGATGGGCAGCAGGTAGTTGATGCCCTTGGTAGCGCCGTCGGGATCGTTGAGCATAGCGTGGATCGGCGTGAGCGCCTGATGCAGGCCGACGGACACCAGAGGCAAGAAGCCTGCCGACAGGATATAGCCGCCCAGGACGCCCAGCTTCTCGAAGATAAAGGTGAGGCCGCTAAAGATCGCGGTCGTCAGCCATGCGCCAACCGGCTGGATGACGAGCATCAGAGCAAAGGCGCCGATGATGAGCACCAGCAGCGGGGACAAGAACGTGTCGAGTGCGTTGGGCATAACCTTGCGAATCTGACGCTCCATCCAGGCGAAAAACGCACCAGCGATGAGAGCCGCGATCATGCCGCCCGCTGCGGGGTTGTACTGCGCATTGGTGAGCGGCAGCAGAATGGCAGTGGCAGGATCAGCAGCGCCAGGCGCAAGCAGGGGCATGGCGCTGTTGGCGATACACATCATGCCGGCGATACCGCCCAGCGCAGCGGAGCCACCAAACTCGCGTGCCGCGTTATAGCCCACCAAGATGGGCAGATAGGCAAACAGGGCCCAACCCATGGAACGAATGCCCTGGTACCACCACTCGCCTGCAAGCGCGCCTGCCGTCGAGACGTTAATGACGTTGCAGATACCGTTGATGAGGCCAGCCGCAATGATGCCGGGAAGCAGGGCGACAAAGACATTGGAAATCTTCTTGAGGAAGGCCTGAACCGGCTTGGACTCGTACTTGGCCTTCTGCGCGGCCTTGTTTGTGACCGCAGCGTCAACCACGCTCTCATCAGCAACGCCTTTCGCAAGGCCGGTGAGCTTGGAGAACTCCTCGAGCACCTTATTCACCTTGCCCGGACCCAGCACAATCTGCATCGTGTCATCCTCAACCAGGCCCATCACGCCGTCGAGCGCCTTAATGCCCTCCGTGTCGACGTTGCCCGTGTCTTTGACGGTCACGCGCAGGCGCGTCATGCGCGCCGCGTTTGCGAGCACGTTGTCTTTACCGCCCAAAAGGTCCAGCAGCATTTGAGCCAGCTCTTTGTTCGTCATAACTCCTCCTTGTATTGGGTATCTCGTCTAGATGTCATATCAGCTCACGCCGTGCACCTATTGGACATCGGCATTGCTCTTCTCATGGCCACTCACCGCAGTACGGACATGGCCGTGCGCCCGTTCAAGAGCTACCGCAGCCTGCTCGGCATCGCAGTCCAACAGCACCGAGACAATAGCGGTTTTTACGTGGCCGCCGGCATCCGCAAGCGCCTGAACAGCGCGCTCGCGCGTGCAGTCGGTCGCTTCCATCACGATGTTCTGGCCGCGCACCACCAACTTCTCGTTCGTCTGCTGCACATCGACCATCAGGTTTTGGTACACCTTGCCAATCTTGACCATGGCACCGGTCGAAATCATGTTGAGAATGAGCTTTTGGACCGTTCCCGCCTTGAGCCTCGTTGAGCCGGTCAGCACCTCGGGACCGGGCACGGGCTCAATGGCAAGATCTGCGCTCTCCCCGATCTTCGACCCTTGGTTGCAGGCAATTGCAATGGTCTTGCACCCAGTTGCCTTGGCGTACACAAGGCCGCCCACCACATAGGGAGTACGACCGCTTGCCGCCAGGCCAACGACAAGATCCTTGTCCGAGAGTCCACGCTCCCGCAGGTCGCTCGCGCCAAGCTCCTCGCTGTCTTCGGCACCTTCGACAGCCTTGATAAACGCCGTCTCGCCCCCGGCAATGAGCCCGACAACCAGATCGGGCGATACGCCAAACGTAGGCGGGCACTCCGAAGCGTCAAGCACGCCCAAACGACCACTAGTGCCCGCGCCCATGTAAAAGACGCGACCGCCGCGCTCGAGCGCCTCGGCAGCCCAGTCGATTGCCGTGGCAACCTGTGGCAACACTTTCGTAACCGACTGGACGGCGCGAAGGTCCTCATCGTTCATCGTCGTGACGATTTGCAGCGATGTCATCGTGTCGAGTTCCATTGACTTTTGATTTCGCTGTTCTGTCGTGAATTTCGTTAAATCAAGCATTTTGTTCACCTCATCTTTCCTGTTTCTCGATGTAGTTTTGCTTGATGGCATGCGTCGCCCGTTCGTAATCGCTCGCAACGTAAGCAGCGTAGAGGGCATCGACAACCATAAGCTGGGCCATACGCGAGGCCATGGCACCGCTGCGGACCAAGGGCTCGCTTGCAGCAACGCCGAGCACGGCATCGGCCACGGTGGCAAGCTTGGACGATCCGTCTACCTTGGTCACGGCCACAACGGGACAGTTGTGGCGTTGGGCCTCGGCAGTGCAGTCCAGCACTTCTTGCGTTAAGCCCGAGTAGCTAAAAGCAATGCCGATATCGCCTTCGTGCATGTTCTTGGCGCACAAGAGTTGGTCGTGCCAGTCATCGTACAGATGGCATTCCTTGTCGACACGCATGAGCTTTTGTGCCAGATCGTGAGCAACTAAGCGAGAAGCACCAATACCGAACAGATTGACCATGCGCGCCTGCTTAAGATAGGCTGCGCATCGTTCCAAAACGGTGTAATCGAGTGTTCGCGCCGTCGCCTCGATCGTACG
The DNA here is from genome assembly GCA_900545605.1 of uncultured Collinsella sp. GTDB lineage: Bacteria > Actinomycetota > Coriobacteriia > Coriobacteriales > Coriobacteriaceae > Collinsella. The sequence continues at coordinate 8,558 of UQZL01000025.1, forward strand.
CACGTTGCTTTTCATCACCTTCCCCACGATTCGCTCGACGCTGTCATCCATGGAGATGTCCTCGAGGGCAACGTCCTTTCTGTCGCCCAAGAGCGCAAGTTCGGCAATCAGTTCGCGCTGAAACTCCTTGTAGCCCGCAAAACCCAAACGCTTGCAAAAGCGCAAAATGGTCGAGGGCGAGGAGAACGTGGTATCGGCAAGACCGCGGACGGACAGCCCGACCACCTCATGCGGATGAGCGCTCACATATGCGATGACATTACGCTCTGCCGGGCTCGCGCTGAACTCACGCTCACGAAGCCTTAAAAGCAATCCGTTTGCCATCTCAAACACCTCCGTTGAGAAGAATTAAAGACCAAAGAATGATTCGTACCGGATATAAACAGCTTTTACGGTACATTGTGCCGCATCATGGCGCACAAGGGGCGAGCGTTCTACCGCTCGCCCCTCAAATCCGACCGCTCGGAAATACGCGCGACACAAAATGATTCATCGAGGTCGCATTATTCGTAACAGAGTTGTTAACGGCGTCTCGCATGGGCGCCAATGGGACAGGTCGCGCACCGAGCCAGCGCGGCCGCCAGCAGCACCAGCAGCATGGCGGTGACATAGCCCGCGGCATCGAAGCCCAGGTCAATCATGTCGAAATGACGACCAGGAACAAAGATCTTATGCACTTGGTCACCGACAGAGCAGACGGCGCAAAAGAGCAGAGCGAGTACGTACCGGAATCGCGCGCACGGCAGGCACTCGCCCAAGCACACCACCGCCAACGAAGCAAACAGTCCCACAAAGAAGAACTCTACGGTATGGGCGACACGACGGATGTTGGCACCCATCCATAGACGAACGGGCGCAAGCGGGTCGGGATGGGCGACGGTAGCCTTTGAGCCCGCGTCCCCGGCAGCATCTCCCGCCTGGGTCTCCCCCGCAGTCTCGGGCCGCACGCTGGCGCTTTGCCCTTCCACCGCACGCGCGGTGGACTCGCTGAGCGATGACGTCTGTTCCACGTTTTGCTCCGTCAGTATCCAAATACTTGCCAGCGTCACGACCAGCAGGACAACCGAAATCCATCCGACTATGTGCTTCACACGCGCCAAGGGCTAACCTCCGTCATTTTTTGAGCAGCAGCGAGTGTACCCCCAAATGCAGTTGTCGCCGTAGCGAAATCCAAAATGTTCGAATCGGGGTGCCAAAGGACCGTGGTGCCCCTACTCCACCTCGCGCATCCAGCGATCGAACGTCCCCACGCACACGCCTAGCCGCTTTGCTGCCTGACTCCGCGTGATATCACCCGCCTCGTAGGTATCGCGCACCAGCTCGAATTGCGGAGGACAGGGCTTGCGGGGCCGGCCAAAGCGCACGCCGCGCGCTCGCGCCGCCGCAATGCCCTCGGCTTGGCGCCGGTGAATGTTCTCGCGCTCCACCTGCGCCACATAGCTCAGCAGCTGCAAAACAATATCGGCAATCAACGCACTCGTCACGTCCGACCCACCACAATCTCTGGCGCGCGTGTCGAGCAATGGCATGTCCAGCACCACGATGGCGGCACCGAGCTCTTTGGTTATGCACCGCCATTCCTCGAGGATCTCGCTGTAGTTACGGCCCAGCCGATCAATGGAAAGTACCACCAGCACATCACCGGAATCCAACGCGCACAGCAGCTCGCGATACCGCGGTCGATCGAAGTCTTTGCCGCTCGCACGATCGGCAAAGATATTCGCCGGTTCCACGCCATAGGCGCCCAGCGCATCCAGCTGCCGATTCAGATTTTGATCACGCGAGCTCACCCGCGCATACCCGTACACCGTTGTCATCTCATCCCCGCTCTCTCGAAAACCTCCCAAAAAGGAACAGGTTTATTTTGGTAGGTTTTATCTCCCCTATAGCAGGCGGAAGACGCAAGCGCGCGAGCAGCAAGGCGATTGATGCGCCACAAAAAAGGCGGCCTCAAAAGACCGCCCCGTTCTCTATCAATCACCAAATTCCGGCTAATGAATAAGCCTAAAATCCAAGTGCCCGCGCGTGGTGTTGACGCGCGAGACCTCGATGATCACGCGCTGCCCCAGCTCATAGCGAGTCCCCGTGTCGGCGCCCGTGAGCGTGAGCGCGTCCTCATCAAACTCGAACCACTCGTTGCCCAGATTCTTGATCGAAACCAAACCCTCAACCTGTGTCAGATCCAGGCGCACAAAGAGGCCCATGCTGCTGACCCACGAGATCGTTCCAGCGTAGCGCTCACCCAGGCGGTCCTCGTAGTACTGGGCGATCTTGATCTTTTGCGTCGCATGGCTGGCGGCGTCGGCCGCACGCTCGGCATCGCTGCACGCGCGGCAGATTTGCGGCAGGATGCGCGGCAGGGACTCGCGACCCTTACCGATCAGCCGCGGCGTACGCACCAAGGCGTCCTTGCCGCCCAGCCGCTCGTAGGCCAACTGCAGCTTGAGCACGCGATGCACCACCAGGTCGGGATAGCGGCGAATGGGACTCGTAAAGTGGCAATAGCACGGCGCGGCGAGCGCAAAGTGGCCCTCGTTGCGAGGCTTATACAGCGCACGCTGCATACTGCGCAGTAGCAACGTGTTGACGAGCGGCGCGTTGGCCGTACCGGCTGCGGCATCAACCGCCGCCTGCAGCTCGTCGGGGCTTCCCAGAGCAATGCCTGCCGCGCGACGGTCATCGATGATACCCAGCTGTGCCAGCGCCACGGCGGCACCGCGCAGGCTGTCGGGACTGGGATCGTCGTGCACGCGATAGCAAGCCTCGATATCGCGGTCGGCCAGCCACTCCGCCACGCACTCGTTGGCCAGCAGCATGGCTTCCTCAATCAGCGACGTGGCGCACGAGCGCTCACGGGCCACGATCTGCACGGGCACACCGTCCTCGTCCAACAGCGCACGGATCTCGGCCGTATCAAAGTCGACCGAACCGCGTGCGCGACGAATACGACGGCGAAGCTCGGCGAGCTCGTTGGCAGCTACGAGGAAATCCCCCAAGTCGACGTTATAGCCGCGAGCGGTTTCCTCGCACGCAAGCCCGCGCTCGAGCGCTTCCTCGCGCGAGGCTTCAACCGCGGCAACATCCTCGGCGGCACCCTCCAGCACCGAATACTCCACCGCACCGGCACGCACCAGCAGCGCCTCGGCACCGTCGTAGTCCATGCGCACGCGCGAGCGGATCACGCTGGGATAGGGATCGTAATGGCGCACGCGACCCTGCGCGTCGAGCTCAATGTCGACGGTAAACGCCAGGCGGTCCTCGTCGGGACGCAGCGAGCACAAATCGTTCGACAGGCGCTCGGGCAGCATGGGGAGTACACGATCGGCAAGATACACCGACGTCGTGCGATGGCGGGCTTCCAGATCGATATGTCCGTCCCAGGCAACATAGTGCGAAACGTCGGCAATATGGACACCCAGCTTGTATCCACCCTCGGGCGTGCGCTCCAGCGAGATGGCGTCGTCAAAGTCGCGCGCGTCGACCGGGTCAATCGTAATGACAAAGCGGTCGCGCAGGTCTCGGCGGAGCGGGTCCTTGAGCGCCGAGGCCACATCGAGCGAAAGTGCCTCGGCCTCGGCTAGCGCGGCCTCGGGATACGTATCGGTATAGCCATAGCGCGCCATCACATACTGAACGCCCAAATCGGGCGCATCATCGCCGCCAATACGGCGCTCGATCGTCACGGTGCCCGATTCCAGGCGCGTCGGATACGTCAAAATGCGTGCGACGACCGCATCACCCAGATGAACGCCCAAGCGCTCCGCCGAAGTGTCCTCCGGCAGAATAAAGAAATCGGCCTTAAGGCGGGAATCAAGCGGCTCGATCACCCCGAGCGGGCCGGCGGTCTGGTACGTGCCCACCACACTAATGGCTGCACGCTCGACGACGCCCTCGATTACGGCGCGTCGCTCGCCATGCGGGCTGTTCTTAATGCTCACGGCAACGGTATCGCCGTCCATAATCTCGCGCTTGCCGCGGCCCATGACCTTGTAGTCGCCGTTTTCGGTTACAACATAGGCGCTATGCTCATGGAGCTGCACGCGTCCGGTCAGACTCGGGCGACGCTCGCTGCGCACCGGCCCGCGCTTATTGCGAGCTCCACGCTTATGCTTGTTATTGCGCCCCATGGCGCCTCCTTACTATCGATGGCCGTTTACACCCCAAGAGTCTACCCAAATGACCCCTAGGGGACAAAAAACGGGCCGCCCCAAAAGAGACGACCCGTTGAAGGAACGAATTCCAAGCACGCCTACACGCGCAGATAGCGGCGCATGGCGATGGCGGAACCAAAGAGACCGATAATGACGCCGACCAGAATCAGCGCGGCGTAGGTCACCAGGTAGTACTGCATCGGCAGCGCAAACGACATCCAGCCGATGCTCTCCTGCAGACGCGGAACCATCAGGTTACGCAGCAGCTCCAGCACGCCGATAGAAAGCAGCGAGCCCAAAATGGCCTGCAGCACGCCCTCGGTAATGAACGGCCCGCGAATAAAGCCGTTGCTTGCGCCCACCAGACGCATAATCGCAATCTCACGACGACGCGCCGTAATGGACAGGCGAATCGTGTTGTTGATGAAGATGAAAGCGATAAAGGTCAGAAGGCCAACGAGCACCACGGCGGCGATGCGGATGTAGTTGGTCACCTGGAACAGGCGGCTCACTGCCTCCTGGCCGTACAGCACGCTCGCGTTGACGTCGCCGTCATCCACGATCTTCTGGAAATCGGCATCCTTCTTGAGCTTCTCTGCCGTGCTCTCGACCTTGGACGGATCGTCCATCTCAATAGCGAAGGAAGCCGGCAGCGGGTTCTGGCCATCGAGCGCGCTCATGGTGGCGTCGGCGTTGCCCGACATCTTGCTCGTATACTCGGCCTTCGCGTCGTCCTTGTCCTTATAGGTCACGGACTTGACGTTATTCCACGTCTTAAGCTCGGCCTCAAAAGCCTGAACATCAGCCTGATCGGCGTCATCACTAATGAACGCGTTGATGACAACCTGATCCTCGACGGTGCCGATCACGGAGTTCAGCACCGCGGAGCCCATGATGAACAGGCCGATGATAAACAGCGAAAGGAAAATCGTGATGACGGCGCCGAGCGAGGTAGTCCAGTTACGGAAGAAGTGGCTGATTGCCTCTTTGAAGGAGTAGCCCACGTTAGTTGGTGCCATAGTTGCCGTAACCTCCCCTCTCCTGGTCGCGGATAACGTGGCCGCCCTCGAGGGCGATCACGCGACGGTGCATGCTATCGACCATCTCGCGGTCGTGCGTGGCGACGATCACGGTGGTGCCGGTGCGGTTAATACGCTCGAGCAGCTTCATGATGCCCAGCGAGATCGCCGGGTCGAGGTTACCCGTGGGCTCGTCGCAGATCAGCAGCGGCGGACGGTTGACCATAGCGCGGGCGACGGCAACGCGCTGCTGCTCGCCACCGGAAAGCTGGTCGGGCAGCGAGTCCATCTGATCGGCCAGACCGACCAGACGCAGCACCTCGGGCACCTGGCTGCGAATGACGCCCTTGGGCTTGCCGATGCACTGAAGGGCAAACGCCACGTTTTCGTAGGCGGTCTTTTGCGGCAGAAGCTTAAAGTCCTGGAACACGGCGCCAATCTGGCGGCGCAGGAACGGAACCTTGCGGTTCTTGATCTTCATGAGATCCTGACCGGCAACCAGGATGCGGCCGCTCGTCGGCTTGACGTCGCGGTTGAGCGTCGACAGCAGCGTGGTCTTACCCGAACCGGAGTGACCGACCAGGAAGACGAACTCGCCCGGATAGATCTCGATGTTGATGTCGTCGAGTGCAGGCTTGTTGGGCTGTGCCGGATAGATCTTGGTGACATGCTCCATAAGGATAACGGGCTCGACACCGGCCTGCTTGGCCATCTTCTTGCGGCTGGCCTGCGGATCGATGGGCGCAAACACCGACGTAAAATCGGGGTTGTTGAGCGCGTTATCGAGGCTTGCGACCTCGGCCGCCTGATCGCTCTCGACCACCGGGGCAGCAGGCTGCGTGGGATCGGGAATAGCGGCAAAGAGACCGGACTGCGCAGGCTGAGGAGCCGGCGTCGCAGGGGCCATGGGGTCGGGAATGCCGGCCATGGTAGGCTGCGGCGTGGCGGCACCAGCCTGAGGCTGCTCCACGCGAGCGGTCACGGCCTGAACGGGCTCAAAACCCGCCGTGCCGGAAAGCGCGACATCGCTGTTGGGATTGTAGGCAAAGGGATCGGATGCCGGCTGTGCCTGATCTGCCAGCTGAGCGGGGGCCTGAGCAACAGACTGGCCCTCTGAATCCGGAGTGGCGAAACGACTGCCCTGGACGCCTGTCTGCGTCTTGGGGGCATCATCGCCCGCACCGGAGGTACGGAAGTGGTTACCCACTGGTGCTCCTTATCGTCGTGCGTTTAAACTACATGAGCGCTTTGTATTTTAGCAGCATTAGCTTTGCTGCACATAAGAAGCATGGCGTGCTTAGGGATCCCGTCGGCCGGGCACAGGGCTACTCTCCAAATCGTCCTCGGACATGTCGGAGCCCCCGCTGCGCGCTTCGCGCGGCGGGGGCTCCTCCGTCCTGCGGAAAGATTTGGAGAGCAACCCTGTGCCCGGCCTGCGATAACTAAGGAGTCGCTGCGTTTTACTTGGGTGCAGCAGCGCCGTGCTTGGGGGCTGAATTGCACTTTGCTGGTCTGGGCCCGTTTCCCGGAGAAAGCCCTTACTTGGTGCGGGCCTAATTTGTTTGTTGCCGATAAAAAACAGGGGCGTCCTCTTTGAGGACGCCCCTGTTATGGATTGCATACGGTTGCTGAAGCGATATTTTGCCTCGTCTTGCCCTAGACCAAGAACTCCTTGGTGGTTGCCACGATGTTGGCGGCGTCCAGGCCGTACTTGTGCAGGAGCTCGGCGCCCGGGCCAGACTCACCGAACGTGTCGTTGACGCCGATCTTCTTGAGCGGCGTCGGGCACTGCTCGCACAGGACGTCGGCAACGGCGCTGCCCAGGCCACCGATCACGGAGTGCTCCTCGACGGTCACGACGTGGCCGGTCTTGGTGGCGCTCTCAACGATCAGGCCGGCGTCGATGGGCTTGATGGTGTGCATGTTGATGACCTCGGCATCGATGCCCTCGGCAGCAAGCTGCTCAGCGGCCTCGAGCGCCTCGCCGACCATCAGGCCGCAGGCGATGATGGTGACGTCGGTGCCCTCGCGCATGACGATGCCCTTGCCCACCTCGAACTTGTAGGTCTCGGGGTCGTTGATAACCGGCGAGGCCAGGCGGGCGAAGCGCATATACACGGGGCCGTCGCACTCGTAGGCGGCGCGCGTCACGGCACGGGCCTCGATGTCGTCAGCGGGAACGATCACGGTCATGCCGGGGATGACGCGCATGAGGGCGATATCCTCGCAGCACTGGTGCGTGGCACCGTCCTCGCCCACCGAGATACCGGCGTGCGTGGCACCGATCTTAACGTTGAGGTGCGGATAGCCGATGGAGTTGCGGACCTGCTCAAAGGCGCGGCCGGCGGCAAACATGGCAAAGCTGCTCGCGAAGGCAACGCGACCGGTGGTCGCGATACCGGCGGCGACGCCCATCAGGTTGCTCTCGGCAATGCCCACATCGAAGAAACGATCGGGGCAGGCGGCCTTAAACTTACCGGTCTGCGTGGCGGCGGCCAGGTCGGCGTCGAGGACCACAAAGTCATCGTGCTCGTTGGCGAGCTCGACGAGGGCCTCGCCGTAGCTTACACGCGTGGCGATTTTCTTGACGTCTGCCATCCTAGAGCTCCTCTCCGGCGGCCGTGAGCTCTGCCATGGCCTGCTCAAACTGTTCATCGTTGGGGGCCTTACCGTGCCAACCCACCTGGTTCTCCATAAAGGAGACGCCCTTGCCCTTCAGGGTCTCGGCGATAATGGCGGTCGGCTGCCCCTTGGTGGCGCGGGCCTCGGCAAAGGCGGCGCGGATCTGATCGAAATCGTTGCCGTCGGCAAGCTCCACCACGTGGAACTTAAAGGCACGGAACTTGTCGGCGAGCGGCATGGGGTCGTTGACTTCCTCGACGGGACCGTCGATCTGCAGGCCGTTGTGGTCGACGATCACGCAGAGGTTGTCGAGCTGCTGGTTGCCGGCAAACATGGCGGCCTCCCAGACCTGGCCCTCCTCGCTCTCGCCATCGCCCAGCAGGGCGTAGGTGCGATAGTCGTCGCCCCAGTGCTTGGCGGCAACGGCCATGCCCACGGCGGCGGAGATGCCCTGGCCGAGCGAGCCGGTGGACATGTCAACGCCCGGAGTGTCGTTCATGTTGGGATGGCCCTGCAGGTGGCTGTCGATGTGGCGCAGCGTCTCAAGATCCTCCTTGGGGAAGAACCCGCGCTCGGCGAGCACGGCGTACAGACCCGGAGCGCAATGGCCCTTGGAAAGCACAAAGCGATCGCGGTCGGCCTTGCGGGGATCGGCCGGGTCGACGTTCATTTCCTCAAAGTACAGATAGGTCATGATGTCGGCAGCGCCGAGCGAACCGCCCGGATGGCCGGACTTGGCAGCGTGCACGCCGGTGACGATGCCCTTCCTTACCTCGTTGGCAACCTTTTTGAGCTCTTCGTCGCTCATTGTGCCTTCCTTTCATCCTCATTAGACAAAATGCGCACGGCACAGAAGGTCGTCCCAACCCAGCCGCGATGCACGTACGTCCTTCATTATGCTGGAAACTGATGGCTTTACCAGACTTTTTATCATTTTTTGAGCAATTGAGCAGGCAGAACCGCTGATGAAACGGTTTATCAATGTGAACGTCTTTTGGATGGAACGCGGTCGACCCTACGCGTTAATGTCCTTAAAGCCCTCACCGAAGGTTTCCGTAACGTCGGCAACCGTCACGATGGCATGAGGATCGCGTTCGCGCACAATGGTCTTGAGCGTATTGAGCTCGCGACGGCTCACGATGACCATAATCACCGGCTTCTCGGCGCCCGAATACATGCCGGTCGCCTTTAATTTGGTGCAGCCGCGGCCCAGACCATACATGATGTCGGCCGCGATATCGGGGAAGTTGTCCGAGATGATGAGTACCATACGACGCTTGTTGCCGCCATCGACCACCGCATCGATCACATAGCCGCTAATCACCATCGAAAGTCCTGCGTACAGGGCATTTTCGAGCGAGAAGACCGGAGCCGATGCCGCGCATACGGCAACATCGATTGCCATAACGGTCGAGCCCACCGGCAGCGAGGTGTTACGCGAGATGATCTGGCCAATCGTGTCCGAGCCGCCGGTGTTGGCGCCGGCACGCAGCACCATGCCGTAACCGATGCCCGTAATAATGCCGCCCCACATAGCGGGAAGCATCAGGTCCGCATGCGCCAGAGGTGCTACAAACGGGGCGAACAGGTCGGTAAAGAAGCCCAGCAGCACAAAGCCCGTCGCCGTCTGCACCACGTAGAACATGCCGCCCTCGCGCATGACGACCAGTAACAGCAAGGCGTTCATCACAATGGTCTGGATACCGACGGGAAGCGACACGCCTCGCGCCGCACCGAGGGCCTGGATGATAGTCGCAAGGCCTGTGACGCCACCGGCGGCAAGGCCGTTGGGAATCAAAAACAGGTCGGTCGCGATGGCGGCCAAGGCGCACCCAAACATGATCTGGGGCAGATCGTGAAAGAAGTTCATCGAAAGAATGCGCTTGATGTCCAGACGATATGCCATGCTGCCTCCCTCAAAAAAGCGCACCCCCAACGGATGCGCTTTGAACTTCTTCTTGTATTCGATTCTACCGATTCGCCGGGCAAAAACCACCCCGCGACTGGTTTGTTCTGGATACAAAACCACCCTGTTCGGATGGTTAAATCCATTCCCACATAAACCAAGCGGTTTAGGCAGATGGGTCCTCCGCGTCAGCATTGCCGGTGGCCCAACGATGGTAGCCAATAACAAACGGGTCCAGGTCGCCATCGTCAAGAACGGCCTCGACATTGCTGGTCTCCACGCCCGAGCGCAAATCCTTGACCATCTGGTACGGGTAGAGCACGTAACTGCGAATCTGGTTGCCAAAACCAATCGTGGTTTTGGGTCCGCGAATCTCATCGAGCGCCTCGGCGCGCTTCTCGAGCTCAATCTCGTACAGGCGAGCCTTGAGGATCTGCATGCACGCGGCCTTGTTCTGGATCTGGCTGCGCTCGTTTTGGCAGGTAACCACAATGCCGGTGGAAAAATGCGTCACGCGCACGGCGGAGTCGGTGGTGTTGACGCCCTGACCGCCCGGGCCGCTCGCGTGGTACACGTCCACGCGGATGTCGTCGGGACTGATCTCGATGTCGATATCATCGGGAAGCACGGGGATGACCTCAACGCCGGCAAACGTGGTCTGGCGGCGCTTCTTGTCGTCGGTGGGGCTAATGCGCACCAAGCGGTGGACACCGGCCTCGGCACGCAGCATGCCAAACGCGTCCTTGCCCTCTACGGTAAAGGTCGCACGGTCGATGCCGATGACCTCGGCCGCGGGGCAGTCGTTGATGGTAACCTTCCAGCCGCGACGCTGGCAGTACTTCATGTACATCTTAAAGAGCATGAAGGTCCAGTCCTGCGCCTCCAGACCGCCCTGTCCGGGCTTGATGGTCACAATCGCGTCGCCGTGATCGAACTCACCGGTAAACCAGCTCGAAAGCTCGAGCTCGTCGATAGCGCGGGCCAGGCGTTCTGCCGTAGCGGCAGCCTCCTCGCGCAATGCGGTGGCATCGGGGTCGTCGCCCATCTCCTCGGCAAGCTCCAGCGCCGCACGGGCGTCAGATAGCTCGCCGCGCGCGGTGTCCACGGCAGCGATATCTTCCTTGGTGCGCGCGATTTCCTCCATGGTGGCACGGGCGGCGTCGGCGTCATCCCAAAAGCCGGGGGCCACGCTTTTGGCCTCGAGCTCGGTCACGCGGGTACGCTTCTCGTCCAAGTGGAGATACGACTCGACCTCGCCGAGCCGGTCCGCAAACGCGTCCAGCTCGGCGGGCGTTACCTCTAAAGCCTCAGCCATTAACGATTCCTGCCGTGGCAGTACTTAAACTTCTTGCCGCTACCGCAGGGGCACGGGTCGTTGCGGCCCACGTTGACGTACGGATCGTCGCTCTCGGACTTGCGGTAGGTCGTCACCTTGCCACCGTTGTTAACGGCAGCCGGACCACCCTGGACAGCCGTGCGGGCCTGCACCTGCGCCTGCTTGCGCAACACCGAGTCGCCGTTGTCACCATCGACCTCGGCAGGACCGGAGAAGTGCGCACCCTCGAGCGCGGGCTCCTCCTTGTGCTCCACGGCACGCGGGGCAGCCTTGATCTCGATGCGCAGAACCGTGCGCAGGTAATCCTCGTACATGGTGTCGACGAGCATCTGGAACGCGCCGTAGGCCTCGGTCTTGTACTCGACCAGCGGGTCGCGCTGGCCAAAGCCGCGCAGGCCGATGCCGGTCTTGAGATAGTCCATCTCCTGCAGGTAGCTCATCCAGCGGGTATCGATGACGCGCAGCATGACCTGGGTGTTGAGCTCGCGCATCAGGTCCTCGCCCAAACGCTCGGCCTTCATGTTGTAGCACTTCTCTACGTAAGCCAGGACATCGGCAGCCAGGGCCTCATAATCCTCGTCGGGGAACTTCGGCGTATCGATGTGGCCGGTGAGCTCCACAACCCACTTGCGCAGACCCTCCAGGTCGCGCTCGCCATCGTGACTGTCCTTGGTGCAGAACTCCTGCACGCAGCGGTACACGGTGTCGTGCATGACCTCGGTGATGTGGTCGGTCAGGTCCTTGCCGTCCAGAATCTTATTGCGCTCAGCGTAGATGACCTGGCGCTGCTTGTTCATGACGTCGTCGTACTCAAGGACGCTCTTGCGCATGGAGAAGTTGATGCTCTCGACCTTGTGCTGGGCGCTCTCAACGGCCTTGGAGATGATCTTGTGCTGGATGGGCATGTCGTCGCCCATGTCGGCCGTGACCATCATCTTGGAGACGCGGTCCATCTTGTCGCCACCGAACAGGCGCATGAGGTCGTCCTCGAGCGACAGGTAGAACTGGGTCTCGCCCGGATCGCCCTGACGGCCGGAACGGCCGCGCAGCTGGTTGTCGATACGACGGGACTCGTGGCGCTCGGTGCCGATAACGGTCAGGCCGCCGGCGGCGAGCACGCGCTCGCGCTCGGCCTTGCAGGTCTCCCTGGCCTCGGCGTTAAACTGCTCGAGCCGCTCGGGCGTCACGTCCTCCATGGTCAGGCCCTCGTACTCAAGGCGCTCGCGCACCAGCTCGTCGGGGTTGCCGCCCAGCAGGATGTCGGTACCACGACCGGCCATGTTGGTGGCGATAGTCACGGCGCCGTAGCGTCCGGCCTGGGCAACGATATGAGCCTCGCGCTCGTGATGTTTAGCGTTGAGGACCTCGTGTGCGATGCCGCGCTTGGTTAGGGCGGCGGACAGCTTCTCGGAGCTCTCGATGGAGACGGTGCCCACCAGGACCGGCTGGCCCTTGGCGTGACGCTGCTCGACATCGTCGGCGACGGCGTTGTACTTGGCCTGAATGGTACGGTACACCAGGTCCTCGTGGTCAACACGCTGAACGGGTTTGTTGGAGGGGATGACCTCGACGGGCAGCTTGTAGATCTCGCGGAACTCAGCATCCTCGGTGAGTGCCGTACCGGTCATGCCGGAAAGCTTGTCATACAGACGGAAGTAGTTCTGCAAGGTGATAGTGGCCAGCGTCTGGTTCTCCTCGCGTACGAGCACGCCCTCTTTGGCCTCGATGGCCTGGTGCAGGCCCTCGGAGTAACGGCGGCCTTCCATAATGCGGCCGGTGAACTCGTCGACGATCTTGACCTCGCCGTTAGTGACAACGTACTGCTTGTCGCGGTGGAACATGTACTGGGCCTTCAGCGCCTGCTGCAGGTGGTTGACCAGCTGGCCCGAGAGATCGGCATAGATGTCATCGATACCCAGGCGGCGCTCAATCTTCTTAAGACCGCGCTCGGTGGCGGCGATGGTGTGCTTGGCCTCGTCCATGACGTAGTCGCCCGTGGGTTCAACGTCCTCGGTGGCGGTAAGCATGTCGTGCGACACGTCCTCGCCGCGCTCAAGGCCACGCACGGCACGCGCGAAGTCCTTGTAGGTACTGGCGGACTTGGTGCCAGCGCCCGAGATGATCAGCGGGGTGCGAGCCTCATCGATCAGGATGGAGTCAACCTCGTCGACGATGGCGTAGTTGTGACCGCGCTGCACGCGCTGCTCGGGACGGGTAACCATGTTGTCGCGCAGGTAATCAAAGCCGAACTCGGAGTTGGTGCCGTAGGTGACGTCGGCCTGGTAGGCCGGGCGCTTGAGCTCGAGCGGCATGTTGTTCTGGAGCAGACCGACGGTCATGCCCAGGTACTTATAGATGCGGCCCATCCACTCGGAGTCACGCTTGGCAAGGTAATCATTGACAGTAACGACGTGCACGCCCTTGCCGGCAATAGCGTTGAGATAGCCGGCCAACGTGGAGACGAGGGTCTTACCTTCGCCAGTCTTCATCTCGGCGATGTGGCCCTCGTGCAGTGCCATGGCGCCAATGAGCTGCACGTCAAAGTGGCGCATACCCATGGTGCGCTTGGAAGCCTCGCGCACGGTGGCAAAGGCCTCGGGAAGCATGTCGTCGAGCGACTCGCCGTTGGCGTAACGCTCGCGGAACTTATCGGTCTGGCCGCGGAGTTCCTCCTCGGTCATCTTCTCAAACTGGGGCTCAAGACCGTTGATCTGGTCGACGATCTTGTAGTAGCGCTTAAGATCCTTATCGGATCCAAAGGACAGCAGCTTTGACATGAATCCCATGTGGTTTTCCTTTTTGGCCATCGCCCACGCCGTGCAGCTGCGGGCGTGTTAAACACAGATGATTGTACTTTAGCCAAACAAGGCGCGGCCTATACGGTCGACCTCGACCGCCACGTAATAACTATGACCAACCTGCCACAATGGGACAGGTTAATTTTGGCAGGTTTTATCTGAGCAAACGCCGTCTCTCTGCCATTTGGTGCAAACCAACCTGTCTCCTTCGCACCAATCTGGTGCCATGGGGACAGGTTAGTTTGCACCAATAAAAAGAAAAGGGCCGCGCACCCAAACGGATGCACGGCCCTCATGCCATGAATGCGAGCGATTCCGCGGCGAGCTATTTACTCAGCAGCCTCGGTGGTCTCGGCCTCGGCAGCGGCCTCCTCGACGGGATCCTCTGCGGGAGCCTCGGCGGCCTGCTTGGCAGCCTCCTCGGCGAACTTAGCGGCACGCTTAGCCTTCTCGGCAGCCTTAGCCTCAGCGGCGGCCTTGCGAGCAGCCTCGGCCTCAGCAGCCTTGGCGGCCTTGGCAGCCTTGGCCTCCTCAGCCTTCTTGAGCTGGGCGGCAGCGGCGCCACCGAACTTGTCGGCGAAGCGCTGGACGCGTCCACCGGTGTCGACGAACTTCTGCTGGCCGGTGTAGAACGGGTGGCACTCGTTGCAAAGCTCGACCTTCATCTCGGACACGGTAGCGTGCGTCTTGAAGGTGTTGCCGCAGGAGCACGTCACCGTGCACTCGACATACTGGGGATGGATACCCTGCTTCATGGTAGGACTCCTTATTGGTCAGGCGCTGGTTACCGATCAGCGCATAAGGCGTCTTGGTTTCCGACCAAGACAACAAACTCGGCTATGGTACCACGGCGCCGCGCGTCCCACAAAAGCTTCACGGTCTTTGTGCAACGCGGCGTGACCAACCGCAGCGGACACGCACCCTGTTGCCCCTTCTCCCATGTTGCAGACGTGTAACGCCGCAGTAAGCACACCCCTTTTGGCGCCAGACAGGTACAATGATGAACACTGTACCGTAGCGGAGCGCCCCGCGCGCGCCGCAACCACGCGAAAGGGTTTCCCATGGCCGAGATCTCGTCCTCCCGCATCGTCATCACAGTCCTTGGCAAGAACCGCCCCGGCATCGTCGCCGGCGTCACCCGCGTTCTGGGCGAGGCCAACGTCGACATCCGCGACATCACACAGTCCATTATCGAGGACATCTTCACCATGACCATGCTGGCCGACACCGCCGAGTCCAAGCTCGACTTCGCCGAGCTGCAGAAGGCGCTGGCAGAGGCCGGCGAGCTTTCGGGCGTCAACGTGTCCATCCAGCGCGAGGACGTCTTTAACTTTATGTACCGCCTGTAGCGAGCAAGCCGCTCGGGGCAGCTTGACGTCATATCGTCCAAGCGCGCGGCCCCAAAGCGGACCGGAGAGGAGCGCGCATGGCCTACGACGCCAAGAAAATCTACTACCGCTTCGACGATCACCTGAGCCGCCTGGTTCTGGATTACGAGGCGAGCCGTCAGATTTCGCCCGAAAGCGAAAACCTCTACCACGGCCTGCCGACCGCCCCGTACGACGAGGACCTGTTCGTAGAGCACAACGTCAAGCGCGGCCTGCGCAATGCCGATGGCTCGGGCGTGGTCGCGGGTCTCACTCGTATCTCGGATGTGCACGGCTACAACAAGGTCGACGGAAAGGTCGTGCCCGATCAGGGCAAGCTCACGCTTCGTGGCTACAGCATCGAGGACCTGGTCAACAACGCCCAGGCCGAGGATCGCTATGGCTACGAAGAGGTCGCCTACCTGCTCATCACGGGCTCGCTGCCCACCAAAGAGGAACTCGACGGTTTTTGCGGACGCCTGGGTGCTTTTAGGCATCTGAGCGACGAATACGTCCGCGAGTTCCCCATGACCACGGTGTCGTCGAGCATCATGAATGTGCTTCAGCGCGCCGTGCTGCTGCTCTACGCCTTCGACGCCGAGCCCGACGCCATTACACCCGAGCACGAAATCGACGTCGCCATCTCCATGCTCGCACGTCTCCCGCGCATCGCCGCCTTCGCACACATGGCCTCGGTCGCCAAGCTTCGCGGCTCCGAGGTTCACGTGCCGCACCCCACGCCCGGTCTCTCCACCGCCGAGACCATCCTACAGGTCCTGCGCAGCGGCATGGCGTTCACCCGCGATGAGGCGATGCTGCTCGACGTTATGCTCATGCTGCATGCCGAGCACGGCGGCGGCAACAACTCCACCTTCGCTTGCCGCGTGCTGTCGTCTTCGGCCACCGACCCGTATTCCGCCTATGCCGCGGCCATCGGCTCGCTCAAGGGCCCGCGCCACGGCGGCGCCAACGCCAAGGTCGTGTCCATGCACGAGGACATCCGTGCGCATGTCTCCAATTGGGAGGACGAGGACGAGGTCGCAGCCTACCTGGGCAAGATCCTCGACAAGCAGGCCTTCGACGGCACGGGTCTCATCTACGGTATGGGCCACGCCGTCTACACGCTGAGCGACCCGCGCGCCGAGGTGTGCCGCCGTTACGCGCGCACACTTGCCGCCAAGAAGGACCTGGGCGATGAGTTCGCGCTCATCGAACGCATCGAGCGCCTGGCACCGCAGGTGATGCGCGACCACGGTATGACCAAGCCCATCTGCGCCAACATCGACCTGTACACGGGCTTTATCTACAAGATGCTCGGCGTGCCCGAGACGCTCTTTACGCCGCTGTTCGCCGTCGCCCGCATGGCAGGCTGGTCGGCACACCGCATGGAAGAGCTCTTCTGCGCTCATCGCATCATCCGTCCTGCCTACCGTCCGGTGATCGAGCCGCTGGAGTACAAGCCGCTCGCCGACCGCTAGGACGCGGACCGTTATAGAACTTGAGCGTGGCCAGGGCATCACCGCCCTCGGCCACGCTTTTTATGCCAGCAGAAAGGATCGCAGCGAATGATTGTGTTTTCCGATATGGATGGAACGCTGCTGACGAGTGATAAGCAGATGAGCGACGCCACCTGGGCAATGCTCGACGAACTCGCTCGACGTGGGATTGAGTTTGTGCCCTGCACGGGGCGTCCGCTGTCGGGCATCTTTGAGCCCATCCTCGCCCACCCCGCCGTACACTACGCGGTCTGCGCCAACGGTGCCAGCGTCTGGCAGCTCGAGGACGGTACGCCCACCGACACCTCACGTGCTACGCGCATTTTGAACCGACCGCTCGACCGCGCCATCGCCCACCGCGTCCATAGCATTGCCGCCGGCCATGACGTCACCTTCGATATCTTCGCGGACGGGCAGTGCTTCCTCCCCCGCTCGCTCTACACGCGCCTGGACGAATTCTGCGGCGGCGACCCCCACATCGCGGCTTCGCTCAAGCGCACACGAACACCGATCGACATGGATATCGACAGCAAGATCGACGAGGTCGAGACGCTCGAACGCATCGCCATGTACTGGCACGACCCGGCCGATCGCGACGCCATCGCGGCGGCGCTCGACACGCTCGGAGGCATTGAGGTCACGCGTTCTTACGCCATGAATATCGAGGTCATGGGTGAGGGCGCGACCAAGGGAACGGCCCTCACGTGGCTATGCGAGCATCTGGGCGAGTCTCTCGCCGACGCCTGGGCGTTTGGCGACAACATCAACGACATTCCCATGCTGCAGGCAGCGGGCCACGGCATGGCCATGATCAACGCCGAGCCCGAGGACCGCGAGGCCGCCGACGCCATCACCGAATATGACAACGACCACGATGGCGTCGCCCGCACCATCATGGCCGCCCTCGCCTAGTCGTTGGGGACGTTCTTAAACGACTAATCGTTGGGGACAGTCTTCGCGAAAAGCTGCAAGGACTGTCCCCCACTGCCGGCAGAAAAAAACGTCCCCAACTGCCGGATTAGGAGAGACTCTCCAGCACGCGACGGAGCTCCTGCTGGACGGCGTGGTCGCGGTTACAACCCACCACGCGATCGGCCACCGCCTTAAGCGCGGGGCGCGCGTTTTCCATCGCGCAGCCCGTGCCGACAAAGCGAATGATTTCGTAGTCGTTCATCGAGTCGCCAAACGCCATGACCTCGTCGCGTCCAATGCCGTAATGCTCCGCAAGCTGTGCGATGCCCGAGGCCTTCGACACACCGGGCTGCATGGCATCGATCCACGCGTTGCCCGAAGGCGCAAAAGTAAAGAGCTGACCAAGTTCGCGCTGTAATACGTAAGCGCTGTCCATAACGGCACCGTCATCGCAAAAGATACTCGCCTTGATGATATTTACGCTGGGATCGGGCAGCTCCCAAATGCGCTCTGCATTGGGAAGGTCCTTATCGACCTCACGCACGAACTTGCTCTCGTCATCGAGCAGGAAGGACTTGGTTCGGTCAAAAAGCGCAAGATGCAAATTGGGAAACGTCCTGACGGCCTGGGCGAGCTTTCGAATCGCCAGGTGCGAATACACCTCGCGGTCTACCATTTTGCCGTCGGCGTAGACCTGGGCACCGTTAGCTGCGACAAAGTCCATCTTGTCGCGAACGGGTGCAAAGAACTCGCACAGGCGATCGTAGCGGCGACCTGACGATGCAGCAAAATGCACACCATGCTCGCGTAGCGTCAGGATCAATTCGTAGGTCTCAGGCGGCACCTGGCCATTTTCGTCAAGCAGTGTGCCGTCCATATCGGATGCAATCAGTTTAAACATAGAAAAGCTCCCTTCGGGCTTGATGGAATCGGACGTGTATCTGATTCCAACGTACCCAAAGGGAGCTCAAATAAGACTCTGCGGGCGCAAACGTTGCAAGGACCTGGCAAATAGCTCACACATGCCAGAGATCCTACGGTCGCGGCGTCAGGCAGCCCGCCAAAGAGTGTCCCCAACGACTAGTCGTTTAAGAACGTCCCCGATGACTAGTCGGCGTAGGTGAAGGTCGTAACGTCAAACATGCCCTCGGGGCGGATGCGGAGCGTCGGGATGACCGGCAGGGGCAGGAAGATGATGCCCATGATGGGGTCGAGCGGCGGCTCAATACCCATGGCGCGCGCCTTGACCATAAAGTCGTCGTGCTGCGCGGCAACGTCCTCGGCCGTGCCTTCGCTCATAAGGCCACCGAGCGCCAGCGGAATGCGCGCCACGACCTCGCCGTTGCGCACCAGCACGTGGCCGCCCTGGCCCACGGCCTCAACGGCAGCCATCATATCGGCCGCGTTGTCGCCCACCACGCACACGTTGTGCGAGTCGTGGCCGATCGTCGAGGCGATAGCGCCGCCCGTGATGGTGAAACCGCGCACCCAGCCGCGACCGATGTGCTTGCCAACAAGACCCAGGCCCGCAGGATCATCGCCGTCGGCGCCCTCGGCCTGCAGTGACACGCCGCGGCCGTGGCGCTCAATCAGCATAATGCGGCGCAGGCCCTCGGCGCTCTCGGGGCGAGCCATACCCGTGATAGCCTTACCCGGCACCACATCGATCACGGCCTCGCCAGGCTTAAAGGCATAGTCGAACACGTCGAGCGATAGCTTCGGCAGTTTAACGGAAGCACGCAGCTCATCGGCAAGGACCGCAACCTCGGCCATCTCGGGTGCGATCTCGCCCACAAAGGCGCCGTCCTGCGCCACCAGGGCACCGGCGGCATATACGCGATGCGGAGCCGTGGCAAACGTCAAGTCATTGAGCACCAGCAGGTCGGCACGCTTGCCCGGGGCAATCGCACCACGCAGCTCGTGCGGGTCGCGACAGCCGTGGTCCAGGCCAAATGCCTCAGCCGTGGAAAGGGACGCCATGGAGATGGCGACCACGGGGTCAATACCGGCCTCAATCGCCACGCGGCAGGCGTTGTCGATCATACCGGTCGAAAGCGCATCGGAGGGAGCGCGGTCGTCGGTCGCAAAGCAGCAGCGGCGGGCACGGGAAGGATTCTCCAACAGCATCGAAGACAGGTTGGCCAGGTCGTGGCTGCACGTGCCCTCACGCAGCATCACGTACATGCCGCGGGACAGCTTGTCGAGTGCCTCCTCGGGAATCGTCGACTCGTGGTCGGCGATAATGCCCGCTGCGGCATAGGCGTTGAGGTCCTTACCGGCAACGAGCGGCGCGTGGCCGTCAACCTGCTTGGACGGCGTCTGGTTGGCAGCATCGATGCGAGCACAGGTCTCGGGGTCGGCCATAAAGACGCCCGGCAGGTTCATCATTTCGCCCAGACCAAAGACATCGCCTGGATGCTCGGCAAAAAACGCCTGCATATCGGCAGCCGAAATTACGGCACCGGCCTGCTCGTCGGGCAGCGCGGGCACGCACGAAGGCATCATGTACTTGATGGAGATGGGTGCGCGGCGGCCGTCCTCGATCATAAAGCGCAAGCCGTCGAGACCGGCAACATTGGCAATCTCGTGGCTGTCGGCAATAGCGGTGGTAGTACCGCGCGTCGCGGCCATGCGAGCATACTCGGCGGGACGGATGTTCGAAGACTCGATATGCAAATGCCCGTCAATAAAACCGGGAGCGAGATAGCGACCCTGGCAGTCGATGACCTCAGTCGCCTCGTAGGTGCCAGCGGCATCGTCGCGACCATCGTAGAGCACGCCGACGATTACACCGTCCTTGACGGCAACGCTACCGGGCGCCACACGCTGACCATACACGTCGACGATCTGCGCATTGGTAAACAGCGTGTCGACGGGCACGCGGCCCTCGGCGGCCTCGATCACAGTCCTCATGACCTCAACGGACATACATACTCCTTTAACCGTAGAAAAAAGCTGCGGAGCGGACAGACCTTCACCGCAGCAAGCCAATAGCCATTGTATGCCCAAACGATGGGTCAACAATACGCCTCTCCGCTTAACGGCACACGCCACTTGGTGCAATGGGGAGAGGTTGCTTTGCACCAATGACAAGGAGTGTCCCAAACTGCCGGCAGAGACGATATGAGCAGGACATAAAACATTGAGAGCCCCTGCTGCATGAAAGACCGCGGATTAGGCCGACAATGGTG
>UQZL01000026.1 GCA_900545605.1 uncultured Collinsella sp.
GTGTGGGTCCCCGACGAGCGCCCTCGAGGACGCGCGCGACGACCTGCAACACGCCAAGCAGCGGATGTCGAAGTTCCTGCTGCGCCACGGCCTCGTCTTCGACGAGACGACGCCGGCCGGCAGGCGCAGGGGCGCCTGGACGGGGGCCTACTGGGACTGGACGGAGTCCCTCTCCTTCGACGAGCCCGACGACGCCGCGGCCTACGAGCACTACATGGACGGAAATGACCTGGTAGAGAACACCTCGCACCGTCTACGTCGCAGGGGACGTAGACGAACTCGTCGAGCACGAGCAGCCTCGCGGGCGACACGTCGTTCAACAGTTTCGACAGCGTTCCCTTGCGCTTCGCGTTGCCGAGCTCGAGAACCAGCTGCGCGGTCTGCCAGAACCTGACCGACATGTCCGCGGCGACCGCGCGCATCGTGAGGGCGACTGCCATGCGCGTCTTGCCGCGCCTGGACTTACCGAAGAAGACGAGGTCTTCGCGCGATTGTTTGTGTCAACGGCCAACTGAATGTGAACCCTTCTTGCATTGTTGCAACCTGGCTGGCAGCCGGTCTTTAATGACGACGACCATTGTCGCCCGACCCACAAAAGAGCCGCAAGGGGAGGAGCTCCCAATGTTCAACTCATATCGTCTATGGCGCACTACCATTCACCGAAAGTCGGCAACTTTTTCATTCTCTCTATACATGTTTAAACAACATGTTCTACAATAGGGACAATAGAAATGGAAACTCGGGACGAGCCGTCTATCCATCTACGGCGCAGCCCCTTATTCAAAAGGACGGTGAGTGCATCCATGGAGCGTGCAAGCGGTGTTCTGATGCCCGTTTCGTCATTGCCCGGACCTTACGGTATCGGCGGCTTTGGCTGGAACGCCTATGACTTTGTCGATTTCCTCGCCTCGTGCAAACAACATTACTGGCAGATTCTCCCCCTTACGACAACGAGCTATGGCGACTCGCCCTATCAGTCGTTCTCGGCCCGTGCGGGCAACCCCAATTTCATCGACTTTGCCGAGCTTATCGAGGCCGGCTATCTGGAGCAGTGCGATATCGACGGCGTGTACCTGGGCTCCGACCCCAGCAATGTCGACTATGGTGCCATCTTTGGTGGCCGTCGTCAGATTCTCGACCGCGCCGCCGAGCGCTTTGCCGCCGACAAGCCGGCCGACTTCGACGACTTTGTCCAAGCAAACGAAGACTGGCTCATCCCCTACTGCGAGTTCATGACCGTCAAGGAGGAGTGCGGTCTCAAGGCCTTTTGGGAGTGGCCCGCAGAGCTCCGTACCCGCGGTGAGGCTTCTGCCAAGGTCTGCGCCGCCCATCCCGCGCGCATGCTCTACCACCAGATGACGCAGTACTTCTTCAATCGTCAGTGGAGCCGCCTCAAGGCCTATGCCAACGAGCGCGATATCCTCATCATCGGCGACCTGCCCATCTATGTCTCGCGCGACTCCGTCGAGATGTGGGCCACGCCCGAGCTCTTTAAGATCGACGCCGCCGGTAATCCTGTGAGTGTCGCCGGCACGCCGCCCGACCAGTTCTCGGCCACCGGCCAGTACTGGGGCAATCCCATCTACGACTGGGACGCCATGGAAGCCGACGGTTTCTCCTGGTGGGAGGGCCGTATCCGCGCCGCCCTCGACATGTACGATGTCATCCGCCTGGATCACTTCCGCGGCTTCGAGGCCTATTGGGAGGTGCCCTTCTCTTCACCCGACTCGTCTTACGGTTCGTGGACGCAGGGCCCCGGCCTCAAGCTCTTCAAGACGCTCGAGGAAAAACTCGGCACACTGCCCATCATCGCCGAAGATCTTGGCTTCCTTACCCCCGGCGTTATCGACATGCGCGACACCACGGGCTTCCCTGGCATGAAGATCTTGCAGTTTGCCTTTGAGGGCAGCAACTCATACTATCTGCCCCACAACTACATCGCCAACACCGTCGCCTATGTGGGCACGCACGACAACGAGACGGCACGCGGCTGGTTCGAGGGTACGGCCACTCCGCGTCAGCGCGAGCAGGCAGCTTTGTACACCCATCAGCAGGCTGGCGAGCCCATCACCGATGCGCTCAACCGCACCATTGCCGCCAGTGTGAGCGACACCTGCATCTACACCATGCAGGACCTCCTCAACCTGGGAAATGAGGCCCGTATCAACACCCCCGCCACCCTAGGCGGAAACTGGACCTGGCGCATGCTCGATGGCGCCATCACCCGCGAGCTCGAGCACAAGCTCACCGACTGGACCGAAACCTACTTCCGCATCCCGTCGGAAGCCGAAATTGAGCTTCCCCAATAGGAGCCACCGCGCCCGACCCCACCCCACCGTGCGGACGCGACCGCTTTTCCCGCGCGAGGCCATCCCAATCCCTCGCGCGGGCTTCTTTTGAATTTCTGACATGTAGTCGACCCACCACAGGAGGAAACATGCCCCATATCAATCTTGCGGATCTTGCCGAGCAGTCCTTTGGAACTTCGCTCGAGCAACTCGATGATCGCCACATTTACAAGCTGCTCGTCAAACTCGTGCAGGAGCGCTCTGCCGCCTGCCCGCTCAACAACGGCAAGAAAAAGCTCTATTACATCTCTGCCGAGTTTTTGATCGGCAAGTTGCTCATCAACAACATGATCGACCTCGGCATCTACGACGAGGTCAAGGAGCAGCTCACCGCCGCGGGCCACGACCTCAACAAGATCGAGGAGTTTGAGGTCGAGCCGTCGCTGGGCAATGGCGGCCTGGGCCGTTTGGCCGCGTGCTTCCTGGACTCCATCGCCACGCTGGGTCTCACCGGTGACGGCGTTGGTCTCAACTACCACTACGGCCTGTTCCGCCAGCGCTTTGTCGACAACCAGCAGAAGGCCGTCCCTGACGAGTGGCTCGGCGAGCAGGACATTCTGATCGATGACGACCGCTCCTACACCGTCGAGTTTGGCGATTTTGCCGTCACCTCCAAGCTCGTCAACATCGATGTGCCCGGTTACGGCCAGCCCACCAAGAACCGCCTGCGCCTGTTCGACCTGGCAAGTGTCGACGACGGCCTGGTCCCCGGTAGCTCCATCGACTTCGACAAGACCGAGATCGCCAAGAACCTCACCCTGTTCCTCTACCCGGATGATTCCGACGAGCAGGGCCGCCTGCTTCGCATCTACCAGGAGTACTTCATGGTGAGCAACGCCGCCCAGCTCCTGATCGACGAGGCCGTCGAGCGCGGCAGCAACCTGCACGACCTTGCCGACTACGCCGTGGTCCAAATCAACGACACGCACCCCACCATGGTCATTCCCGAGCTCATCCGCCTGCTCACCACCGAGCACGGCATCGAGTTTGATGAGGCCGTTACCATCGTGCGCTCCATGGTCGCCTACACCAACCATACGATTCTTGCCGAGGCGCTCGAAAAGTGGCCGCTCGCCAGCCTGCAGAAGGTCTCGCCCGCCATCGCCGACATCATCGTCAAGCTCGACGAGGTCGCCAAGGCCGAGCACGATGACCCGCGCGTCGCCATCATCGATGAGCACGACACCGTCCACATGGCCCACATGGACATTCACTTTGGCTTCTCCATCAACGGCGTCGCCGCGCTCCACACCAAGATCTTGGAGGACACCGAGCTTCATCCGTTCTACGAGATTTATCCCGAGAAGTTCTCCAACAAGACCAACGGCATCACCTTCCGCCGCTGGATTCATGGCGCCAACCCCGCGCTCGCCAACCTGCTCGACGATGTGATCGGCACCGATTGGCGCAGCACCGGCGACCTGAGCAAGCTCGCCGAGTTCGCCGACGACGAGGATGTTCTTGAGCGCCTGGCCGCCACCAAGGTCGAGGCCAAGGCCATCATGCGCCAGTTCATGGCGCTCGAGCAGGGCGTGACCATTCCCTCCAACGCCATCATCGATGTTCAGGTCAAGCGTATCCACGAGTACAAGCGCCAGCAGATGCTCGCGCTCTACATCATTTGGAAGTACCTCGACATCAAGAACGGTAACAGACCTAAGCACCCCGTCACCATCATCTTTGGCGGCAAGGCGGCACCTGCCTACACTATCGCGCAGGACATCATCCATCTGATCTTGACGCTGTCGCAGTGGATTGCAAACGACCCCGACGTGGCTCCCTACCTGCAGGTCGTCATGATCGAGAACTACAACGTCACCGCCGCCGAGCGCGTGATCCCCGCCGCTGATATCTCCGAGCAGATCAGCCTGGCCTCCAAGGAGGCGAGCGGCACCTCCAACATGAAGTTCATGCTCAACGGCGCCCTAACCCTGTGCACGCTTGACGGCGCCAACGTGGAGATTGCCGAGCTCGTGGGCGACGAGAACATCTATACCTTTGGTGCCTCGTCCAAACAGGTCGAGCAGCTCTACGCCGACGGCGCCTATGACGCCGGTGCGCTCTACCGCAAGCCCGGCATTAAACTGCTGGTGGACTTCATCACCAACCCCGCCTTTATGGCGACCGGCAACGCCGAGCGCCTGCAGCGCCTGCACGACGACATTAAGGGCAAGGACTGGTTTATGGCCCTGCTCGACATTGAGGAGTACATCCAAACCAAGGAGCGCGTGCTGGCCGACTACGAGGACCAGGACGCCTGGATGCGCAAGGCGCTCATCAATATCGCCAACGCCGGCACCTTCTCGTCCGACCGCACCATCTCCCAGTACAACGACGAGATCTGGCACCTGAACTAATTTCGCTTCCCTTACCCATCCTCCTGAGAAACGGAGTCGTGGCAACACGGCTCCGTTTTTTGTGCCCGCACGTTACCCTGTGACCCGACTCGACCAAACAATCTCAATCTATAACAACTACTCAATCAAAACGGCCCTACCCGTTACAGATCGAGACAAACGACCGGCCAGACAACCCCAACACAAAGAAAGGCCCCCCTCTCGCCCAGTGGACGGGAGGGGAGCCTTATATGTGACCGCGGCAAAAGGATGGCAATACCGCAGTCGCCCAAAGGGAGGGCCCGGATGCACCGGGCCTAGATAAGGTTCTTGCCAGAGACCTTATCGAAGAGGTGGGTCGCGTTCTTCTCGAACTTGAACCAGATGGGGTCGCCCGCCTTGAGCGCACCCTTGGCCTCAAGGTCGACAACGGGAATGATCAGGACGAACTGGCCATCGGGAGCAGTCACGTGGACATGCTCGGTCGAACCCATGAGCTCGGTCACCTCGACGGTACCCTGGAGCGCGCCCTCCTCGTCCTTGTCGGCAAGCAGAATCTGCTCGGGGCGCACGCCAGCCGTGATCTCCTTCACGTCGCCGCCGTCCCAGTTGAGGGCAAGCTGAGCGCAGGTCTCGGGGGCGAGCGCCACGTTCATATCCTCGGTCTTGACGGTAAAGCCGTTGCCCGAGCGCACCAGCTGGGCATCGAAGAAGTTCATCTGCGGCACGCCGATGAAGCCGGCGACGAAGATGTTCGCGGGATGGTTGAAGACCTCCTGCGGCGTGGCGATCTGCTGGACAACGCCGTCCTTCATGACCACGATGCGGTCGCCAAGGGTCATGGCCTCGGTCTGGTCGTGAGTAACGTAGATGAAGGTGCCCTTGATCTCGTGACGCAGCTTAATGAGCTCGGCTCGCATCTGGTTACGCAGCTTGGCGTCCAGGTTGGACAGCGGCTCGTCCATCAGGAAGACCTTGGGGTCTCGCACGATGGCGCGGCCGATAGCGACACGCTGGCGCTGGCCGCCCGAAAGCGCCTTGGGCTTACGGTCGAGGTACTCGGTAATGCCCAGAATCTCGGCAGCAGAGCGAACCTTGCGGTCGATCTCGTCCTTGGGGACCTTCTTGAGCTCAAGCGTAAACGCCATGTTCTCGTACACCGTCATATTGGGGTACAGAGCATAGCTCTGGAACACCATGGCGATGTCGCGGTCCTTGGGCGCCACGTCGTTGACGCGCTTGCCGTCGATGAGCACATCGCCCGAGGTGATGTCCTCTAAGCCAGCGACCATGCGCATCGTCGTGGACTTGCCGCAGCCAGAGGGGCCAACGAGGACGATAAACTCCTGGTCGTGAACGGTGAGGTTAAAGTCCTCCACCGCGAGCACGCCGTCCTCGGTAACCTTGAGGTTGTGCTTCTTCTCCTCGGTCTTCTTCTTTTTGCCAAAGAAGCCCTTCTTTTTGGACTCGTTGTTGGGATACACCTTCTGAACATGTTTGAGAACGATCTCGGCCATGTCTTTACCTTTCGATATGCGGCGCCATGTTGAGGGCACCGCAGAAACTTGCAAAACAGTTACGGCATCAGCCCTTGACGGCACCTGCCACCACGCCGTCGATGATGTACTTCTGGCAGAGGATGTACATGATAACGATGGGGATAACGACCATCATGATGCATGCCATCATGGGGCCGAGCTCGACGTGGCCGTAGCCGCCGCGGAAGTACTGGATCAAGATAGGAATGGTCTTGTACTTGGTGGAGTCGAGGGTGAGGTAGGGCAGCAGATAGTCGTTCCAGACCCACATGGTCTCGAGGATGCCGACCGAAAGATAGGTGGGCTTCATGATGGGAAGGACGATCTTAAAGAACACCTGGACCGGGTTGCAGCCGTCGATCATGGCCGCCTCCTCAATCTCGAGCGGAATGTTCTTTACAAAGCCGGCGAACATAAAGACCGCCAGGCCCGCGCCAAAGCCGAGGTAGATAAAGCAGATGTTGAACGGCGTGTTGAAGCCGATGCGGTCCGCCAAATTGGACAGCGTGAACATGAGCATCTGGAAGGGCACGACCATCGAGAAGACGAACAGGTAATAGAAGAAGTTCGAGATCTTGCTGTTGACGCGCACCACGTACCAAGCGCACATGGAGCAGCACACCAGGATCAGCACGACCGACGTGACCGTGATGATGAGCGAGTACATAAATGCCGAGGCAAAGCCCTGCTCGTTAAGGGCATGCATGTAGTTTGCGAGGCCGTTGAACGTCTCGGGCGTGAGCAGATCGAATGCCGTGGTGGTGCTGATTGCAGTTGCCTTTTTAAAGGAATTGAGCGCAATCATGAACACGGGGTAGATCCACGCGAGCGACAGAATCGTAAAGAAAATCGAGAGCGCGCGGTTGATAACCTTATCGCGTTTCATTACTGCTGCACCTCCTTGGACCTCGTGGCCTTAAGCTGAATCATGGAGATGGCTACGACCAGGATGCAGAAGATAACCGCCTTGGCCTGACCGATGCCCTGCCATGCGATACCGGCACGCGAATAGAACGTGTTGTAGATGTTCAGGGCGAGCATCTCGGTGGAGTGCGCGGGGGCGCCGCCGGTAAGGGCGAGGTTCTGGTCGAACAGCTTAAAGCCGTTGGTGATGGACAGGAACAGGCAGATGGTGATGGTCGGCATCAGGTTAGGGATCTTAACCTTCCAAAACGTCTGCCATGCCGTGGCACCGTCGACCTTGGCGGCCTCGATGTAGTCGGACGGAATGGACTGCAGACCAGCGATGTAGATGATCATCATGTAGCCGACCTGCTGCCACAGGGTCAGGATGATAAGGCCCCAGAAGCCAGCAGCAGAGTTAAGGGCGATGAGCTGGGCGCCCACGTTGGAGAGCAGGCAGTTGATCAGAATCTGCCAGATGTAGCCCAGCACGATGCCGCCGATCAGGTTAGGCATAAAGAAGATCGTACGGAAGATGTTGGTGCCCTTGAGCGCCTTGCGGGTGAGTGCCTGCGCGATGGCCAGGGCGATCACGTTGATGAGCACCGTCGACAGGAAGGCAAACGCCACGGTAAAGAAGAACGACGTGGAGAACTGCGGATCGGACAGCGCGCGCACGTAGTTCGCGATACCGACAAAGTGCGCGTTGTTAATGGTAATAAACTGGCAGAACGAGAGATAGAAGCCCTGGATAAAAGGGATCACGAACCCGATCATAAACGCCAGGCACGTGGGCAGCATAAAGAGCGGCCACCAGCGCTTGAGTGCTTTGCCCATAAAAGGGTCCTTTCAATATGCAGGGGGCGGGCAAACCAACGTCTGCCCGCCCCCTGTCGCTAATCAGATAGCTTGGGCAGCAACTGCTTACTCGGAAGCAGCCTTCTCGGTCTTCCAGCCATCGACGAAGGCGTTCTTGACGCCGTCCCACTTGGTGTTGTCGGCAGCATAAGCAATGAGAGCCTGCTTGAGGTTCTTCTTCCACTCCTCAGAGGGGATGTAGACGAAGTCCCAAGCAACGGTCTTCTTGCCGTCCTTGGCCATGGCAACGGCCTGCTGCGAGAAGACGTTGGTGGTTTCCTTGGCGCTCTTGAACGGGGCAGTCAGACCCATCTTGTCAGCGATGATGCTGGTGGCGGTGTCAGAAGTGACGCACCAATACATGAAGTCCTCGGTGGCCTTCTGAGCATCCTCGGAAGCCTGGGAGCTCACGCACCAGTAGTTCTCGCCGCCGGAGCACAGGCCCTGGTTCTCCTCGCCGTCAACGCCGATGTAGATCGGCAGCATGCCGAGCTGGTCGTCGGTCATACCGGCCTTGGTGAGGTCAGCGTATGCCCAAGAGCCGTTCTGATAGAAGACGGCCTTGCCGGTTGCGAACTCGTTGGTGGCGTCGTCGCCGGTCTTGGAAGCAAGCTGCGAAGGATCGCAGGTGGAGTCGGTGATGTACAGGTCGAAAATCTGCTTGAAGTTGTCGAGATACTCGCCCTTGATCTCGTCGTCCTCCTGGTTGTGCTCCTTCTCGAACTCGTAGTAGAGCGGGAGGTTGGCGAGGTGGGTGGTGTAGCGCCAGCTGGAGGAGTCATCCATGCCGGCGGAAGTAAAGGCACCCTCAACACCAAGCTCGTCCTTGCGGGCCTGGATGTCGTCGGCACAAGCCTTCAGCTTGTCGAAGGAGTTGATGTCCTCGGCCTTGTAGCCAGCCTTCTCGAGCAGCTGCTTGTTGTAGATGATGCCGTAGCTCTCCTGGACCCAGTCGATACCCAGATCCTTGCCGTCGGACTGCAGAGCCAGGGAGTCGTCAATGAGCTCACCGCGAAGCTTGGTATCGGACAGGTCGGCGCAGTAATCCTTCCAGTTCTTAAGGCCGGTGGGGCCGTTGACCTGGAACAGGGTCGGAGCGGAGCTCTTGGACATCTCGGACTTGAGCTTCTCCTCGTAGGTGTTGGAGGCGGCGGTCACGATCTTGACCTCGACGCCCTTCTCCTTCTTATAGGCCTTGGCGATCTCCTTCCACTCCTTATCGACCTCGGGCTTGAATTGGAGGAAGTAGACCTCGGCAGCGTCACCAGAAGCAGAGGAGCCGGAGCCGGCAGAACCACCGCAGCCCACGAGACCCAGACCAAGAACCGCAGCCGCGGAACCAGCAAAGCCCAGGAACTGCCTTCTGCTCATTTCGTTCTTCATTACAATCCACCCTTTCACACCGTGGCGGCACCCTTTGCCGCCGCCTTCGGAGATTGGCTCGGGGACTTTGCCCCTTTTGCTGATTTGTACGATACGCTATTTGGCTAGTTGTTTGAACAAGTATTACTAGAGCGGTAGAAAAACTTCGGTGAACGGTAATTTCAACTTGATACTTGACAAGTTTTGTATAAACAATTATTTGTTATCGAATGCAGAGAAAACGCCCGGTCAAGCCGATACATCGTCGGTTTGACCGGGCGTTTTCGCTTTGAGGGCATGAGTCTCGTCAGGCTGCGAGCTAGCCGACTATCGCTTGGAGTTGACGCGGTAGTGGAAGATCTCGGGATGCGTGCGGGCATGCGTGACCTCGAACAAGATGCCATCCGAGGTGTACGATTGGCTCTCCATGACGGCGACGCAGTTGTACTTACCAAGGTCCAAGTAGCTGCAGTCCTCATCGTTGGCGAGCTCGACACTCACCGTACGACGGCTCGCCATCACTTTGACGCCGCGCTTGTGCTCCAGATAGTCGTAAATTGACCTTGCGGCGATCTCGGGCGTCAGGCCTTTGGCGATCGACTCCAGAAAATAGCCGTGGTCCACCTGGCGAGCGTTACCGTTAAGGCTACGGACGCGCACCACGCGAATCAACTTCTCGCCCACCTTAAAGCCCAGGCGACGAGAGAGTTGCTCGGTGCAGACCAGATGTTCAAAAGACTTAACGTCCGTCGATGCAACGGCATTGTTGCGCTTTGCAAACTCGCCAAACGACTCGACTTCCTCGAGCGCGCCCAGCATATCGGTTTCGCCTTTAAGCCAAATGACGCGCACGCCCTTGCCGTGTATGGGCTGCACAAACATCCCGTCGGCCAGCATACCCAAGGCGCGACGGACGGTATTGCGAGTGCATCCGAACTCCGCGGTCAGCTCGGCTTCGGTTGGCAGCATCTCCTGAAACGCATAGGTCCCATTAATGATGCGCGAGCGTATTTCTCGGTAGATTCCTTCGTATATCGCTTTTGGCATTGTTTCACCTCTACATTATTCATTTCCGGCTAGGCACGATAGCATTTCTTAAAGTTGTTTAAACCGAATATCGGTAAAGCGACAGGATTTAACCGTTGACGGTTTCTGTCATGCCCAAATCGGTTTCGCTCAAAACTGCCGGTACGACAATCGTCTGGTCCTCTACAATGAATCCATTGTTTAAACGTTTCCCCACGCGCAACGCGCCTCGATATTCGGAAGGCAGAACATGCTGCAAAAAATCCAACGCTTTGGCGGGGCAATGTTCGCGCCCGCCATGCTGTTTTCTATATCAGGCCTCATGGTCGGCGTCTCCGCTCTCGCAACGACTGCGGACATCGTCGGCGATCTCGCCGTATACGGAACCCCTTGGTACGTTTTTTGGACCATCATCCAGCGCGGCTCGTGGACGGTCTTTAAACGCCTCCCGCTCCTTTTTGCCGTAGCGCTGCCCATCGGTCTTGCCCAAAAACAACCGGCTCGTTGCTGCCTCGAGGCTCTCGTCGCCTATTTTGCCTACTGCTTCTTTTTGAGCGAGATCATTAAGCTGAGCGGAGACAACCTTGGACTTGAGTACCCGTCATCTTTGACCACCGCCAGCGGTATCACCGTCATCGACGGCATCAAGACGCTCGACACCGGCATTATCGGCCCGCTGGCGGTATCGGCAACCGTCGTCACCATCCATGACCGCTTCTACGATGCCAAGATTCCCGATTGGCTCGGCACCTTCTCGGGCTCCTCGCTGGTCTACCTCATCAGCTTTTTTGCCGTGTTTGCCCTTGCCGCCATCTCGGCCGCCATCGTGCCCTACGTATACGATGTAACCGATACGCTGCGTCACGCGCTTGCAGGCGTCGGTCCCTTTGGCGTGGGCATCTTTGTCTTTTTAGAACGAGCACTCGAGCCCTTTGGCCTGCACCACCTGCTCTACATGCCGATCTACTACGACAACCTGGTCATTAACGACGGCATCTACGCCACGTGGAGCAGTTTGCTCCCCATCCTCTCCCATAGCACGCGCCCCCTTAATGAGCTTGCGCCGTGGGCCGGTTTTACCGCCACCGGCTGGGTCAAGCTCTTTGGCCTTCCTGCCATCGCAGCTGCGTTCTACTCCACCGCAAAACCCGAGCGCCGCGCCGGCCTCAGGGTCATCCTTGCTCCCGCCATCATCGCCTCGGTGGTTTGCGGCGTTACCGAGCCACTCGAGTTTCTCTTTATGTTCACCCACCCCGGGCTCTTTTTGCTCTACGCCGTCTTATCGTCTTGCCTTGCCACAGCCATGAATCTCTTTGGCATCGTCGGCATCTTCTCGGGCGGCCTCATGGAGATGGCAGCCTTCAACTTTATTCCGCTCATGCGCACGCATGCCGGTGCCTATCTTTTGGCGCTCGGTATCGGCCTTGCCTTTAGCCTCATCTTTTTTGTTAGTTTTCGAGCACTCATCTTGGTCTATGACCTTAAGACGCCGGGCCGCGAGAATCATGTCGCCAATCGCGCGGCAATCGATTGTTTAACGGGAAGCGACTTTGCCAAAGAGCAATCTCCCAATGACGAGGTCAATAGTCGATCCGATCAAGATCACGTCCTCGCTGAGCGGGTAATTCAGCTTTTAGGTGGCGTTGGCAATATCGTGGGCGCAACCAACTGCGCCACGCGCCTGCGCGTCGAGGTCGCAGACCCTTCCATCGTTGCAGATAACGCGTCGTTTGTCGCGGTGGGCGCCAAGGGCCTCATCATTACGGGCAAGACCGCCCAGGTGATTATCGGCATCTCCGTTCCCCGCGTTAAAGAGCATTTTGACCAGATCATGGGCCTCGAGCCGGGATTTGTGCCCACCACCTCGGCCTCCCCTGCCGCCAGCGCAGCCCATAAGCGCAGCGACATCTGCTTCTTCGATATCGACGGAACGCTCGCCTGGCAAGACCCCAGGCTCGCCCAAGACCTTCCCGAAGACGAGCGGGACCTCTCCCCCTATCCCAACGAGGCGGTTTCGCAGGCAATCCGCGATTTCGTTGCAAACGGCAACATGGCCTTTATCTGTACGGGGCGCACCCTCAGTTGCATCCACCCCAAACTTCTTGAGCTGCCCTGGACCGGCATCGTCTGTCTTGCGGGCGGTTACGCCGAGATCAACGGACACGCAATTCGTGATCTGTCGATGACGCCCAGTATGTTGCAGCGTCTTGCCCCCTATCTTGAGCAGTCGGGCGAAGTCATCCGCTTTGAGGGCCTCAACGGCGTCGTGCGCATGAGTGCTGATGCCCCCGATGCTCCCGGATACGCGCGCACCCTGGGCGACGCAGTCACGCAGCTGCAACATTACAGTGCCTACAAGATCTTGATGTCTACATCGCTCGCCAACCACATCGCTCAAGATAAGGCACTTGAGCCGCTGTTGTGCTTTAACGAGCTCGAACTCGAGGTAACCGAAATCTCGCCCCGCGAATGCACGAAGCGCGGGGGCATCCAGTCTGTACTCGACGCCCTCGATCCCCACCACGGAACCGTATACGGCATCGGCGACGCCAGCAATGACGTCTCGCTGATGAACGCCGTCGATGTCGGTATCGCCATGGGCAATGCGCCGAACTATCTCAAAAAGCGCGCCGACTACATCACCGACTCGGTCGACAAAGATGGCGTCGTCAAGGCGCTCGAGCACTTTAGGCTTATATAAGCAGCCGGCACGCGCACGCGTCCCGTTTCTCCAAATCGCCAAAACAGACGCGCCGGCAACCCCAATGTGGCAATATGGTATCTGCACACCGCAACGATGTAACCCAAGAAAGAATGCGAGAACCCGTGTCCAGTCCGTTTACCAGCTTTTTAGCCCAGCACTTTGACCAGATTAACGACTATCTGGCCACGTTCTTTGACGGACAGGCGACCTCTGCCGATATCGAGCGCTACCTGTACGCGCCGCTCTCGGCTTTTACGGCCAACGCCGGCAAGCGCCACCGCCCGCTTATCTGTATGCTCGCCGCAACCGCAGTGGGCGGTAGCTTTGAGAGCGCCCGCAGCGCCGCGGCAGCTATCGAGCATTTCCAGTCGGGCGCACTGATCCACGACGACATCGCCGACAACGGACAGCTTCGTCGAGGCAAGCCCTGTATGCACCTTACCGAGGGCACGGGCCTTGCCATCAATTGTGGCGACCTGGCGCTCACCATGGTCACCAAGACGGTTCTCGACGACCCCACGCTGGAGTCCGACGTGAAGCTGCGTGTGCTCCACGAGCTTACCGAGATGATCGTCCGCACCATCGAGGGTCAAGCGCTCGACCTGGGTTGGGTCCGTGACGGGCGCTTTGATATCTCGGTTGATGACTACCTGGACATGGCGACGCACAAGACCGCGTTTTACAGCGGAGCCACGCCGCTTGCCGCCGGAGCCATTATCGGCGGCGGCAGCGATGAGCAAATCGAAGCGCTGCGCGCCTTTGGCCTGCATACGGGCCTTACCTTTCAGATTCAGGACGACCTGCTCAACCTTGTCGGCACTAAGGAAGCCGCCAACAAGGACTTCCGCACCGACATCACCGAGGGCAAGCGCACGCTTGTCGCCGTACACGCCCTCTCTGATGAGCGCCACCACGACGAGGTCGAGGCGATTCTTTCCTCGGGCACCGATGATCCCGCGCAGCTCGCACGCGCCGTGGAGATCTTCCAGGAGACCGGCTCCATCGATTACGCCCACACTTACGCGCTCGACCTGACCGCTAAGGCCAAAGCGGCCATCGAGAACGTTGAGCTTGATCCGCACGCACGCGAGCTGTTCCTCTCCATGGCAGATTTCTTTGTGGAGCGCCTTAACTAACGGGGGTTATAAAACCTGTCAGCAGCGTATTTAGGCACAACTTGCTACACTGTTGAGTGCATGTTTATGCATCCCTTTGCGTTGTCTATCCGACAGACGCTCAAATAGTACGAATGGTACGCCGAAAGGGGTTCGTTCATGGAACCTATTACAACGGGCATGCAAGGAGCAGCCGTCGAGGACGTGCAGTCTCGTCTCCTGCAGCTCGGCTACACGATTGATGCCGCCGAAGTCACCGACAAGTACTTTGGAGCCACCACTGAGCAGGCCGTCAGCACCTTCAGGCTCGACAGCGGCCTTGCTGCCGGTCATGCCGTCGATATCCCCTGCTGGAGCGCCCTTGTAGACGCTTCGTATAAGCTGGGCGACCGCACCCTCTATCTACGCATGCCCAATTTCCATGGCGCCGATGTGCAGGCCCTGCAGCGCGCTCTCAACGTTTTGGGCTTTGCCTGTGGCGAAGACGACGGCTACTTTGGTCCGCATACCGAGGCCGCCCTGCAGCAGTTCCAGGAAAATGTCGGCCTGTTTGCCGACGGCATGGCCTTCCAGGACACCTACGCCTACATCAACCGCCTGCACCATGTGTGGGAGGGCAAGCCCTCGGTCACCGAAGCCGAGTCCCGTATCGGTTTTGCTCGCGCCGCCAACGTGCTCGAGCGCTTCCAGATCGCCGTTATCGGCGAGGACCCCATCGCACGCAGCGTTGCGTCGCGCATGTGGAATATCGCCACGGCAACGACCGACAACAGCGGCATGATGCTCTGCGACTCCGAGGTCCCAACCGACGTAGATCTGGTGCTCGAGATCGCAAGCGACGAGCTGCCCGCCGACGCCGCACCGCGCGCCACGATTGCCCTCGCCGAGTGCCATAACCTGGCCCAGCGCATCCGCACTGCCAATGTCGCCGCGCAGCAGAAGCCGGCACGCATTCGCATTGAGCTCACGGGCATGACGCGCTACAACGGCACCTTCACGGCCAGCGACGCGCAGACACTCGCCGTACGCCTGCTCGATGGCGTTTGCGATGCCCTCGCAGATTAGGTAAACTAAACGAGTTGCTTTTGGGCAACACCACACATTGGGACGTAGTTCAACGGTAGAACTCCGGTTTTTGGTGCCGGCTGTTGGGGGTTCGAATCCCTCCGTCCCAGCCAAAGAAACAAGCCTCTCGAACGCATAGCCGATCGGGAGGCTTTTCTTGTGAGCAAGCGGAGGGATTCGAACCCGCAAGGGTGCGGAGCTGAGGAAACGCGAAGCGTTTTCCAGCGCAGCACGCAAGGAGCGAAGCGACGCAGCGGAGCGCGGCCGCCGACCAGGCGGACGCGGAATCCCTCCGTCCCATACCAGCAACGGGCTCCCCACATCTCGACTTACCAGCCAAACCGGCACTTAGGGACGTTCCTAAAGTGCCGGTCATCAACATGGTGCCGTGCGGCCCCGGCGGGCCGGCGTAGCATTACAGACCAAGCGACCATTTCCATGCGGGAATAACCTCGATGACGCCATGCTCCGTTTTGATCTGGGTCGCCTCGCGCAGCGTGATGATATTGGCATCCTTGATACCGGTTTTTACCATAGCAACCTCAAGGGAACCAACTTCACGCCTGCGCGTTTTCTCTGCCGTCATATCGACTGTCACCTGGTAAAGCGCGTATGGTTCCGATGCCAAAGCGTCGCCGACCAAGAAATCAACTTTTTCTCGTGCTTGCGTTGGAGCCGTAAATGAAGTCACCGTTTCCAACCGGCCGTTTGCCGTACGGCGCATGAGTTCAGCATAAATCGCAGTCTCCAAACGCTTTCCTATATCCTGCTGATTAGCACGCGATGTTGCATATGCCATCCCCTGGTCGACGGCATAGACCTTGTCTGTTGTCGTTGTCTTAGGAGCCAAAGAAGTTGAATACTCCGGAAGTAATCCAATGAGATGAGCCTGCTGGAATAAACGAACGAGTTCGTTTATTTTTTCCCATGACGCTCGATATCCGACAGACTTTAAGGCTTCCAACAAACTGTTAACCGAAAGGTCGCAACCCGTGTTTCGAAGGCAGAAGAGCCCTACTTGGTTGGCAAGAGCGATATCCGTGCGCCCGCTCCGCTCGAGAATGTCTCGTGCAACAACATCTCGCAAATAGGCTTGAAGCATCTGAATACGTGAACCGGCATCAAGCTCCTGAACCCCAGGAAAGCCACCCTCTATGAGATAACGGTCATATGCCGATTCCAGAACAGTTCGCCGCTGCGGAGAAACAGCTGGAGCCCCAGCACTAGTAGACATATCCGGCGTTTCAATGTGATGAAACGCACAATACTCGCGGAATGAAAGCGGATGCATAGCGTGCTCTTGCGAGCGACCGCGAAACTGCGTCGCTATTTCATCGGCAGATAGTTTTGAGGACGATCCGGTGATAACAAGCGTTACGCTCTCGTGCTCCGCCAAACGCTGACAAACGCCCTGCCAGCCATCGGTCTCCTGCACCTCATCCAGAAAGAGATAACAGCCTTTCGTTCGCGCTGAGGGAACCTGCCGCCAATACTCTTCCAAAATGTCGCTCATGAGCGTGTCCGGCGCCGGTCGAAGACGGTCATCAGCAAAATTGAAATAGAAGATACGCTCGGCATCGACACCGCGATCGATAAGGCGACGAATCCATTGAAACGCATAGAACGTTTTGCCGCAGCGCCTGATACCCGTGATGATATGGACAAGATTGAACGGCTTTGGCTCAGGAAGATCACTGATGGCATCGTCTCGATGCACGACGTGAGGAATCTCAAAGGAACGGGCCTCGGCAACAATCTCTGCAATACCCAACGCTGTAGGCGCCATAATGCTCTCCTTTCAACATCTTGAGTATATAACTTCTCGTCCTACAAGAGAAGTTTCAGCTACAACTTCTCGTCCTACACTAGAAGTTTGAGGTAGATTTTCAGGCATGTCCCAAAAATCTACCTCCAAAAGATAGGCGCCCCAGGCCCGTTAGGACCAAGAGCGCCTTACATCTAGAAATCATCAGCCCAGTTCCGAAAAGCGAGCCGCTTGCGACAACCAAGTAGCCACAGGCCCCGGGAGAGCGGGGGCACCGGCTTAGGTTTATCGCGAGTTCCGCACGAACAGGAGGCCACTAGCCCCGATGTTTTGGACGTGACAGCGAGAGGGGCCCTGGCATGGCAAGGTGACGTGAAACAAGGCGGCGCCGACCTTCTGGTCGCGCCGCCGAAGTTGAACGTCAGATTGCCGTGCCAGGGCCCCTCGCAGCGTCGAGAGGACCGCCGTTCGGTAGAACGGCGGAACTAATTGTTCAGCATGCGGTCGAAGCTTCCCGAGTCGCCATCCCGATAGTCGGCGGTCATCAGAATCTCCTGTGGAATGCGTCCGCCCTCGCGCAGCACGTTGCGGAACTGCACGCGCGTGACCATGGGCAGATCCTTGATCGTCGCCGCCAGGTTCTGCGGCACACCCTGGTTGGCAGCTGCGGGTTCGCACTCTCCGCCGGCCTTCACGCGACGCTTGTGCTCGGCAAGCATGGCGCGATACATACCGGCATGCAGGCGAATCTCTACCACATTGGCGTTACGGGTCTGCTCGACAATGCGCGCACCCTCTCGGTCGATGTCGCCCACGTAGTAGACATAGTTAAAGCGATAGCCGATCTCGGCCAGATAATCATCCAGTGCGTGCGAAACGCTCGCCTTGCAGCCACCGCCAAAGATCACGCCGCCCACCTTGGTGCCAAAAAGCTTGGCGTGCTTGCGGCCGCGCAGGAGCTTGACGATTTCGTCATAGGTGTCTAGGTTCTCGACCATAATGAACGGCTTGTCGGCGCCCAGCGTAAAGAAACCCGTAAAGTGCACGGGGCGGTTGGGGGCGACCTTAATCGCCTGCATGCTGATACCTTTTTCGGTCATACGCCGAATCAGGCGCTCGCCGTGCTTGCCGTCAAAGGCCTTCTCATCGTTAAAAATCTGGTAGGCGCGCTGGCGACGCGAAGCGACCGGCGTGTCGGCACCGCGATTCTGCTCAATCCAAGCCTGGATGATCGCAATTTCCTCGGCAATCTTGCGGTTGGACATCTCGTTGTGCTGAGTGCGCTGCGGAGCCTTTTTGCCGTCCTTGCCCTCGACCTTAACAATTTGAGTCTGCTGCTCCTTAATCTTGGAGAGCGCCATTGGCGTAGGAACGACCTTGAGCAGCTGCCTGCCCAGGACACGTGCCAGAGCAAACGCCGAAACCTCGCCATGAGCGGGCGGCTCAGGCTGCTGGGCGGCCGCAACGTTTGCAGTCGGTTTGGGCTGAGCCTGGGATTTGCGCTTGGAATCTGCCTGAGCTTTGCGCTCTTGCTTTGGCGCGGACGAGCTCTTTTGCGAACGTTCGGGCTTGTCCCCCTTCGCCGGCTGGCGCTTGGGCTGCTCCGCCGGGGCCTCAGCCTTCGCATCCTTGCTTTGCGTCGCTGCCTTCTCGGCCGCAGCCTCGGCATTTGAGCCACGACCGCCGCGGTGACGACGGCGGCGGGGCTTGCTCGAGGCGCTCTCCCCCGCCTGCTTATCGGCGGACTGTTGAGCTTTGACCTCGGTGCCAGCCGCAGACTGCGACTCGGAAGGCTGCTGCTCGCGAGCCGCCGGCTCAACGGTTTTCTCGGTTTGTTCGGTCTTCTTGGTCTGAGTGGTCGAAGCCGGCTCGCTCTTCTCCTGACGCCTTACGGGATACGCGCGCCCCGCAAAACCACGTCCGGGACGACACGAACCCGGAGCCTTCTTGGCAGACTCCTCAACATCGTCTGCAACCTCAGAAGACTCTTCAGCCTCACGCGCGGCATCCTGCTGTGCAGCCTTAAAGTGAGCACCGCGACGGCGCTTGGGCTCTTGGGCCTCCACGGGCTTTTGCTCCTTCGTGGGCTTCTGCGACTCGGCAGCAGCCTCGGTCTCAACAGTCTCGGCATCCGTCTCACCCTTTTGAGCAACGGCGCGACGGAAGCGCTCCTGCTGGGCGCGGCGCTGCGCATCGCGCTTGCCACCCCCGCCAAAACCGCCGCGTCCTGCCTTGGCCGTAAAGGCACGCACGACGTTCTCATCGAGCAACTCATCGGTATCGACATGCTCACGCGGAGCAACTTCTTCCACAGCAGGCACGTCAGCGGAATCCTCGACGACAAAATCTTCGACGGACTCGGCAGGCTGCTCCTGGACATCGCGGATCTCGGCATTGATGGTATAGAACGCCGGGCGCCCGTTAATGCCGCTACCCTCGATCTTTGTCACGATATTTGCCGCGATAAGCTCATCGCGCATCGCCTTGGTATCGCACTCCTTATCCACGGAGCGGAAGATTTGCGCCAGGGCGCTCGACTTAATCTTGAGTGCCTTGCGGCAGAGCAGGTCGTAGGCGACGAGCTTCGCCCGCTCGGCAGAAAGCGATGTCTGACTGCTCAGACGCTCGGCCAGGGCATCGACATTGTTCTGATTATCGGAATATACCGTCTTGGCCACGGGGCCCCTTTCATATGCACACATATACGTCCATATGGTACAACGCGCGCGCCCGTCCACGCAAAACATCTGCGAGAACACCCCTGGCATCGCCCGTCTTCACAAGAAAAAAGACCGGGCCCGCGTTCTGCGGACCCGGTCTTTCCGAGTCATAGAGATGGAGGATTCAATCCGTCCGATCGATTAAGCCTGGGCGGCCTCGGCGTCGGCAGGAGCCTCAGCGGCAGCAGCGCGACCATACTCGGCCTTGCCCATCTCGGACCACTCGGGCTCCTCGTCGGGCATGGAACCGGCCTCCTTGCCGAAGAACTCCTTGAGGCAGTTGACGGCAACGATGAGGCCCAGGACCATCAGCAGGACGGCAAAGACGAGCTGCAGGCCCTTGGTGGCGGCGACGGAGACGGCAGCCGTGGTGGCGGTAGCCGGGATGGTGCCGAAGAAGCCGTAGGCCTGGACGGCGGTCATGCAGCCCATGGCGCTCTGGACCAGCGAGGTGAAGGTGCAGCAGAGCAGGAAGGCGACGGGCACGTAGAGCATCCAACCCTTGCGACCGGTGCACTTGCAGAACACAGCGAGGGTGATCGTGGTCATACCACCAAGCAGCTGGTTGGAAGCACCAAAGAGCGGCCAGATGTTGGCATAGCCACCAAAGGCGAGGGCGAGACCGGGAAGCAGGGTGACGACCGTGGCGAACCAGGGGTTGCCGAGAACCTTCATGTAGCCGGCCTTGGAGTCGATTGCCAGGGCGTCGTTGGTCTGGGCAAAGAACTCGGAGAACGAAGTACGGGCGATGCGGGCGACGGCGTCGAGCGAGGTCAGGGCCAGAGCAGAGACGTTCATGGTCATGAAGACGGTAGCGAGCGTGCCGTCAACGCCGAAGGCCTGCATACCGCGGGAGATACCAGCGGCGAAGATCTGGAACGGCGTGGAAGCGACACCGGCGTTGAGGGCACCGGTGCCGGCGGTGTTCATGTCGGAGAACATGATGCCGGCGACGATGATGGCGAGGATGCCGACGAAGGACTCGACGATCATGGCGCCGTAGCCAACCTTGACGGCGTCCTGCTCCTTCTCGACCTGCTTAGAGGAGGTACCGGAAGAAACGAGGCTGTGGAAACCGGAGAGAGCGCCGCAGGCAACGGAGACAAACAGGACCGGGAACATCATGCCGGAGGCAGTGGAGAAGCCGGTGAAGACCGGGGCGGTCATCGTAGCCTGGCCGTTAACGCCCAGGACGACGATGCCGAGGACGGCGCAGACGATCATGACGATCATCATGATCGAGGTGAGGTAGTCACGCGGGGTCTTGAGCATCTGGATGGGCATGGCGCCAGCGAAGACCAGGTAGACCATAACGACGGCGAACCACTGGAACTTGTCCAGGTAGACCGGGAACTGCATACCGACGGCGAACATGAGAACCATGAGAACCACGCCGGTGACGAACTCGGCAGCGCCGGTGAGGTTGAACTTCTTCTGGGCCCAACCAAAGGCGATAGCGACGAAAGTGAACAGGATGGAGATGGTACCAGCGCAGCCGGCGGCATAGGACTTGGTGAAGTCGATGGCACCGGTAGCAGCGCCAGAAGCGTCAACGGCCGGGGTGAACATGAACGTCTTGCAGACCATGTCGGTGAAGGCAGCGATGACAATGATGCAGAACAGCCAGCAGAACAGCAGGAACAGGCGACGGCCGGTCTTGCCGATGTACTTCTCGATGAGCTGAGCCAGCGACTTGCCGTTGTTCTTCATCGAGGCGTACAGGGCGCCGAAGTCGTGTACGGCGCCGAAGAAGATGCCGCCGACGAGAACCCAGAGCACGACGGGCAGCCAGCCAAAAGCCATGGCGACGATCGTACCCGTGACAGGGCCAGCACCGCAGATCGAGCTGAACTGGTGCGAGAACGCGGTGAAGGCAGAGACGGGCGAGAAGCTCTTGCCGTCCTTCATGCGCTTGGCCGGCGTGAGGGCCTCTTTGTCAACGCCCCACTTGTTGGCCAGCCAGCGGCCGTAGCCCAGATAGCCGCAGGCGAGCACCGCCGCAGCCACAACCATGAGCAAAACTCCGTTCATTACATTTCCTCCTCTAAAAAGAACTTCCTAGACATAAAAAATGAGGGCCGTCGGTTGCGCTCGACGGCCCTCATCTTCATCAGCCGCCCGTTATCGTACGGGCTAGCTGTATGTGCTAACCCGCATCAGATAATTACTACGCTGATAATGTTTAGCTGATGCGTGAACATGTCTAAGAAATCCTCTTCAATCATGATGCGAACGATCCGTGCGTGTTCACATCCCCCAGTGGTTGAAAAGGAGTATGAAACTTTAGTTACCTAAAGTCAACGCAAATTTGTAATGAATTTTCAACTTTTTTGGATTTCTCGGTATAAAACGCCACTGACCTCGGACTTTACCCCACGACAGTTTTTGCATGAGAGATGCCCCTGAGAGCCGCGGGAGCCGGGCGGCGCATATGAACTTTATCGCGAGTTCCGCACGCAAAGAAGGCCACTTAATGTGGCCTTCGTCTTGCGCAGGACTGTAGAGCAGGAAACCTTATATCCGGCCCCTCCGTCCGGGGACCGCGCCGTACCAGCTACAGCGTCATGTTTGGATCGGCGTCGACGTCGAACGGCGAGATTTCACCTCGGTCGAATTTACGGCGAGCGACCTCCGCGATCATGGCTGCGTTATCGGTACAGGCAGACAAGGGCGGCACCGTTACGCGAATCCCCTGACGTCCAAGCTTCTTGATCATCATCTCGCGCAGATGCGGGTTGGCCGAGACGCCGCCACCGATGCAGTATTCCTTGCATCCGGTAGCGTGCAGTGCGTTTTTGGCCTTCTTGTACTGCACGTCAAAGACAGCTGCCTCAAACGAAGCTGCCAGATCGGGCAGGTGAATCGTGCGCCCGGCCTTGGTCTCCTGTTCAATGTAGAGCGTCACGGCCGTTTTAAGACCCGAAAGCGAGAAACGATAGTCTCCCCTGCTGTTAAGCGCACGGGGGAAATCGATCGCGCGGGGATTGCCCGTCTCGGCCAGCTTGGAGATGATGGGGCCACCGGGATAGCCCAGACCCAACGCCTTGGCTACCTTGTCGAAGGCCTCGCCCACAGCATCGTCGAGTGTCTCACCGAGCACCTCGTAGTCGCCCCACGCCTTCACGTGCACGAGCATGGTGTGCCCGCCCGAGACAAGCGTGAAGATAAACGGCGGCTTGAGGTCGGGCTGCGCCAGCAAGTTGGCAAACAGATGACCCTCAAGATGGTTGACGCACACGAGCGGCTTGCCAGCAGCGTAGGCAAAGCCCTTGGCGAAGGCGACGCCAACCACGAGCGCGCCCACCAGGCCCGGACCCTGTGTCACGCCCACGGCGGCAAGCTCGCTGGGGGCAATGGCTCCATCCTCAAGACCAAGCGATGCTGCGGCATCCTCGAGCGCCGCATCCATGACACTCACAATCACCTCGACGTGTTTGCGCGAGGCGATCTCGGGCACCACGCCGCCAAAGCGGGCGTGAAAATCAATCTGCGTCGACACCTGGTTGGCCAGCATATTGCCATCCGCATCGATAATCGCCACGGCCGTCTCGTCGCAGGAGCTCTCGATAGCGAGCACTAGGCGGCGGCGCTCAATTTCGGCACGCTCCCCCTCGGAGCGCCCAGGCGCAGGCAGCGGCCACACGCGCTGCTCTGCCGCCGTCGGCTCGGGCGAAGCATTGTCGACCGGAAGCACCAGGGGCAGCGGGGCCGTCATGACGATGGCGTCCTTGCCGGCACCATAGTAGCCGCGGCGACGGCCAGCCTCGGTAAAGCCCAGAGCGTTATAGAGCGCAATCGCTCCCTCGTTGCCGTCCTCG
Source organism: uncultured Collinsella sp. (assembly GCA_900545605.1). Taxonomy (GTDB): domain Bacteria; phylum Actinomycetota; class Coriobacteriia; order Coriobacteriales; family Coriobacteriaceae; genus Collinsella. The sequence goes on from UQZL01000026.1 coordinate 23,559, forward strand.
ACCTCGAGCGAAGCCGTGGTGCAGCCGAGCATCTGGGCATCATAGCTCACATGCGACAGCAGCTTGCGGGCAATGCCCTCACGGCGATGTGCCGGGTCGACGGCGACATCCAGAATCTGCACATCACCGTCCACGACCATACCGCCGGCAAGGCCCAGTAGCTTGCCGTCGTCGTGTGCCACCCACCAACTACGCGGCGCAGCGACGTCCTCGCCCAGTTCGGACAGGAACATGCCCGGCGTCCACGCCTCGTGTCCGGCACCTTCAAAGCAGGCAGCCTCCAGCGCGCTCGCGCCCTCGGCATCCGCCGCGCCCATGGGACGGAACTGCAGATGACGACCGGCGAGCTCATCGGCAACGCCCGTAATTCCGCTCTGCGCACTCTCGGCAAGACCAAGACGCTTGCGCTCGTTTTCCTCGGCATCCGAAAGGCGCGTGTAAATCGGCAGGACGCGGGCCGGATCGCCGTCACCCGCAGCGTGCGCGAGCAGCAAGCCCTCGCCCGAAGGCCACCACAGGTCGCGCTCCACGCAGCGGGCGGTCTCGTCCTCACCCAGCAGCTTGCCATAGCGCACGAGACCGTCACCGGTCAGCTGAACCTGGTCCCAGTCCGCTGCTCGGCGCCACTCATCGAGCGCCACGGCGGCCTTGACCACGTGTTCGCGCTCAAATTGACGCTCGGGACCCTCATCAACCAGCATATACAGCGCCGGATATACCTCACCGCGCATAGCATCGGCCAAGATACCAAGCTTGCCGCGCACGCCAGCCTTCCACGCCGTCCAAGCGCAAGCGTCGAGCGTCGACACGCCCAGCAGCGGAACATTGGCACCACGCGCGAGGCCCTTGGCAGTGGAGATGCCGATGCGCACACCCGTAAAGGACCCCGGGCCGCGACCGACCACATAGCAACCAACATCGCTGCGATCCAGACCGGCTTGAGCCAGCACGCCATCAACGGTATTCACGAGCTCAACGTTGGCGTGACGGCGACACATGTGGTCGCCACTCACGAGCTTCGTCTCGCCCGTCTGCCCATCAATCCAGCTTGCCGCGCAGGCAAGCATGTCGGTCGAGGTATCGAGCGCCACCACCAGCGCGTTGTCGTTATGCAAGCTCATCTTGTACAGCCTTATCAATCAAATGGGAAAGCTCCATTGCGCGGTCACCGTGCGCCTCAAGCGTTATCGTTCGCACATCGCTGTCGCCCTCATCACGCTTGAGCGTCACCGAAAGATACTCATCCGTCAGCTCGTCCTGGAATTGTTCGCCCCATTCCAGCAGGCAAGCACCCTCATAGCCCAGCACATCGAAAATGCCCGTATCCTCGAGCTCGTAGGCATGCTCCAGGCGGTATAGATCAAAGTGAAACAGCGGAATACGACCTTGATCGTGAACGGCCATGAGCGCAAACGTAGGACTCGTAACCATATGCCCATCGCCCAGCCCGCGCGAGACGCCCTTGGTAAAGTGAGTTTTGCCCACTCCCAGGCCACCGGTCAGGATGAGCACATCGCCGTCCTCAAGGCACGGTGCAATTAGCTCGCCAAAGTACTCCGTATCGGCAGCGCAAGTCGTTTTGTAAGTACCTACCCCCAGGCGCTCCAGGGACATATATGCTCCTTATTATTCCGAGGCGTCCTCTGGTGCGGGATGTCGCTCCAGATAATCGCCCAGCATCTTAAAGTCTTCCTCCAGCAGCTCCTGCCACGCCGGATTGCGCAGCGCTGCTGCCGGATGAAAAGTGGGCATTACTACAAAATGCCCCATCTGGTGGAACCTGCCGCGCAGCTTAGTAATGCCAATCTCGGTCTTAAGCACAAAGTGCGTCGCGGGGTTGCCGAGCGTCACGATAATATCAGGCCAGATGCTTCGAATCTGCTCACGCAAAAACGGCGAGCAAGCCAGCACTTCCTCGGGACGCGGATTGCGGTTTCCCGGCGGGCGGCACTTAAGCACGTTGGCAATGTAGACGTCTTCGCGTTTGAGCCCCGCCAGCGACAAAATGCCGTTGAGATCCTCGCCTGCCGCCCCCACAAAGGGCTCGCCCTGCAAATCCTCGTTGCGACCCGGCGCCTCACCAATAAACATCACGCGAGCGCGGGGGTTTCCCACGCCAAACACGATATTGTGACGCGACTGGTAGAGCTGGCAGAGGTGACAATCGCCCAGAACGGCCTCAATTTCCTCGAGTGCGACCTCACGTGGTGCCTGATGGGTATGGCCGGGGATGTGCATGACGCCCATAGCGGCTCCTACACGTAGACCTTGTCGAGACGCATGCCAAAGCCGCAGGCGACCTCGTAGTTAATCGTACCGCGTAGGCGCGCCATCTCGTCCATAGTGATCTCGGCATCGCCATCGCGGCCGACAATAATCATCTCATCACCATGTTCGGCCTCGGGAATCTCGTGTGCCGGGTTGGACTGAATGGCGACCATAAACTGGTCCATGCAGATATTGCCAACCTGATGCACGCGCTCGCCGCGATACAGCACATCCATACGATTGGAAAGCGTACGCGATAGGCCATCGGCATAACCGATCGGCAGCGTGCAGATCTGAACGCGCGTACGCGGTACGCGGTAGGTAAAACCGTAGCCCACGCCCTCACCCATCGCAGGGTGTGCCACGCGCGTCACACGCGCATGGACGCTCATAACGGGATCAAGCTGCATCACGCGGCCACTCAGCTCGCACGGCTGCATGCCATACAAGCCAATGCCGGCGCGGATCATATCAAAATGCATCGAGGGGTCGAGCATCGAGGACGGCGTGTTGGCGCAGTGCACGATACCGCACTCAAAACCCGCATCCTTAATGGCCTGAACGGCCTCGGTAAAGCGCTGACACTGCAGCTTGTAGTCCCAGCCCGAAGGTTCATCGGCCGTGGCGAAGTGCGTAAATACGCCGTCGCACTGAATACCGCGATGGAAATTTATACCGCGGACAAAGTCGAGCACCTGCGTGTAATGTACGCCGATGCGGTTCATGCCCGTCTCGATGGCGAGATGATACTTGCCCACCTTGCCCGCCGCGACGGCACATTCGCCATACGCAAGAGCAAAGTCAGACGTATAGACCGAGGGCATGATATCAAACTCGAGCAACGTCGGAATGGCCTCGATAGGCGGCTCGCTTAGGATGAGGATGGGTTTCGTTATCCCGCCCTGTCGGAGCTCAACGCCCTCGTTAACCGTCGCCACGGCAAACATGTCGGCACCGGCCGAATACATGATCTTGGCGCACTCAACAGCTCCATGACCATAAGCATCGGCCTTGACCACGCAGCACAGGCGCTGACGTGGATTCAGCAAGTTCTTATAGGCCCTCGTGTTGCGACGGAGCGCCCCGCGGTCGATCTCGACCCAGGACCAGCGCGTCAAATCGGCTTTATTCATGATTAGTCATCCGACCCTTCGTCCATGATTCCCAGATCTTCGAGCGCATCCTTTGCCGCCAGTTCCATGGCAGGACCGATCAAGTCGATAAGATCGGTCGCGATGACGCTCTTCTCACCATACTCCGTCGCCGCAGCAAAACCGGCGTAGCTGTGAAGTGCGACGGCGTACGAATACAGCAACTCCCAACGATCCATCTCGTCGCGCATGGTGGCAAGCGTGCCGGCCAAAATACCCGCGAGAACATCACCCGAACCGGCAGTTGCCAGAGAAGCCGGACCCGAGAGCGGCAGCAGCACACGCTCAACGCCACAGATAGCCGTCGTCGGCCCCTTGGCAATGACCACCAGATTGTCGGAGCCTGCAGCCCAGACAACCTTCTGCGCGGCCGCAATCGCGGTACCAAGGTCGTTCACCTCGTCGCCGGCAACCAGACGCGAAAGCTCACGATAGTGCGGCGTCATAACCAACGGCTGCTCGCGACGATACATCTCGGGATTACTATCAATACCGTCAATGGCAATCTTAGCAAGGCAGTTGAGTGCATCGGCGTCCAAGATAAGCGGCACATCAAGCTCGAGCAAGCCCGAAACCACCTGCATAGCGCCGGCAGATGTCGTCATACCGGGACCGCACAGTACACAGCTGTACTTCTTTGCAATCTCGCACACCGTCATGCGCGCAGCGGCGCCAAAGGAGCCGCGGGAATCAGACGGAATAGCAAAGACGGGAATCGAAGGAAGTGCCATGCGAATAAGATTGGCGCAGGCGTCAGGAGCCGCGACTGCCACGTAACCAGCACCCGCGCGAGCTGCAGACTTGGCCGCCATAATGGCAGCACCAGGATATTGCGCAGATCCGGCGACAATAAGCACAGAGCCACGGGAATACTTATCGATATTCGTAGGTAGTGGAGCAAAGTAATCAACTAAGTCACCGGGCTCGACAATCTCGGCGGCGTGGTCGACATCATCGATGACCTCGTCAAGACGGTCGTAAAGATTGCCGCAGATCAAATCGCCAGCATACTCAGGACCATCAGCGCTATACAGACAAATCTTGGGCGCAATCATCGTCACCGTATGCTCGGCACGAATGCAGTCGTCATCAACAACGCCCGTCTCGGCATTCAGGCCCGAGGGAACATCAATGGATACGACACAATCGGCGCATTCATTGACCGTAGGAATCCAGATGGAGAACGGCGCACGCAGATTCCCGTGGAAACCGGTACCAAAAATGGCATCGACAACAACATCGGCCTTATCGATCAAAACCTCGAGTTCGTCACGCGAGGGGCCGACGCAAACGTGCACATCGCGGCCGGCAGTACGACGAGCAACATGACGTGCCAGAGCAGCAGGAATCTCATCCGGCTCAACCGGAGAAACGATATCGACGTCCACACCCTTATGGCTCAGAATATCGGCGGCAACCCAACCGTCGCCGCCATTATTACCAAAACCGACCAGAACGAGAACCCGATCGGGATTGAGCTTCAAGACCTCGTTGGCGGCAAACTCACCCGCTAGCTCCATAAGCTCGGCCTTCGAAGTCCCTTCGCGTTCGATGATGTCCTCGAGACGAACGACTTCTTCGGTACTCAAAACCGGTTTCATCTATGCTCCTAGCGTATCTTGCGAAGCATCGCCCAGGTGCTCCGTCAATGCTGAATTCTGCAGCTGCTCAAGCTCATCTAAAACAGAGCGAGCCTCTTTAAATGTCTGCGCTACGCGTTTCTTGGTACTCACCTTTTCCTCTTTTGGCTTAGGCCGAGCATCTTCGGTAATCGCGATGGCATTCGCAACGGCTAAGTCTCCTGTAAGCGTAATGGAAAGAGCGACCTCAACAACACCCAGCTCTTGAGCGATCTCGAGAGCACGGCCCGAAAGCAGCGCCTTCGGTTTGCCGAGTTTATCACGCGTAACCGAAACATCCTTGCGACCAACGCCTTGACTAAAACCCGTGCCGAGAGCTTTAAGTACCGCCTCGCGCGAAGCAAAGCGGCTGGCATAGTGAGCAGCGGGACGCGATGATGCATCACAATACGCACGCTCTTCTTCGGTAAACACGCGCCGAGCAAACGACGGCGTCTTTTCAAGAATTGATTTCATACGGGAAATCTCGACGATATCAACGCCGATACCAGCTTCAGCCATGTTCACCTCCATATCGCACAGACTAAGTTATTGTAGCCCGTTCACAGAAGATGCGACAAACGAGGGTTATAAAACACAGCTACTATGTGAGACAAAAGCCCTTAAACGCAAAAAAGGGGGAGGCCGCGAGGCCTCCCCCTTCTAAGTTCAAGCGCACGGCTCGGTGCCGTCCACCGGTCAGCGGCGCCCTGGCCTCCCA
>UQZL01000027.1 GCA_900545605.1 uncultured Collinsella sp.
CGGGCAGCCTCGGCTTCTTCCTGCGCCGGCGCAAAGATACGGTTGCGCCCCAGCACCAGGCCAATCACATTGCGCGGGCCCAGAGCGTCGACGGCCAGCGCCGCCAGCAGGGACGACGGCAAGTCACCCTCGAGTGCCACCACAGCACGCGACGCACCGTGGGCTCGGGCGTTGTCGCGCACGGCGAGCACCAGCGCCTGCCACAGCCACTCCTCGGAACGGAACTCGGGCAGTTCGTGATCCTCCAGGGCATCGAGCATCACGCCGCGCTGAATCTCCTGAACCAGCAGGCTCTCCTCAAAGCACGGCGCCTGGGCCACCACGCGACCGCAGTCGTCGAGCACAAACGAACCGCCGGTATACACCGACTCGTCATAGGCACCGACCGGCGCCATGCAGGCAAACCACACGCTGCGCTTGGATGCGATCTTGCGGTAGGCGCCGCTGCGAACGGCAGCAATGGCGGCAGTCTCGCGGTCGGTCATGTCAAACGCGTTGAATTGGAAATACGCAATGAGGTCAACACCGGTCGGCAGCATCTCGAGTTCGCGGTCCAAGTCAAAAATCACGGCGATGCGCACGCCGTCCACGTCGAACACCGGCGGCGCCCAACGTGTGTCGTTGTTCTCGCCACGCTGCAGGGCAATGCTCGAACGCGCCGGCACCACATGACCGTCCTTGAGCATCATGTAGTCGAGCAGCGGCTGGCCCTCAAACGAAACCGCCGCGGGCACGATGCAGATCATGTCAAGCTCCTGGATACGCTCGGCGACACCAGTCAAACCGGCAAGCACGTCGTGCTCAAAGTCGGCAGCGCCCACCAGGCCACCGGGCATGGCGCCCATAAAGAGCGGAGCCGGAACGCACAGCACGCGCGCCCCGCGCTCGTGGGCCAGACGAGCCTGGTCCTCGATGCGGCCGCAAATGCCCTCAATATCACCCAGGCGCATATCGATCTGTGCAAGCGCGAGCTTCATGCCCCAGCCCTTTCCGTCGTAAACCATCGAAATCGTAGTAAAAGCGCCGGCCGCATAATGCAGCCGGCGCTTGCATGTGCATATGCTAGCTATGATACCCCGAGCGGGGGCGCGCTCCTAGAATGTCGCGGACCACAGCCCGTGCAGGTTGCAGTAGGCATAGACGGTACCGGTCTTGGAGCCGCCCGCGAAAAACGTCGCGGGTTTCATGCCGGGCTCAAGGTAATGAACCTCTAAGCGGCCCTCGGCCTCAAGCGCAATCCACTCAATGTAGTGTTCGGGCAGGCTGGGGTGCTCGACCGAGCCAACGCGTGCACGAATCACGTGACCGTCGCGCTCGGTCTCGACAACAGGCACGTGCTTCTCGTGCGCCGCGTCCTCAGTGTTTGCGGTCAGTTCCGTGCAACCGGCAGGGGTCGCAACGTCGTCGCCAAGGGCAGCGATGAGCTTACCGTCGGGGTCCTTAAAGAATTTCGCCATGATGTTCTCCTTTGCTGATGTGCCAATGTTCTTGATGGTTCTTATGCCCAAAGGCAGACAAACCATCCACGGCATTGCAAATGAACACATAACGGATCAGGCAAGCGGTCGGGCCAAAATGCGTCGACCGTCCTGCCCACTCCAGCAGTCCCACCCCGCGCGCGGCTAGCGCCCGTCGCCGCCGAGAAGCGCCAGAACATCCTCGCGCGTGAACAGTGCCGACGAGATGCCGTCGCCGCCGAGTACGCTGTTGACCAGGTCGCGCTTGGACTCCTGCATCTGCATAATGCGTTCCTCGATCGTGTCCTTGGCGATGAGCTTGTACACGGTCACGGCATGTTGCTGGCCAATACGGTGTGCACGGTCAGTCGCTTGGTCCTGCGCCGCCACGTTCCACCACGGGTCGTAGTGAATGACCACGTCGGCAGCCGTCAGGTTAAGGCCCACGCCACCCGCCTTGAGCGAAATCAAAAAGACCGGAACCTCGCCCGCTTGGAACTGCGCGACCATCTTGGCGCGGCTCTCCTTAGACGAAGCGCCCGTGAGCTTAAGGAAGGCGATGTCCTCCTTGGCCAAGCGCTTACCGATGATATCGAGCATACCCGTAAACTGGCTGAACAACAGGATGCGATGCCCGCCGTCGAGCGCGCCGTGCACGAGCTCCATGCACGTATCGAGTTTGGCGCTCCCCGCCTTGTAATCCTCGTAGTGCAGACGCGGGTCGCAGCAGATCTGGCGCAGCTTGGTGAGCTCGGCGAGCACCTTGAGCTTGTCTTTCTTAAACTCGGATGCCTCGCGGTGCTGCACCTGCTGGGCGATGCGGTCCTGGTTTGCCAGGTAAAGCTTGCGCTGCTCGCCGGTGAGCTGCGCCATGACCGTATCCTCGATCTTCTCGGGCAGGTCGGCCACCACGTCTTCCTTGACACGGCGCAGCACAAACGGCGACACGAGCGCTTGCAGGCGGGCGGCACTGTCGCCCTCGGCATGCTCGACCGGGCTTTCGAAGCGCTTTGCAAACGATTCACGCGTGCCCAGCAGGCCCGACATCAAAAAGTCGAAGATGCTCCAGAGCTCGGATAGGCGGTTTTCGATGGGCGTGCCCGTCAGGGCAAAGCGCACGCCGGCAGGCAGGCGCTTGGCGGCGCGAGCCACCTGGGTGAGCGGGTTTTTAATGTACTGGGCCTCGTCGAGCACCACGCGGGCAAAATCCTGCCCGGCGTACTCATCGATATCGCGCCGCATAAGGTCATACGACGTTACAACCACGTTATGCTCGGCCACGCCGGCGATTTGCACGCGACGCTGGGCCTTGGCGCCCACGATGGCGCACACATCGAGCGACGGGGCGAAGCGCTCCAGCTCGGCGGTCCAGTTGTACACAAGCGACGCAGGGCACACCACAAGCGTGGGCTTAGTGTCCCCCGCCTCCACGCGCGCCAGGACATGCGCGATCATCTGAAGCGTTTTGCCCAGGCCCATGTCGTCGGCCAAGATGCCGCCAAGGCCCAGGTGTTCGAGCGAGCCGAGCCACTGGTAGCCGTCGACCTGGTAGCCGCGCAGTGTGGCCTTGAGCGAGACCGGCACCGTAAAGTCCATCTTGCCGAGCGTGTCCAGGCGCTCGACGGTACGGCGGAACGCAGCGTCGCGATCGGCCTCAAGCGCCGGCGTGCGCGCAAGCATGCTGTCGACGAACAGGGTACTCGACGCGGGAAGCGACATGCCGTCGAGCAGGTCGACAGCATCGATACCCAGGTCCTCGGCGAGGCCAAACGCGGCTCGGGCGCCCTCGTCCAGGCGAATGATGTCGCCGGACGTAAGGCGCGCAAACGTTTGATGACGCTTGTACGAATCGAGGTAGACGGCAAGGTCCGCGGCCGAAAGCCCGCTCGCGCCCAGCTCGACATCGAGCAGATTGCTCTTGACGGTTGCACGAACCGAAAGCTTGGGCGCGGGGCGGACCGAGACCTGGCGCAGGCGATCGCTGAGCATGACCTCGCCCAGCTCGGACAGGGCAGACAGGCCCTCGGTCAGCAGGTAGAACAAGCTCTCGTCATCGCGCTCCTCAAACGCCAGACCGCTCTCGTAGAAATCGAAGTACAGGGCCGCCGTGTCCATAACGCGAAACTCTGCCACCTCGTCGCGCGGCGGCACGCCGGGGCGTTGCTCTTCGAAGGGACTGCCCGAAGCGCCCAGGCTAAAGAGATCCGCCGACCAGTCGCCGTAGGTAACCGTAATTTTGCAGGTCACGAGCCCATCGTCGACGCCGATTGCCATAGCAAAGCTCGGCTCGGGTGCCACGGTATCGAGCGCGGCGGGCGCGGTGAGGTCGGTGTAGTCGCGCAAAATGGGTAGAGCCATACGACAGAACTCCCCCACCTGGTCGGCAGCGATATGGACTGGCGTGCGACAGGGCAGTAAGCGCGATAGGAACGGCGCCGCATGCTGGGCAAACGCCACATCGGTGCGGCGCGCACGGCGGGTGTCGACCAGATAGGCAGCGTCGCCCGAAGCAAAGCAGTATGCATCGGCCGGCAGGCGCAGATCGTAGCTGCCACCAGCCGCCGGCGCGATTTTGGCGGCAAGGAGCGGTGGGCGCTTAGCGGACGCCTCGTCCTCCCCTTGCGGAGACAGCTCAACCGCCACGTCATAGGTGCGATGCGCCGCCGTCCCCCGAGACCAGGCGGGCTCAAAAGAGATGGTCTGGCCGCGCAGCAGGTCCAGCACATATACGATGCTATGCTCGGACAGCGGCAACTGACGCTCGGCAACAAAACCGCTGCGGGCAAAGTCGTACGACGCCGAACGCGAGCTTGTGATGTCATCGAGATAGGCAACTGTCGTCACAACAAGGTTGAGCAGCTTTGTCGACACGTCTTCGAAGGCTTCGGGCGTATGGGCAAACGTGAGCTTCTTGCCGTACGAGAAGGTGCCGCCTCGGACATAGGCGTCGGCCATGCCGTCGATATCCTTGACCACGTAGGACACCGAACCGCAGCGAATGCGGAACTCGAGCGCCCAGCTAAAGCGGTCGGCGAACAGCGGATTGTAGTACGGCACCAGCGAGGGCTCCAACACCGCCTTGGGGGCATCGGGATCCACACTGCTGGCGAGCTTGCGGCGCATGCTCGCCAGCTCATCCATGCGCGCGTCCGAAAGATCGGAGAGCGCCGCCATGAGGCTGGGACTCGTGGGGACGGGCGCCGGAAAGGGAAAGTTGGGATTGACGGCCGGCGCTTTGGGCGCGGTGCGCGCGGGCTGTTTCGGCTGCGCCGTAAACGTACGGACCGGCGTGCGCAAACCTTCGACGGGCTCGGCGCCGCTGGCATCCAAATACGCCAGAGCCGTGGCAATAGCGTGCTTGCACATACCGGGGTAACGATAGGCGGCGGGGCAATCGCAGTCGTAGTCGATCACCTCGTGCTCGTCCATGTCGAGCGCCACGTGCGTCTTGTACAGGTCGCCGCGCGAACCGCGCACCGAGCCCTCAACCGTCACGTTTTTGGAGAAGCGTGAGCCGCCGTCCTCAATCGACAGCACGGCGCCGTTGAGCATGAGCGAGCGACCCTTCATAAAGGTGCCGCTCAGCGCCGCCTCTTTCCGGAGCGCCTGCACAAACGTCCCCTGCGCCATCACTTCCTCCAATCTCACCCGGGGTAGCTTAGATAACCGTCACGCGGCCTTGGTTGCCGACGATGGCCTTTGCCTCTGCCAGCAGCGGAATCGAGCGTGCGTTGACCTTGGCTGGTACCTCGGCACGTAGCACGCGCCCGTCGACTTGCTCAATAAAGATCTCCACGCGGTCGCCGCCCGGGTTGGTGGTGAGCACCGTGGCCAGGCGCGCCATATTGCCCTGGCTAAAGCGGCTGTTGGGCACCATGACCTCAAAGACCTTGGGCTTGTTTTTCTCCTCGCTAAGCTCCAGCGGCACAATCTCCTGCGCGATGATCTGGTCGCCGCGGTCCGAGCGCTCGAGCTTGCCCTTAATGCGCACAAACGCGTCGGACAGCTGCGCGCCGGTCTCGGGATCGACCTCGCCGTACAGGTACCCCTCGGCCTCCTTGTAGGTCTTGGGGAACACTACGACCGTGGCCTCGCCTTCCATGTCCTCGAGCTGCACGATACCCATGGGATCGCCGTTTTTGGTCACGCGCTTGGACACGCTCGAGACCATACCGGCCCACCACAGCGCCTTGCCCTCGGGAATCTCCTGGTTGATGGTACCGCCCGTGGGGTTTTGCACCTCGTAGCCGGTGTCGATCTGCGAGAACGAGAAGTCGCGCGCTTTGCTAAGTGCATACTCAAACGGGCGCAGCGGGTGGTCCGAGACATAGATGCCCAGAACCTCCTTCTCCTGGCTCAGCTTAAGGTGGCGGTCCCACTCCTGGCCATCCGGATCGGGCACGCTCACCTCAAAGCCCGAGCCCTCGACGTCGCCAAACATATCGAAGAACGACGTCTGGCCGCTCGCGCGATCTTTCTGGCGCTTTACCGCGGCATCGATGATGTTCTCGGGGTTGTTCTTATCCACAAAGTGCATCATCTGACGACGCGGATACCCCGTGGAGTCGAAGGCGCCTGCCTTGATGAGCGATTCGATCACGCGACGGTTGGCCTGGCTCGAGTCCACGCGCTCGACAAAGTCGTGCAGCGTCTTAAACGGACCGCCTGCCTCGCGCTCTGCAATAATCGCCTGTGCCACGCCGGTGCCCACGCCGCGGATGCCGGCCAGACCAAAGCGCACGCCCTCCTTGGTAGCTGTGAACTCGGTACCGGACTCGTTGACATCTGGCGAAAGCACGGGGATGCCGTCGTGACGGCACGCCGAGACGTAGTGCACGATCTTGTCAGTCTTGCCCGTGTAGGACGTCAGAACGGCCGCCATGTACTCGTGCGGATAGTGCGCCTTGAGCCACGCCGTCTGCATAACCAGGATGGCGTAGCCGGCGGAGTGCGACTTGTTAAAGGCGTAAGATGCGAACTCGAGAACATCGTCCCAAATCTTCTGGGCGACCTCGCGCGTGTAGTTGTTCTTGATAGCGCCATTCATCCAGTGGTCGTAAGTGGTCTCGTCCGAGCCATCCTCCCAGTGGAGCACCGTCGACGTGAGCAGCTTGATCTTCTTCTTAGCCACGGGCTTACGGATACGCGAGTCCGATTCGCCCTTGGAGAAGCCGCACATCTCGACGGAGATGAGCATAACCTGCTCCTGGTAGACCATGGTGCCGTAGGTTTCGCCCAGAATGTCGTCCAGGCGGTCGTCGTAGGAGACGGCCGGCTCCTTGCCGTTCATACGGTTGATGTAGGACGAAACCATGCCGGCGCCCAGCGGGCCCGGGCGGTACAGGGCGATCAATGCTACGACGTGCTTGTACTCGGTGGGCTTCATGTTCTTGATCGTGGCCGTCATGCCGGCGGACTCGACCTGGAAGACGCCGGCGGTGTGGCCGGAGCCCATGAGCTTAAAGATCTCGGGATCGTCAAAGGGAATCTCTTCCTCTTTGATGTCGATGCCGAAGTTCTTTTTGATGTTTGCCTTGGCCTTGGAGATAACCGTCAGCGTACGCAGGCCCAAGAAGTCCATCTTGAGCAGGCCCATGTCGGCAACGGTATGGCCCTCGTACTGGGTAATCTCGACGCCGCCCTTAGTGTCGAGCTTGGTGGGCACGTGCTCGTTGACGGGGTCGCGGCAGATCAGAACGGCACACGCGTGCACGCCCTCGCCACGGGTGAGGCCCTCGATCGAGAGCGCCGTGTCGATGATGCGGCGAGCGTCGTCGTCCTTTTTATAGGCCTCGGCAAAATCGGGGTTAAACAGATCCTCTTTGCCGGGTTGCTTTTCGAGCACCTGCTTGAGCTTGACCTTGGGGTCGCTCGAGACCATCTTGGACAGGCGCTGGCCCATGTAGACCGGGTAGTCCAGGACGCGCGCGGCGTCGTTGATGGCCTGCTTGGCCTTGATGGTCGAGTAGGTGATGACGTGGGTGACCTTCTCGGGGCCGTAGAGCTGACGAACGTGCTCCACGACCTCGAGGCGTCGCTCATCGTCGAAGTCCATATCGATATCGGGCATCTCGGTACGTTGCGGGGACAGGAACCTCTCGAACATCAGGCCGTTCTCGAGCGGGTCGAACGCGGTGATGTTCATGGCGTAGGCGACGATAGCGCCGGCGGCCGAGCCACGGCCGGGGCCGACGCCGATGCCGTTGTCCTTAGCCCATTGCACGTACTCGGCAACGATCAAAAAGTAGGCGGCAAAGCCCTTGTCGCAAATGACCTTGTATTCGTACTCAAAGCGCTCTTTGATGTTGACGCCACCGATCTCGCGCGTGGCCCAGTCGTCGCCATAGTGCTGGCGCAGGCCCTTCTCGCACTCGCGGCGGAACTGGCTCTCGTGCGTCTCGCCGGGATCGAGCAACGGAAAGCGCGGCAGGATGATAGAGTCCCAGTCCAGCTCAACGTAGCACTTGTCGGCGATCTCGAGCGTGTTGTCGCAGGCCTCGGGGCAATACGGGAACATCGCCCGCATCTCCTCCTCGGTCTTCATGTAAAACTCCGAGCCGGTCATGCGCATGCGGTTGGGGTCATCGACCTTGGCGTTCATGCCAATACACATGATGACGTCCTGCACGGGCGCATCCTCGCGGCGCAGGTAGTGGAAGTCGTTGGTGGCGATGACCTTGACGCCCACCTGCTTGGCGATGTCGATGAGCGTGCGGTCCATCTGCTCGTCAGTCAGGCCGTTGTCGGTGGTGATGCCGTGTTCCTGGATCTCGATGTAGAAGTCACCGGGCTCGAAGGTATCACGGAAGGTCTCGGCCCACTTGATGGCGCCTTCCATGTCGCCGCGGTCGATGTATTTGGGGATGATGCCCGCGATACAGGCGCTCGTGCAGATCATGCCCTTGGCATGGCGGCGCAGGTTGTCGAGCGTCACGCGCGGCTTGTAGTAAAAGCCCTGCACGGCGGCCTCGGAGACCGTCTGCATTAGGTTGACGTAGCCCTCCTGGTCCTTGGCCAGAAGGATCATGTGGTAGAGCTCGGGCTTGTGGTCGCGGGCAAGGGTCTCGTCCGGCGTAAAGTAGACCTCGCAGCCAAAGATGGGCTTGATGACCAGGGGCGGTTTGAGCTCGTCGATGTTGCCCTTCTCGTCCCACATGGCCATGTCTTTGACGTACTGGGCATGCTCGCGCGGGTTTGCCTCGGGGTCGGGCTCCACCAGCTCGTCGCGGCGGTCCTTTTCCAAGAAGGCCTTGTCGTGGCTCCAGGTTTTGTACTCGGGCGTGTTGTGATTGACGTCGTCGCAGGCCAGCGCCAGGTCGGGCACGCCATACATGTAGCCGTGGTCGGTAATGGCCACGGCGGGCATGCCAAGTTCAACGGCACGATTGACCATATCCTGGATACGGGTTGCGCCGTCGAGCATGGAGAAAACAGTGTGATTGTGCAGATGGACGAATGCCATGTGATGAGCTCCGATGCGGGTTCGTGTTCTGACTGAACGATTTTACCGCACGGCACGGACAGCACCCGAACCTAGCCAAACCAACACGGCTACTCACGCAGTTGCGGTGAAATGCGGACTGTTTGGCGGCTTTTTTGGCCAAAACAGTCCTTATTCCACCGCAAGTTATCTGAGGACTAGAAGTTGTAGGTGACTACTTGAGGTTCGGCGGGTTCGACGAAGATGGCTGGATTCGCCTGCTCCACGCGAACGAACTTGACCGTCACCGTCTCAAAGCCCGCCTTGTGCAACACGTCGGCGTAAACGCGCGCCTGCAGGGCGTGCTTCTCGAGCAGCTGGTCCGGCGTCTCGTCCGGCGTGCCGCCCGTCTTGTAATCGATGACCAGTGCGCGTGACGGATCGGCCGGGTCGGTCGCCAAAGCGTCGATGGCGCCTTCGGCATATGCACCGTAGCGGGCGATGTCCTCGTCCTCGCAGCCCAGCGAGAAGAACGGCACCTCGGCGCGAACGCACGGCCACGCGAACAGCTCGGCACGAACCGACGACTTGAGCCAGCGCTCCAGAGCGACATCGAAGCGCTCGCGCTGTTCTGGCGTCAGGTGCCACAGGCGAGCCAGGGCGTCGGCACGCTCAGCGGGCAGCGCATCGGCACCCATCTCGATGAGCCACTGGCAGGCGGCGTGGAAGGCCGAGCCCAGCGCCATGGGATTGCCGGCGGGCTCGACAGCGGCCACGTCTGCATCCGTCATCTCCGAGCCATCCGACTCTGCATCATCGCCGGACTCGTCCATGGGAACACGAGCCTCGGCGGCACGGTCTTCCGTCTCGGCATGGAGTGCCGCGGCGATTGACGAGTAGCTATACGAGTCACGCGCCGGGAACGGACAGATGCCCATGCGCACGCCCACTGCCTGGGGATACACAAGCTCAAACGAATCGGGCTTGGGGTCAGCAGGACCGGGCACAGTTGAGTGCGCAGCACTATCGGCGACATCGACATCGCCGCGAACAAGCCTGCTCTCGGCATCCAGTGAAGCGTTGGCTTCAAACGCCTGCTCGCCAAAGGTAAAGCCCGCGAGCGAAATGAGCTCGTAGTCGCCCGGCTGGGAGTTATCGAACACCAGGCGGTCGGCATCGAGCTGCGGCATGTCCAGAGCGTCGGTCGGCAAAATACGGCGCAGCACGTCGTAGGTCAGATCGGTCTCGACGTCGAAGGTCGGCACCGTCACCTTGCCACGGCTCACGCCGGCATCCATCGCCAAGATCACCAGCTCGCGCGCACGCGTCATGGCAACATAGAGCAAGCGGGCCCGCTCCTCGAGCGAAAGCCGCAGATCATCGTTGCGCAGGCGGGCAAATGCCTCGGCGGGAGAATCCGTCGCGCAGACGTCCTCCATGAGCTCCGGCGGCAGCCACAGCGACGTGCCCTTGCCCTTAAACGCATGCTCAAACTGCTTTTTGACGTCGTCGCCCTTCACAAAGGTTCCGTCGGCGAGCTTAACGCCGTCGAAGCGTGCCGGCAGTGCCACGACCTGCGCTCCGCCATCGACGCGACCCATCTGTGCCGCACCCGAGGACTTACGCACGCCAAAGCACTCGGCGACCGCCACGACCGGATATTCCAGACCCTTGGAGGCATGCACCGTCATGATGCGTACCGCGCCGTCACCCTCCTCGTTGAGCGCGCCCGGGGCCTCCTTGCCCGCCAAGAAGCGGTCGAAGGCCAGCGCGATGGAACGCGGCGAGTTGCCGAACTCGGCCTCAGCCTCAGCCACGGCGTCGAGCGCCTTGAGCACGTTGGCGGCAATGGCCTTGCCCTCGGGGCCGCGCTGCGCCAGGCGCACAAACCAGCCGGAGGCGTTGACCACGTCGCGCGCGATGGCGGCGAACGAATCGCGGCCCGCGCGACGAAGCGCATACCGCAGCACCTCGCGGGCGCGCTTCACAAGCGGCAAGTCTTGCAAACCCGGCACGTCGGAATCGCTCATGATGCCCATGTCGATATTCCGGCGCGAGGTCTCCCCTGTCTCGCTATCGAGCTTGGTCGCCAGCGCCAGGAACTCCTGAGCGCCGAGCGCAAACATCGGCGAGGCGAGCAGCGGCATAAGGCCCCGCGCCGTATCGGCCGGATTGGCGAGCGCACAAACCAGGGCGCGCACCGTCTGCACCTCGGCTGCTTGGGCAAAGACCGAGCCGCCCGCGATGACGCAGTCGAGCCCCTGATCGCGGAAGGCCTGGGCGTAGACGTCGGCGTTGGTCATGCGGCCCAGCAGCAGCACCATGCCGCCCTGGGGCTGGCCGGCATCGGCAAGCGCGCGGAATCGCTCGGCGATCGCACGGGCCTTGGCCTGTGTGCGTTCCTGCGTACTGCCGCCGGCAACAAAGAGGGCCTGGCGACGCGAGGCGTCTGCCACCAGCGTGTCCTTGCGGCCGTCGCTCGCCTCAAGATCCAAAAAGCCCTGCATCAGGCCGCCGTCATCGCCGTCGAAGACGCGTGCCACGTAACGCAGTACCTCGTCGTGGCTGCGGAAGTTGCGCACGAGTTTGACGAGTTCGCCGGCAGGGGCGTCGACCACGGCAGTCGCCTCGGGCGCGGCAGACGAGCCCACCTTGCGCTCCTGACGACGGAACACCTCGACCTCGGCGCCACGGAAGCGATAGATGGACTGCTGCGCATCGCCCACGGTGCACAGCGCGCGCTCCCCCGCACCCGTCAGGTAACGGATCAGATCGACCTGCATCTGGTCGGTATCCTGAAACTCATCGATCATGACCATCTTAAAGCGGCCCTCGTACGCAGCACGGATGGCAGGGTAATCGCGCAGGGCCTCGTAAGCCATACGCAGCAGGTCGTTATTATCGAGGGCGGACTGGGCAGCCTTCAGCGCGCGATACTCGGCCTCCACGGAACGGGCCAGGCCCACCAACGCATCGAGCGCCGGGCCACCACAGGCAAGCACGATATTGATAAACGCATCGGCGGCCTCGGCCTTGAGCAGCTCGACCTGCTCCTTGGGGAACGCCTTGCTCGCGCGCGGCATGGTGCACGACATCATGAGTCGCGCCGCATCGACCATGGTCTTGTCGCTCGCCTCGAACGCGTCGATGGCATCGAGCGCCGCCTGCGCCTTCTCGGTCGCGGCCTTGCTTGCGCCCAGCGCCGCGCGATAGGCATCGGCGAGTGCCGAGGTATCGGCCTGCCCGCGCGCCACGCACACGTCGTCCATACCGCCCGGCAACTGGCTCGACAGCTCCAGCAGGTCGCGCACCAGGCCCTTGATGGTCGTGCCGGTGCCAAAGGAACCGCCCTCGCCCGCCATGGGATACCAGGCATAGAGGGCCTTGAGCGATGCCGCGAGCTCGGGGGCGGCATCGGGCGCCGTCGCGCGGGCCAACACATGCTCAACAGCCTGGTCCATAAGCTCGTCGGTATCGGTGAGCACCGTGAACTCGGGGTCGATGCCCAGCTCCAGCGCATGCGCGCGCAGGATACGCGAGCACATGCCGTGAATGGTCGAGATCCACGCGTCGTCGACGGTCAGTGCTTCCTCGTCCATGCCCTCGTCGATAAGCGCACGGCGCACGCGGTCACGGATCTCGGCCGCGGCATCTTTGGTAAAGGTAATGGCGAGCACCTGGTCCAGATGCTCGACGAACGGACCTGATTCGGGCGAGAGCGCGTAGACGATGCGGCGCGTGAGGGTAAAGGTCTTACCCGAACCGGCGCCCGCCGAGACAAACAGCGGGCGGTCGAGCGTTTTGACAATCTGCAGCTGTTGCGGCATCAAAGTCGAAAGATCCATGGTCTACACGTCCCTCCTTACAAACGTTCCTTCGTGGTTATACGAGCAGCGCGCATGCGCGGCCTGAACCGACGCCGGGTCGACGGCGGCAACGTTGCCCGCCTCGAGCTCGCGCAGGCGCTCGGCGATGCCGGCCTCAACGCGATCGAGCAGGACGTCGAAGTCCATGCTGCCACCCTCGCCGGGGAAACCTTTCTTAAGGCCCGGGATGCGGCCGTCGCCGCGCTCTTCCTCGAGCAGCTCGGCGCTCGCGGCACCGCGCAACGCCGGCTTGCCGCCCTTGGTCGAAAAGTAGAGCGCCGCGCGGGTGTCCAAATCCAGCGCCCGGCGCATGGCCTGGGCGTAGATAAGCGTTTGGGTATGTGGTGGCAACCAGCGCGGATCGTCGATGGGCGCCGTGCCCGATTCCTCGTCGCGCACCGTAGGGTCGGCGAGCTTAAACTCCTCAACGCCCGTGCGATGCTTGTAGTCGATCACCACGGCACGATTCTCGGCGTCCACGTCCACGCGGTCGATGCGCCCGCCAAGCGGCCAACCGGCATACTCGACCTTGAGCTCGTTGAAGGTGAACTCCAGGTAGCGCGGGGCAAAGGGGGCAAGTGCCTCGGACTCGTAGGCAAGCACACCCTCCAGCTGCGGCAAGATCTCGGCCACCTGGCGCTCCTCCACCGGGGAGAGCGGCACTAGCGGGCCCTCCGTGCCGCGCTTGCCAGCGTGCTCGGCCAACGTCTCGTCAAAGACCTCGTGCAGCAGCTCCTGTGCACGCGGCAGATTCTCGGGCGTCACGCGCTCCATGCCTTCTTGGGGCAGACGGGCATGCAGATGCTCCAGCACGTCGTGGACAAAGTTGCCCTTCTCCATGTTGCCAAAGCCCGCGTCGATCGACTGGGGCTTGACGCGATACGACACGAACCAGCACAGTGGACAGGTAGAATAGGCCTCGATCTGCGAGGCGGACGTCAGACGCGGCACGAGCGGCGCGTTCTCGCCCTCGCCATCGCGACGGCGCAGAACCAGATACGGAATGGCTTCATCGCTCAGGTGCTGAGGGGCTTCGCAGGTCACGCGCTCGCGCTTGAGGCCTTCACCTGCCGCGGGATCAAAGTCGGCGATGATATCGCCCTCGCCCACGCACGTGGGCTTGGCAGCGCCAGCGGCCTCGGCATGTGCCCGCAGCTCGGTCCATACGGCTGCCGGGTAGCACTCTCGCGCCTGGCGATCGTGTGTCACGCGGGCAAGCGCGACCGGACCGCTCGTCGCCTGCATTGCACGGCCAAAGCGCACGCGCAGCAGGGCGGCGGGCTCCAAAGACACGCCGTCGCGGCGCAGCTCGGTCGTCAACGTGGCAAGCGGGCCCTCTTCGTGCGAAAGCGGATAGCTGTCCAGGTCGACATCGGCAAACAGCACGGCATCGTAGCCGCCAGGACGCAAAACCGACGCATCGGCAAGCGACACGAAGCGCACTTGCGCCCGTGGCGTGCGATCGACCTCGTAGGTCTCGTAATCGTAAGCGGTGCTGCGCTTGTCCACCTTAGTTCGAACGCCGTCGAGAACCGGCACGGTCGCGGCCTGCGACACGTCGAGCGCGCGAGCATCGTTCATAAGGATGTCGATGGCATGGCGCAGCAAAGCCGTCTCTGCCTGACGACGGGCCTGGCCGTCAAGACCGCCTAGAGCGCGATCGGGCAGCGCCTCTGCAACGGCGAGCATGGCCTTGAGCGCCGTCACGGGTTTGTCGCGCCACAGCGCCTGAAACACGTCCGAGACCACGCACGGCACATTCTTAAACCAGTTATCGTCGCTGGCGGCCTTGCGGGCGCCCCTCACCTGGCCCTGCACGCTCTGCAGCAGGCTCTTGACGCCCGCAGCGGTCTTGCTGCGCGACAGGCGCATGTTCTTGTCGAAGCCGCGGGCGCTCGCGGCGTCGGCACCCGAAAGCGGACTGTAGATCCAGTCGGTAAGCTCCGGCGCGGGCCACCACTCGGTCTTTGACGCCATGCCCTCATCGGCGGCCTTCATGCGCTCGATCAGGCCGGCAAGCGCCGCAAACTGCCTGCCCGCGATGGACTGGGAAAACGCCGTGAACTCAGTTGTCTCGGCAGCGATATGACGAGCCGCCAGACGAGAGGCGAGCTCACCGAACAGCTGGGGTGCCCGGGCAGAAACGGCAAGCACGCGCACGGGGTCGGCAGAGGCGCCGTCGACCTCGGAACCCCGGCACGTTTTTACCAGATCATCAATTGCGTCCGCATAAGCATGAGCACGGGCATGGGGGCCAGCGACCTCAATAAAGGCAGGCTGAGCGGCGGTCCCGCAAGCGGCATCAGACGCGCCGACATCCTCCCCTAGCGGCGCGATCTCAAACAACACATCGCGGGCATCAAATGCCGCGGCAAGCTCCTCGCGCATCGCCGCCTGTTCGCGGGCAAGCAGCACGACGACCTCTCCCCCATTGTTCGCCACGGC
This sequence comes from uncultured Collinsella sp., assembly GCA_900545605.1. Taxonomy (GTDB): domain Bacteria; phylum Actinomycetota; class Coriobacteriia; order Coriobacteriales; family Coriobacteriaceae; genus Collinsella. Next base: position 15,189 of record UQZL01000027.1, read on the forward strand.
AGACAGCAGCTCGAGCAGACCGTGCGTAAACGACGTGATACCGCGCACGCATACGGCGCGAGTGCACGCCGGCAGGCTATCGGCCAGGACACTGGTCATAATGTCAGCTGCCTCGCAGGGCTCAACCATATCTCGACGGTCCAAACCGCCCGCGTAGGCGCGCAAAAGCTCGAACACACGAGCCTCGGCATCGCTTTTTGGCTCAGGCTGGCAGTTGTCGCCACGGCATCGTTCGGCACCCGTCCCCGCAACGCCCGGCAACACGTCGCGGGCCATGCGCGCGAGCATGCGCACTGTGCCCTGACTGCGCGAAAGCGGCTGCAGGTCGGCATCGTCGAGACGCGTGACCATGTCCGAGAACAGCATCTGGCGCTGCAGGTTATCCACAAAGCTGCGGCCATCGCCCATAAGCTCCCACAGCGAGCGGAGCCACGATGTGGGCGTCTTGTAATCGATACCCAGTGAAACCCCGGCTTCTGCCGCATCATGACGGCACAAGTCGAGCTCGGCAAACGAGGGCGCCAACAGAACAGCGCGCCCGTGGCGGGCAACCAGGTCGGCCAGCAGCGCCGCCTCGGCATCGCTCAAATCCGTGCCGGCATTGGTGGTATAGATTCGAACAGGCATGGTCCTCCGCTCAAACTGTTCGCAATAATCAATGCATCCATCCTACCCGCCCACGCGGACACATTGCCACCACAGCTCCATCTTTTGGTACAAAGCAACCTGACCCCAACGAACCAGCCGATTGCGGGCATATAAAAACCGCCCCCGGAGGAGCGGTTTTGCACAATTCGTTTTTGTCGCTGGCCTACTCGCCATCCTCCAACTTAATGAGGATCTTGCGGTAGCCACCGTACTCGCCGTTCAGCGCCTTTGAAACGCGGCTCACCGTGGTGGACGAAGCGCCGGTACGGGCCTGAACCTCAACATAAGGCTCGCCCTCGTCCAAATAGCGCGCAACCTGCAAACGCTGAGAAAGGTCGCAAATCTCGCGCGGCGTGCAGATATCGGTCAAAAACGCTTGGATATCCTTCTCGTCGTCCAAAAGGCTAAATGCGTGGACCAGCTGCTTGACATCAGGCTTGTCAAACATGTTCTCGATATTCATCGATCACCGCCAAACCCGCCAAAAGGCATCGAAGTTGATACTGACATCGGGCATCGTTCGCCCGTTCTATGCAATAGGGCAACGCCTGTGGCTTTTGCCCGTAGCAGTGTAGCACACCACCAAACTAAAGCGACAAGACTCTCTGCCAGCGGCGCGTTTTTCAGGACGAACGCCGTTTAGAAACCATATGCGCACGTAAGCTCCACGAATATTTGAGACAATGGGCGCCCAAACACCGCGGCGCGCCCGCGCAACCATCCAGGTCGCCGCCGTAAGCCGCTTCACGCGACGCCAGCAATCCCGGCGCAAGAAAGGATTCACGCCATGCGCTTTATGCTTAACTGGCTCTTCACCTCGATCGCCATCGCGATCGCCACGTTCCTCGTCCCCGGTATCCAACCCTTCGGCTTTGCCGAGACCTGGGTCTGCTTTGCCTTTGTGGGACTGTTCCTGAACATTGTCGATTCGTTCGTCAAACCGTTCCTCACGGTCATCTCGCTGCCGCTCACGATCATTACGCTGGGCATTTTCCAGCTTGTCGTCAACAGCTTTATGCTTGAGCTCGCGAGCTACCTGTCGGTCAACCTGCTGGGCGTCGGCATCTCCATCGCCAGCTTTGGATCGGCCTTTATGGGCAGCATCCTGGTGTCCATCACGCGCAGCATCCTCGACAGCATCGCCGAGGACTAAAACGGCCATTCCGACCGTGTCCGTCTCAACAGCCCAAAACGAAGGCCGCCCATCGCAAAAATGGACGGCCTTCTTATTTTTCAAGTCTCAAAGGGCGAGAGAATCTACCATTTCCACCCCGTCCCCAAATGCAGGTGTGGGTTAGATGACGTAGTCGTAGCCATGGTTGGGAGCGACTAGTTGATCGAGCGTCACACCGTCGAGGTAGTCGTTGATGAGCTTGTCCAGGTTCTTCCACACGTCGAGCGTGGGACACTCATCCGAACGCGAGCAGCCCTTGCAGTCGCCATCCAGGCAGGCGACCGGCGCCAGACTGCCCTCGGTCAGGCGCAAGATCTCGCCCACCGTGTACTGCTCGGGCGGACGCGTGAGCACATAGCCGCCGCCCTTGCCACGCATACCCGAAAGCATGTTGGCGCGCACGAGCGTAGCCAAGATGTTCTCCAGATATTTCTCGGAAATCCCCTGGCGCGCCGCGATCTCTTTGAGCGGGATGCGACCGGCTGCCTGGTGCTCGGCCAGGTCGACCATAACGCGCAGGGCATATCTGCCCTTAGTAGAAACCAACATGTATAGTGCTGCCTTTCGGTCATTTAGTCCGTAGAAATTCTAGCCGAAAAATTTGTTTTGAAAATACCCGTTCCGGTCAAGATGGTTAATCGACTCGTAATAATCTTCTATTTCCTATTGCGTTACTAGGCTTTACTGTCTACTATGCTTGCCAACAGCAAAACGAACAACCTATAAGGTTTGTGGGTTTCGTTGCTACACACACCGTAAAACCACACGGTATCCAGTCATTTGAACACTTTGGAGGTTCATCATGAGCAAGGTTTACACGTCCATCGATCAGCTTATCGGCCACACCCCGCTCCTGGAGCTCACCCACTTTGAGGCCGACGAGGACCTCAAGGCCCGCGTGCTCGTCAAGTTGGAATACTTCAACCCCGCCGGGTCCGTTAAAGACCGCGTCGCCAAGAACATGATTGACGAGGCCGAGAAGGCCGGCAAGCTCGTGCGTGGCGGCGACTACACCATCATCGAGCCCACGAGCGGCAACACCGGCGTCGGCATCGCCTCGGTGGCGGCGGCCCGCGGCTACAAGGTGATCATCACCATGCCCGAGACCATGTCCGTCGAGCGCCGCAAGCTGATGCAGGCATACGGTGCGCAGCTCGTGCTCACCGACGGCTCCAAAGGCATGAAGGGCGCTATCGCCAAGGCCGAGGAGCTGCAGAAGGAGACTCCCAACAGCATCATCGCCGGCCAGTTTGTGAACCCCGCCAACCCCGCCATCCACAAGGCCACGACCGGCCCCGAGATCTGGGACGACACCGACGGCAAGGTCGACATCTTCGTCGCCGGCGTCGGCACCGGCGGCACCGTGACCGGCGTGGGCGAGTTCCTCAAGGAACAAAACCCCGAGATTCAGGTCGTCGCCGTCGAGCCCGCCACCTCCCCGGTGCTCTCCAAGGGCCAGGCCGGCCCGCACAAGATCCAGGGTATCGGCGCCGGCTTTGTGCCCGACGTCCTCGACACCCAAGTCTACGACGAAATCATCCCCGTCGAGAACGACGACGCCTTTGCCACCGGCCGCGCCGTGGGCCACAAGGAGGGCGTGCTCGTGGGCATTTCGTCCGGCGCCGCCGTGTGGGCCGCGCTGCAGCTGGCCAAGCGCCCCGAGAACGAGGGCAAGACCATCGTGGCCCTGCTTGCCGACACCGGCGAGCGCTACCTGTCCACGGCGCTCTTCCAGGACTAGGGCCTGTCGCCCATAGGTTGAGCCCACGGACGAGCCGGTCTCCTCTCTCCCGGCAGTCTGAGCCCATCCAATCAGGGTGTCCCACGAGACGCCCGAACTTGCTACAATGTCTGCGACGCGGAACCAGCCTCCCGCGCCGCTTTTCTTTTTTGGCCACATGCCACCAAGGAGAACCTCCCCATGCACAACAAGCGCATGCTCGTCGCCATGAGCGGCGGCGTCGATTCCAGCGTGACCGCGTACCTGCTCAAAAGCCAGGGCTACGAATGCGTCGGCGCCACCATGCGCCTCACCTGCCCCGCGCCCGATCCCGCCACGGACATGAGTAAGGTCGACCGCGACATCGCCGATGCGAAGGCCGTCGCCGAGCGTCTGGGGATACCCCACCATGTGCTCGACTTGCAGCAGACCTTCGACCACAGCGTTATCGAGCGCTTTGTGAACGCCTACCAGGAGGGGCTGACGCCCAACCCGTGCATCATCTGCAACCGCCACATAAAGTTTGGCGCGTTGCTCGGTGCGGCGCTGGACATGGGCTGCGACTACATCGCAACGGGTCATTACGCCAAAACAAGCCAGACAGTAGACGGCACCTGGCAGCTGCATCGCGGCGAAGATCCCAAAAAGGACCAGAGCTACTTTTTATATTCGCTTACGCAGGAGCGCCTGGCGCACACGATCTTTCCGCTGGCAGGCCTAGACAAAGAGCGCGACGTGCGCCGCATAGCCGCCGAGCAAGGCTTTACCAACGCCCAGAAGGCCGAAAGCGAGGACATCTGCTTTATTCCAGACGGTGACTACGCGGGCTATATCGAGCGCCGCTGCGGACATCCCGCTGCACCGGGCGACATTGTGTGGCGCGACGGCAGCGTGGTCGGACGCCATAACGGCGCGTTGCGCTATACCATCGGCCAGCGCAAGGGCTTGGGCGTCGCGATGGCGCATCCCGTGTATGTGACGGGCGTCGATGCCGCCAACAACACCGTGCATCTGGGCGAGGCCGAGGACCTAACGGCCACAGCACTCACGGCCGACGACTGGATCTGGAGCGCCCCTGCCGACCGCATGGAGGCAGAACTCGATGCCGGCGGCATTCGCGTGGGCGCCAAGTACCGTTACCGTCAGAAAGACCAAGCAGCGACCCTTACGCGCGGCGAAGACGGGCAAATGCTGCTGACTTTTGACGAGCCGCAGCGAGCCATCGCCCCCGGCCAGGCTGTCGTCGTCTACCGCGGCGACGTCGTCCTCGGCGGCGGCACCGTTACTGCCGCCATCAAGTAGCCGCGGGATTATCGCCGCACGTGTCGAAGCACTCCAACAGCAGCATTCACCTCGATAACGCGACGCTCCAGGCCGCGGCGAATGGACTCGAGCCGACCCTCCGCCGTGGCCCACTTGCTCTGCGAAAGAATCATTATCGCTTCATCAACAAATCCGTTGAGCCGCGATGAGTCGAACCAATCGAGCGAGTCCGCAAGCGCCAGTTGGACGGAAGGATTGGATCCAAACGGCTTAGCGGCAAACCCAAACTCCCCAGCTGCGAGCACAGCAGTTGGCACGTTATACCACAGACAGTTGCCGCTATCGAACAGCGGTGCATGCCTTATCTCCAAGGTATCGACATTGCGGATGATGCCGAAGTTTCGCCAATGGCGATCGCTGTTGGCCAAAAGGGCGTCGCAAACGATCATCTGCGACATAGACCTTCTCACGGCAACCTCGTCTGCTCCATGCTTACCAAGGAAGCGGCAGTACCGGTCGTACGTCGAGTTTCCTCGCTGGCCGCCAAGGGCGTTCTTAACGTAAACAGCCGGAACATATTCCTCGCGGCCGTCAAGAAAGTCGTCGCACAGACACACAGGGCCATCGAACATCCGCTCAACCGCATAAGGAACAAACTCACCCTCTGACAGCAAGCGACGATGTAGAGCCGTTGCAACCGCCTCGTTAAAGGGACGTTGATCGTCCATGCCGCATCCCTTGACCAGAACGCGAACGCCGTTGCGAATCATCCACGATTTAGGGAGCTCACCCTCGGACGTGTTATCCGGATTTTTAAGACCGATGCCTTCCAACCAACCCGAACGCTCTTCGGGCGCCGATCGCTCAAATTCGTTCTCGAAGTAATTGAGGTTTCGCCATTCGAGCCCGTCGCATTCTGCCGGCCGCAGCCAATAGCAATCCGAAAGCGAGAGGCCCAGGCACTGAACCGGCACCTCAACGCCGTTGACAATCCCTAGCTCGCGGTAGCGCGAGATAAGCCCAGGGCGAACATCGGGCACCGACCGATGCCCCCACCACGCGTTGAGCTCCCGCTTATTCACCGTTGGAGAAGAACTCGAGCATGTGCCAAACGGCATTCGTTGCGCATCGAGGACCTCGGCGATTTCGAAGGGAAACTCGCGCGTCGGATCAAATGAGACATGCGCGACCTCATGGTCGGCCGACATCAGCGTAAACTTGCGTCCCACATCGGCTGCAGGACGGCGCCCTCGTTTGCGGACCTTTTGATAGGCGATCGCAGAATTGTACTCGACCATCTTCCGACCGCCCACAATATCGCACGCAAGCGTCCCCGATGCGGCAAGTTGCGATATGCGGGCTTTTGTAACGCCCAGCAAGCGGGCCGCATCACCCATAGACAAGTACTCAGATGTATTCATATGCCGCATCACCTCGTTAAGTATTCCAAACGTAAAGTTAATTAGTTACATACAGCATAATACTAAACAGACTGAAGCGAAAAAAGGCCCGAGCAATCGGGCCTTAGAGCAATTGGTCAGCCGAGTCGCAAGCTGCTCCTCTAGCGTTGTACGTAGGCGCGGACCAGCTCGTAGGTATTGCGCACGCCGTCGATGTGGCTGCGCTCGTAGTTGTGGCTCGCGTACACGCCGGGGCCGATCAGACCATGGCGAATGTCGTAGCCGGCCGAGAGCGTGGCCTCAACGTCCGAGCCGTAATGCGGGTACACGTCGATGGCGTAATCGAGCTCAAGCTCGCGCGCGATATTGGACAGCGTGGTCACCAGATCGTAGTTGTAGGGGCCGCCCGAATCCTTGGCGCAAATCGACACCATGCGCTCGGTGCAGCCCAGGTCGTCGCCCACGCAGCCCATGTCCACGCTGATCATCTCGCGCGTGTCGGCCGGCACAAAGGCACCGCCATGGCCGACCTCCTCGTACACGGTAAAGAGCAGCGAAACCTTACGCGAAAGCGTCACCTCGCCAGCGGCGACGGCGCGGGCGAGACCCAGTAGAATCGCCGCGGACAGCTTGTCGTCAAGGAAGCGACTCTTGATGTAGCCGCTCTCCGTCACCGTGGTACGCGGATCCATAGCGATGATGTCGCCGGTCTGAATGCCCAGCTCAAGCACATCGTCCTTGCTGTCGACATTCTCATCGAGCAGGATTTCCATGTTCTTCTCGATGGTCTTGACCGGCTCGTCGGCCACATGCGCCGAAGGCTCGGTATTGAGGACCACGCCCGTGTACACATTGCCGTCGCGCGTGTAGACGGTGCAGTTCTCGCCATCGGCCGTAGACCACTGGTGCCCACCAAGCGTCGTGGGACGCAGGCGGCCATTGTCCTTAATGGAGCGCACCATGGCGCCCAGGGTGTCGACATGGCTCGCCAACACAAGCGGCTCGCCCTCGCCGCCAAGCTCAACGAGCACGTTACCCTTATTAGAACGCTCAGGCCCAAACCCCATATCGCGCAGGGTCTCCATCAGATAATCAGTCGCCGCACGGGTATAGCCCGTCGGCGAAGCAATAGAAGTCAGCGCCTTCAGCTGGTCAGTAATATAGGAGAGCGTAGAATCCATCTGGGACACCAAAGTCACCCTTTCATATCGAATTAAACCAACAGCAACAATACCACCACGCACAATTATTTACCTAGCGAGACAACCCGTCGAGCTTCCCAGAGCAGCGCCCGCCACGATAACGAGCCGGCGGGCCCCTGCCCGTTAGCCCCAGAATCTTTCCACAGGACAGAAGGAGGCCCCGCCGCACGTAGTGCGCAGCGGGGCCTCCGACATGTCCGAGGACGATTCTGGGGCTAACGGGCAGGGGCCCGCCGAACCAAGTTAGGCAGCCGGGCAGATCTTCTTGAAGAGCTCGATGACGTCGTCGAGCGTCGCCTCGCGCGGGTTGCCCGGGAAGCAGGCGTCGGCCATGGCGTCCTTGGCCAGGACCTCGATCTCGTCAGCCTTCATGGCCTCGCAGACGTGCGGGATGTTCACGTCGGCAGAGAGCTGCTTAACGGCGGCGATAGCGGCGTCGGCAGCCTCGTCGGTGCTCATGCCCGTGGTGTCAACGCCCATGGCAACGGCGACCTTGGCCAGACGCTCGGCGCAAACCGGCTTGTTGAACTCCATGGCGATCGGCAGCAGCATGGCGCAAGCGACACCGTGCGGGGTGTCGTAGTGAGCAGACAGGGTGTGAGCCATGGCGTGATCGATGCCCAGGCCGACATTGGAGAAGCCCATGCCAGCGACATACTGACCAAGAGCCATGCCCTCGCGGCCGGAGCCGGGCTGGCCGGACTTGGCCTCGGCAACGGAGTCGCGCAGGTTCTCGCTGATCAGCTTGATAGCCTCAAAGTGGAACATGTCGGAAAGCTCCCAGGCGCCCTTGGTGGTGTAGCCCTCGATGGCGTGGGTCAGTGCGTCCATGCCGGTGGAAGCGGTCAGGCCGGCGGGCATGGAAGCCATCATGTCGGGGTCGACGACGGCGACCTCGGGGGCGTCGTTGGTGTCGACGCACACGAACTTGCGGACCTTCTCGGGGTCGGTGATGACGTAGTTGATGGTCACCTCAGCAGCGGTACCGGCGGTCGTCGGCACGGCGATGGTGAACACGGCGTGGTTCTTAGTGGGAGCAACGCCCTCGAGGCTGCGGACATCGGCGAACTCGGGGTTGTTGATGATGATGCCGATGGCCTTGGCGGTGTCCATGGAGGAGCCGCCACCGATGGTCACGATAGCGTCAGCCTCGGCGGCCTTGAAGGCCTCGACGCCGTCCTTGACGTTCTGGATCGTGGGGTTGGGCTTGATCTCGGAGTAGAGGCTCCAAGCGATGCCGGCGGCGTCGAGCTCGTCGGTCACCTTAGCGGTAACGCCAAACTTGACCAGATCGGGGTCGGAGCAGACGAAGATCTTCTTGTAGCCGCGACGCTGGAGCTCGCCGGGGATCTCCTTGATGGCGCCGGAACCATGATAAGAGATGGTATTGAGAACGAAACGATTAGCCATTGATAGCCTCCAATCGTGTGCGGGGCACCCATTACGCCCCACGCTACGAGTCCCATCCTAACGCTTTTGAAACAAAAAACACGTGAGAACGTCAAAATTGTTAAAGCGTTTCAACAGATGATGAAAAAGATTGCGGCAAAGGGACAGCCCCTTTGCCGCATTCGGTTACTTTCGGCAGCCCTCTTTCCAAGCCTCGGCCGCAACCTTCCAGCGTAAGCGCAAGTCGCGCTCACGGTCGATGAACATGATGGCAAACGCGACAAACAGCAGCAAGCTCGCCACGACGATGGCGTGCAGGCCCATGCGCTCAATACACCAGTTGCCCAACACGGCGCCAAACACAAAGGTGAAGATCACGCCAAAGTACAGCAGGCCGTTTTCCAAAAAGCCGCGCCTGTGGGTGATGATGTAATCGTCCACGTTTTGCAGCGCGTTGCGCAAGTTGCCGATGCACATGGTCGTAGCGATGCCGTGACCGTGGATCTTGCGGAAGCTCTCGACCTGCATGCCGCAGGCAAACGAGGTGAGGCAGTTGGCGAGCAGGTTGAAATTGCCGCCCGGGATAAAGCTCACGCCCAGCAAGATGACGGCTTCAAAGAACACCGTCACCTGACGCCAGTGGATCACGCTGCCAAACCGCTCGTGTACCAGATCGGCAAGCATAATACCCACAGCAAACGACACCACAGGGAAGAAGTAGCGCCCCGCAAGTGCCCAATTGCCCTCCGAGATGCTCACGCCCACGAGCAGGATGTTGCCTGTCTGCGCGTTGGCGAAAACATGGTCGCGCCCAATGTACGAATACACGTCCATAAAGCCACCGGCGAGCGCCAAGATGATGCCCAGCTCAATAGACTCCGATATCTGTTTGGCACGCTGCATCGTCGTGCATCCTCCTTGTTGACGACTCTCTCGTGCGTTGGCGGAAACATAGCCGCCGTTCATACTGTAACCCATTGACAACATGGCGTGCGCGCGAGACGGCTTCCCCAACGCGCAGATACACAGTCTGGAAACAAACGGCGGATACAGCACCCGCATCGACGCGCCGATCCGCCAGCCCATGTACTCCACCAGTCTTTTTAGCCCCGTCCCAAAAAGACTGGTTACAATTACGTGCAGCATACAAACACCGGGAGGGATCGTGGCAAAAAAGCCTCAGCACGCTCAGAACAACCAGCGCAGTCAGCAGAGCAAACAGGGCCAGCAGCAAAAGCGCGGCGGTAAGGCCCAGGGCGGCCACGCCACTCATACCCCGGCAGCGCCCGCCCGTCCCTGGCGCCCGGGCCGCGACAAGTTCCTCCCCGTCAGCCGCGCCGATATGGACGCGCGCGGCTGGGACCAGTGCGACTTCGTCTACATCTGCGGCGACGCCTACGTGGACCACCCCAGCTTTGGCATGGCCATCGTCAGCCGCGTACTCGACGCGCACGGCTACAAGGTGGGCATCATCTGCCAGCCCGACTGGACCGACCCCGCCAGCATCACGGTGCTCGGCGAGCCGCGCCTGGGCTTTTTGGTCAGCGCCGGCAACATGGACTCCATGGTCAACCACTATTCGGTGACCAAGCACCGCCGCCACACCGACGCCTATACCCCCGGTGGCGAGGAGGGGCGCCGTCCCAACCGTGCCGTCACGGTCTACGGCAACCTCATCCGCCAGACGTTCAAGGACGCCCCCATCATCATCGGCGGCATCGAAGCGAGCCTGCGTCGCCTGGCCCACTACGACTACTGGCAGGACAAGCTCAAGCGCTCGGTACTGCTCGACTCGGGCGCCGACATCCTCATCTACGGCATGGGCGAGCACGCAATCGTCGAGATCGCCGACGCGCTCGACGCGGGGCTGCCCATCGATCAGATCACCTATATCAACGGCACCGTTTACCGCACGGGCTCGCTCGACGAGGTCTACGACTACGACCTGCTGCCCAGTTGGGACGACCTTGCCGCCGATAAGCTCAACTACGCGCGCAGCTTTAACGTGCAGCAGCAGAATATGGACCCCATCACCGGACATCGTCTGGTAGAGCCCTATCCCAACAGCGTCTATGTGGTGCAGAACCCACCGTCGGCGACGCTCACCAACGACGAGATGGACGAGGTGGCCGAACTCCCCTACGCACGTGACTGGCATCCCGACTACGATGCGGCAGGCGGCGTGCCGGCCTTTGCCGAGATCAAGTTTTCGATTAGCTCCAACCGCGGCTGTTTTGGCGAGTGCTCGTTTTGCGCCCTCACCTTCCACCAGGGTCGCGTGTTGCAGATGCGCAGCCACGATTCGATCATGCGCGAGGCCGAGCTGCTCACGCACGACCCCGAGTTTAAGGGCTATATCAACGACGTGGGCGGGCCGACGGCCAACTTTAGCCGCCCGGCCTGCGACAAGCAGCTCAAGCACGGCGTGTGCAAGAACAAGCGCTGCCTGTGGCCGAGCGTGTGCAAGAACATGGTGGTCGACGAGAGCGGCTACACGCAGCTGCTGCGCGACCTGCGCCAGCTGCCGGGCGTCAAAAAGGTCTTTGTCCGCAGCGGCATCCGCTTTGACTACACCATGGCCGATGCCTCGGACGAGTTTTTGCGCGAGTTGCTGGAGCACCATGTCTCGGGCCAGCTACGCGTGGCACCCGAGCACGTAAGCGACGCGGTGCTCTCCGTAATGGGCAAGCCGAGCCGCGCCGTCTACGACGCGTTCTGTCGCAAATTTGAGCGCTTGAACCGTGAATACGGCCTTAAGCAGTACGTGGTGCCGTATCTGATCTCGAGCCACCCCGGATCGACGATGAAGGAGGCCGTGGACCTCGCCGAGGCCGTGCGCGACATGGGCTATATGCCCGAGCAGGTGCAGGACTTCTACCCCACGCCGTCCACCATGTCGACCTGCATGTACTACACCGGCGTGGACCCGCGCACCATGGAGTCGATCTATGTGGCGCGCGACCCGCACGAAAAGGCCATGCAGCGCGCGCTCATCCAGTATCGCAAGCCCGAGAACTACAAGCTTGTGCGCGAGGCATTGGAAAAGGCCGGGCGTCGTGACCTGATCGGCTACACCAAGCATTGCCTGATCCGTCCCGTACCGCCGCGCCCGGGCGAGACGTCTGCTGGCGGCGGACATGGCACCGGCAAGAAGGGCAGCAAACCGCATGGCGGCGGCGCTGGCGGCGCCGGCAAGGGGCCTAAAGGCAGCAAGGGGCACAGCGGCATGTCGCGCGCACAGAACACTGCCGGGCGCAACCGTGCAGCTCAGGGGCGTCAGGGTGCCAACGGAGGCGGACGCCGCAATTAGTGCGGGAATGCGGTAGGTGCGCTCGCAGCGCTCTGCTGGCACGCTTGGCGCAGCGAGCACATTGCCTCCACCAGGATCACGCCGGCGATCGCGACCGTGATTATCACGTCGAGCGGCGTGTTCACAAACCACAGCAACGTCATGAGATACGACCCGGCGTTAAAGGCAAAATGCAGCAGGATCGTGTAGCGGAGCTTTCCGGTGGTCACGAGCACCCAGCCAAAGACCAGACCGGCGGCGCCGGCGTAGCAGCCCTGCACCCAGTTCATATGCATAAAGCCAAAGATGGCCGCCTGCAGCACAATCGCCGCGGCGATGCCTCGCTTGTCCGGCGCCGCCCAGGGCACCATGGCGACGTCTTGCGCCCGTGCGCGACGCCGGCGCTTCCAAAGCGGACGGCACTGCGGGTTAAATGCTCGGAGCGAAAACTCAAAAATGATACCGCGCGCCAGCAGCTCCTCGCAAAACGGAGCGCCGAGCACCGTAGTCAGGACGGCCAGGTAGCTCGTGTCGCCCATGCCCGTCTCCTCGACAACTTCGCTGTAATCAGCCGCCGCCTCGGGCAGCAATGACAGTACGGCATCGGTCACGTAGCCAACGACCACCTGCAGGGCAAGGCCGATCACGATAACGTAGGCGATGCGCCTCCACGCTTTGCCTGCTCCCCCGCCAAGCGGGCGCTCGCCCTGCCAGCGCGCCATAAACGAGCGCGGCCACAGATAACGCCACCACAGCAGCGCCATCAAAAACGACGCCATCTGCGCGGCAGCCTGAAGCAATTGAATATCGAGGCCATCAATCGAAAAGCCCATGAACACCGACGCGACACCCAAAGCGGAAAACAAAACCACGCTCAAGGCAATATCTGCCGCGACAACGCCTAAACAAGCAAGTGTCCACACCAACGCGTTGAGCATGCCAGCCTCCTCAAGAACCGTTCCCTAGTTCTACCACAAACTGGCAAAACGCTGATCCCTTAGGGGCGGAGGAAAACGAATCATTGTTGGTGCAAAGGAGCCAGGTTACTTTGCGCCAATCATGAGTTGCGGTGAAATAGGGACTGAAAAGCCGCTCAAAAGGCCAAAACAGTCCGTATTCCACCGCAACTTCAAGACGTTGGTGCATATGGACCTGTCCCCTTTGCACCAAAAAGGGCTCCGAGCAAAAACATGCCCGGAGCCCTCTGGTCGCCTCGACTTAGAGCGCGACGCGTGTGTTACTTGCGCTTGCCGCCGCCGTCACCGGGGCGACGGGAGCTGCCGCCGCGCTTGCCGCCACGGCTGTGCAGATTGTGCTGGCAATGAAATGCCGCTGGTATTGGGGCCT
>UQZL01000028.1 GCA_900545605.1 uncultured Collinsella sp.
TGCCGAAATGGCGCGAAGCACGCGGTTGACAAAACTATAGAGACACGTCCCAAATTAGCTGCCCCACTCGCAACTTATCCCGCCGATGGAGTTATTGCCGTTTCGCTCGTCTGATTCGCATCGACGTCGTCGCCTTGCTTGTCTTCGTCCTTTTGCACATCGGCGATGGTGGAGGCCGCCGCAACGATACCGCGCTGGGGCGCGACGCTCGTCTGGGCCTGAGCGCCCTCGACAACTTCTGTACCTACATGCGCGAGCTCGGGCGATTTAAACATTGCGTCCAAGTTGGCGCCACCGCCGGCATATCCGAGCGCAGCGAGCGCGATGACGATCACTGCAACGGCGGCCACGATCGGCACGTAGCGATGCCAGCCGGCGGGATTGAGCCCGCTGCGGCGAGCCGCCCCGCGGCTGATGTAGCCGAGCGTTCCGTCGTGCTTGAGCTTTGAGCCCACCACGCGTTTGCGGCCCCACAGCGAGGACTCTGCCTGCATTGCCAAGCGGGCGCTTGCCGAAGGATAGCCGTATTTAGTGCGCTTGAACGAGCCATCAAACCCCGAGGCGTGTTTGCCCCACGTCACCGATGTTGTGCGTCGGTTGACCGGCGCGGCACTCCGCCTTCTGCGGCTCGGTTTTGAAGTCTCAGCCATATGCCCTCGCACGCCGTAACCAAATCGAAACAATAACGCTTTGGACTGTAGCACACGCGTCGCGTGCGGTCACGGGCGCCTCGCTCAACGGTCATCGTCCTTCAGCAAGCGCCACAGCGTTGTACGGCTTATGCCCAGCACCTCCGCCGCACGGGTTCGGTTGCCGTGGAGATGGTCTACAACCAGATGCGCGATATCTCGCTCGGTATCGGCCAGCGGTCGCAGGATATACAGGTCACTTTCAAGCGTCGGGGCGCCAAAGGTTGCGGTCTTAATCACGTCCTCTTGGGCGAACACTTCCTCCGCCACAGCGCGGTCCACCGTGCCCGTCCCCACCAATATATACAGTCGTTCCGAGACCTCGCGGAGCTGCAGATAGTTGCGCGGCCAGCGGTAAGCATCGAGCGTCTTCGTCGCCGCGGCAGACAGCGTGGGCGCTGCCGTCCCAAATGCATCAGCGAGATATTCCAAATAGCGCGCGACCTTCGTCGACGCGGCTCCCTGCTCGGCGATTGCCGGCGCGACGCTCACCGCACAGGCGAAGCGCTCGGTCACAAAGGCGGCTTGATCACTTTCGCCGCCGCCCGGCATGTCATTCGCCGTCAGCACCACATGGCAGCGCGTCGCCAACGCGGTGTCGGTCATCGTGGAGACCAGCTCGCGGAGGCGCTGGGGGCCAACCGCATTCCAGCCCTCAATGCAAAGGGTCAGCCCCGTTTGGAACAGCGGCGATTCGGAGCTTTTGAGCACATGGCGCCAACCGCGATCGGTGAGTTCATCGAGCGCGACGGAAACAAAGGGCTGATCGACAAAAGGGCCATCCAGATAGAGGCGCTTGGCAATCTCGACCTGACCCGCTCCCAGCTCGCCCTCGAGCATAAGGGGCACGCCGCGCGCATAGCTCTCGGTAACCGGTACAGCCACCGAGGCCGCCCCCTCAACGATGCCGTACGCGCTCGATTCATAGCGGACCTCAACTTCGTCGGCGTTGAGCCACTCGATGCCCGCATGCGCCGCGGCACCGCGCACCTCGCGGACCACAACGACCCAAAGCCTCCCGCCCTCTTTGTCGGTGGGGCGAACGGTCAGGCTCAGGCGCGTACCCTCACGCCCCATAACCAGACGCGCGCCGTCTCCTATACGGTCGAGACGCTCAGCGACAAAAGCCGCCACATCCCGCTCAAGCGCCGCGTCATTCATGGTCGAGATCGCGACGTCCCCACGCGCATCGATTGCCAATGCCGAGGCCCCGGCAGCAGCTAGGGCATCGGTCAAGATGTTCAGCTTAGCATTGCTATCCATGATTTGCCCCTGTCCGCGGCGACGTGCAACCGCCGACGGTCGCACGACCGAGTGTTTCAAAATTGAACGATATTGCTCACCAAACACTATAGGGCAGAAAGCGCCGTCCTGCGAGTATAGGTGTTGCCCCGCATCGCCATCCTGGCGGGGCGATAAGAGCTCTTCGGGACTTATAAACCTGCGGACAAGCCATACCCGCAAGAGCTCCTATCGCTCCACCGAAGGCTTGCGCTCACCGGCAGCCAGCACGCGAATAAGCTACTTCTCTACCAGATTCCCAGCACGTGCTGCATTCCCAAACTCATGCACGCAATGCCAATCCAGCAGCAAAAGCCCAACGCGATGGGCTTGCCGCCCTTTTTGACCAGCTCGACGATATCGGTATTAAAACCAATAGCCGCCATGGCCATCACAATAAAGAACTTCGACAGCTCCTTGATGGGCGCCGTGATGGACGCGGGAAGCTGAAGCACCGTGGTGATCACGCTCGCCAGCACAAAGAACAGCACAAACATGGGAAACGCACGTTTAAGCGAGAACGTGCTTTTGGCGTCACCGCCGGCCTTGCGTGCCAGATGCATCTGCCAGCATGCGAGGACCAGCGTGATGGGAATAATGGCCAGCGTCCTGGTGAGCTTGACCACTGTGGCGCTCTCGAGCACATTGGCGCCGGGATGCATGCTGTCCCAGGCGCTCGCCGCAGCCGTTACCGACGAGGTGTCGTTGATGGCGGTGCCGGCAAACAGGCCAAAGCCCTCGTTGGTCAGCCCGAGCATGCCGCCGAGCGTCGGAAACACGAGCGCCGCGATAACGTTAAACAGGAAGATGACCGAAATGGCCTGGGCAATCTCGCGATCGTCGGCATCGATGACGGGCGCGGTCGCAGCGATGGCCGAACCGCCGCAAATCGACGAACCCACACCCACAAGCGTCGCGATCTTACCCGGTACGTTCATGACGCGGCAGAGCACAAAGGCGATGACAAGCGAGGTCGAGATCGTCGCCACGATAATCGGCAGCGACTGGGCGCCCTTGGACAGAATCTGGGAGAGGTTCATGCCAAAGCCAAGCAGGATAACCGCGTACTGCAAGACTTTTTTGGACGTATAGGTGACGCCGGCGGCGAGCTGTTCGCGACGCTTCCTGGGAAAGACGAGCGCCAGGACCATGCCAAAGAGGATGGCAAATACCGGACCGCCGACCACCTCAATTTGTTTGCCGAGCAACGTCGCGGGAATGGCAATGATCAGGCAGAACAAGACGCCTTTCCAGCGCTCGCGAACGATATTTGCCAGTTGCATATGGGATTCCTTCTTTCTATTTCACGTTTGCGACGGCTTATGATACGGCAACATTGAGCACAGCCTTGCGCAAACACAGACTAAGATGCCGCAATAGTTCTCAGGCAACAGCCGAATTGCCCACCGCGGAGAGCTGATTCGCGGCATAATTAACAACTGACATATGAGTTTGATAGAACAGTTGCGAGGCGCTATGGAAGAATCGATGCACGTCGGCGAGCAGGAAACGAGCCTACAGGACCAGTCCTACCACACCATTCGACGCAAAATCGTCTACCTGGACTACAAGCCGGGCGAAAAGCTGGGCGTCAAGCAACTTTGCGACGACCTAGATATGGGGCGCACCCCTGTGCGCGAGGCTTTGGTTCGTTTGGCGCAGGAAGGCCTGGTGCGCACCGTGCCCCAGAGCGGTACCTACGTCTCGCCCATCAACCTCACCCTTGCCGAGAGTGCCTGTTACATCCGCGAGCATCTGGAAAAGCAGGTGATTGTGGAGTGCTGTGCGCGCGCCACGTCGGCCGGCATCGAGCAGCTCGACCGCGCCATCGTGCTGCAGGAAAAGGCCATGGCCGAAGAGGATCGCATCGGCTTCTTTTTGAGCGACAACCTCATGCATCACATGATTTTTAGCATCGCATGTCGCAGCACCGTGTGGTCGTGGCTCGAAGAGACCAATGCCGACCTGGAGCGCTTCCGCTGGCTGCGCGCCGCCACGCAGGTTCTCGACAATCAGGACATCGTGAACGAGCACAAGCAGATTCGCCGCGCTATCGCCGGTCGCGACCCCATCGAAGCGAGCTTTTTGGTCAGCAAGCACCTGCATATGATGTTCCGCAACCAGACCGAGGTTCTGGACCAGTTCCCCGAGTACTTCGAGACCAGCAAGCTCCGCTAACCTGCCAAATAGGGACAGGTTCATTTTGGCAGGTTTTATCTGGGCAAATGAAACAAGGCCCGGCTCCGCTGCAACGGAGCCGGGCCTTGGTCGCCAGAATGGCGGAACCAACTACTCCACGGTAACGCTCTTTGCCAGGTTGCGGGGCTGGTCGACGTCGCAGCCGCGCAGGATGGCAACCTCGCGGGCGAGCAGCTGCAGCGGGACGCTCGCCGTGATGGGGCTGAACACGTCGCGGACGGCCGGCACGCGAATGATGCAGTCGGCAATCTTGTTGATTTCCTCGTCGCCCTCGGTAGCAACGACGATGACCTTGGCGCCGCGCGCCTTGCACTCCATGAGGTTCGACACGGTCTTGTCGTAGGTGGCACTCTTGGTGGCCACGGCGATGACAGGGAAGCCCGGGTCGATCAAGGCAATGGGGCCGTGCTTCATCTCGCCGGCGGCGTAGGCCTCGGCGTGCAGGTAGCTGACCTCTTTGAGCTTAAGCGCGCCCTCGTAGGAAATAGCGGCACCCATGCCACGGCCCACGAACAGCGCCGACTGCGCGTCCTTGCACAGCAGGGCGGCCTCATGAACGGCCTCGGTTTGGGTATCCAAAATCCACTGGATCTGCTCGGCCGTATCGGAAAGCTCGCGGAACAGCATGCGCGCCTGCTTGGTGGTCAAGCGGTACTTGACCTGCGCCAGCAGCAGGGCCAAAAGCGTAAGGCTCACGACCTGGCCGATGAAGCTCTTGGTCGAGGCGACCGCGATCTCCTTGTTGGCCTTGGTGTAGATGACGCCGTCGCTCTCACGCGCCACGGGGCTGCCCACCACGTTGGTGATGCCGAAGACCTTGGCACCCTTGATGCGCGCGTCGCGAATGGCGGCAAGGGTATCGGCCGTCTCGCCCGACTGGGACACGGCCACGACGAGCGTCGTCGGCGTGATGATGGGGTTGCGATAGCGGAACTCGCTGGCCGCCTCCACCTCGGTGGGGATGCGAGCCCAGCCCTCAATGAGATTCTTGGCAATGAGGCCAGCGTGATAGCTGGTGCCGCAAGCGATCACGTAGACGCGGTCGATGTCGTTGAGTTCCTCGAGCGAAAGGCCCAGCTCGTCGATGTCGAGCTCGCCGGCCGGCGTCATACGACCAACCAGCGTGTCGCGCACAACGCGCGGCTGCTCGTGAATCTCCTTGAGCATAAAGTCGGGATAACCGCCCTTTTCTGCCATGTCCAGGTCCCAGTCGATGTGGGTGACCTTGGGCTCGATAACGTTGCCGGCCTCGTCGGTGTACTCGACGCCTGCGGGCGTGAGCTTGGCAAACTGACCGTCCTCGAGCACCACGACATCGCGGGTGGCGTCGATGAGCGCGATGACATCGGAAGCAACATAGGAGCCGGTTTCGCCCACACCGACTACGATCGGGGAATCCTTGCGGGCCACGGCGATCACGCCGGGCTCGTCAGCGCACACGGCGGCCAGACCATAGGCACCGACCACGTGGGTGCAAGCCTCGCGCACGGAGGCCATCAGGTCGTGCGTCTCGGCATAGGCCTCTTCGATCAGATGCGCGAAGACCTCGGTATCGGTCTCGCTCTTAAAGTGGTGGCTGCGACCCTCCAACTCTTCGCGCAGCTCGGCGAAGTTCTCGATGATGCCGTTGTGGACGATGGCGATACGACCGTCGCAGCTGGTGTGGGGGTGAGCGTTAACGACGGAGGGCTTGCCGTGGGTGGCCCAACGGGTGTGGCCGATACCGCAGGTAGCGTCGCTGTCGATATTGGAAAGCTCGCTCTCCAAGCCCGCGACCTTACCCACGCGGCGGATGACATCGAGGTGCGCCGCGGCGCCCTCGCCCACCTCGAGCGCGACGCCCGAGGAGTCATAGCCGCGATACTCCATACGCTTGAGGCCCGTGACCAGGATGTTCTTTGCAATATCAGAGCCGGTGTAGCCGACAATTCCGCACATAGGATAAATCCCTTCGTCCGCTTGACTGCAAAACGTCCACGCACAGGGGGCGCTGAGACGCATAACGTTCGAGTATTGTACTCACGCAAACGCAAGCTGATATACCAGAAGTGGTACCTCAACTTGGATACCACTCGATACACACACGTCCAGCCGGTCCAAACCACCACAATGGGGACAGGCACCTTTGTGGTGGCCTGGGCTCCAGCGTTTACCCAGATAAAACCTGCCAAAATAAACCTGTCCCTAATTGGCAGGTTTTGACACCCTAGGGGCGGGCGATGCTACAATCTGGCTTGTACTTGAAACGCATCAAAGGGGCCGCTATGGCAAAGGTAAAAATCAGCGACGTCGCGCGCGAGGCAGGGGTTTCGCTGGGCACGGTTTCCAACGCGCTCAACCACCCCGAAAAGCTGCGTCCCGAGACCCTCAAGCTCATCAACGAGACCATCAATCGCCTGGGCTACCTGCCCAACCAAAGCGCTCGTCAGCTTGCGGGCGGCGCCACCAAGTCCTTTGGCCTGGTGCTCCCCCGTCTCGATCACGGTTTTTCGCTCCAAATCGCCAGCGGCGCCCACAACGAGGCTCGCAAGCACGGCTACGACCTGCTCATCGCCAACGCCGATAACGACGATATTCTCGAGGACCATTACCTGCGCTACTTTATGGGCACCCAGATGTCCGGCGTCATGGTTCAGCCCATGGCATCCCCCGACTGGCACCCCGCCATGACCAAGATGCCCGTGCCGATCGTCCATCTGGACATCCATTGCTCCGAGCCCGGCTACTACGTAGCGGCCGACAATGAGGCCCAGGGTCGCATCATTGCCGAACTTGCCATCGCCCGCGGCGCGCACCATATTGTCGTCGTCGGCCGAGCAGCATTTATGCAACTCACCCTGCGCGTCCTTGGCATTCATAAGGCGCTCGCCCTGCACCCCGATATCAAGATCGAAGTCATCGACGCCGGCGAATGGAATACCGCTGCCGACGGCTACGGCATCGGTGCCCAAATCGCCGAGCGCCCCGCGGACGAACGTCCCGATTTTGTCGTCGGCCTGACCGATGTGTTGGCCTCGGGCGTCGTTTCGGCACTGGTCGACAAGGGCATCTCTGTCCCCGGGCAAGTACGCGTAGCAGGCTGCGATGGCAACCCGCTCGCTTGGAGCGGATCGGTCCCGCTCACTACGGTAGCGCCCCCGGGCTACGAGATTGGCCGCAAGGGTGTCCAACTGCTGATGGAGCAAATCGAGAACAAGGCCCCGGCAAAGATCAAGCATATCCGTGTCGGCTCCGCAGCGCGTACCGTCACCGCAGTCGCCGCCGAGGATATCAACCGCCAAGAACTGGTACGTCCGTTCCTACTGGAACGCGCCAGCACCCAGGCAAGCAGCCAGACCGACGCCACGGCCATCAACCTCGGTGCGTATCTATAGCACGCCCGCGAGTATGCTAAGTCGCCGCTTAAGCAAAAGGGGCCCGACCATTGCCGGACCCCTTTTGCTTAAGCGCAAACGTGAGCAATCGCTCGTTTCAACGCCGCAATTTTCTAGCGCACAGTCTTGATTGCCGCCGCCAGGTCGAACAGCGTATCGAGCACGGCCTCGCAGCCATCCACCACGTCCTGCGGCAGCGGCACGATATCGGGGACGGCGAAGACATGGCATCCGGCCGTGATGCCCGAGACGCAGCCGTTGCGCGAATCCTCGACCACGGCACATTCCTCGGGAGCAAAGCCCGCGCGCTCGCAGGCGAGCAGATACATCTCGGGGTCGGGCTTGCCGTGCACGACGTCCTCGCCACACGTTACCGTTTCAAACTTGCCAAAAAGACCGACCATCTTAAGGTTGCGCTCGGCCGTAACGAGGCGCGACGACGTCGCTAGACCCACGTGATAGCCCGCAGCCAGCAGCTCGTCTAGGCACTCGGCGGCACCGGCCTTAAGTTCCAGTTCGGTCTTGACCATCTCGTCGCGAATCTCCTTGTGGCGACGATAGATCGCCTCGGTGGTTTCATGGCTGCCGTAATGCTCATCAAGGATGTCCATAACATCGGGCAGCGTGCGGCCGATAAACTGATGGATCAGCGCTTCATCAATCGCGAGCCCCAGCTCAGCGGCGCCTGCCTTCCAGGCCTTAATCCCCAAACGCTCGGTATCGACCAGCGTTCCATCCATGTCAAAAATAACAGCCTTGATCATATCGGTCCCCCATCGACTCTCGCTGTCGCATTGCCGCAACTCTACCGCATTTGGCAACTTGTATATAACGTATATACCATATTGCACTTTCGTTACACAGATAGAAGTCTTATGGCAAGTAACGCATTAGGATTATAGTTTTCGATCGAGTACTCAACGATAAGGAACGTTTCATGATTTTAGACACCACGGCACCCGCAGAGGAGCTTCAAGACAAGCTATCGGCGCTCGAACAGCTGCTTTTGGCATACGGGCGCGTGGCCATCGGGTTTTCCGGCGGCGTTGACAGCAGCTTTTTGGCCGCCGTGTGCGCCCGCATCATGCCTACCAATACCCTCCTCATCCATCTCACCACGCCGCTCATCGGCACGCCCGAACAGACTTCGTTTGAGCAGTCCGTTGATGGACAGGCCAATGAGGGGCCGCATTTTAAGCTCCCCGTGCTCAATCTTTCGGTGGATCAGCTGCAGCTCCCCCAAGTAGCCTGCAACGATGCTAATCGCTGCTACCACTGCAAGCACGCCGGCTTTACCGCCATCGTCAACCACGCCAAGTCGCTCGGCTTTCCCACCGTCATCGATGGCAGCAATGCAAGCGATCGCGGTGACTACCGCCCCGGCATGCGTGCGGCAGAAGAGCTCGGCGTACGCTCCCCTCTCATGGAGGTCGGCTTTACCAAGGACGAAGAGCGCGAGCTGCTGCGCGCATGGGGCTATCCCGTTTGGAACCTGCCGGCGGGAGCATGTCTTGCCACCCGCGTCCCCACGGGCGAGGAGCTTACGCGCGAGAAGGTCGATTTGATCCGCACCTGCGAGGACTACCTGCACGATCTTGACCTGGCACAGGTACGCGCGCGCTTGGTCGGCGGCTGCATGCATATCGAGGCCGCACCCGCAGATGTCGCCAAGATTGCCGCGCTCGGCGGCACCGCCGTCGATGCCGAGGGCAAGACCCCGCTGCCCGCCGCCATCGAGTCCGCGCTGCGCGGGCTGGGCTGCGACCATATCTCCCCCGAGGTCACCCCCTACATTCACGGCAACATGAACCTTTAGGTTACGCCGTTTTACAAACGGCGTAACTGCTCGGCGCTGCGCGGGCTCCGGACACGGCAATCTGACGTTCAACTTCACGGGCGCGACCAAAAGGTCAGCGCCCGCTTGTTTCACGTCACCTTACCGCACCCGGAGACCGCTCGCTCGCATATGCTCAACCTGCACTGCGTTAACTGACCCGCCAATAAGGGACAGGTTTATTTTGGCAGGTTTTATCTGGGGAAATATCGCGAGGCAGTCGCCCCCCTAGCACCCATCTCACTTCGAGAGACACAAGAGGGGCGACTCGGCTGCATCTACTTCTTCCGATAGCGGCGGTTGCGGCTCGTCGATGAACCCATTACTTCGATGAGTCCTTTATCCGCCATTTTTGGCAGATGGTAGCGGACGGACGAAATTTTGACCCCCGATGCAACCGCTATTTCTCGCGCCGTCATATCCACTTCGGCTCTGAGAGCCTCCAGGATCCTATCCGCTGTCGAAGCTGACGATTCTCTGCTCATATCGATAATCTCAAACGTGTCTTTGCCACATTTTGACAGGACATGTTTATCGACAAGATTCCCGCAGATCAGGCGAATGTCATCCGAATCCCACTTCAGGGCCTCTCGTATTTTTTGAACATCGCATACGCACCCATGCTCCCGCATAAACATGAGCAATGTTTCCTCGCGATCCGTCAGCTCGGTGCCCACATGGCTCTGAATCCACGTGCGGTTTTCAGCAAGCTCCGCCCCGTGCCGGGAAAGCAGCACCGTAAACGAATCGGCCTTAACGATAAATTTCGGCCTTCCAAGCGAACGAGACTCCATCTCGCGAATCATAGCCGGGATACCAGATCCCTGGCTTTCTGCAACGGGCCCCTCGGCATGCTCTAACGGCGTCGCCCCCATTAGGCTCATGAGCTTTGGGTTTCGGCAGCGCGATTCCCCGTCTGCAAGATTGTCCACCGTCTTTCCGCCCCAAAGCCCACCGGGGTTTTTGATCTCTATTCTGTCTGGATAGATATCGACACTCACGGCCTGCCCCACAAACATGGGCGAATATTCTCGATGGATGCAGGCGTTTGCCAAGGCCTCGCGCAAAACCTCCTGGGGAACTTCCCAATCCTCCCTTCTGCCAGCGCCTTGCACTATCGCCGCTTTGCGCAAGTTCCGTCCAATCGCGACAAGGGCATCTTCGATGCAAGCCGGAATCGGGCCATCGCACAACTGGCGGTCAATAAACCGGGGTTGCCCGGGTGCAGATTTTTCCACATCGGAATGAACGGCGACATCAATCATGAGTTTGGGATAGAACTGCTGGGGGTAAATTCCCGCCGACAGAAGCCCTGCGAGCTTCACCGCACCATCCTTTGTAGTGATATTGAGTCTGACCAGCTGCTTTTCCAGCGTATCGGCCCCGCGCAAAACGCGGGGGGTCTGCAGCCGGCGATTTGCGATAATAGACCGCACGACATCTGGATCCAAATCCTCGACTGTTGCCTCCGAAACCACCGTGCCGTCTGCATCGCTCGGAAGCAACGCACTCTGCAGCTCATATAGCTCAGCGGGTGACATCTTGATATCTTTATCATCCACGCGCTTGTAGCTACCGTTCTGCACGCCGCGCGCGCCGATATAGCAAGGCTTCGCTTTAAGCTCAAGTTCAAAGATGCGCACCAGAAGCACCTGGAGCCCGTCGACCTCGCCTCGATCAAGCTCGTACCGTGGCGCATGGGTCACCACTGCCGCTGAGCCTCCGTCTCCGATACCCGAAACAAACTGATCGCGCACCCTATCGATAGCAAAGTTAGCCGAAGGAACAAATCCTTCGGCTTCGTTTAGGCCCAAAATAATGAGCCCACCCGCAGTGTTCGCAAAAGCGCTCACTGTCTCCCATACGTCTGCGCTCAATTTATTCGTGCAGGCTTTAACTTCTACCGATGCGTCATCAGTCCCCCGCCTGCGAAGGCGCTCAACGATAAGGCCAAGAGGTTCATCCAGCAGCATTGGCATTCCGTCTCTCTAAAACGATAGATTTATCTCTCTAAAGTATAGTATATCTCTCTAACTTTAGAGAGATAAGCACCTTATTTTAGAGAGACATTTAGAGAGATGTATCGAATTCACTGTTAGATAGCCCAATGTTATCTCTTTAACTGGCTTTCTCTTTAGAGAGACAATTAGAGAGACGAGCGCGACCTCTCTAATCAAGGGCACCACTCTTTAAGGTGCACACTCCCTAACCGTGCCCTAAGTTGCGGTGAAATAGTCCCCCGATTAACCTGCCAAAAAGGGACAGGTTTATTTTGGCGGGTTTTATCTGGGGAAACGCAAAATAGCCCCACATACACAACCACCGCAGCTCCATATGAGGCAAATGAATCAGTAGCGTCTATCCCAAATCTTGAGTATTTGTTCGACAGAACGGCCCCTGCCGGCTCCTGCTAGACTGGTAGATTCCCAACCGTCCATCCAGGAGCCGCAATGTCGCGCAAGTCCGCCTACAAGCAAGTACTTTCCATCGGCGCCGCCGTGGTGCTGGGGTTTGCGCTGTTCACAGGGTCGCTCGACGGAGCGCCCAAGTTGTTGTCGCCGCAAAGTGATGAACAGGCGGCAGCTCTGGCCGAAAAACAAAACGAGAGTCCCAGCCGCACCGACGACGAGGCAGACCTGGTCGCTCGGCTCGAATCGGGAACGGCGAGCTCCCCGGACCCTCAAAACAGCCAGGACTCTGGCGATGGCTCCGATTCCGCCGCACCCGACACCGATGACGACGCTTCCGCGGACAGCGCCGCCGCCCCCATCGACGAGGTCGAAAACCCCGATCTTGACCGCGCCCGCGGCGTATACCTCAGCAGCATTCCCGACTACGCCGGCAACCCCTACGTTGCCCTTCGCGCCGACAGCATGCACCCGCTCGGCACGCCATCATTCACACTCGATGAATACGATCGCGCCACCGAAGAGGGCTGCTTTAAGAAATTCTCCAAGCTCGACAGCCTGGGCCGCACTCGCAAGGCGCTCGCCTGCGTGGGCCCCGAGTCACTCGGTCAATGCAAGCGCGGCGATATCTCGCGTATCCATCCTGCCGGTTGGCACCAGCAGCGCTACGACTTTATTCCGGGCCAGAGCCTCTACAACCGCTGCCACCTTATCGCCTGGTCACTCTGCGGCGAGAACGCCAATCGCAAGAATCTCCTCACCGGCACGCGTTATCTCAACGAGACGGGCATGCTGCCGTTTGAAGAGCAGATTCTCAACTATATTCGCGATACGGGCAACCACGTGCTCTATCGCGTCACGCCCATGTATAACGAAGAGGAGCTTGTCTGCCGCGGCGTGCGCCTTGAGGCGCAATCGGTCGAGGACCACGGCAAGACCCTCTGCTTCCACGTGTACTGCTACAACCTGCAGCCGCACGTGCAGATCGACTACGCCACCGGCCGCAACCAGGCATCCGGAGACTAGTGCCGACCGCACCGCCCGTAACCCAAAAATGATTCGTTTTCCTCCGTCCCCATGGGATCAAAAAAGGCCGCCCTGGATTACCCAGGGCGGCCTTTTCGTCAGCGTCCACATTGCAGGCAACGCCACACGCTACTTGGCGCGGCCCTCCTCATAGCGCTCGACCAGCTTGGCCTGAACGTCATAAGGCACCTGCTCATAGCCTGCGGGCTTCATGGTAAAGTCACCCGTGCCGCGCGTGATAGAGCGCAGGCGCGTCGAGTAATCCGTCAGCTCGGCGAGAGGTGCCTGGGCGATGACCACGGTGTCGCCGCGTTCATCGGTCTCCATGCCCGTCACGCGACCGCGCGATGCCGAGATGTCACCCATCACGGCGCCGGCGTAGCTCTCGGGAATAGTCACCGTGATTTCCTCGATGGGCTCCAGCACCACCGGGTCGGCATCGGCGCATGCCTTGCGCAGGCCGATGCGAGCCGCCGCGCGGAACGCCATCTCGTTGGAGTCGACGCTGTGATACGAGCCGTCGTACACAGCCACGCGAATGCCCGTGAGCGGGTAGCCGGCAATGATGCCGTCCTTCATGGTCTCCTGGACACCCTTGTCCACGGCGGGGATCAGCGAGCGCGGAATGCGGCCGCCCACGACCTCATCCACAAACTCGTAGCCGTCGCTCGTGCCGTCGGGCCCAATAAGCGGCTCCACGCGCAGCCAGCAGTCGCCGTACTGACCGGCGCCACCGGTCTGCTTCTTGTGGCGACCCTGGGCGCTCGCCGTGCGGCGGATGGTCTCGCGATACGGAATGCGGATCGGCACGCTCTTGGCCACGACCTTGGTGCGATCCCCCAAACGGTTGAGCAGCACCGAAACCTGCGCCTCACCAACGGCGGAGATGATAGTCTGGCCCGTCTCCTCGTCACGATCGATGCTCATGGTCGGATCAGCCTTGCACGCCTTCTCGATAAACGTATAGAGCTTCTCTTCGTCGCCACGGTTCTCGGCCTCGATGGCAATGCGGTACTGCGAGTTGGGGAACTTAAACGCCGCAGCCTCGACCTTACCGGTAATGGAGAGCGTATCGCCCGTCTCGGCCGCCAGCTTGGGCGCCACGATGATGTCGCCGGCATAGGCGTGACCGACCTCGGTCATGTCGCGGCCGCACATCACATACAGGTGGGCCAGACGATCGCTCTTGCGGGTACGCGCGTTGATCAGCTCAAGACCCGGCTCAAGCGTACCCGTCAGCACCTTGATAAAGCTGATGCGACCCTGCTGCGGATCGGCCAGCGTCTTAAACACAAACGCCACCGGACGGTCATCGTCGCTCGAAATCTTGAGCGAATCACCGTCGATGAGCGGCATCTCGCCGTAGTCCGTCGGCGCCGGGAAGTACGTGGCGATGTCGTCCATCAGCGAGTTGACGCCCTGCTCCTTAATGCAATCGCCCGCAAAGACCGGCACAAAGATGCGCTCGGCAATCGCCTTCGACAGCAAGCCCTCAAGCTCCTCCTGCGTCAGCGTCTCCTCGCCTTCCAAGTACTTCATCATCAGTTCGTCGTCAGCCTCGGCCACCAGCTCGCACAGATGGTCATGGGCCTCCTCGGCCTGGGCACGATACTCCTCGGGAATCTCCGACTCAACGGCTTCGGCGCCGTTGCAATGGCGCGCCTTCATGCGCACCAGGTCGATGATGCCATCAAAGTCCTCGCCCTCGCCCCAGGGAAGGGTCACGGCGCCCAGTCGCGTGCCAAAGCGCTCCTGCAGCAGGTCCATCGTGGTCGCAAAGCTGGCCTCGGAGCGCGACAGGCGGTTTACGAACACCGCACGCGCCAAGCGCAGGTCCTCGGCGGCATACCAGAGCTTAACCGTCGTAGGCTGCGGGCCGGCCTCGGCGTCGACCACAAACAGGGCCGTCTCGCAGACGCTCATCGCGGCAAAGGCGTCGCCGATAAAATCGGGGTAACACGGGGCATCGAGCACATTGATGCGCGCGCCCTTCCAGTCGATCGGTGCAATGGTCGTCGAGATGGAAAATGCACGCTTGACCTCTTCGGGGTCATAGTCGAGCGTGGGCTTGGTGCCGTCGTGGCCGCCCAGGCGGGCGGTCTTGCCAGAAAGGTGGAGCATGGCCTCGGCGAGTGAAGTCTTGCCCACCCCGCCTTGGCCTACGAGCACCACGTTCCTTACATTGCCGGTCTTGGGAGCACCCATGATGACCTCCTTGCAGGGCCGCGCGCATTGCGCGACGCCAACGGGGAGAGTTCGCGGTCGGTGCCATCCCGGGAGCAGCATGGTCGGCAGCCGAGCCGACTCACCCTCCAAATGTCCTATGCCACCACCCTACCCTCACGGGCGGCTGTCCATGCATACCTTTCGGCGCACGTATGAATACAGGCGGCGAGAGGACAGAGCAAGTATGCCAGGCGATTATTAAACCCCATCGATACAAATAAAAGCCGCCGCAGTCCATAAGACCCGCGGCGGCTTCTTCTCAATACATAGCTGAGCTTAGCCCTCGATACGACTCAAGAACTCACGGGTACGTTGCTCACGCGGATGATCGATAACCTGCTCGGCCGGGCCCTCCTCGACAATGCGGCCTCCGTCCATAAAGACCACGCGATCGGCAACATCGCGCGCAAACTGCATCGCATGGGTCACGATCACCATCGTCATATTCTGCGCCGCCAGGTCTTTAATGACACGCAGCACCTCGGCCGTTAGCTCGGGATCGAGCGCCGAGGTCGGCTCGTCAAAGAATAAGATTTCCGGATCGAGCGCCAGGGCGCGGGCGATACTCACACGCTGTTGCTGACCGCCCGAAAGCTCACACGGCACCTTGTTCTCGTTGCCCGTCAGCCCCATTTGTGCAATCAGCTCGTGAGCGCGGGCTTCCGCCTGCTCGCGCGGACGCTTAAGCACGCGAATCGGCGCATCGGTGATGTTTTTCATCACCGTATAGTGCGGGAACAGGTTGTAATTTTGGAACACCAGGCCGAATCGCGAGCGCGCCTGCTTGGGCACATCGCCCTTCGCATAGACCGCGCCCGAACCCTCATCCGTCGCAACGGCAAGGTCGCCAAACGAGAGCGAGCCTCCGTCGAGTGTCTCGAGCAGCGTGGCACACCGCAGCAGCGTGGACTTGCCGCCACCCGAAGGCCCGATAATCGCCACGACCTCGCCACGCTTCACCTCAAGCGAGATATCCTTGAGCACCTCATTGCCGCCAAACGCCTTACGCGCGTTCGATATATTCATTACCGAATTAATCATGGTAGTAATCCAATTTTTTCTCGGCGGCGCCCAGCAGCATCTCGACGACGAAATTAAAGACCCAGTAAATCAGCGCCGCGATCGCAAACGGCACCATGCTCACCTGCGAGGCGACCAGCGCCTTGGCCGTCGAGAACATCTCACCCACGCCAATGGCAAACGCCAGCGACGTGTCCTTGACCAGCGTGATGATCTCGTTGCCCATCGCCGGCAGAATACGCTTGGCGACCTGCGGCATCACGATATACAGAAACGTCTGCACGCGCGAATAGCCCAGCACCTCGGCAGCCTCGTATTGACCGCGCGGAATGGACTGCAAGCCCGAGCGATAGATCTCGGCAAAGTAACCGGCGTAGTTGATGATGAACGCCACGACGCACGCCGTCCACTTGGAATCGGGCGTGAGCGAAATGCCAAACACGTAGTACGGGGCAAAGTAGATGGCAAACATCTGCAGCATGAGCGGCGTACCGCGCATGACCGAAATGTAGATGCGCGCAATCCAGCGAAGCGGCGCGATTTTGCTCATGCGCATAAACGCCACGGGGATTCCCAGCGGAATCGACCCCAGCAGTGTCAGCACAAACAACTGCAAACTGACCAAGAATCCCTGGCCAAGCATCTGCATCATGACCTGAATAGACATTACTTGAGCACCCAATTATCGAAAGATAGACCATAGCTTGAATACTTGTCGCAGAGATCCTTAACCGTACCGTCATCGTAGAGTGCCTTGAGCGACTCGGTCACGGCGTCGGCCGACTTGGTGTCGCCCTTCTTAAAGCCGACGGCGTAGTGCTCGCTGGACAGCGGCTCATCAAGCTGCGTATAAGCATCGGGCTTGGCGGCAAGCTGATACTGGGCAATCGAAAGGTCGCAAGCCACGGCATCGACCGCGCCGCTCTCGAGCTGCATAAACGCCGTGTTGTACTCACCGATGGTGTCGAGCGTGGCAAACGTCGCCGCCAGATCCTTCTGGTCACCCTCAAGCACATCCTGCGCAGCGGAATCGGTCTGGGTAATCACGGTCTTGCCGGCAAGATCGTCCCAGCTCTTGATGCCTGCATCCTTCTTTACCACCAGCACCTGCTCGTTGAGCATGTACGGCTCGGAGAACGTGTAGTCGTCCTCGCGGCCCTCCATGGTAAAGCCGTTCCAGATACAGTTGATGGCGCCCGAGTTGAGCAGCGTATCCTTGGCATCCCAGTCGATGGCCTCGTATTTGACCTCCCAGCCCTGCTTATCGGCAACAGCCTTGGCCAGATCGAGATCAAAGCCGGTGTACTCGCCATCGTCGCCCACAAAGCCGTACGGAGGATAGGACTTATCAAAGCCCACCACGAGCTTCTTGGACTCCGCAGCGCCCTTCACATCCTTGGCCGCGGCAGAGCCAGCAGCGGAGCCCTTGCCGGCACCACCGCCGCAACCGACAAGACCAAGGCCAAGCACCGTAGCGAGCGAGCCGGCTAGACCAACAAACTGACGACGAGACATATCGGTGTTCATGGTATCCCCCCTTGATGGCACTTTAGTTAAGTAAAGTGATTCGTGTAACGTCCAGAATCATACACTTTAGCGTGATAGAGCACAAGGCGAGTTTGCCCGCCGCGTGAGGGGTGTGGGGGTTAAGTTTCCTGCTCTACAGTCCTGCTCACGACGGAGGCCACATTAAGTGGCCTCCTGTTCGTGCGGAACTCGCGATAAACTTAACCCCCACACCCCTCACGCGGCGGGCAACCGTCGTTGGGCTTATCGCTAACACGATTAAACCGCTTGCATATCGTCTGCTGGCTTGGCACGGTACAATACTTGCAGCTTTAATTCATGAATTAGTGGAGTTATTGATGGCAGAATCTCGTGCGGAGCGTAGGGCTCGTCGTGCTTTGGTGGAGGCGGTTGAGGGGTCGAAGGAGGAGAAATCTTCTACGAAATCCAAGTCTTCTAAAGCTGCAAAAAGCAAATCGGCTAAGGGCAAGGCTAAGGCCAAGCGTCCCGGCTCTCGTCGGAACGAGGATAAGGCATCTCAGACTCGCTCCAAGCGCCCGTATAAGAATCCGGCTCCGTCTGCGCGCAAGGCCGTTGATCCCAAGTCTCCTTGTTCCATCATGAAAGCTTGCGGTGGGTGTACAGCGCTCAATCGTCCTTATAAGAAGCAGCTCGCCGCCAAGCAGGCTGCTATGGAGGAGCTTTTTGCTTCGCTTTGTGAGCGTGAGGGCATTGCTGTAGATCCTATTCGTGGCATGGGTGTCACCCTGGGCGACCCGGGCAAATATCCTGCGCCGCGCGGTTTTCGCCATAAGGCCGCCACTCCCTTTGCTCCCGGTAAGGAGGGCGCTGTCCGTTGCGGTTTCTTTGAGCGCGGCACGCACAAGATCGTTGCCGTACCCGAATGCCCCGTCGAGGCACCGGGCGCCCGTCAGATTCTCAACGGCATCGCACGCGAAGCTGAGCGGCTGCATATTCCCGCCTTTAATGAGGACAAGCATCTTGGTTTGCTTCGCTATGCCGTCGTCCGCTGCGGTTGGCGTACCGACCAGGTCATGGTCACGCTCGTGACCGCTCAGCGCGACTTGCCGCATGCGCAGGAGTTCTTTGAGGCTGTCGCCGCACTCGATCCGCGCATCGTCACCGTCGCCCAAAACATCAACGGACGCCCCGGCAACGCCATCCTCGGCGAGGAAACCCGCATCGTGTATGGCGCCGAATGCATGCGCGACCAGCTGCTCGGCTGCGAATTCGACATCTCCCCCACCGCGTTTTATCAGACCAACCCGCAACAGACCGAGCTGCTCTATCAGCTCGCTATCGACGGCATGGATTTGCACCAGGGCGATGTGCTCATGGATGCCTACTGTGGCAGCGGTACCATCGGTCTTTGCGCAGCTAAAGATGCCCAGAACAAGGGTATCGGCATTATGCTGCTCGGCGTTGAGCGCAACCCGGCGGGCATTGCCGACGCACGTCGCAATGCCGAGCTCAACGGCCTCACCCGCAGCGCTTGGTTTATGGCCGACGACGCCACCGACTACATCCTGGATGCCGCCGACAACAACGAACGCGTCGACGTTCTTTCCATCGACCCGCCGCGCGCCGGCTCCACGCCCGAGTTCCTCGAAGCTGCCTGCGCACTTAAGCCGCGCCGCATCACCTATATCAGCTGCAACCCCGTGACCCAAGAGCGCGACCTGCACCAGCTCCTCGACGGAGGCTATCGCCTGCTCAAGATCACGCCAGTCGACATGTTCCCTCACACCGACCACACCGAAACCGTAGCGGTCCTCGAACGCCGCTAACCAACCTCAGTAGATTTTTGGGACAAGAAAGGGGGCGACCCGCCTGGGCCGCCCCCTTCGCTTGGTTTATAAACTCCGCTACATCCCATTGCGCAGATCGCACACGCCGGCTGCCGCCATCTCGCACAGCAGCGTCTCGCGGTCGCGCGTCACGATCAAATCCAGTGGGAAGTGAATCTCGTCGAGCATCTTGCGCGCGTGATCGAGCTTGCCAATGGCCATGCCAATGTGGGCATCGGTCGACACGCCAATGCCCACGCCCAGCTCGGCGCAGCGCTCGGCAATCTTGCGGCATACGGCCCAATGCTCAGTGTCGACACCGTGTTCAAGACTATGGTTGTTGATCTCGATAATCTTGTGCTTGGCCTTAGCTGCCAACAGCACCTCGTCGATATCGAACGGCACGCCCGAACGCCCCGTGTGACCCAGCATGAACACCTTGGGGTGCTCCAGGGCATTGATATACATCTCGGTCGTCTGGGCCAGCGTCGCGCCCTCAGCAATCTGCGGATTATGCACGCTCGCAACCAAATAATCCAAATTACGCGTAACCAAATCGAACAGCGAATGCTGACGGCTGTACGAATCGCCGGCAATATCGAGCGTGACAGGAGTGTCCTCGCCAAACAGGCTTCCGTCCAGCGAAACGATATCGGCCTCGGCACCACGCAGCACCAGCACGCCGCTCCAAATGCGCGGCCAGATATCCTGGTTGATAAAGAACTGGTAACTGCGCAGGTCATTGGGGCAAGCCGTAACCATAGAGCTCAAATGGTCGGCAGATCCGAGCACCTGCAGACCACGCTCTGCCGCCCAGTACACATTCTCCTCAATGGTCGAATATGCATGCGCAGAGAACATCGTATGGGTATGAATGTCACAAGAAAGCAGGTAGGGCATCAGGTCTCCTTATCTGGCACGGCCGTCGCTTATATTCATTGTACGCATAGCCTTCGATAGTCGTAAAACCACTCCATCCCAAAGACACAACGTC
This sequence comes from uncultured Collinsella sp., assembly GCA_900545605.1. GTDB lineage: Bacteria > Actinomycetota > Coriobacteriia > Coriobacteriales > Coriobacteriaceae > Collinsella. The sequence goes on from UQZL01000028.1 coordinate 20,366, forward strand.
CATGACAACGGGGTCCGGCTTAACACCAAACCCCGTTTCACGTAAAACATTGTAGGCAGAGCGCTTTACTTTTAACGATACTCGTCCGCCAACTGTTTCCAAGCGGGTAGCGAATTGACAATCGTTTCGTAGCTCACGCAATAGCCCAGGCGGAACCAACCCGGCATACCAAAGCTGTCCGAGGGAACCGCAAGCAACTCATACTTCTTTGCGCGCTCGCAAAACGCATTCGCATCGGGCTCCAATGCTTTCACCCATAGGTAGAACGCGCCATCCGGCTCAACATAGGTGTAGCCATACTCCGCTAGTGCGTCGGTAAGCGCGGTGCGGTTGCGTGCATAGGCCTCAACGTCACTCGGCTCATCGATGCAGTCGATAATTACGCGCTGAAAGAGCGCCGGCGCGCACACGAAGCCCAGCGTACGGGCGGCACCGGCAACGGCCGGCATCAGACGGGCAGCCTGCGGATTGGTGTTGGGAACCAAGATCCACCCCACGCGCTCACCCGGCAGCGACAGCGACTTGGAATACGAGTAGCACACGATGGTGTGCTCGTAGATCGAGGGCACCCAAGGCACCTCGGCACCGTACACGATCTCGCGGTACGGCTCATCCGAGATGAGCATAATCGGATTCTCGGGATCGCGCTGAGCGTTGGCCTCGCGCAGAACATTGGCCAGTCGCGCCAGCGTGTCGCGCGTATATACGGCACCGGTCGGGTTGTTGGGCGAGTCGATAATGACGGCTGCCGTCTTGTCGGTGATCGCCTTGAATACGTTATCCACGCTCAGCTGGAATGTGTCCTCGTTGGCAAGCGCCTCGACACACGTGCAGCCGGCCTTCTCAATCCAAACGCGATACTCCGGAAAGTACGGGGCGATAACAATAACCTCGTCGCCCGGATTCGTAACGGCGTTGAGCGCGCAGGTGAGCGAAGCCGCGGCACCCACCGTCATAAAGACGTCTTTGCCCTCATAGCTCGTGCCAAAGCGGCGGTTGAGCGATTCGGCCACAGCGGCACGACATTGCGGCAGGCCCGGTGCGGGCGTGTAGCCGTGCAGCTGGTCGCTCGGCAGCTCCAGGGCCTTCTTAATGGACTCCGCCACAGCAGCGGGTGCCGGAACGCTCGGATTGCCCAGCGAAAAATCGAATACGTTTTCCGCACCGATCTGCGCCTTGCGCTCAAGGCCATAGCTAAAAATCTCACGGATGATGGAGCTTTCCGCACCGCGAGCATACATAGTTTCGTTGATCATCTGTTCCCCTTTCGCATAGGCGCTATTGTACGCTTTAGCCGAGCAAAGTGCCGCAGCAATGTTGATTGGGGACAGACTTAAATGCGTGAAAACGCTCATTTAAGTCTGTCCCCAATCAACAGACGGCCCCATATCGCTCAAAAGAAAAAGCCTCCGCAGGTTTCCCCGCGGAGGCTTTCGCCACAAAGACTATTTGTCGGCGTCGGTGTCGGCATCGACGACGGCATGGTCATCGTCAGCATCATCGGATGCGGCTTCGGCATCCTCCTGCATGGCCGCCTGCGCAAAGGCCGCGGCATCAGCCGCCAGCTCCTCCTCGCTCATTCGAGGCACGCGCTTCTTGGTCGGCATGCCGGCCGCCTTGGCATTGCGCTCCTCCTTGGCCGCCAGGATATCGCCCTCGCGCTCAAGGTAGGCATTCCACTCGTTGTCGAGCAGGGCGTTCACGGCGTCGCCCTCGACGGTCTCGCGCTCAAGCAGCACCTTCGCCATCAGATCGAGCTGATCGCGACGGGCGTCCAGAATCTCGACCGCACGACGATGGGCCTCACGCATAATGCGCTGGACCTCGATATCAATGCGGCGCGCCGTCTCCTCGGAGTAATCCTGGTGATCGGCGTAATCGCGACCAAGGAACACCTGATGTTGCGCCTCGCCAAACACTTGCGTGCCCAGCTCCTCGCTCATGCCCAGGCGCGTGACCATCTCGCGCGCCATCTTGGTTGCGCGCTCCAGATCGTTGCTCGCGCCCGACGTGATGTCATCGCACATGAGCTCCTCGGCAACGCGACCGCCCAAGAACACGGCGAGCTCGTCGAGCATCTCGTTCTTGGTCTTGAGGAAGTGGTCCTCCTGCGGAAGCTGCAGCGTGTAGCCCAGCGCCTGGCCGCGGCTGACGATCGAGATCTTGTGGACCGGATCGGAGTGCTCCAGGATGTGACCCACCAGGGCGTGACCGCTCTCGTGGTAGGCAATCGTGGTGCGCTCGGCCTCGGTCATCACGCGACCCTTGCGCTGCGGTCCGGCAATCACGCGCTCCATCGATTCCTCGACCTCGTCCATCGAGATCACGGAACGATGGCGGCGGGCAGCCAACAGCGCAGACTCGTTGAGCAGATTTGCCAGATCGGCACCAGTGAAGCCAACGGTCATCTGGGCGAGCTTCTCAAACTTAACGTCCTCGTCCATCGGCTTGTTCTCGGCATGCACGCGCAAGATCTGCTCGCGGCCCTTCACATCCGGACGGTCGACCGTAACCTGACGGTCAAAACGACTGGGACGCAGCAGCGCCGGATCCAGAATGTCGGGGCGGTTGGTGGCGGCGATCAGGATGACCGACTCGCTTTCCTCAAAGCCGTCCATCTCGACCAGCAGCTGGTTGAGCGTCTGCTCGCGCTCGTCGTGACCGCCGCCCAAGCCAGCTCCGCGCTGACGTCCCACGGCATCGATCTCATCGATGAAGATGATCGACGGGGCCTGGGACTTGGCCTCCTTAAAGAGGTCACGCACACGGCTGGCGCCGACACCTACGAACATCTCGACAAAGTCGGAACCCGAGATGCTAAAGAACGGCACGCCCGCCTCGCCGGCAACGGCCTTGGCCAGCAGCGTTTTACCGGTGCCCGGAGGGCCAACCAGCAACACGCCACGCGGGATCTTGGCGCCCAGCTTGCGATAGCGATCCGGATCGCTCAAAAAGTCACGGATCTCCTCGAGCTCCTCGACTGCCTCGTCCACGCCGGCAACGTCTTCAAACTTGACCTTGGGGCGTGTGGCCTCGTTGGTCTTGGCGTTGGTCTTGCCAAACTGCATGTTCCTGTTGTTGGCGCCCATCATCTGGCGCATAAAGTAGAACATGATGGCGATAAGGGCGATCGTCGGAAGCACACTCATCGCCAAGTCGCCCCAAAAATCGGGATCGTTGGTGTTGACGATGTACTTGGTATCGGGGTGCTCCGCCATGAGCTCGGCAAGCGAATCGGAGCCGACATAGGTCGAGGAGAAGCTCTTGAGCTCGCTCGTATCGCCCTTGTCCTTCTTCGTCTTCCAGTAATGACCCGTCACGCTTCCGTCTTGAACCGTATAGGTCAGATCTTCGACGCGATCCTGCTTGATGGCGCTCACCATCTCGCTCGTCGCGAGCTTAACGGTATTGCTGGAATTGGCAAAGCCGGAGCCCATGTTAAAGAAGGCGTAGCCCAGAAGCGCGCAAGCCAAAATAAAATACAGCCAGCCCGTACGCGTGGGCTTCTTGCCTCCGGGCATCCCCGGGATCTTAGGCTCCCGGGGAGTCTGGGAATTGTTATCGTTATGGTCGTCGGGCATCTTACGAATAAACCTCCGGTTTCAAAATGCCCAGATACGGAAGGTTACGATAGCGCTCGGCATAGTCGAGGCCGTAGCCCACCACAAAGGCATCGGGGCAATGGGTTCCAACATACTTGGGCGTGATGGCCGAGACGCGGTCCTCAACGTCCTTCCACAGGAAGGCGGCGACCTCCAGAGAAGCGGGCTTGCGGCTCTCGAGGTTCTTCATCAGATACTTGAGCGTCAGGCCCGAGTCCAGAATGTCCTCGACGATCAGCACGTCGCGACCGCGGATGTCGATATCCAGGTCCTTAATGATACGCACGATACCCGAGGACTTCACACCGTCGCCATAGCTCGAAACAGCCATGAAATCGATGTTGGTCGGCAGCTCGATCTTGCGCATCAGGTCGCCCATAAAGACCACGGCGCCGCGTAGGACCGCGATCAGCACCAGATCCTTACCCGCGTAGTCGCGCGTAATCTCCTCGCCCAGGCGAGAGACGATACCGTCGATATCCTCCTGCGTAAACAGAACCTTCTCGATATCCGGATGTTGAGAAGCCATGACAACCCTTTCTTGTGCTTATCGCCCACACACCGCCGTATGGACGCGAACTTCACATTCTAGCAGCGCACGGGGAATATTTTCCAGCCCGTACGCCATCAGCGCGGGAATACCGTCAACGCCGCACAGAAAAGCTGGTACGAGGGGCTAATCCGCGTCAACCACGCGAAGCAGATAGGCCACACGCGTCGCCGCCGTGCACTTAAAGCGTTCGTCCGCGCGAACTCCGGCGACCCACACCACGGCACCTCCCGGCGCCGTCCTCACCATGGGCACGCCGGCGCGCTCGGAAACGGGAATGCGAGCCTCTCCTAGCAAGTCGGATACCTTCTTGCTTCGGCCACTCATTCCTAACGGGCACATCACGTCTCCCGGTGCGGGACCGTCCACCCATAGGCGCGCCAATCGCGCCTCGGCAGGGATCTCGCCACGCGAGCCCGCCAGGATCCGCTCGCTATCGCTGTCGGCAAAACCCAGAGCAGCCGCGTCTACCAAAGCTGCCACTTCCCCGGCAGCCGCAAGCTCACGGGCGCGGCGCACGATATCGCATCCCGGTTCAACGGCCATCGACTCTGCGACCAACATGCGTCCCCCGCCCAACGGCAAACGACCGGGTACGGTAACCCAGTCCGCGACCAGGCCCTCGCGAGCCACCGGAGCCTTAAACGCCAGCATGCCAAATTCGACGCGTGCGTCAATCCCCGCCGGAAGCGTGACCGAGCCTGCGCCCTCGGCAACGCAGGAAAGGACTCGCTCCACATGTCGCATCTCTGGACGAGCGTCCGGATCGATGCGTTTGATCGCCAGTCGCACGATGCGCCGCGCGATTACCACCTCGGCCGCAGCAAGGCGTCTGGCATCGAGCACTAGCGCACCCGCCGCCTCCTTGCGCAGGCAGCTTCGAAACGCCTGTGCCGACAGCTGGGATAGAAACGCATCTTCGTCACCAAGGATCTCGCAGGCGGCGCCAATCGTCTTGCACACGCTCGCATTACGCTGTGCCACCACCGGCATTACCCGATGGCGCACGTAGTTTCGCAGATACGAGATATCCTCATTGCTCTCGTCTTCACGCCACGGCTGACCATGTACCTGTAGATAGCCCACGAGCTCGCCATGAGTTAGGTCGAGCAAGGGACGCACCACGATATTCCTCCGGCGAGGAATGCTCGATAGACCAGCGGGCCCCGAACCCTTAATCGCGTTCATCAAAAACGTTTCCGCGCGATCCGAAGACGTGTGCGCGGTGCAGATACGAGCCGCCGTTCGCGGTGCCCCCGTCTGGGCGCAGAGCTCGCGAACATACCTTCGCGCCGCGGCATAGCGCACCTCGCGGGCAGCCGCCTCGATATTGCCCGATTCATCATCAAAATAGGCATGCTCAACACACAGCGGTAGACCATATTGTGCGCAGAGCTCACGCACAAAGGCCTCGTCGCCATCGGACGCCTTGCCGCGCAGATGATGGTTCACATGCAGCACGTGCAGTCGCTCGCGCGCGATGGGGGCAACACCGCGTCCGTCTTGGATATCCAGCTTTGATGTGCACGCCATAAGAAGCAGTGCCGTCGAGTCCGCGCCGCCTGATACCATGAGCACGACAGGAGCAGCCTGCTGTCTCGTCCGGGTCTCATCGACTGCCCCAGGCACGGCATGGTGTCCATAATGCTGAGATACCGTAGGCATTTGCTTCCTCCTCTATTCGTCCGCACCCATTGTATCCTTTGGAATCTTATGTCTCGTCTGCACCTTCATATCCTCGGCAGTGGCTCTAAAGGCAACTGCGCGCTCATCGAGGGCCCGCAGGGGCTCATTATGGTCGATGACGGACTGTCTCGCCGCGAGACGCTCAAACGCATGGCGGAGCTCGGCCTTTCGGCAGACGACGTGTCGGCCCTTGTGGTCACCCATGAGCACAGCGACCACATTAAGGGGCTTGAGGTGTGGTGTAAGCATTGGAATGGCCCGGTCTTTTCCAGCAGAGGCACGCTCACATCAAAAGAAAGCCTCGCACATCTGCCTGTTGAGGAATTCGACCCAGGCGACACCCTCTCTATTGCCGGAGTCCGCATTCAAACGTATTCGACATCCCACGACGTCGTCAATCCCGTCGGCTACCGGTTTGACGCTCAGGGTGATTCGATTGGCTTTGCAACCGACACCGGCGAGTTGTCAAGGCATGCCATCGATACGCTCAAGGACTGTCGCATTCTCGCACTCGAAAGCAACCACGACGTGGCCATGCTACGTCAAGGAGACTATCCTCGCTTTCTTCAGGAACGCATCCTGTCTGCAAAAGGGCATCTCTCCAACGATCAGGCCGCCGAAGCCGCACGTGCGCTGGTAACCGATCGCACCGAGCAGCTTATCGCGATGCACATTAGCCAAGACAACAATCGCCCAAGCCTTACCGTCAAAAGCTATGCAAACTCACTTGGGGCAACACTCGACAACGAGCTTGGCAGCACCGCCACCCGCGTTGAGGGACTGCATAAACTCACGATACGTCCCGCAGGGCAATATCGGCCCATGAACATTCAGTAGATCGTCTTAAACAGAAAAAGGGGCTGGGAATCACTTCCCAGCCCCTTTAACGTAGGCACCGATGTTAATAGCCGATAGCGCTAGTCGATGGAAATCTTCGTAACGTTCTTCTTCTCGACAATCTTAGGAACCGTAACAGTAAGGATGCCGTCAGCGTACTTTGCAGAAAGGCCTTCGCTCGAGGCATCCTTCAGGTACACACCGCGCGTCGCGCTGTACGAGCTAAACTCCTTCTGCAGGAAGTTCTTGCCCTCGTTCTCCTCGTCTTCCTCGACATTCACGCTAATGGACAGACGGCCCTCGTTAAGCTCGACATCGATATCGTCCTTGGCGACGCCGGTCAGATAAGCCTTGACCTCATAGCCGTCGCCCTTATCCTCAACGTCAACGGGAAACGCCTTGGAAGCAATTGAGTTGTTTGCAAGGTCGGTCATATCATCAAACAGATCGAACAGCGAGCTAGCAGAAGGACGAACGCCAAAAACCGAACGATAAGGAACCATGCTTGCCATGTTTACCACTCCTTTTAGGACTGCCGAGCCATCTTCTAGGTGACTGGGACTTCTTTTGACGCTCTTATATATGCCCACACAGTGCTTATATATACATCGACTATAAAGTTTTTTGAGTCCAGTACTATAAGCATATCTAAGTGTGTGTGACTCAGGTTTTAATAAGGTTAAGGTTCTTTGAACCAGAGCCTAAATAACAAGTATGTTCGCAGCTGCAAATAGCAAGGGGCTTACAATGAGCGCGTACACGTTGTTGGTAACGAGCTAAAGGGCATCATGGACGACCAAAACCAGAACAAAATGTTTATGCCGACGCAGGGGGAAGATACTTCCACGCAGCCGCCACGGTTCCATCGCCCCCACATCTCGCAAGAGCCCATTAATGATCCTGAGCCCGAGTATGTGACGAGAAATCGATATCAAACACTCGAGGATGCCCAAACGGGACGTAAACATATGGGCGTGGCCTCGGGAGACCCTGTATATCTGAAAGACGCACCATTATCTAAAAACAGCGCAGCTAGTGAGGAGTCACTGAAAGCATCCGCCGCTCATCAACAAAGAGGTCCTCGACCAAAGCAAACCTTGACGCATTCGGCTCGCTATCTCGAAACGCCAAAACAAGGAAAATCGATCTTCGTTTCGTCAAGTAAACGACGCAAGCAGCATCGAATGACAATCCTGCTTTTGATCATTGCGGCTATAGCAGTTGCCCTTGTTATTCGTTTTATTTTCTTTAAATAAAAGCTCAATACCAAAAAGAATTAAATCGTCTGGCGTAAATGAGTCATTTATGCCACACAAACGCAAAAAAGGGGGAGGCCGCGAGGCCTCCCCCTTCTAAGTTCGATGACGGCTCGGTGCCGTCCACCGGTCAGCGGCGCCCTGGCCTCCCACGGGCTGACCC
>UQZL01000029.1 GCA_900545605.1 uncultured Collinsella sp.
TCGCACGGAGAGCACATTAAGTGCTCTCCGGCTCGTGCGGAACTCGCGATCGACCAAATACCAAAGCCCTCGGAACTTAGGATACATGGTTGGAGTCGTTATGCTGCATAATTCATTGGCTGGTGACCTTTTCCGTATCGGTTCATCTTCGCCACTGGTTAATAAAAAAGAAGTACCGGTTGGAGGCCGGTACTTCTTTGTGCGTAATACTGTGTTGCTCAGGTCTGGCTAATCGTCTTACAAACCGCAGGCTGCTTTTAGTTCTTCTACTCGGTCGGTGTTTTCCCAGGTGAAGTCGGCGTCTTCGCGGCCGAAGTGACCGTAGGCTGCCGTCTTTTCGTAGATGGGGCGACGCAGGTCTAGGTCGCGGATGATTGCGCCCGGGCGCAGGTCGAAGGTCTTCTCTACGGCTTCAACGATCTTGTCCTCGGCGACCTTAGCGGTACCGAAGGTGTCGACCATGATTGAGAGGGGTTTGGAAACGCCGATGGCGTAGGCAAGCTCGACTTCGCAGCGGTCGGCCAGGCCGGCGGCGACCACGTTCTTAGCGACCCAGCGTGCGGCATATGCGGCGGAGCGGTCGACCTTGGTGCAGTCTTTGCCGCTAAAGGCACCGCCGCCGTGACGGCCGTAACCGCCGTAGGTGTCGACGATAATCTTGCGGCCGGTGAGGCCCGTGTCGCCCATGGGGCCGCCCACGACAAAGCGACCGGTGGGGTTCACATAGATGTCGGCGTTGTCCCACGGCATGTTCTCGGCAGCCATGACGGGGGCGATGACGTGCTCGATGAGGTCGTCCTTGATCTTGCCCATGTCCTCGATCTCGGCGGCGTGCTGCGTGGAGATGACGATGGTCGTGACCTCGACGGGCTTGCCGTCCTCGTAGCGCACCGTGACCTGGGTCTTGCCGTCGGGGCGCAGGTAGGGCAGGGTGCCGTCGTGGCGTACGGCGGCCAGGCGCTCGGCCAGGCGGCTCGCCAGGTAGTGCGGCATGGGCATGAGGGTCTTGGTCTCGTTGGAGGCATAGCCAAACATCATGCCCTGGTCGCCGGCGCCGATCAGGTCGATCGGGTCTGTGGTAGCGCCGGTCTGGGTCTCGAAGGACTCGTCGACGCCCTGGGCGATATCGGGCGACTGCTCGTGGATGAGGCTCATAACGCCGCAGGTATCGCAGTCAAAACCGAACTTTGCGCGGTTGTAGCCAATGCGGCGGATAACGCCACGGGCAATTTCCTGAACGTCGACGTAGGCCTGGGTGCGGATCTCGCCGGCAACGATGACGGTGCCGGTGGTCACGAGGGTCTCGCAGGCGCAGCGGACGTTCTCAACGTTGGCGGGCACGCCGTTGGGCGCAATGTAGCCCTGCTCCTGCAGCTCTATTTCTTTAGCGAGGATTGCGTCGAGGACGGCGTCGCTGATCTGGTCGGCGATCTTATCGGGATGACCTTCGGTCACCGACTCCGACGTAAATACAAAGGACCCGTGTTGGGGCGGGATGGAACGAAGTTCTTCTGACATGATTGTCCTTTCAAAAACGTGTCCCGGCGACCGTTACCATTCCGCCGAGCTCTATATGCAAGGGCACATCATATCGCGTTAATCGAATATTCACACCCTTTCCGCACCTACTCATTGGGGACAGACTTAAATGACCAGTCTTAGGCGGCACTTGGGACACTCTTGAAGAGTGTCCCCAACGACTGGTCATTTAAGTCTGTCCCCAATGAGTGGGTCTGTCCCCAATGAGTGGGTCGGTGCCCTTTGTGCGGAGGTTGCGTTGATGCCTTATACTGGTGCGGTTAGACATCCATCCTGCAATCGAGGAGATTTCCATGGCATCAGACGTTCGCGTCCGCTTTGCACCCTCACCGACGGGCAAGCTGCACATCGGCGGCGCCCGCACCGCTATCTATAACTGGGCTTTCGCCCGCGCAAACGGCGGCACGTTCATCCTGCGCATCGACGACACCGACCCCACCCGTTCCACCGACGAGAACACGCAGATCATCCTGCGCGCCATGCGTTGGCTGGGCCTGGACTGGGACGAGGGCCCCGAGGTGGGCGGCGACTTTGGCCCCTACGCGCAGACCGAGCGCCTGGACCTGTACAAGCAGGCCGCCCAGAAGCTCTGGGACGAGGGCAAGGCCTATCCGTGCTTCTGCACCAAGGAGCAGCTCGACGCCGACCGCAAGGCCGCTCAGGAGCGCAAGGACCCCTTCCAGGGTTATCAGCGCCGCTGCCGCGATCTTGATCCCGAGGAGGCCCGCCGCCGCATCGAGGCCGGCGAGTCCTACGTCCTGCGCATCAAGGTGCCCGAGGACCGCGGCGACGTCGTCATCCACGACGCCGTCCACGGCGAGGTGACCTTCGATGCCAAGGAGCTCGATGACTTTGTCATCTTCCGCTCCGACGGCACGCCCACGTACAACTTCGCGACCGTCGTCGACGATGCCATGATGAAGATCACCCACGTCATCCGTGGCGACGACCACCTGTCCAACACCCCGCGTCAGGTCATGGTGTACGAGGCCCTCGGCGCTCCCGTGCCCACGTTCGCTCACATCTCCATGATCCTGGGTGCCGACGGCAAGAAGCTCTCCAAGCGCCACGGCGCCACCTCGGTGGAGGAGTACCGCGACGCCGGCTACCTGTCCGACGCCTTTGTCAACTACCTGGCGCTGCTCGGCTGGTCGCTCGACGGCGAGACCACGATCATCCCGCGCGACGTTCTGGCCAGCAAGTTTTCGCTCGATCGCATCTCCAAGAACCCGGCGACCTTCGACCCCAAGAAGCTCGACTGGGTCAATGCCGAGTACATCAACGGCATGTCCGATGCTCAGTTTGCCGACGAGATCATGGTTCCCGAGCTGCACGAGGCGGGTCTGATCGAGGGTAATGTCGAGTACGGCGAGGACTGGATCGACGCGCTTGCCGCCATCGTCAAGCCGCGCACCAAGATGCCGGCCGACGCCGTGACCGTCGCCGCCCCCATCTTCGCTACGGCCGAGACGCTCGAGTATGACGAGAAGTCCGTCAACAAGGGCCTGGTCAAGGAGGGCATGGGTGCCATTCTGGATGCCGCCAAGGCCGCGCTCGAGGGCGTGGACGAGTGGACGGCTGCCAACATTGACGCCGCGCTTGAGCCGCTGCCCGAGCAGATGGACCTTAAGAAGCGCGTGGTGTTCCAGGCCGTGCGCGTCGCCGTCTGCGGCAACATGGTGAGCCCTCCGCTGGGCGAGACCATGGCGCTCGTCGGTCGCGACGACTGCCTGGCGCGCATCGACCGCGCCCGCACGATGGCGCTGTAATCGCTGCGCAAACGTTTGTATCCGAGCCCCGTTCACCCTGAGCGGGGTTCTTGTTTCTGTAGACGAATGGGATGGGAGGTGCTGGGGCCATGGCCGAGCAACTTTCGCTGTTTGGTTCGCCGGATCCGGAGGAAGCTCCGAAGTCCGCGGCTCCTGCCGCCGCCCCGGCGCAGCCCGAGCCCGCACCCGAACCCGTCGCCGCCTATGCGAACGTAGTCCTCGACATCCCGACGCGTGCACTGTCCGAGCCGTTTGCCTACGGCATTCCTCAACCCCTTGCCAACGAGGCGCAGATCGGATCCACGGTCCTGGTCCACTTTGGCAACCGCGCGGCCGCGGGCTATATCGTCGATATAGCGCCCGAGCTGAGCGACCTGCAAGGCAACAACGCCCTCGATCCTGCGCGCATCAAGCCCGTCGAGGCGATTCTCAGCAAACCGCTTTTTAGTGCCGAGGCTGCCCGTATTGCGCGCTGGATGAGCCGCGAGTACGTCGCGACGCTTTCCGAGTGCCTGCGCCTGTTCTTGCCACCGGGTGGAAGCCCGCGCGTGGTCAAAAGCGACGACGGCGCGTGGACTGTCGAGCGCCCTGCCGTCAAACCCATCCAAAACCGTTGGGTCATGCTTACGCCCGAGGGCTTCGACTATACGCCTCCCAAAACGGCGGTTCGTCAGCGTCAGCTCATCGAGGCGCTCCAGTGCGGACCGGTCACGACGCGCGACCTCAACCTGCTCTATAACAGCATGTCGGCGACCATCAAGGCGCTCGAAAAACGCGGCGTCGTCGTGGTGGAGGAGCGCCGCGCCTGGCGTGGCTGCAGCGATCAGACCACGTTGTCCTCGGCAAGCGGCAAGGCGCCGGTCGCACTCACGAACGGTCAGCAGCAGGCACTCGCGCAGATTGAGCGCGCTCGTCTGGACGCTCATGGCGACGTGGTGCTGGTCGACGGCGTCACCGGCTCCGGCAAAACCGAGGTTTACCTTTCGGCGATTGAGCGCGTGCTCGCGGCCGGCCGCTCGGCCTGCGTGCTGGTGCCCGAGATCTCGCTGACGGCCCAGACCGTCGGCCGCTTTCGCTCGCGCTTTGGCGAGACGGTCGCCGTGTTCCATTCGCGCCTTTCGGCCGGCGAGCGTCTGGACCAGTGGGATATGGTCGCCAGCGGTGCGGCCCGCGTGGTCGTCGGCGCCCGCTCGGCGCTCTTTTGCCCGCTTGACGACTTGGGCCTTATCATCATTGACGAGGAACATGAGACCAGCTACAAGCAGGGCTCCAGCCCGCGCTACCACGCGCGCGAGGTAGCGGCCGAGATGGCGCGTCGCTATCGCTGCCCACTCGTGTTGGGCTCGGCCACGCCTTCTGCTGAGGCCCTCGACCGCTGCCGCCGCGGCACGTATAACGGTGCCACCTGGACGCGCGTCGAGATGCCCGAGCGCCCGGGACACGCCGTGCTGCCGACTGTCCGCATTGCCGACCTGCGCCGCGAGTTCGCGAACGGTAGCCGCTCCATGTTCTCTAAACCTCTGATGGAAGGCCTGGAGCGTGTGGTCGAGCGCCGCGAAAAGGCCGTGTTGCTGCACAACCGGCGTGGCTTTGCGCCCTTCCTGATGTGCCGCGAGTGCGGATGTGTCCCCACGTGCAACCACTGCTCCACCGCGCTCACGTACCACGAGCGCACACACACGCTGCAGTGTCACACCTGCGGTTCGTCCTGGCGCGTGCAGCCGTATCCCGCGCCCACGAGCCGTTGCCCCAAATGTGGCAGTCGCTACCTGGCAAAAATGGGTATTGGCACTCAGCAGATCGAGGACGCACTGCACCAGATGCTTCCCGAGGACGTCGCCATTATTCGCATGGATGCCGATTCCACGCGCGGCAAGGATGCGCACAAAAAGCTGCTCGAGCAGTTCGATGCCGCCGATTGTGCGGTGCTGCTGGGCACCCAGATGATCGCCAAGGGCCTCGACTTTCCCGAGGTCACGCTCGTGGGCGTGGTCAATGCCGATTTCGCCCTCAAGCTGCCGGACTTCCGCGCAGGAGAGCGCGCCTACGACTTGCTGGAGCAGGTTGCGGGCCGCGCCGGCCGCGGCGATCGCCCCGGTGAGGTGATCATCCAGACCTACCTGCCCGAAGATCCGGTCATTCGCGCTGTCGCTGAGCACGACCGTTCGATCTTTACCGACTACGACCTGGACCAGCGCCGCGACGCGCTGTACCCGCCGTTTGTTCGCCTGGTCAACATTTTGGTGTGGTCGGCGAACCGAGACGACGCGCAGGACTACATCGGGCGCATTGTAAAGCTTCTTAAGCGCCGTTGGCATGCCGCCGCGCCCGACTTTTTGCGGGCGGGGAGTGCCGTGCCGCAGGTGCTGGGCCCGGCTTCGTGTGTAATCGAGAGAGCCAAGGACCGTTACCGCTTCCATCTGCTTGTGAAGTCGCCCGTGGGGTACCATGTCTCTGATGATATCGACGCCTGCCTCAAAGAGGTGGGCTCTGTGCGCGGCGTGAGCGTGAGCGTTGATGTCGACGCCTATGATTTGATGTAACAACCCGAAAGGATGGCCATGGAAGCCAACGGAATCGTACTGTCGCCCGACCCTCGTCTGCGCCAGGAGTGCGCCGTCATCGAAGAGATCACCCCGGCGATCGAGGCGCTTGCCGAGAAGATGAAGAAGATGATGTTTGAGAACGGCGGCTGCGGCCTGGCTGCTCCGCAGATCGGCGAGCTCATTCAGCTCGTCACCATCGACTGCGATTACAGCGACAAGAACGACTACGACCCGTATGTGCTCATCAATCCCGTCATTGTTGAGCAGAGCGACCATCTGGTGCCGTTTAGCGAGGGCTGCCTGTCCATTCCCGGCATTAGCTGCGAGATCGAGCGTCCCGATCACGTTGTCGTTGAGGCGTACGACCTTGACGCCAACCTGATTCGCTATGAGGCCACGGGCGATCTGTTCTGCGTGTGCTTGCAGCACGAGATTGATCACCTGCATGGCAATACCATGTTCGAGCGACTGAAGCCGATGCAGCGCATCAAGGCGGTCAAGGAGTACCAGGACGCCCTGGCCCGCGGCGCTCGACCGGGCGAGACGGAGTAGGTCGTTCGTCCCCGGGGCGCCCGCCTATATCATCCCGTGCTCAAACATTCTCGCTGCGCTGCGAAACTGCGCGCGGGACGATATAGGCGGGCGCCCCGGGGACTACGTTGACGCTGCTTGTCTCTCCCGGGTGCCGTTGGGCCTGGGAGGGGCGTCTTCGCTGATAATTGCTTTGCTGAAAGAGCTGCTTTTATTGCGGCTCTTTCTTTGGTTTTGGGTATATTTGTTCTTGTTGAATTGTTATTGCGGATGGGCTGGTGACTTGGCTTTCCGCTGTTCTTTGTAGCCGTCTCGGCTTTGGTTGAGGGGAGACGTTCTTTATGCGTATTGTGTTTATGGGTACGCCTGATTTTGCTGTGCCTTCTTTGACTTCGCTCGTTGAGGCAGGGAATGAGATTGCGCTTGTTGTTACTCGTCCTGATGCTGTTCGCGGACGTGGTAAGAAGCTGGAGCCGTCTCCTGTTAAGGCTAAGGCGCTTGAGCTTGGTCTGCCGGTTATTGAGGCTAATCGTATGACGCCTGAGGTTGTTGAGGCGCTTCAGGCTGCCCAGGCGGATATTTTCTGCGTGGCTGCCTATGGCTGCATTTTGCCCGATGAGGTGCTGCATATGGCGCCGCTCGGTATCGTGAATGTTCATGCGTCCTTGCTGCCTCGTTGGCGTGGGGCTGCTCCTATTCAGCGTGCGATTCTCGCTGGTGATGAGGTTGCTGGCGTTTCTATTATGCGTATTGGGCATGGCGTTGATACCGGCGCTTATTGTGCTCAGGCTTCCACGTCGGTTGCCGGTAAGCATGCTGAGGCGCTGACCATGGAGCTTGGTGAGCTTGGCGGCAAACTGCTGGCTGATACGCTTCCCTCGCTTGCCGATGGCTCGGCTGTTTGGACTGAGCAGGATGAGTCGCTCGTCACTCATGCTGCCAAGATTTCCAAGCTGGAGATGCGCCTGGATCCGCAGATGGCTGCGCTCGATTGCGTGCGTCATGTGCTCGCTTCGTCCGATACCGCGCCTGCTCGTTGCGTGATTGCCGGCAAGACCGTGCGTGTGCTCGATGCTGCGCTGGCCGATGTTTCGCTTGGCAAGGGCGGCGTTGACGTTAAGAATAAGCGTGTTTACCTTGGCCTTTCCGATGGCTCGGTTGAGCTGCTCGAGGTTAAGCCTGACGGCAAGCGTGCTATGTCCGCTTCTGCTTGGGCTGCTGGCCTGCAGGATGCCGATCTTATCTGGGGTGTTTTGTCATGAGCAAGCTGTCTCCCGCGCGCAAGCTTGCACTCGATGTGCTGATGGAGGCCGATCGCCGCGGCATGTATGCACGCGACGTGCTGTCCTCTCGCGCATCGGCCAAGGCTATTGACCAGCGCGATTCCGCTTTTGCCGCCCGCTTGGCGCTGGGTGTTGCCGCCACGCAGGGTATTTTGGACGAGCTGCTCGATCAGTTTCTCGATAAGCCTAAAAAGGTTGCGCCGCGTGTTCGCATGGCGCTTCGTATCTCGGCCTTCGAGATGCTCTATCTGCATACGCCGGGCCGCATTGCCGTTAGTCAGGGAGTTGAGCTCGTTCGCAGTGGTGCTAAGTCCGCCGCTGGCTTGGCCAATGCCGTGCTGCACAGGGTTGCGGACAATGTTGAGGACTTTGCCACGGCATCCGACGTGGATGAGTCCGAGCGACGCTTGGTTCGTCTGTCGCGCCTGATGGGTCTTCCGCGCTGGCTATGCGCTCGCATTATGGCGTCGTTTGACACTCCAGAGGGTGCGCTCGGCTTCGCCGGCAATCTGGCGCCCGCACCGCTCGCTTTGCACGAGAACGCCTTTGCAACCAAACCTGATCCGTACCTATCGCAGCTTGTGGCGCCTGTGTTCCCTGGCTGTCATGCTCCGGTCGATGCTCAGGTTACGGTTGCGTCGGGCGTATTTGAGCGTGCTACTGCCGTGGCCTCGGACCTTAACGCCCAGCTTATCGCCACAGCTGCCACGCGCCCTGGTAGCTGCCTTGAGATTGGTGCCGGCCGTGGCACCAAGACCTATGTGATGATGTGCCAGGCCAAGCGTGCGGGCTATGAGCGTCAGCATACGGCGCTCGATCTGCATGATCGCAAGTGCGATCTGAATCTCGCTCGTCTGCATAAGGCCGGTATTCAGGGCGTTCGCACGGTTTCGGGTGATGCCTGCGAGCTTAATGAGGTGCTCACATCGTTTGATGCCATGCTTGGCGAGCCGGTTAAGTTCGACACGGTCTTTATCGATGCGCCGTGCTCTGGCACCGGAACCATGCGCCGTCATCCTGAGATACCGTGGCGCCTGACCGAAAAAGATGTGACGGTTGAGCTGCCCAAGCTGCAGCTGACGATGCTCAAGGAAGCCGCTGCGCGCGTGGCTGCCGGCGGCGAGCTCATCTATGCGACGTGCTCGGTTTTCGACGAGGAGAACACGCAGGTCGTGGAAGCGTTTCTGAACTCTCCCGAGGGTACCGGTTTTAGCCTGGAGCCGCTCTCCGAGGCGCAGATTCTGCAACTTCCCGAGTTCGATCCGGCCAAGAAGCTCGTCTCCGTACGCCAAAACGACCGAGGACTTTTCCAAAGCGTGCCGGTAAACGCCGACTCCTACGACGGCCACTTCTGCGCCAGACTGGTCCACAAGTAATGACTAAGTTG
Organism: uncultured Collinsella sp.; assembly: GCA_900545605.1. GTDB lineage: Bacteria > Actinomycetota > Coriobacteriia > Coriobacteriales > Coriobacteriaceae > Collinsella. Next base: position 9,056 of record UQZL01000029.1, read on the forward strand.
CGGTGAAATAGGGATTGAATAGCGGCTTCTGCCCGCCAAACAGTCCTTATTTCACCGCAACTCATAGTGATGCCTGGGTAGCTAAAGAAACAGCCCCGCGATCGGTGTTGATCGCGGGGCTGCTTGGTTCCTAGTGGCTATGCGGGCAGTTGGCGCAGCAGCCGCTCGTGGCGCTGGTGCTGGAGCCGCCACTTCGCTGGTCGGTGTTGTAGAAACCGCTGCCCTCAAATTTAATGCCGCTGGCCGAGAACGTCTTGGCCGCCGGGGCACCGCAGCTCGGGCACACGACCTCGGGGGTCTCGGACATGGGATGCTCAACCTCAAACACGTTGCCGCAGCTCGAGCACTTGTAATCGTAGCGCGCCATAATACTTCCTTTTCAGCACAAAGCGGGCAGATTACTCTGCCCGCAAAAATTCAAACGTCTGTAACTGTACCCTATATCGGGCGTTTTATCACGCTTCGCCCCAGAATCTATGCGTGTTGCGCAGGAGCTGTGCGGTTTTGCCCTCAGCGGCCGCAACGTCGGCCTCGTCAGCCTGCCAGGCCCAGTTGCCCGTGGCCACGCCCGGTACGTTCATGCGCGTGTCGTCGCCAAGCCCCAGCACGTCCTGCAGCGGCATCATCACCAGGGGAGCGTCGCTTGTCAGCGCGTCGCTCATCAGCTTGGCTGCCACCTCAACACCGCTCGGCTCGTCGCCGCCCGCAAAGGAGCGCGTGCACCAACCCGCGAGCGTCGACGTGTCGTGAGTCGATGTGTACAGGATCTTGCCGGGCGTAGGGTGCACGCCGCAACGAACGTCGTAATCGCTAAACTCCAGTACGTCCATACCGGGGAAGCCGCAAGTCGAAGCCATGGCGCGAACGCCGGGCGTCAGGTAGCCCAGGTCCTCGGCGATAAAGTTGAGCGGCCCCAGCTCGTCATAGGCGGTCTGGAACAGGTCCTTGCCCGGGCCTGCCAGCCAACGCCCGTCGGCGCAGGCCTTACCCGCGGGAATGCTAAAGTAGCTGTGGAAGCCCAGGAAGTGATCCAGGCGCACGCGGTCGTAGAGCGAAAACGCACGACGTAGGCGATCCATCCACCAGCTATAGCCGTTCTGCTTCATGTGGTCCCAGCGGAACGTCGGGTTGCCCCACACCTGGCCCTCGGGCGCAAAGTTGTCGGGCGGCGCGCCAGAAATCTCAATCGCCTTACCGGTATCGGACAGCCAGAAGTTCTCGGGCTCGCTCCATGCATCGGCCGAATCGTCCGAGACATACATCGGGATATCGCCGATGACCTCGATGCCCTTCTTGTGCGCGTAGTTCATGAGCTCGCACCAGGCTAGGTCAAAGCGGTACTGCATGTACGCCTGCAGCTCTGCCTCGTCGTGGAAACGCTTGTCGTCAATCAGGTGCTCGTTGTAGCGCGCGACATCCGCCGGCCAATCGTGGCGCGACTCGTCCTCAAAGTACTTCTTAACGGCCATGTAGACGCAGTATTTCTCGAGCCAATCGGCGTTGCGATGTTTAAACGCGGTGTAGAGCGGATCGGCATCTTCGCCGCCGCGGGCCTTCCAAGTCTCAAAGTCGGCCGCCAGCTCCTCTTGGCTCTCGGGCAGCAGGTCAATATTGCCCGCAAAGGCCGAAGGCCCGGCGTAAGGGGAGCGGAAGAAGTCCGTTGGGTTGACAGGCAGGACCTGCCAGTAGCGCATGCCCATAGCGGACAGATGGTCGATAAAGCGACGCGTGGGTGCGCCGATCGTGCCGGGCTTGCCGTCGTCGGTCGGTACCGAGGTGATATGGCACACAACGCCCGCGCCGTGATCGAGCGGCTCCTGCAGGCGCTGCTCGGCATGATGATAGATGATCGACGAGCCCAGCGGATACAGATCGAGCGTGACCGTGCCGTTGTGGATCTCGCACTCGTGACCGCTGATCACGTCACTCGCGCATTCGTCGAGCGCCGGAATCGTCACGCGATGCGAATTGCGCAGACTACGGTTGATGATAACCGTCGCGGACTCGCCATCCTTGCCCGTGCGGTTGTATGCCAGCACCTCGTCGTTGAGCGCGAAGGCCTTGATCTCGCCGTCGATCATAAACGGCAGTGCGCGGCGTACGGCGGAGGCGTTTTTGACAATAGCCAGCGTGTCGAAGTCGTGCAGTTGGTCCTTGGTCGGCAGGGTGCGGCGATTGCCGGGATCAGTCAGGCCCTCAAGGCCGTACTCGTCTCCGTAGTAGATTGAAGGCACGCCCGGGAATGTCATCTGCATAAGCGTCGCGAGCCAAAATCGGCTCTTGGCCAGGCCCATCGAGTTCTCGTCCAGGCGCCATTTGCTGCGCTCACTCTCGGGCAGCTGCGACTCGTCGGGGCCGCCGCCGAGCACCGAGATAATGCGCGGACGGTCGTGGCTCGACAGCAGGTTGAGCGCGCAAGACAGGGCCTCACGCGGATAGTTCTCGCGTAGGGTCTCGATATCCTCGGCAGCTTGGTAGGCGTTTTTGTAGCCCATCAAAAAGCCGATGACCATGTCACGGAAGGGATAATCCATAGCAGAGTCCAGCTCGGACCCCTGTAGGTAGCGGCGCAGATGGCCGTAGCTGATCTTGTTGGAGGCGTCTTCCCAGACCTCACCGAGTAACAGTGCGTCAGGCTTTTCGGCGAGCACGGCCTTTTTGATCTCGGCCAGGAAGTCATCGGAAAGCTCGTCAGCCACATCCAAGCGCCAGCCATGAGCGCCGGCACGTAGCCATTTACGGATCACGCCGTCCTTACCCAAGAGCCGCTCGCGTACCAGTTCGGAGCTCTCATTAATGGCGGGCATATTGCCCACGCCCCACCAACAGTCGTATGAGCCGTCCTCGTGGAAATAAAACGCATCGCGCCACGGCGAATCCTCGCTCTGCCACGCGCCCACGCCGGGGTAGTTGCCGTAGCGGTTGAAGTAGATCGAATCGTCGCCCGTGTGGTTGAACACACCGTCCAGAATGATGGAAATGCCCAGCTTCTCGGCCGCCTCGCACAGCTCGGTAAAGTCCTGCTCGGTACCCAGAATCGGATCGATCTTGGTGTAATCGGCGGTGTCGTAGCGGTGGTTGCTCGCGGCTTCAAAAATGGGGTTGAGGTAGATGGCTGTAAAGCCCAGCTCGGCGATTCGAGGCAGGTCTTCCTGAATACCCTTGAGCGATCCGCCGTAGAAGTCCCAGGTCTTGATGGAGCCGTCCTCGGCGCGCTCGTACACAGGCGGTTCGTTCCAGTCCTCGACCATGCGGCGCTGAATGCCCTTACGCGGTTTTTCGACCTCGGCCAGTGTGCGCTCGCGCCAGTGCTCGTCGCGGGCATAGCGATCGGGGAAGATCTGGTAGACCATACCGCGCTCGTACCAGGTGGGACGGTTCTCACGGTGTTTGTAGACGGTGACCTGGAATGACGGCACCTCGGCGTAGTTGTAGGTTACGCCTTCGCCGCCGGTGCGTCCCTGTGGTGCTCCCAAGCGGACCTCGGGCTGGCCCTCGATATTGCATAAAAAGCTGTACCAGATAAGACAGGGCTCGGTGCACTCAAGCTCTGCGGTAAATATGCCGTCGCCTTCGTGTGTCATAGGATACCGAGACTCGCCGATCTCATCGACCCAGGTGCGCAGCGTAAGCGTTGCCTGCGCGGGGTCGGCATCCTCCAGAATCACGGAGAGCGAAAGGGTAGTTCCTGTGGTCACAGCGCCAAACGGAGTGCGAAACTGCGGCAGACGGCTGTTGTGTATCAATCTCATAGTACGGTCCAGTTCAATAGAATCATGACCTGCTGGCCATGGGCTTTACGCACAGGATGTAAGTATATCTGTTGCACACAGGCTGTATAAACAACATCCGTTTACCATCGGCGAACGGTTGTCCTAGAAAATCGTTTTACCAACTATCTACAGATAAGGGGCGCCCGGTTGGAACACCCCTTGCTAAGGGTTTGATGAGGTTTTGGATCGTCTGTGGACTAGCGGCGCTTGCGGGTGGCCGTTGCCTTGCGGACGGACGTCTTCTTGGTCGGAGCCTTTTCCTCGGCCGGAGCGGCGGGGGAGACCGGAGTCTCCTTGGTGGGTTCTGGCTTGGCCTCTGCCTTCGGTGCGGCCTTGACCTCAGCGACCTTCGGCGCCTGCTCGGCCTTTACCTCGGCCTTGGCCTCTGCCTTGGGGGCAGCAGCTTTGGTCGTGGTCTTCTTGGCCGTCGTCGTTGCGCGCTTACGCGCGGTGGTCTTGGCGGCCGGCTTTGCCTCGGCAGTTGCCTCGGCCTTGGGCTCGGCGCCCGCCTCCTCGACCTTGACGGCGGGCTTTGCGGCACTCTTCGGGGTAGCCTTGGCCGCAGCGGCCTTGGTCGTAGTCGTCGACTTCGTTGCCGTTGTCTTCTTGGCAGCGGTCTTTGCCGGAGCACTGGCGGCCGGCTTGGCCTCGGCGACATCGGCCTTTACCTCGGGAGCAGCCTCGGCTTCGGCGGCCTTCTTGGCAGCGGCGGTCGTGCGCTTGCGCGTGGTCGTTGTCTTGGCAGCGGTGGTCTTTGTTGCCGCCGCCTTGGTCGCTGTGACCTTCTTGGCCGTCGTCTTACGAGTCGCGGTCTTCTTAGCTGCGGGCTTTGCAGCGGGCTTGACCTCGGCCTTTGCCTCAGGCTCGGCCTTTGCGGGCTCTGCCTCAACCGGCTTCTCCTCGGTCTTGGGCTCCTCAGCGGCCACCGGCTCAGCAACAGCTTCAGGCTCGTCGACAACAGCCGCCGGTCTCTCAATCTCCGGATGCATAAAGAAATACAGGTCCAGATACTTGTCTGCCGAGCGCGTCCAGCTAAAGTCCTGGCTCATGGCCTGCGTGACCAGCTGGTTCCAGGCATCGCGGTTGTCCCAGAACAGACGCGCCGCGCGGAACACCGCATCGCCCATCTCGTCGCCGTTAAAGTTGCTAAACGAGAAGCCCGTGCCCTCGCCGGTAAACTCGTTGTACGGGATCACAGTGTCCTTCAGACCACCGGTCTCGCGCACGATGGGCAGGGTACCGTAGCGCATGGCGATGATCTGCGACAGGCCACAGGGCTCAAACTTCGAAGGCATCAGGAACATGTCGGCGGCAGCGTACATGCGCTGCGACAGCGCCGGATCGAACTCGATGCGCGCGGCCATGGTGCCGGGGTACTTGTCCTGGAAATAGCGCAGGCCGTCCTCGTAGTCGCGGTCGCCGGTGCCCAGCACCGCCACCTGCACGCCGCCGGACAGGATGCGGTCGAGCGCGTACATGACCAGGTCCATGCCCTTCTGGCGCGTCAAGCGCGTGACCATGACCATAAGCGGACGGTCGTCACGCACCTCGAGCCCCAGCTCTTCCTGCAGCTTGGCCTTGCACACGGCCTTGCCGGAACGGTCTTCGACCGTGTAGTTGGCGGTAATGCGCTTGTCGGTCGCCGGATCAAAGCCCGCGACGTCGATGCCATTCAAAATGCCCTGCAGCGCGTAGGAGCGCTCCCGCAGCACGCCGTCCAGGCCCTCGCCAAATTCGGGCGTCTGGATCTCGTCGGCATAGGTAGGGCTCACCGTGGTGATGGCGTCGGCATAGCGCAGGGCGCCCAGCATGTAGTTGATGCTACAGGCGTCGCAACGCAGCTGCGAGGCGGCCGCCGGAATGTGCGCCACACCCAGGATGTCCTCCATCACGGTGTCGCTAAACTGGCCCTGGAACGCCACGTTGTGAATCGAGAACACGGTCTTGACGCGGTCATACAGCGGCAGGCCCTGGTAGAACTCGCGCAAGAACACGGGTGCCAGTGCCGTCTGCCAGTCGTTACAGTGCAGGATGTCGCACTCAAAACCGGCCGGCAGGTGCTGCAGGCTTTCGGTAATGGCCTTGGAGAAGAACGCAAAGCGCTCACCGTCGTCAAAGAAGCCGTACGGATAGTCGCGCGCAAAGTAGCGCTCGTTGTCGATGAACATATAGGTGACGCCGTCGTGCTCGAGCTTCTCGAGTCCGCAGTACTCATTGCGCCAGCCCAGGCTCACGTAAAAGTCGGAGAAGTGCTCCATCTGCGCCTTGTACTCGTCCTTGATGGTGGCGTACATGGGCACCATCACGATGACTTCGGCGCCGGCGCGTACAAGCGCCGCGGGCAGCGAGCCCGCCACGTCGCCCAGGCCACCGGTCTTTACAAACGGTGCGCACTCGGCCGAGGCAAACACGATCTGCATCTTTTTGCTGGAATCAGCCATATTGTCTCCCATGTTGTTATTCGAGAATAGCCGCCAGGCGCGAACCGGGCGGCTATTCTACATGTTACGAGCGATGTTGCGGTGCAAACGTTAACGTACGATGGTGGTGTCGGAAGTTAACGGAGCCTTGCCCAGCACCAAGATGTTCTCGGGCGTGCCGCGAAGCTCGGTGTTGGTGGGAACCACGTTGTTCTTGTCCAGAATGGCATTCTCGACGCGGGCACCGCTCTTGATGATGCAGCTCTGGTTGATGATCGAGTTGGTCACCGAAGCGCCCTCCTCGACCACTACGCCGCGCGACAGGATCGAGTTGCGCACGGTGCCCTTGATGATGCAGCCGGCCGAGATAATCGAGTTGCAGGCGTGGCTACCGGTCGCATAGCGCGAAGGCGGCACGTCGTGAGCCTTGGTCAGGATCGGGCGCTCGGGATCGAAGAGCTGGTCGGCGACGGTCTGGTCGAGCAGGTCCATGCTGCGGCGATACAGTGATTTCTCGCTAAATACGCCCACGACCTCGCCCTTGTACTCGTAGCTGCACACGTCGATGTTGCCAAAGTCGCCCTGGAGTGCCTCGAGCAGGTCAAGATAGTCGGCGGCCTGGTAGTGGTCGATAATCTCGAGCAGCGTCTCGCGGTTGACGATGCAGCAGTCCATGGAGGCGTTGTCGCCGTACACGACGCCGGCGCTCACGCCCGTCAGGCGGCCGTTCTCGTTAATCTCGAGCTTGGTCTCGTCATCAACATTGCGCGTAGCCTTGCAGTACACCACGGTCATCTGGGCGCCAGAGTTCTCGTGCGCCTCGATGATGGTGTTGAGGTCCATGTTAAAGATGATGTTGGTGCCCATCATCACAACATAGGGCTTGTCCGAGCGCTGGAACAGCGTCTTGTTGGAGATGATGTCGCGCAGCAGGAAGCGCATGCCGCCCTTGGTGGTGCCATACGCATTGCCGGGCACCATGAACAGGCCGCCCTTCTTGCGGTCCAGGCCCCAGTCCTTGCCCGAGCCCACGTGGTCGATCAGCGAGCGGTAGTTGCCCGGCATGACGACGCCGACGGTCTTAATGCCGGCATTCATCATGTTGGACAGCGGGAAGTCGATCAGGCGGTAGCGGCCCAAAAACGGAACGGACGCGATGGGGCGGTCCTTGAGCAGCACGCTGCCGTAGGACGAAGAGTAGTTAGCGGTGATATAACCGATGGCCTTGCGATTGATCATCGGATCATTCCCCCTTCCCGATAACGACGTCATTTCCAACGACGGCCGTATCCTTGGTGGTATCGACAGAGCCGAGCTTCACGCCCTCTTCGACCGTGGAGTTCTCGCCCAAAATAGCGCGGCAGATGTGCGCGCCGCTCTTAACGTGCGCACCCGGCAGCAGCACGGAGTCCTCGACCACGGCGCGCTCCTCGATGATGACATCGGTCGAAAGGATCGAGTGGCGAGCGGTGCCGTAGATCTTGCAGCCGTTGGAGACCAGGCAGTCGTCCAGGCGGCCGTCCGGGCCAATGTAGTGCGGCGGACGCGTGGTGATGTTGGACATGATGGGGAAGTGCTTGTCAAACAGATCGAACTCGGGGTTGTTGCCCAGCAGGTCCATCGAGGTCTCGTGGAAGCTGGCGATGGTGCCGACGTCCTTCCAAAAGCCGTGGAACTCGTAGCTGTAAAGGCGCTTGTTCTCGCCGAGCAGCTTGGGGATGATGTCCTTGCCAAAGTCGTGGCTCGAGCGCTGGTCCAGAGCGTCCTCCTCGAGCGCCTCGATCAGCACGTCGGCCGAGAAGATGTAGATGCCCATGGACGCGAGGTTCGAATCGGGCTTCTCGGGCTTCTCGGTGAACTTGGTGATGCGGCCGTCCTCGGGGTCGGTCGTCAGGATGCCAAAGCGGCTGGCCTCTTCCCACGGCACGGGCATAACGCTCACCGTGAGGTCAGCGTTGTTCTCAATGTGCGTCTTGAGCATCTTGCGGTAGTCCATGCGATACAGGTGATCGCCCGAAAGAATCAGGACGTACTTGGGGTCGTTGGCCTTGATGTAGTCGAGGTTCTGCGTGATGGCGTCTGCCGTACCCGCATACCAGGCGCCGCCGGTCTGCGTCTCGTACGGCGGCAGGATCGACACGCCGCCGTCGCGGCTGTCCAAATCCCACGCCTCGCCGGAGCCCACATAGGCATGTAGCAGGTAGGGGCGATACTGCGTCAGAACGCCCACCGTGTCGATGCCCGAGTTGGAGCAGTTGGAGAGCGAAAAGTCGATAATGCGGAACTTGCCACCAAAGCTAACCGCCGGCTTGGCGATCTTTTGGGTGAGTGCCCCCAATCGGCTGCCCTGTCCTCCTGCGAGGAGCATCGCGATGCATTCTTTCTTACTCATCGATTTCTCCTTCTGTCATCGATGTTTCTAACCCATTAGCGGTGGGCGCGGCGCCTGGTCGCGCCCACCGAATAATGCCGTGCGGCAAAGGGAGCTCGCGCGCCTTCTTTACGCGTGCCAGATCTCGTCGCGGTACTCGCGAATGGTGCGGTCGCTCGAGAACCAGCCGCTCGAGGCGGTGTTGAGCAGGGCCTTGCGGTTCCAGGTCTCCTGGTCGCCGTAGCTGCCGGTGAGCTTCTCCCATGCATCCACGTAGCTGCGGAAGTCCGCCATGACCAGGTCGGGGTCGTTGCTGTTCATGAGCTCGTTGTAGATGCTCTCGAAGTTGCCCGAAAGACCCGCAAAGGTGTTGTCCTTGAGCTCGTCCATCACGCGGCCCAGACGCTCGCGATCGTTGTTGAGGGTATCCCACGCAAAGTAGCTGTTGGATGCCCAGAGCTGCTCGACCTCGGGGGCGGTCAGGCCAAAGATGGCCTCGTTCTCGCGTCCGGCCAGATCGGCGATCTCGATGTTGGCGCCGTCGAGGGTGCCCAGCGTAATGGCGCCGTTCATCATGAGTTTCATGTTGGACGTGCCCGAGGCCTCCTTGCCGGCCGTGGAGATCTGCTCCGAGATCTCGGCGGCGGGGTAGATGAGCTGGGCGTTGCTCACGCGGAAGTTGGGGATAAAGCAGACCTTCATGACCTCGTTCACGCGGGCGTCGTTGTTGATGATGTCGGCCACGGAGTTAATAAGGCGGATGGTCTCCTTGGCAAAGGTGTAGCTCGAGGCAGCCTTGCCGCTAAAGATGAAGGTCGTCGGCGTCACGTGGAAGTTGGGATCGGCGATGCGACGGTTGTAGATGTCCATCACCTTCATGATGTTCATGAGCTGGCGCTTGTAGGCGTGGAAGCGCTTCACCTGAACGTCGAAGACGGTGTTGGGGTCGATGACCAGACCGGTCTCGGCCTTAACGTAGGCGGCCAGGCGCTCCTTGTTGGCGCGCTTGGAGGCACCCACGGCCTTCAGGAATTCGGTGTCGTCCTTAAACTCCTTGAGTTTCTCCAGCTCAAGGGCGTCCTTGAGCCAGCCATCGCCAATGGCCTCGGTCACGAGCTTGGCGTAGGTGGGGTTGGCCTCGGCAAAGAAGCGACGGTGCGAGATGCCATTGGTCTTGTTGTTGAACTTCTCGGGCGTCAGGGCATAGAAGTCCTTGAGCACGATGTTCTTGATGATGTCGGAGTGGATCTTGGCTACGCCGTTGACGCTGTGGCTGCAGATCACGGACAGGTTGGCCATGCGAATCTCGCCGTCCCACAGGATGGCGGTCTGACGCAGACGCTCCTGCCAGCCCTCCTGCGTGGTGTCGAACGACTCGTGCCAGCGACGGCTGATCTCGTCGATGATCTGGTACACGCGGGGGAGGAGCTTGGAGAACGTGCCGATGGGCCACTTCTCCAGAGCCTCGGGCAGGATGGTGTGGTTGGTATAGCTAACGACCCGCGTCACGATGTTCCAGGCGTCATCCCACTCGAGCTTCTTCTCGTCGATGAGGATACGCATGAGCTCGGGGCCGCACATGGCGGGGTGCGTGTCGTTGGTATGGATGGCCACAAACTGCGGCAGCAGCTCCCAGTTCTCGCCATGCTCCTTCTCAAAGGTGTCAAGCAGGCTGTAGATGCCGGCCGAGACAAACAGGTACTCCTGCTTCAGGCGCAGCAGACGGCCGTGCTCGCCGGCGTCGTTGGGGTAGAGGATGGCGCTGATGGCCTCGGCCTCGGCGCGCTCGGCGTCGGCAAGGGCATAGTCGCCGCGGTTAAAGGCCTCCAGATCGAAGTGCTCCTCGACCGGCTCGGCGGCCCAGACGCGCAGCTTGTTGACGGTCTCGCCGGCATAGCCCACAACGGGGATGTCATAAGGAACGGCCAGGATGTCCTGCGTATCCACCGTGCGGTAGAACGTGCGGCCGTTCTCCTCAAAGCCCTCAACGCGGCCACCAAACTTGATCGTTACGGCCTTGTCCTGACGACGAACTTCCCAGGGATAGCCGTGGGTGAGCCACTCGTCGGTGGCCTCGACTTGGCTGCCGTTGACGATCTCCTGTTTAAACAGGCCGTAGCGGTAGCGCATGCCGTTGCCGTAGCCGGCAATGCCCTCGGCTGCCATGGAGTCCAGGAAGCACGCTGCAAGACGGCCTAGGCCACCGTTGCCCAGAGCCGGATCGGGCTCCTGGTTCTCGATGACGGACAGGTCAAACCCCATGTCGTCGAGCGCCTCGGCCACCATGTCGCGCACGCCAAAGTTGAGTAGGTAGTTGTCGAGCAGGCGGCCGATCAAAAACTCAATCGAGAAGTAGTACACGCGCTTTTTGCCCTCGGCGGTGGCGCGGGCGTCACTCTTGGTGGCAACGGTGCGTGCCTTCTCGGCCACGAGCTTGGCCAGGGCGTTAAAGCGGTCGAGGTCGCTGGCGGCCTCGACGCTCTTGCCGCTAATGCTCATGACGGCGTCGCGATAGAGCTCGGTAAACTCCTGCTTGTTGTCGAAGATCTTATTCATACGTTCCTTTCCCCCGGGGATGTTTCTCCCGGAACGGTTATGACTTGTATCCTACGCCCCGTCGGGGCGGGTAATTACAGCTGTAACGGCATTGTTACGCATCCTTGGCAGACGGCTTAACAGAAGCAGACTTTGCCTTGGTAGCGCCCTTTTTGGCAGCCGGCTTCTTGGTCGCGGTAGCCTTAGCAGCGGGCTTTGCGGAAGACTTGGCCTTGGTCGTCGTGGCCTTCGCCTTGGCCGGCGCCTTCTTAGCGGCCGCGGCTTTGGGCTTCACCGAGGACGTGCGCTTGCGCGTAGCCTTCTTGGGAGCCTCAACTACCGGCGGCTTGTAGCTGCTGGGACCGCGGCGCTTAAGCACCACGCCAGCCAGGCCGGGCACCTTAATCTCAATGGAGTCCATCTGCCCGTTCCAGGGATAGGGTTCGCTCGAGCAGGTGTAGGGCTCATCGCCGGCATAGCCGCTGCCGCCAAACTCGGGGCGGTCGGAATCAAAGATGACCTCCCAATCACCCTCGCGCGGCACGCCCACGCGGAAGCTCTCGTAGCTTGCCGGATCAAAATTGATCAGGATCACCAGGTCGTCATCGACCTCCTCGCCCTGGCGCACAAAGCTCACGATGGACTGCTTGGAGTTGTCCGCATCGATCCAGGTAAAGCCGTCGTCGGTGTAGCCGCGCTCGTACAGGGCGGGCTCGGCGGTGTACAGGTGGTTGAGCGCCTTGATAAACGCCTGATGATGACGGTGGGTCTCGTACTCCTCGGTCAGGAACCACTGGATGGACTCGTAGTAGCGCCACTCAATAAACTGCCCGATCTCGTTTCCCATAAAGTTGAGCTTGGCGCCAGGGTGCGTCATTTGGTAGAAAGCCAGCGTGCGCAGGCCGGCAAACTGGCGCCACCAGTCGCCCGGCATGCGGCCGATCAGCGAGCGCTTGCCGTGCACGACCTCGTCGTGGCTCAGCGGGCAAATGAAGTTCTCGGTAAAGGCGTACATGATGGAGAACGTGAGCAGCCCGTGGTTGCCGGGGCGCCACGGAAAATCGGTCTGCATGTAGTGCAGGGTGTCGTTCATCCAGCCCATGTCCCACTTGTAGTGGAAGCCCAGGCCGCCGTCCTGCGGCGGATAGGTCACGAGCGGCCACGCGGTGGACTCCTCGGCCATCATCATTACGTCGGGGTAGTGCGCCTCCACGGCGCAGTTGACCTGGCGGATAAACGCGCTGGCGTCCAGGTCCTCTTCGGTTCCGTACTTGTTGAACTTCTTTTGGCCCGGATCGTCGATGCCAAAGTTGAGGTACAGCATGCTGGACACGCCGTCCATGCGAATGCCGTCAACGTGGAAGTTTTCGAGCCAGTACAGCGCGTTGGAGACCAGGAAGGAGCGGACCTCGCCGCGGGCGAAGTCAAACTTATGCGTGCCCCAATTGGGGTGAATCTCGTGCTCAAACAGCATGTGGCCGTTAAAGGTGGCAAGGCCGTGGGAGTCGGCGCAAAAACCGCCGGGAACCCAGTCCATGATCACGCCGATGCCAGCCTCGTGGCACGCATCGATAAAGTGCATGAGCTGCTGCGGGTCGCCATAGCGCGACGTGGCGGCATAGTAGCCGGTCGTCTGGTATCCCCAGGAGCCATCGAAGGGATGCTCCATAAGCGGCATGACCTCGATATGCGTGTAGCCCATATCGCGCACGTAGTCCACGAGCTCCACAGACAGGTCGTCGTAGGTGTAAAACACGCCGCGCTGCGCGGGGAAGGGATCCATGGGGCCGGGGTAGTTGCCGTACTCGTCCGGCTCGCCCTGCGGCTCATCGCCGTGGCGCTTCCACGATCCGATATGCACCTCGTAGATGTTAAGGGGCTGTGACATGTGGTTGTGGCCGGCACGGCGCTTGAGCCACGCGGCATCGTTCCACTTGTAGCCATCGAGGGTCCACAGCACGCTGGCGGTACCCGGAGGGCACTCGGCCTTAAAGGCATACGGATCGGCCTTATAGAGCTTCTCGCCCTCGTTGGTCTCGATGAGATATTTATAGAGCTGGCCCTGCTCGGCGCCAGGAATAAAGCCTTCCCAGATAGCGCTCGTATGCACGGGCACCAGAGGGTTGGCTTCCTCATCCCAGTCGTTAAATTCGCCAATGACATGCACGCTCTTTACATCGGGCGCCCAAACGCAAAAGCGCCAGCCGCGCGTACGGTTCTGCGTGTCGGGGTGCGCGCCCATCTTTTCCCAGCTGCGCTCCCACGTGCCGATGCCAAATAGATAGACATCGTCCTTGGTGAGCTCCGGTGCGTGCGGGGCGGCTTTACGGGTTGCGGGCTTTTTAGCCGTTGGCTTTAGCTTTGTATCGCTCACGTTTGATCCCATCATGACGCGGCAGCGTGTTGCCTTGGTGACTAGATGCGAAAGGTCCAAGGCTGCACGAATCGAAGGGACGGCGATAGTTCTATGATTCGTTCCACCTCGCGTGCTCGGTGGAACTTTCGGCAGAAACTACGATAACACCTGTACGTTACTTTTATGAAGGAAAGTGGTTTTAGGGCGGCGTTTAATCGGTAAGCGCCATGTTTAGACCACTGGCAGAATTGCCGTGGTAAAACTCTTGACAGTTTTACCAATTAGGGTTTCTAAATTGTTAGTCAGACGTTTGGTAAAACGTTTTTAGCAGGATGTTTACCATTTGACATCGAAAGGTTCGTTTATGTCCCAGACCGCCGCCCCCAACGTTGCTTTTATTTTCGATTGCGACGGCACACTGGTTAATAGCACCCCCGTTTGGGCCTATGCCCAGCCCGAGTTATTGCACCGCCACGGGGTTGACGTTACACCCGAGGACTTTGCCAATTTTGGCCCCTTGTCGCTGGAGGACGAGTGCCAGGCATACCACGATCTGTGGGGTGTTAAGGAAGAAGGCCCCGAGCTGTATGAGGAGCTGTGCGGCATTTTGCTTGAGGGATACTCGAAGGTCGCACCGATTGCCGGATTGCTGCCGTTTTTGCAGCAGGCCCAGAAGGCCGGTATAGCCATGTGCGTGGCAACCTCCACGACGGCCCATTTGGTGCAGGCCGCGCTAGATGGCTCCGGTGTGGCGCCGTACATGGACTTTATTACCACCACGGGCGAGGCGGGTCGCTCCAAGCACTTCCCTGATATTTACGAGCTGGCGTTGCGCCGTTTGGAGGAGCGCCACGGACATGCGTTTGATACTGCCTGGGTTTTTGAGGACGCTGCATTTGGCCTGAAGAGTTCTGGTACCGCCGGCTTTAAGCGCGTTGGCATTTATGACCCGCTGGGGCACACGAATCGCGATGACGTTCGCAACAACTGCGAGTTTTTCATCGACAGTTATGAAGAGCTGTGTCTGAATCGCATTCTTGAGTTTGAGGGCTAGGCGAGGGCTGTGGCTTGCAAAGTATTAGTAGTCTGCGGCTCGCCGGTGGTGGCGAGCCCCGAGCTGCTGCGCCAGCTGGCAGGGGAGTGCGATCGCATTGTAGCCGTAGACCGCGGCCTGGATGCCCTACTAGGCGCGGGCCTGAACTGTGACGTCTACGTCGGCGACGCCGACACCGTAAGCGATGCCGGCCGCGCCCTGGTCGATGCCGCTGAAGACTTCGAAGTCGAACGCCACAACCCCTACAAGGACTACACTGATCTAGCATTAGCTCTAGACGCAATCCGTCGCCGCTGGCCCGGTGCCGAACTGTACACAACCTGCGCCACCGGAGGCCGCCCCGACATGGCTCTCTCCGTCCTAGGCCTACTAGCCAACTACAACGACGCCCCCGTCTGGATCAAAGAAGACAAAGTAACGGCCAGAATCCTGCATCAGAACGAAACCTGGATCATAGAAGACGCAGCCGGCAGCACCTTCTCCATCATCGCAATCGCCCCAAACACGGAAGTAAGCGAACAAGGCCTAGAATGGGAACTAGACCACAGCCCATTAGGCTTATTGGCCGACACCGGCATCAGCAACATCGTAAGAGGAACGGCTAAGATCCAAGTCCACACCGGCACCGCCATCGCTTACCTCTACAAGTAAGGACTATCGCATCAGGGTTTTATCGGGACGGTGGATAGAAATGATCGCTCGAAGAGTGATTATTTCTGCCCCGTCCCAGGAAAACCCGTAAGGAGGATAGCCAATTCAAAATTCCCCCTTGCAACCCCGAAGATCTTCCCCTATAGTATCTCCTCGTCACGGGGGCGTAGCTCAGCTGGGAGAGCGCTTGACTGGCAGTCAAGAGGTCAGGGGTTCGATCCCCCTCGTCTCCACCATCGTGAATGCAGAGCCTTCGGGGAACCGAAGGCTCTTTTCATATGCAACCGCCATGCGCTATAATGCGCCGCCAAAAAAGTTGTGCAATTAATTTCCCATATCTGTACATAGTTTGTTAGACAAACGCAATTAAACAGGACGACAAGTAGGGCCAAACCGGCCTCATTATCTCACGCTACACGCAGCGCGCCCCAATAACCTGCGCCAACGTGAACAACATCCCAAAACAAACCCCTTGAGCACGCTAAATGAACGAAATGTTGTTAGCAGCTACCCAAATAGGTTTCACCATTAGCTTGTGCTAGGATACATTACGTTACATGAGTTCAACTGTGCTCACGGCTTCAACAAGCCGCAAAGCACAGGGTCAATCAGCATCCGGCCGTAACGGCGGTGCCAGAAAAACCACGAGCTCCAATAAAGCAGTTATGCGTTAAACATCTTAAAAGTTGTGCATAACAAGACGTAGCAGTTCTTCAGCTGTTTGCGTGCGGTTCAGTTTTGTATCTGCTTGACTGACTCGCACGCAGTCAGCTGAGGCTGTAGGTACTTTTGCGATACATGCCTACAGCCTCAGCGCTGCTTTTATACATACCGTTCACGGTGGGGCAGAGCCACGTGCTTGTCTGACTGGGCTCAGGGTTTGAATATGGAGCGCCTTCGCGCACAAGCGCCCTGGCGAAGCCATACCCAAACCCCATGAGCCACACGTAAGACAGCAAAGGGGGTGGTGCTCGTGTGGTATGTGATCCAGGTTATCAACGGTCGCGAAGACGTAATGCGCGAGCGCATCGAGCGCATGGTGCCGGCGAGCGCCATGCAGGAGCTCTTTTATCCCCAATTTCAAACCGAGATCAAAGTACACGGCGAATGGGTCAATACGACCAAGCCGCTCTTTCCCGGTTATCTTATCTGCGATACGGCAGAACCCCGCACCGTGCAACAGTATCTGCTGCGTATGGACGACTTTGCCCGGGTGCTATCCCAGGACGGTCAGTTTGTGCCGCTGGCAAAAGAAGAGGTCCAGCTTATTGGTGGCTTTACGCATAGGGGAGACCGCGTTGTGCCCATGAGCGAGGCCCTAAAAAAACGGCGATCAGGTCGTAGTGACGGCAGGTCCACTGCTGGGCCACGAAGGCCTTGTCAAAACCATTAATAGACGCAAGAGCACTGCTTATTTGGAGCTCAACCTGTGCGGCCGACGCGTAACTACGCGCGTGGGCCTCGCTGTGCTTTCAAATGAGCAGCGCTTCATGCGCAACCCTAAACAGGCGAGCGCCTAAGTGCGGGCGGTCGCCACACAGTGCAGGGAGGATCCCCGATTTGGGGACGTAGTGTTGGAAGAGAACGTGTCGGATAAAACTCAATATACAACGGATGCACCCGCGGGGGCGGCGCTGATTTCTCAGGCCATGGACCGGCGTGAGGGCGCCGGCCGCTACAGGGCCATGCAATCCATCATGGACTGGGATCGCTCGCGCCTAGCCTACCGCACCGTCAAGCGCGCGTTCGACATCGTGTTCAGCGGTGCCGTGCTCCTCGTTATCGCGATCCCTAGCTTAGTGCTGGCTGCGGCCATCCGCATGGAGAGCGAGGGCAGCCCCTTCTACAGCCAGATCCGCGTTGGTCAGACCCGCCCCGACGGCAGCCTGTCAACCTTCCGCATGTGGAAGTTCCGCTCCATGTACAAGGACGCCGACGAGCGCCTCGCCGAGCTCAAGGAGCAAAACGAGATCGCCGGCGCCATGTTCAAGATGAGGGAGGACCCCCGCGTCACCAAGATCGGGAAGTTCATCCGCAAGCACTCCATCGACGAGTTCCCGCAGTTCATTAACGTATTCCTGGGCCAGATGTCCGTCGTGGGTCCGCGCCCGCCGCTGCCTAATGAGGTTGCGGAGTACACCGAGTACGACCTGCAGAGGCTAGCAGTGAAACCAGGCATTACGGGGCTCTGGCAGGTTACGGAGCGCAACTCCACCGGTTTCGACGGCATGGTCCGCCGGGACCTCGAATACATAGCCAAGCGCGGAGTCATCACGGACTTCAAGATCATCCTCCTAACGGTTCTGGAGGTCTTTAACGGGAGCGATGCGTACTAATGCAGCATGTTTTCATCATCGGATCCAAGGGAATTCCGGCAAACTACGGCGGTTACGAGACGTTCGTGGAGAAACTGACCGAGAATCAGGTATCGCCCGACATCAAGTACCACGTGGCGTGCGCTGTGGACTCCGCCGAGGAGGTCGGCGAGTTCGAGCACAACGGAGCGCATTGCTTCAAGGTACTACGCAGGCCCGTCGGAGCCGCTAGGGCGATCTTCTACGATATAGACGCCCTCAAGTGGTGCACCGCCTATATCGAGAATAACCGTGTCGGGCACCCCATCGTCTACGTGCTGGCCTGTCGCATCGGACCGTTTTTCGGAAAGTACGTAAAGAGGATCCACGCCCTTGGTGGCAAGGTCTTCGTGAACCCCGACGGCCACGAGTGGAAGCGCGCCAAGTGGAGCGCGCCCGTCCGCAGGTACTGGAAAGTCTCGGAGCGCGGGATGGTCAAGCACGCCGACCTGATGGTGTGCGACTCCAAGAACATCGAGAAGTACATTCGAGGGGAGTATGCCGACCTGCACCCCGAGACGACCTTCATCGCCTACGGGGCCGACATCAGGCACTCAGCGCTCGCGGACGACGACCCCAAGTTCACTGGATGGCTCTCCGAGAAGGGCCTCGAGCCCTTCGGCTACTACCTGGTCGTGGGACGCTTCGTGCCTGAGAACAACTACGAGACCATGATCCGGGAGTTCATGGCTTCCGACTCCAAGCGGGATTTCGCGCTCGTGACGGGAGTGGACGACTCCTTCCTCGCGGAGCTCGAGCGGAAGACACACTTCAAGTCCGACCCACGCATCAAGTTCGTCGGGACCGTCTACGACCAGGAGCTCCTGAAGAAGATCCGTGAGCAGGCTTATGGCTACTTCCACGGTCATGAGGTCGGGGGTACCAATCCGAGCCTCCTGGAGGCGCTGGCGTCCACGCGCCTCAACCTCCTTCTCGACGTCGGTTTCAACCGCGAGGTCGCTGAGGACTCGGCCCTGTATTGGAGCAAGGAATCCGGAGACTTGGCTGAACTTATCAATAGCGCCGACGTGATGGATTGGAAGTCGATCGAGGAGCTCGATACGGCATCGACCTCCGTTATCCGCGACCGGTATTCGTGGCGGTCCATCACTGACAGCTACGAAGACCTTTTCCTCGGAAGGAGATAACCAGTGAAAGGCATCATCCTCGCCGGCGGGTCCGGCACCCGCCTGTACCCGCTCACGCT
>UQZL01000030.1 GCA_900545605.1 uncultured Collinsella sp.
GGTCATGCCGCCGAAGTTGAAAGGCAGATTGCCGCTCTGGCGGGCTTGCAGCGTCAACTGGTTACGCGGGTTGGTAAACCCGCGTAACCCCCTAGTACATCTTTGCGCCGGCGGGGATGGAGGCGTCGAGCTGAATCAGGTTGAGGCGCTCCTCGCCCTCCTCCTCGTGGACAGCGCTGATCAGCATGCCGCAGCTGGGAATACCCATCATCTTGCGCGGAGGCAGGTTGGTGATGGCGAGCAAGGTCTTGCCAACCAGGTCCTCGGGCTCGTAATAAGCGTGAATACCGGAGAGGATGGTGCGGTCGGTGC
This sequence comes from uncultured Collinsella sp., assembly GCA_900545605.1. Lineage (GTDB taxonomy): Bacteria > Actinomycetota > Coriobacteriia > Coriobacteriales > Coriobacteriaceae > Collinsella. Next base: position 313 of record UQZL01000030.1, read on the forward strand.
CGGTGCCGTCGTCGAGCGTAAAGTTCAGCAGCTTCTTGGACTTCTTGACGGCCTCGCATGCCTTGACCTTCACAGCGCGGAAGTCGCTCTTGGAGAAGGTATCAAAGTCGACGAACTCCTCAAACAGCGGCTCAACGGCGATCTTGGAGTAATCGAGCGTGGGCTTAAGCGACGTAACGAACGGGCTCGCGGCGTTGCCGGCCTCGGCAGCCTTGGCGGCAGCGGCACCGGACTGGAAACCCTTCTCGGGCTTCATGTGCGGGAACAGCAGCACGTCGCGGATAGAAGCCTGGTTGGTAAGCAGCATGACCACGCGGTCGATACCAATGCCAATGCCGCCCGCGGGAGGCATACCGTACTCGAGGGCGCGCACGTAGTCCTCGTCATACTCCATGGCCTCATCGTCGCCGCCGGCCTTCTCGGCCATCTGGGCAGCAAAGCGCTCAGCCTGGTCAACCGGGTCGTTGAGCTCGGAGAATGCGTTGGCGTACTCGTGGCCGGCGATGACCAGCTCAAAGCGGTGGGTCAGGCGCGGGTCGTCCTCAAAGCGCTTGGCAAGCGGGCTGACCTCGATGGGGTAATCGCACACGAAGGTCGGGTTGACGATGGTGTCCTCGCCCAGCTCATCGTAAATCTCGGCGATGATCTTGCCAGCAGTCCACTCGGGCTTGATCTCCAGGCCCTTCTCGCGCGCGGCAGCAGCAAGCTCCTCGACCGGCGTGTCGATGGTGATCTGCTTGCCGAGCACGTCGGAGACGATGTCGGTCATGGGACGGCTGGCCCACTCACCAGAAAGGTCGATGGTCTGGCCCTGGTACTCGATGACCTCGGGGTTGCCGATGGCCTTGTTGGCCGCCTTAATGACGCCCTGGGCGAGCGTCTTCATGCCCTCGAGGTCGGAGAAGGCACGGTAGGCCTCCATCGTAGTGAACTCGGGGTTGTGGGTGAGGTCCATGCCCTCGTTACGGAAGATGCGGCCGATCTCGAACACGCGCTCAAAACCACCGACGATGCAGCGCTTGAGGTGGAGCTCGGTGGCAATACGCAGGTAGCACTCCTGATCGAGCGCGTTGAAGTGGGTAATGAACGGCTTGGCGGTAGCGCCGCCCTGGATGGTCTGCAGGATGGGGGTCTCGACCTCCATGTAGCCGTCGGACTCCATAAAGCGACGGAAGGTAGAGAGAATCTGCGAACGCTTACGGAAGGTCTCGCGAACGTCGTCATTGGCGATCAGGTCGACATAGCGCTGGCGATAGCGGGTCTCCTTGTCGGAAAGACCGTGGAACTTCTCGGGCAGCGGACGAACGGCCTTGGAAAGCAGGGTCGCACTCTTAGGGGCAACGGAAAGCTGGCCGCGCTGGGTGCGCACAACCACACCGGTCACGCCCAGGATGTCGCCCAGGTCGAGGGCCTTGAGCGTATTCCAGGCAGCCTCGTCCATGTCGTTGATGCGGCAGAACAGCTGAATCTCGGCAGTCGCATCGCGCACGACGATGAACATGATCTTGCCCTGACCGCGCTTGGCGACCACACGGCCGGCGATCTTCACGACATCCTCGGTGTCCTCACCATCGGCAAGATCGGCGTACTTAGTCTCGATATCGGCGACGTAGTCCTCAAGCTCAGAGTGCTCGGGATAGGGGTTCTGGCCCGCCTCGAACAGGGCGGCGCGCTTGGCCAGGCGGGTGGCGCGCTCGTCGTTGAGCGTCGATGCCTGATCGGCGGCGTTCTGGTTCTCTGCCATAAGTTAGCTCCTCAAACTAAAACGCTCCCCAGGATTCGGTCCCAGGGAGCGAAAACATACCTTTACGCGGGACCGTGGTCTAGCGTGCGATCTTGGCGATGGTGTAGACGCGAGTCTTGCCGGAAGGCGTAACGACCTCGACGGAGTCGCCCTCGCCGTGACCGATGATGGCGTGACCGACCGGAGACTCGTTGGAGATCTTGTGCTCGAGCGAGTTGGTCTCGGTGGTACCGACAAGCGTGACTTCCATGACCTCGCCGTTGGGATCAATCAGCGAAACGGTGGAACCGATGGAGACGGTCAGGTCGCCCGTGGTGGCAGCAACCTGAGCGTTGGCGAGGATGGCCTGGATCTCGGCAATACGAGCGGCGTTCTGGGCCTGCTTGTCCTTAGCGGCGTCGTACTCGGAGTTCTCCGAAAGGTCGCCGAACGCGCGGGCTTCCTTGATGTCCTCGACGATCTCCTTGGCGTAATCGCCCTCACGCCAAGCGAGCTCCTCGACGAGCTTCTGGCGGCCCTCAGCGGTCAGTACGATCTGGCTTGCGTCCATACGGATATCTCCCCAACTCTGATCAAACAATCAACTGTCAACAAAACGAAAAAGACCGGCTAGCCTGCGGGCAAGCCGGTCAGGTGCTCACCCCAAAGGGATGGGACTACTCTGCGTCCGCGTCGCTGTCCTCTGCCTGCTTCTTCTTGGCAGCAGCGAGCTTGGCCTCGAGCTCAGCGATCTCCTTGTCCTCCTCGGACTGCTCGACCACGACCTCCTCGGCCTGCTTGGTCTCGGCCTTATCGTCGCCCTCCATGCCCTCACGGATATTCTTGACGGTAGAGCCGAGGGACTTGCCGAGCTTCGGCAGGTTCTTGGGCCCGAAGATAATCAGGACAACGACGAGAATAATGATGAGCTCAGGAGCCCTCAGTCCAAACATGTAGACCTCCACAATACAGCGAGACAAGCTCGAATGAGTATACCGCGGGTATCGCGGTATCACAACACTAGCTAAAAAAAGGGACCGCAAGAAGCGGTCCCTCCTCATGCTCTGGTCGGGTTGACTGGATTTGAACCAGCGACCCCTGCGTCCCGAACGCAGTGCTCTACCAAACTGAGCCACAACCCGTTAGCTCGACTATAGTAACAAAGATTTTCGCCGCGTGCTAGAGAAATTTTTATTTCTTTGAAGCGTCGATTTGAACCGTGTTGGGAATAAGCTCAGTCGCGCAGGCCCACCAGCCATTTTGCTGGGCAGCATCGGCAAGCCTTTCGGCCGTGGCAGCGGTGTCGCAAATGGCAAACGAGCAGGCACCCGATCCGCACACATCTACAGCAACGGTTCCGTCCTGTTTACGCAGCCAGTCGAGGACCGTTTGAATCTGCGACTCCATCTGTGCGGAAATGACACCAAGGTTGTTATGGATGAGTGCATATGCCGTCTCGGCATCACCAGCACGCAAGGCAGAAGCTATCGCGCCGGGCTTGTCCGCAGGCACCGGGGCCTCGTCAAAACGTCGATAGGCTTCAATTGTCGAAACGCTTGCCTCGCGCGGCTTGACCAGCACGACGGGCGTCGCAGGCAGCGCGGGGTACTCAGTTGCCAGCACGTCTCCCCCACCTACGTAGAACGCAGGACTCGCGTGCAAAAAGAACGGGACGTCAGCACCAATGCCCCGCGCAATATCGTCGAGCGCTGGGTCGGTGCGATCAATGCCCCAGAGCTCTGCCAAGGCGACAATGACCGCGGCCGCATCCGTCGAGGGGCCGCCCAAGCCGGCGCACAATGGAATGCGCTTCTCAATCGTCACGCAGACGTTTGCCTCGCGACCATAATGCTCGGCCATAGCAACCGCAGCCCGATACGCCGTATTCTTTTGCATGGGAAAGTCGGATGCCGGAATCGTCTGGACGGTCAGCGCCTGTGCCGGCGTAACCGTCACGGTATCGACAAGACCGACGGCTGCCATCAGGGAATCGACCTTATGGTAGCCGCGGTCGTCACGCTCGGTATGAACCCCCAGATAGAGGTTGATCTTTGCCGGCGCGGAAAGGGTCAGGGACCAATCGGTCACCGCTAGTGCTCCTCGAGCTGATTGCCGAGCGGGGTAAAAATGTGCTCGCCGCTCTCGGGGTCAAACAGCTCGACCTGGCCGGTGAGAACATCAATATACTGGTAGGACTGACGCGACTTGCGGCCACGGCGCTCGTCGACCTCGACGATAAAGACTGCCGGATGGACGCTCTTGATGGTGCCCATGCGTTCGACGACGCGGGTGCGGCCCATGTTGGCCTTCACCTTAACGCGATCGCCCACCATATCGGTCAGCTTCTCGTGGATGTCGTCGACGTGATTGACTTCCATCTCTTCCATGAACAGGGCCTCCAGAAGGTGCAATTCAAAAAGGGGATAATACCCCTAAGATAGACAAAACTCTAATACTATAGCACCCTGTTGTGGCCATACGCAAGTAGCTAAAAAAGCCCGGTCCCAAATTGACTACTTACAGACTATCAGTGTCCAAGACGATGGTGAATGGGCCATCGTTGACGAGATCGACCTTCATGTCGGCGCCGAAGATGCCATGCGCTACGTGCTCGACGTCCTCGCGCACAAGCGTCAGGAAGTACTCGTAGAGCTCGTTGGCGACATCGGGGGCGCCGGCATCCGTAAACGATGGGCGGCGGCCGTGACGGCAATCGGCGAACAGCGTGAACTGCGACACCACGAGAACCTCGCCGTCGACATCGGCAAGTGCCAGGTTGGTCTTGCCGTTCTCGTCCTCGTTAATGCGCAAGCCCCGGAGCTTGCCCCACAGCTTATCGGCCTCGGCGCACGTGTCGTCGTGGCCAACGCCCAGTAGCACCAGATAGCCGCGCCCAATTTTGCCCACGCACTCGCCGTCGACCGTCACGCCGGCGTTGAGCACGCGCTGCACCACCGCACGCACGGCCTACTCCTCGCCCGTCAGTTTGGCGGATAGGTGCTCGAGCGCGTGGAAACGATGGCTGATGGCGTTCTTCTCGTCCGCCGTCAGCTCGGCCATGGTCTTGCCCGGCGTGTCGACCGGCAGGAACAGCGGGTCGTAGCCAAAGCCGTGATCGCCGCGGCCCTCGTGTGCGATAACGCCCTCGCAGGCACCCTCACCATAGGTGACCAAACCGTCCGTGTCGATGAGCGCGACGACGCTCATAAAGCGCGCAGTGCGGTCCTCGTCGGCCACGCCTTCCAGGTTAACGAGGAGCTTGGCATTGTTGGCGGCATCGTCGCCGTGAACGCCCGCGTAGCGCGCGCTATATACACCGGGCTCACCGTCCAGCGCGTCGACGACCAGGCCCGAATCGTCGGCAATGGCCATGAGCCCCGTCTCTTCGACGGCAGCCTGCGCCTTGATGATGGCGTTCTCCAAAAACGTCGTGCCGTTTTCCTCGGGGTCCTCAAAATCGCCCAGCTGGCCGAGCGCCACAAAGCGAACCTCGGGCATAACCTTGCCCAAAATGGCCTCGATCTCGGTGAGCTTATGGGCATTGCCCGTTGCCACGACGATGGTCGCCGCCGGGTCGAGGGTGTCGATGTCGATCTTCTCAAGTGCCATGAGTGGTCTCCTTGTCCGTATAGCAAAGTCACGTAAAAGGGACTGGCCCTTCGGCGTCTCCCCTTTCATGTGGCATCAACCTTATCTATCGGCGTTTCCGCAGATAAAACCTGCCAAAATAAACCTGTCCCTTTTTGGCAGGTTAGGCGAGGGCTTGGCGCTGGAGCTCGATGAGCTCGGCAATGCCCTTGTCGCCCAAATCGAGCAAGGCATTGAGGCGCTTGCGGTCGAAGGGCGCTTGCTCGCCAGTGCCCTGGAGCTCGATCATCTCGCCGGTGTCGGTAGCGACGAGATTCATGTCGACCTCGGCGTGGCTGTCCTCGGAATAATCCAGGTCGAGCAGGGTGTTGCCGTCGACAACACCCATGGAAATCGCAGCAACCTGGCCCGTGAGCGGGATGCGCTCGAGCTTACCCGCCTCGACCCACATGGCAAGGGCGTCGTGCAACGCCACCCAAGCGCCGGTAATGCTCGCCGTTCGCGTACCGCCGTCTGCCTGAATCACATCGCAGTCGACGGTGACGGTGTACTCGCCGAGCGCCTTCATGTTGACGACGGTGCGCAGGCTACGGCCGATCAAACGCTCAATCTCCATGGAGCGACCCTTGCGGTTGGCGTGCTCGCGCTTGCAGCGCTTGCCGGTCGATGCCGGCAGCATGGCGTACTCCGCCGTTACCCAACCGGCCTTGGCGCCCTTGCGCCAGCCCGGCACGCCCTCCTCGATAGTGGCAGCGCACAGCACGCGCGTATCGCCAAACTCGGCCAGGCACGAACCGTGGGCGTGCTTCATGACGCCGCGGGTAAGCTTGATGGGGCGCAGCTCATCGGCGGCGCGGCCGTTGGCGCGATTGACCTGCATATACTCCATAGAAAAATCCTTTCGGCAAAAGGTGAACGTGAGCCTTTGGTCGGTGACCTTATATCTATTTCAGTTCGTCGATATCGATATGCTCAATGCTCTTGAGCGGCTGGCCAAAGATAAAGCTGCCCGCCACCGCAAACTCGGCAATGTTATCGGCCGTCGTTGCAAAACGATGCTGCGGCTCGGCTGCGTCGCCCGCCAGCTGCTCGCGGCGCGTGAGAATATCGGTCAGCTCGCGCGTGGTCTCCTCGGCGGAGCTCACCACGCGCACTCCGGGACCCAGCGCATGGCGAATAGGCCCCACGAGCAGCGGAAAATGCGTGCAGCCGAGTACCACGGTATCGATGCCGTGGTCGCGCAGCGGTTCAACCGTGGCGCCGACCAGCGCGCGTACGGCAGGCGTATCAAAGATGTCCTCGTTCTCGAGCCACTGCTCTTGCAGATGCGCGCCCGAGGCGAGCTCGTGCTCAACGACCTCTACAAAGCTCGAGGCAGGGCAGCCGTATACGTCGACGCCGGCATCCAGGTCCTGAATGGCACGCGTGTAAGCGCCTGAGCGAATGGTGAGGTTGGTGGCGAGCACGCCCACCCGGCGCGTGCGGGTGCTGTTAATTGCCGCGCGTGCGCCAGGTGCGATCACGCCGATGACGGGGACGTCGAGCACCTGCTGGGCCAAACGCAAGGCCGCAGCGGTCGCCGTATTGCAGGCGATGACCATGATCTTGACGTCGTGCTTCGACAGCCAACGGCCCGCCTGCAGTGCAAACGAGCGCACCTCGTCCTCGGTGCGGGTGCCATAAGGGCAGCGCTTGGTGTCGCCAAAGTAGTAGACGGACTCGTGCGGCAACGCCGTCGCAATCGCACGCGCAACCGTCAGACCGCCCAGGCCCGAGTCGAATACGCCAATGGGGCGCGTGTCACCAGCCAGATTCTCAATATCGGACATGACCTCACCAGATTCTCTCTCGAAAAGATATGGCTCAGCGCGATAGGACCGCACTACGAACGAGCCGCGACCAGCAGCTCGGCCGTTGCCGCCCAGCCGTCGACAATCTTGCCTCGCGTGACGTAGGCATTATCGCAGGCATCCAGGAACTCAGGCGCGCCGGCGCTGGTCAAACCGTTCTCGACCAGGCAGAACGTGCCCACGTGGTCAGCCATGTAGAAGTCGGACTCGGAATCGCCGAGCGCCAGCGTCTCCTCGCGCTCGATACCCAGGTGCTCGCAGAAACGTGCGATGGCAACGCCCTTGTTGAGGCCGGCGGGATTGATGTTAAACGCGCGGCCATCCTCGACGCGTTCGAGCTCGAGCGTCGTCGGCTTGGACAGATGCGTCAGGTGACCGTTGCAGGCCCAGACCAGGCCGCAGCCGGCCTCGTCAAGAATGGCCTGGACCTCGTCGTCGGGCACATCGCCGCGCATGCCGACGGTGACCTCGCGGTACTTGTAGCCAGTCGACATGTCGTTGTGGTACTCGATCTTATGCGGCCAGCGGGCGAGAATCTTCTCGCACACGCCGGTCTGCTCGATCACCTGATGCGGCGTGAGGCCGCAGGCGGGGTCGTAGGGCATATCGCCGGTCAGGTACTCCCAATCGTTGGCCTTGAGGTCGTACATGACCAGGCCGCCCATCTCGCCGATGTAGGAGTTGAGGCCGAGCACGCGCGCGTCCTCGTGGATCATAGTGCGGTTGCGACCCGAGGTGGGGACCACCTGGATGCCGGCGCGGGCAAGTGCCACGACAGCCTCGACGAGCTTGGTCGAGGGGTTGCCGTCGTTGTCGCGCAGCACGCACGAGCCGGGTGCGAGCATCGTGGCGTCCAGGTCGGTAAAGACGTACTTAACCTTGGCAAGACGCTCGCGCATCTCGCCCGAAAGCTCAGCGACGGTCGGCAGGGTATTGTGGGACATGGTCACTCCATTACGTAGAAGGGGCTTCTGGTCTTAGGCGTCGTACGCCGCAAGGGTGCGCTTGAGAATCGAACCGTCGCGCTCACAAGGCTCGGGTCCGTTCTTGCGCAGCATACGCTCTTCCTCGCCCTTACCGGTCACGATGACCACGGCAGGACGGACGGTCTCACGCACGGCAGTCTCGATAGCGGCAACGCGATCAGTCACGATTTGCCAGTTATCATTCCCCTGCGCCTGAACGTTGCGCGCGATCTCGGCGCAAATATCCTCGACATCCTCGGGGCCGGGGTCATCCTCGGTAATCACGATTCGGTCGGCATACTTGCCAGCGGCGATACCCATTGTGGTGCGTCGATCGACACCCTTACCACCCGTAGCGCCAAATACAACCGCCAGCTCGCGCTCGGGATAGTTCTCGCGCAAGTCACGCAGGAGCGTCTCGAGGCTCATGCCGTTATGTGCAAAATCGACGATACCCAAGATTTTGCCCGATACGGACGGATAGAGCTCCATACGGCCGGGAACGAAGACGCCCTCAAAGCCGTGGACGATACCCTCTTCGGAAATGCCCAGGGCCTCGGCGCAGGCAATAGCGGCAAGCGCGTTGGACACATTGAACTTAACCGGCGTGGGAATCACAATGTCGCGCGTAAAGCGGGGCGTGCGCACCGTTGCCACCACGCCGCAGTCACCATTGCGAATCGCCAGCGCAAGCACGTCGGCACGCTCGTCGGTCAGGGAGAACGTCACCGTACGTTCGCAACGAGATGCCGCCTCGAGCACACGATCGACCTTATCCATATCGAGATTGACCACGGCAAAACGGCTCTGCGAGAAAATTTTGAGCTTGCTGGCAAAGTAATCCTCGAGCGTCGGATGCTCAATCGGCGAAATGTGATCCTCGCCGATATTGGTAAAGGCGCCGACTTCAAAGGCGATCTTGCCCGTGCGCTCGTATTTGAGGCCCTGGCTCGATGCCTCCATAACCAGCCACGGGGCACCCGCCTCCGCAGCATGTGCGATGCGAGACTGCAGCAGAAAGGATTCGGGAGTCGTCAGCTTGGAAGGACCCGTCTCGATGCCGTCGTCGAACTCAATGCCCGTATTAAGAGCGGGTCGATGACAGCCCGTAAGCTTGGCCTCGTTGGCGAGAATGCCGCGCAGATAAAAGCTACAGGTCGACTTGCCCTTGGTACCTGTAAAGGCGCAGACCTTCACCCTACCCGACGGGTGCCCATAAAAGGCATCTGCCACCACGGCGAGCGTGCGACGAATATCACTCACAATCACCGCGGGAAGATCAACATCGTAATCGACCTCGGAAACGTAGGCCACGGCGCCATCGGCGATTGCCGAAAGCAGGTACTCGCGCTTAAACGCGCGGCCCTTGCAGACAAACAACGTGCCCGGACGCACCTGGCGCGAGTCATCAGTCGCAAACTCAATGCGCTGGTCGCACGAAGCGCTCAGTCTGGAAACAACAAGGTCATCTTCCTCGAGCAACTCTATATAGCGCATCAGAGTTAGCTTCTCTTGTGTCGGACTCGACATACAAAGACCTCTCTCGCTAAATTCAGCCTTAAAGGGCAAAAGACGTCCCGCGGCAGAAACGATGAAACATTCTGTATTATCAACCATCCTAATATGCCACCTGACCTTGCGCGCACTGCAGCCTTCTAAAAAATTGCATGGACTGTGCCGTGGATTAATAAATGACAACAGTGTTCGCCCCGCGTAAAAACAAGGAAATCTGGGTGCTATTCTTTATCCAAATGTCTTGATGTGCCTCATTGACCCGCAATGCCGACCCATCATGCCCAAGCAAAGGATTCCAGATGAAACGACACTTCGAACGTCGCCACCACTCGACACGTGTCCAGTTGACCCGGCACATCGTCTGCGCCTTCGCGACGGTCATTGTGGCCCTTGCCACCATCATCGGCGCGAGCGGCTGTTCGTCCTCCCAGAACGCCTCGAGCACCTACACACTCGTCGAGAATGGCAAGCTCACCGTCGCAAGTGACTTGGCCACGCCCCCGTTTGAATACGTCAACGATTCCGGCGAAGACCAGGGCTTTACCTATGAACTCATGGGCATGATCGCAGACGAACTCGGTCTGGAGCTCAACTACTTGCCGGCGCAAAAGTTCGACGGCATTATCCCCATGGTCAAGCAGGGTGTAAAGACCGATGTCGGCGCATGTAACATCACGATTACCGACGAGCGCAAGGAAGAGGTCGACTTCACCGATCCCTATATCGACTCCAACCAGGGCGTCGCAGTTGCAAAGAACACTGGATACGACACGGTCGATAGCCTCAACGCACCGGGCGTCAAAATTGCCGTGCAGTCGGGTACCACGTCCGAGGAGTGGGCAATCGAAAACCTGCCGCAGGCAACCACCGTCAACTTTGACGACTGGACGGCAGCCTTCACCGCCGTCATGAGTGGTCAGTGCCAGGCGGTCGTATGCGATCTGCCCGTTGAGCAGTGGATGGTTTCGAACTCCTTTACCGGTATGGAGATCATCAAAGAGGTTCCGACGGGCGAGCAGTTTGGCATTGCCGTCTCTAAAGACAACCCCGAGCTGACACAGGCCATCAACGATGCCCTTGCCAAGATCAAGAGCTCCGGCGCCTATGACAAACTGTACGAGAAGTGGTTTGGCATGGCACCCACGAGCGGGGCCGATAACAAGGATGTCTCGAGCTCAGACGACGCGACGGGCGCTTCACTTGCCGTCACCTCGGCGACCGCCAAGTCAAACGAAGACGGCGGCAACGGCGTGCTCGGCGGCATCGCAACCCGCCTGACCTGGGAAGCGACAACGGGTAGCGACGAGGGCGACGTTTCGCAAATTGAGCTTGAGCTGCCCGAAGGCGGGTCATTTGAAAGCACCGATGTTAAGGTCACGCTGCTCGACGGACTGAACCAGACGGGTGTCAAGGCATCGTGCTCGCTGGACGGCTCAAAGCTCGTCATCAAGTTCGCCGATCCCGTCGCTGCCGGCTCGCAGATTCGCGTTGTCGTCCCCGACGTCGTATTCCCGAGCAACGCGGGTGCCTATGCCGTCACCGGCAGCTATGTCACCGACGGCGACAAGCGAGATCTTCCCGAGAGCCCCACCATCAGCGTCTCGGAGAGCACCATGGTGCAAGAAATCGTCGCCTGGCTCGATGCCCAGCCTTGGGTTGCCGCATGGAACTCCAACCCGTTTTTGGGCATGTTCTGCAAGCCGCAGATTATCGTCACCTCAATCGCCTCGCTCTTTAAGGGCTGGGGCATAGCACTTGCCGTGACCGCCATCGGTTTTCCGCTCGCCATCCCCATCGGCTTGCTGTTTGCCTTTATGAAAATCAGTCATAGTCGTATGCTGCGCGGCATCGCCGTGACATACATCAACGTCCTGCGCGGAACCCCGCTCTTCCTGCAGATCTACATTGCGTTCTTTGGGTTCCCTATGATCGGTCTCAACGTGCCCAATCTGCCGCTCGGCGTTGGCGTGCTCGCCATCAACTGTTCGGCCTATCTTGCCGAGATTTTCCGTGCCGGCATCGAGAGCGTACCGCATGGTCAAGCGGAAGCTGCCTACTCGCTTGGCATGACTTGGTCCCAAGTTATGTCGCGCATCGTGGTCCCGCAGGCTGTACGTTACGTTATACCGACTATGACCAGCGAGTTCGTTATGCTGTACAAGGACACGTCGCTGCTTTCGAGCGTTGGCGTCATGGAGCTCATGCTGTTCTCCAAAAACCTCACGGCCACCACGGGCAACATTACGCCCTACATTTGCGCCGCACTTTACTATCTGGTCGTGACGATTCCGCTCATCCACATCGTCACCAAGGTGGAGCACCGTCTCGCCGAGCGCAGCAAGCGCTAACCGCTCATACATAGCGTTCACAACCACGACCCGCCGCTTCATCTGAAGATCGGGCCGTGGTTTTTTCGGTTCGCTCGGCGCTTATGCCCTATCACGAAACAAAAGATTGGCATGATAGTAAAGATTATTTGACATCAGCTGCCGCAATCCTTGCGGCAGTACACCTGAGCCGTCAGCAGAAAGGATCTTGCATGTGCGGTTTTGTCGGTTTTACCGGTACAGATGAACAGAGTGAGCTGGTTCTCACGGCCATGATGAATCGCATCATCCACCGTGGTCCCGATATGGGCGGCCAGCATATCGTCGACAACGTTGCCCTTGGCTTCCGTCGTCTTTCGATTCTCGATCTTTCCGAAGCTGGAGCTCAGCCCATGTCGAGCGACGACGGCAAGGTCACGATTGTCTTCAACGGAGAGATCTACAACTTCCAGGAGCTTCGCGCCGAGCTGGAGGCAGCCGGCTACGCCTTCCACTGCAACGCCGATACCGAGGTCCTGGTACACGGCTACGAGGAGTGGGGCGAGGACCTGGTCAACCGCCTGCGCGGCATGTACGCGTTCGTGATTCACGACCAGAACAAGAACAAGCTCTTTGGCGCTCGTGACATCTTTGGTATCAAGCCGTTCTATTACTACCAGGCATCCGATGGCTCGCTGCTGTTTGGCTCCGAGATCAAGAGTTTCCTGGACCATCCCAAGTTTGAGAAGGCTGTCAACCACGACGCGCTGCGCCCCTACCTGACGCTGCAATTCCCCGCCACGGAGGAGACCTTCTTTAAGGGCGTGTTCAAGCTTGCCCCGGCGCATTGCTTTACGTATGACCTGACGACCAACACCATGGACATCAAGCGTTACTGGAGCTGTGACTTCACCGACGACAACTCCAAGACCTTCGAGGAGTACGTGGACGAGTGCGACAAGGTCGTGCACGAAAGCGTCGCTGCGCACCGAATCGCCGATGTTAAGGTGGGCTCGTTTCTTTCTGGCGGCGTGGACTCCAGCTACATTGCCGCCTGCCTTATGCCCGACACCACGTATTCTGTCGGCTTCGATTACAAGAACTTCAACGAGACCAACTACGCTGCCGAGCTTTCCGACAAGCTGGGCATCAAGAACGTGCGCAAGATGATTACCGCCGACGAGTTCTTCGATGCACTGCCCGATATCCAGTATCACATGGACGAGCCGCAATCGAACCTGTCCAGCGTGCCGCTGTACTATCTGGCGCAGATGGCTTCCGAGGAGGTCACCGTCGTCCTTTCGGGCGAGGGTGCCGACGAGCTGTTTGCCGGCTACGAGTGGTACGAGGACACCCCCGAGATGCGCTCTTTTAAGAAGCGCGTGCCGCTCGGCGTACGTCGCGCCCTGGGCTCGCTCGTTCAGCATCTCCCCTACTTTAAGGGCCACAACTTCCTGACGAAATGCGCCGAGGTTCCCGAGCGCTGGTATGTGGGTCAGGCAAAGGTGTTCGACCCCTCCGAGGTCGACGAGGTGCTCAAGCCCGCTTATGACACCGGCAAGAACGCCGCCGAGATGTGCGCCGATTACTACAAGCAGGTTCCCGATTGCTGCGAGCTTTCCAAGAAACAGTATTTGGATATGAACATGTGGCTGCCGGGCGACATTCTGCTCAAGGCCGACAAGATGTGCATGGCGCATTCTCTGGAGCTCCGCGTCCCGTTCCTGGACAAGAAGGTCATGGAGTTTGCCGAGCACATTCCCGCCAACTACCGTGTTAACGAAGAAGGCTGCAAGCTCGTTCTGCGTCACGCTGCCAACCGCACGCTGCCCGACGAGTGGGCAACGCGCAAGAAGGTGGGCTTCCCCGTACCGGTCAAGTTCTGGCTGCGCGAGCAAAAGTACTACGACTACGTAAAGGAATACTTCACCGCACCGTGGGCTGCCGATTTCTTTGACACCGATGCGCTCATGAAACTGCTTGACGATCACTTTGAGGGTCGCGCGCTCAACCAGCGCAAGATCTATACCACGTTGACGTTCCTCATCTGGTACAAGCGCTTCTTTATCGACGAGGACAAGGGCGCCGAAGTCGCCGCGTAAGTTTCGTTATGAATTAGCGGTGAACAGCACGGGGTTTCCGCTATACTCAATCCCTGCGGGCGATTGGCGCAACGGTTAGCGCAGGTGCTTTACACGCACAAGGCTGGGGGTTCGAATCCCTCATCGCCCACCACTTGATTGAAAAGGCTCCCAGCGATGGGGGCCTTTCCTTTTTGGGCCCAGTGCAGAGGGATTCGAACCCGCAAGGGTGCGGAGCTGAGGAAACGCGTAAGCGTTTTCCAGCGCAGCACGCGAGGAGCGGAGGCCCGAAGCGAAAGCGGGCGGCGAAATGGACCCTTGGCGAATACCCATGTGCAAAAAATGCCAAATATGAGTACTGCTACCTTTTTGGTAGCAGCGTTTTCGAAGTCATAAAAGGCAAATCCGACATTAGAACGACGACTGATAGTCCAGTTAAGCCAATTTAGTTACTGCAAAACTGGACATATGTGGCCCAACTCATCTAAAAACGCCTAATTTATATGTTACGAAGTTAGTGCCCGTACTCATATTTGCCACTTTTTGTACACGGCCTATCCCAGCCATGGTAAATCGATAACAAAACGGGCTCCAGACCGCTGAATCGTGCCGCATATGGCACGTCCGCAGTCCGGAACCCGGTCCAAATTGAGTTATTGCGCTGTGTTAGGCCAAAACGTCCGACAAAATCTCGATCAGGCTGTCCACGTCGGCTTCTTCGCAGACAAGCGGCGGCAGGAAACGCAGCGTGTGGGCACCAGTAGCGTTAATCACGGCGCCGGCGGCCAGCGCGCGGGCAACAATATCATGCGCATCGCCCGCAGCGTCATCCAGATCGCAGCCGAGCATTAAGCCGCGACCGCGTACCTCGGTAACGTGCGGAAGCTTGGCCAGCGCCTGCTCCATATAAGCACCCACCTTGGCGGCATGCTCAGCGTAGTCGCCGCGCACAAGCGCGGAGAGCGTCGCGGCGCACGCCGCGACAGCCAAGCAACTACCGCCAAAGGTCGAGCCGTGGTCGCCCGGCTTAAACACGTCGGCGATCTCCTTCTTTGCCACCACGGCACCCATGGGGACGCCGTCGGCGATGCCCTTGGCAAGACTCATGATGTCGGGCTCCACGCCATAGGTCTGGAATGCAAACGGCTTGCCGGAGCGGAAGATGCCACACTGGACCTCGTCGGCGATAAGAACGGCACCCACCTCGTGTGCCAAGTCGCGCGCTGCCGCCATAAACTCCTCGGTCATGGGGTGCACACCGCTCTCGCCCTGAATCGGCTCGAGCATGACGGCGCAAATCTCGCTTCCCAGCTGCTTAAAGATTGCACGCAGCTCATCGACATCGTTGGGTGTGCAGGCCACAAAGCCGCCCGGCAGCGGGCGGAAGCTATCCTGCAGCCAATCCTGCATGGTGGCGGCAATGGTCTCGAGCGTACGGCCGTGGAAGCCGCCGCGCATGCATACGATGGTGTTGCCGCCGTTACCAGCACGCTTGGCGTACAGACGCGCGAGCTTCATCGAGCCCTCGTTGGCTTCGGCACCAGAATTGGCAAAGAACGTCTCCCACACCTGCTCGTCCGCAGCCGGGGCACCGAGCGCAGCGGCCGTGGTCTCATCGCCGGCGGCAATGGCATCGGCCAGCACGCACGCACCATCTACGTCGTCGTTAGCGAGCTTGGACAGCAGCGCCGCGACCTGGCCACGCTGCTCGATGAAGAAGTAGTTGGAGACATGCATGAGCTTTTTGGTCTGTGCCTCGAGCGCCGAGAGCACTGCAGGATTACCGTGGCCTAGGCTGCACACGCCGATGCCGGCAAGAAAGTCGAGGTACTCACGGCCATCGTCGCCGGTGAGCTTCATGCCGTGACCCTCGACAAACTCGACCGGAGAGCGGCCAAAGGTATGCATAACGTAATGGGATTCAAGCGATTGCTGAGCTGCAAGTGACATGGGATGCCTTTCGTTGGGCGCCAGACGGCGCGGGGCTATGGGTGCAGGAATGGGGCGGCTGCGGGTCAGCTAGACCGTCTGAAGCTTCTCGACCTCGTCGAGGTTCTCGGTCAGGCGCGCGGCAAACGTCGAAAGCGGGTGCGGATGCGTATCGAATTCGTAGGCCGTCTCGGTGGAGTGGATCACGGTACCGACGCCGGCATCGGTCAGCAGCTCCAGCAGCAGCGAGTGCGGCGTCGTGCCGTTGATGATGTGGGCTCGGAACACGCCAGCGGATAGTGCATCGACGGCGGCGCGCAGCTTGGGGATCATGCCCTTGTCGACCTCGCCGCCGTAGAGCATCTCATTGACCTCGTCGAGCGTCAGGTTGGAGATAAGCGAATCCTTGTCGCTAAAGTCCTTGTACAGACCGTCGACATCGGTCAAAAAAATCGCCTTGTGCGCATGAAGCGCCGCCGCAACGGCACCGGCGGCGGTATCGGCGTTGATGTTGAAGAAGCCACCGTCCTCCCCCGCCGCGACCGTGGCGATAACGGGAATGTACTCACTGTCGAGCAAACGCTCGATATAGTCGGTGTTGACGTGCGTGACCTTGCCTACGCGTCCGAGCTCTGGATCGAGTGGCTCGGCGATAAGGGTACCGGCGTCGCTGCCGGACACGCCCACGGCCAGGTTGCCGTGGTGGTTGAGCGCCGCGACCAGCTCCTGGTTGACTTTGCCGCCCAGCACCTCGCGCACGATATCCATGGTATCCGGCGTGGTCACGCGCTGGCCGTTCTTGAATTCGACGGGAATATCGTAATGGCTCAACGCCTCGTTGATGGCCTTGCCGCCGCCGTGCACGATAACAGGGCGCATGCCGATAATCTTGAGCAGAACGATGTCGCTCATCACGTCACGGCGCAGCTGCTCGTCGACCATGGCGGCACCGCCGTACTTGATAACGACCGTCTTACCGGTCAGGTTCTTAATCCACGGCAGCGCCTCGAACAGCAGCTGCGCGGTAACTTCATTGGATTCGCTCGAGCGACAATCGCGTGCGAACTTCATAGTCTGCCTCGTCTTTCGTGTAGCTATTGTGCCGTCCCTCGTTGCCCGCGATTGCAGCGGGACGCGCGGCACATCGGGAGTCTAGGAACGGTAGTCGCCGTTAATGGAGATGTACTCGTGCGTGAGGTCGCAAGTCCACACGGTGGTCGCCGCGTCCCCTGCGCCCAGGTCTGCCGAGATCACAATCTCGGGCGCCTCAAAACGTCGCAGGGCTTCGTCCTCATCGAAGGGGACCGTCAGGCCATCGCGACAGACGGGCATACCCATCATGTCGATGGACACATCTTCTTGGTTAAACTGCACGCCGCACTTGCCGAGCGCCATGGCAACGCGGCCCCAGTTGCAGTCGTGGCCGGCGATGCAGGTCTTGACGAGCGGCGAGTTGGCAACAGCACGGGCGGCGATATCGGCCTCCTCGTCGTTCGCGGCGCCGGTGACATTAACCGTCACGAGCTTGGATGCGCCCTCGCCATCTGCGGCGATGTTGCGCGCCAGGCTCTCGCACACCTCATGCACGGCAAAGGCCAACTCGTCAAAGGCATCGGAGCCCTCGACAATAGGCTCGGCATTTGCGGCAGCGCCGGAAGCGAGCATGATGCAGGTGTCGTTGGTCGAAGTATCGGAGTCGACCGTTACCTTGTTGAAGGTCTGCTTGACGGTGGAGAGTAACAGGGCGTGAAGCGCCGCCGGCTCGACGGGGGCATCGGTAGTGATGACTGCGATCATGGTGGCCATGTTGGGCATGATCATACCCGAGCCTTTGCACATACCGCCCACCGTATAGGCATTACCTGCGTGCCCCGCGGCCTCGCTGCGGTAACACACGGCATACTCCTTGGAATGCGTGTCGGTCGTCATGATAGCGCGAGCGGCATCGGCGCCGCCGTGGGCGGAGAGTGCCTCGTAGGCGGCAGGAACGGCGGTCTCAAACGTGTCGATCGGCAGAATCTGACCAATTACGCCCGTGGAGGCGACCAGAATCTGCTGGGGCTCGCAGCCGATGACCTGCGAGGCGATGTTGCAGGTCTCGCGCGCGCAGGCAAGACCGGTTTCACCCGTGGCGGCGTTGGCGTTGCCAGAGTTGATAGAAACACCGGCGATGATGCCATAGCCCTTGTCGGCGCCGCCCAGGTTGGCACGGCTCACCTGCACGGGCGCCGCACAAAAGCGGTTAGTCGTAAACACGCCGGCCCCGGGACAGGGTTTATCGGGCACGACGAGCGCGTAATCCAGGCGCTCGGGATTCTTGCGGAATCCGGCATGGATGCCCGCCGCCTTAAAGCCGGCTGCCGCCGTTACGCCGCCCTCTACGGCACGGATCTTGATATCGAACTGCTCTGTATTCATCGTCTTTATGACTCCTTATGTCAAACAAAAAATGGGCATCGGTTGGTGCGCCATGCCAGCCACAATCATGAGACCAGCTTAAGAGTGGCGCCCCACTCGATGCCCGACTACCAAATCGTCAACAATCGAATGTGCTACACCGGGCACGCCACTGTGGGCAAGCCTCGTCGCTCATCAAAACCAAAGACGATGTTGGCGCACTGGACCGCCTGGCCTGCTGCGCCCTTGCACAGATTGTCGATGGCGCCCGTAGCCACCAGAACGCCCGCGCGTTTGTTGAGCGCGAGGCCGATCTGGGCGGCGTTGGTGCCGACGACCGAAGCCGTCTTGGGCTGCTGGCCGGCATCGAGTACGCGCACGAAGGTGCGACCGGCGTAGAACTGCTTGTAATGGTCGACAACGTCCTCAAGGGTCAAGGTATCGATAGCCTGCGGCGCAAGCGGCATCGTCACCGTAGAGAGCAGACCGCGCTTGAGCGGTGCCAGGTGCGGGGTAAAGACGACACGATCGGTTAGGCCCAAGATCTGCTCGATTTCGGGCGTGTGACGATGCTTGCCCACGCCATAGGCCTCCAGGTTTTCGTCCGCGCTGCAAAAATGCGTACGGGCGTTGCAGGACTTACCGGCACCCGTCACGCCGCTGATAGCGTCAACGATCACGGGGCCACTCTGGGCAACCCAGCCGGCACGCTCGGCAGGAGCGGCAGCAAGGCTCGTTGCGGTGGGATAGCAGCCGGCGCAGGCGACCAGCACGGACTTGCCGTCAGCATAATCGGATGCGGCGGTCTCCAAGTCCTGGCAGAACAGCTCGGGCAGGCCAAAAGCGCGGGTCTTGAGCAGCTCGGGGCTCGTGTGCTCGGCGGCATACCATGTCTCAAAGACGGACGCGTCGCTCAGACGGTAATCGGCCGAAAGATCAAAGCAGGAGACGCCAGATGCAAGCAGTGCGGGCACCTGTGCCATGGCAGCCGTGTGCGGCACGGCCAAGAAGACGGCGTCGCAGCTCTTGAGCTCGGGGGCGTCATGCGTGGTGAAAACCAGGTCGCTCACGCCAGCAAAGCTCGGATACGCCGCGGACAGCGGCTGGCCGGCATCGGCGTTGGACGTAATGGCAACAAGTTCAAACTCGGGATGGCCAAGCACGAGGCGAATGAGCTCGGCTCCGGCATATCCAGCCGCGCCGACGATTCCAACCTTCAATGACATATCAGACTCCTTGTCTGCGATTTATGCACCGATGCGCATTTCGCAGTGGTCGTTATGAAGTGGGTTGAAACTTTAGCACCAAAAGATGCATGAACACGTAAATGGCTTGCATATTCATGCATTGAAACAATCCCGACACATTCGCTTGAAGGAATTGACAAATGGAGCGGGCCCCGTATTGACCGGCGCTCCTAACGGCACCGGGCAATACGGGGCCCGCCCATGCGAAAACCAAGTTGTTAGGATGAGCCAGCCGGCTAGAGCTCGACCGGCACCCATTCGTCGTGATTGCAGATAAAAGCCTCGGGATCCTCGACGCTAAAGAAGACGAGCGTGGGGTCGTTAGGCCCCTCATAGTGCTCGCCCAGGTGCTCTAGATGCTTCCACCCGGCTTCGCGCATTTCGTCTAAAGCCCGGTCATCCAAGCCGGCACGCCCGCGCAAGATGAGCCAGCCATGGCCCGGCCACCAACTCGTGGCCTCAAAGCGCTGGTTTTGCAGCAGCTCTTGCCACACATCTTTGGTGCGCGCTGTTACAAACCACAGCTTGCCATCCTGGATCTGCGCAAACGAAAACGGACGCACATGAGGCTGTCCGTCAACGCTCGTCGCCAAATACCATGCCGGCACCGACGTCAGATACTCCAACACCGTATTCAATCCGTCCACGTTTCCTCCTGTACTAGCTAGTTTGGGAACCTGGTTTGTGCGAGCTAGAGCTCCAGGCGCTCCTCGCTGCCGTCGATATCACAGAAGCGCGCAGCAATGTTGCGGACCGAAAAGAAAGCAAGGCGGCCGTCGTTGGCACTCTCGTGTTCCTCGCCAATGCCCACCATGTGCTTAAAACCCGCTTGACGCACCTTGTCGCTCGCAACTGCGTCGTCCTCAAGTGCGGCTTCGCCGGTCAATACGATCCAACATTCCCCCGGCTTCCAGCCCGAGAGCTCAAACTTGGGATTCGCGCTCAGCTCCGCCCACACATCCTTGTCGCGCGACGTGCAAAACCACAACTTACCGTCATCGACCATGGCAAACGAAAACGGCCTCACGCGGGGCTGATGCCCGTCGGCCACATCGGTCGTGGCCAGATACCACGCCGGAATGCGCCTGAGATACGAACAGGCGCGCTCAAGCTGAGCCGTGCGGTCGTTGTCGGTCATAGGGACCCCTTTCTTGCGCTCGAATCGCGCCTAAACAAGTTGAAGGTTGATGACGATGACGCAGATGAGCAGCAACGCCGTCACCACCGCCGCCAACGCATCGCCGCGGCCAAACGTAAGCGCATGCAGACGCGTGCGCCCCTGCTCGCCGTGATAACAACGCGCATCCATGGCGGCCGAAAGCGTCTCGGCATGACGGAACACGCCGGTGAACAGCGGAATCGCCACGCTGCCGAGCATGCGCACACCGCCGAGCGGACCGCCCGTCACGCGCGCGCCGCGGCTTGCCTGCGCATCGGCCGTCTGTTTCATCTCTGTGGCGAACTGCGGTATAAACCGCAGCGCGATACCCATAATCATGCCGAGCTCGTGCGCCGGAAGCCCCACGCGCGCAAATGGTGCGAGCAAACGCTCAAAACCTGCGGTGAGATCGAGCGTCGGCGTGGTGAGTGTAATGGCGCTCATGCCGGCCATCATCAGGGTCAGGCGGCACGCCGTAAACGCCGCAGAACGCAGCGAGCCCTCGCTCACCTGCAAAAAGCCAAGCTGCCACAGGATGCGGCCACTCTGGTCGGAAAACAGGTTAAGCACCGCGACCACCACGACAATCGCCAGCAATGGCGCCATCGACGATAGGACCCGACGCAACGGCACCCGGGCCATGACATAGACCAGCACGACAAACATTGCGACCGGCACCAGCCCGCCGAAGCCGCCAACGGTGAGCACGGTGATCAGAAATGCGAAACCTAGGAACAACTTAGTGCGCGGATCCAGGCGATGCAGCGCGCTATCCCCGGGATAGTAGCTGCCAAATGAGAACGCCTCCATCAGCAGCCCTCCTCTCGCGTGGGCGCCTTGGAACCGGCCTGACGCGGAGCCCCCAAAGGCCCGTCCGCACAGCCCAGCAGCAAGCCGGCCAGCTCGTCGGCCAGCGCCTCAACCGTATAAAGCTTGTCGCAGCGGAGCGGCACACCGGCCTGCGCGAGCGCCAGCGCCATACGCTGGGCGGCAGGAACGCCCAGGCCGATCGACTTGAGCTCATCCGCGCGCGCAAAAACCTGCGTGGGCGTTCCCTCGGCAAACACGGCGCCCTCGTTCATCACAACGATACGGTCACAACAATTTGCCAGATCATCCATGCTGTGCGAAACCATGACAACGGTCAGGCCCTCGCGATGGAGTCGACCGATGAGCCCTAGGAAATCCCTGCGCGCAGCCGGATCGAGCCCTGCCATGGGCTCATCGAGTACTAGGACCTCGGGCTCCATAGCAAGCACGCCGGCAAACGCCACGCGGCGCTGCTGGCCGCCCGAAAGCTCAAAGGGGCTCTTATCGCCTATCGCGACAAGGTCGAGGCCCACGCGCGTAAGCGATGATGCGACACGGCGCGCAACCTCGTCTTGCGGCAGACCAAGGTTGCGCGGGCCAAACGCCACGTCCTGCGCCACGGTCTCGGCAAATAACTGGCGCTCGGGATACTGAAACACCACGCCGACCTTGGCCTTAACCGCGGCGGCGTCTTTCTTGTTTGACAGGTCGAGCCCCAGCGCGCAAACGCTTCCCTCCTGCGGACGAATCAACCCGTTGAGATGCTGAACCAGCGTTGATTTACCCGAGCCGGTATGGCCTGCTAGCCCCAGGAACTCGCCGCGACGTACCGTCAAAGACACGTCGCGCAGTGCCCACGGACTACTAGGGTCATTTCCCCAGAGAGCCTGCTTGGTTGATTTGCCCGCAGCGGCCGAGCGCTTATGCCAGCGACGGCGCTCGCGCGGACTGAGCGAATAGCTGTACGAAACATGGGATAGCTCGATGACGGGCTCTGATGCGTTGTCCTTGTTGTCTGCCGGAACAGTGCCGTCAGCGATTTCCAACTGGGATACGGAAGGCTGCCCCGCGGTACCCGCCTCACTTCGCTCGGTATAGGCCTGCGCAACCGCGGCAACCATACCCGCCTCGCGCACCTGCGCGCAAACGGGCACGCCCTTCGCACGAAGCGACCTGCCCAGACGACACGACGCCGGCATATCCAGGTTGAGCTGCGCAAGCTCATCCGCCCGCGTCAAGATTTCCTCGGGCGTACCGAGCATGGCAACGTGCCCCGCCCGAAATACCGCGACACGATCGGCCTCGGCGGCCTCCTCCATAAAGTGCGTAATCATCACGATGGTCATGCCGCGATCGTGCAACGCGCGGCAAGCCTTCATGAGGCCCTGACGTCCACGCGGATCGAGCATCGAGGAAGCCTCGTCCAATATGAGCACGCGCGGTTCCATGGCGAGCACGCCGGCAAGCGCCACGCGTTGCTTTTGGCCACCCGAAAGCGCATGAGTCTCGTGGCGCTCAAAGCCCACCAGGCCCACGCCCTTCAGTGCCTCGCGTACGCGCTGCGCAATTTGCGCCGATGGCACGCCAAGGTTTTCGGGACCGAACGCAACGTCATCTTCGACAATCGTTGCTACCAGCTGATCATCGGGATTCTGGAATACCATGCCCGCGGTCGAACGAATGTCGTAGACCAGCTCGGGGTCGGACGCATCCATGCCGTTGATACGTACCGTGCCCGCATCGGGCTGCAGCAGCGCATTCAGATGCTTGGCAAACGTCGACTTACCCGACCCATTGCCACCGAGGATGCAGAAAAACTCGCCATCCTCGATGTTCAGATCGATGCCGTCGAGCGCCGGCGTGACACCGTCATAGCTAAAGGAAACGCCCCGACACTCAATCATGCGCGGCCTTTGACCTGGTCCTTTTTAGGCGTGATGAGGTTGGAGACCGCCTTGTACACTGCAAGTGTCAACACCGAGTTAAGCACGGTCTTGATAAGGTTGAACGGCAGCACGGCAGGAATCATGAGCGGGGCGATCACATCGACCGAGCCATACCAGAACCATACGCCAATGGTAAGGTTTGCGACCATAGACAACGCCGTAGCGGCAATAACGCCGAGCACCAGGCCAATCACAGCACCCTTATAGGTATGCATCTTCTGGTAGACGATAGCCGCGGGCAGAATGTAGCCCAGCGTGGCAACCAGGTTCATAAGCGCACCGACCCAGTCACCCGTGGTGAGCGCATGGATAACGATCGCCATGGCGGCAACGGCAGTGCCGGCACCAGGGCCGTACGCAAACCCGCACACCATCGCCGGCACCAGCGACGGGTCGTAGGTCAAAAACGGCGCCGAAGGAAGGATGGGCAGCTGCACGTACATAAACAGGGCACCCAAGGCGCACATCAACGCCATGGTAACGAGCTGTTTGGTGCTCCACCTATTCGTGTTCTCAAAATGGATATGCTGCGACTGTTCAGACATAAGATCACCTGCCTCTTTCATCCGGACTCTAACCGTTGGTACTGGGATCTCACCAGTTCAGCCGGCATGCGAACCAACGCACACACGGGTCGCGGACTCATCGGCTCGGCCGCAGGCACTTTACCTGCGCCACGGCGTCCCTTTGACACCGCCCGATTTACCGCCAGTGGGGAATTTCACCCCGCCCTGAAACAGCAATTGCAAGTGTAGCACGGGCAGGTTTTCGCGCAAGTATGCCAAGGGTAATTTATGATGGGGACCAGTTGCCGCAACAACCACATTCCCCACCCATCCCAAAGTAGCGCGCCTTTCGCGCGAAGCGCGAAACAGCGAAGGGAACACGTACTCCCATCAACCACGTCCTTCTCCGCGAGCCGACCTCAAGGCCGTAAACGCAGGGGATCCGGGGGCGGGACGGGGGCTTCTCTCCGGAACATTCCGCAGGACGCAAAGAGGCTCCGCAGCGCGAAGCGCGATGCGGAGCCTCTTTGCATGTCCGAGGACGTTCCGGAGAGAAGCCCCCGTCCCGCCCCCGGATTCCCGGTGGGAGTTCTAGACCTTGTCGGCCTTAGTACATACCGCCGCCCTGCTGACCAGCGGTAGCAGCAGCGATGGCATCCTCAAGCTGAGTGTTCTTGGGCACATCGGAGACAGTAGCCTCGGTGATGAGGATCAGGCTGGCGACAGAAGCAGCGTTCTGCAGGGTGACGCGGCTGACCTTGACGGGGTCAAGGACGCCCATCTCGATCATGTCGCCCCACTCGCCGTTGGCAGAGTTGAGACCCTGGCCGGCGGGCAGCTCGGCAACCTTGTCGACCACGACAGCGCCCTCAAAGCCAGCGTTCTTGGCGATGGTAGCGACCGGAGCGGTCAGAGCCTTCTTGACGATATCGACGCCGATCTTCTCCTCGGGGTCGTCGATCTCGACAGCGTCGAGCGCAGGAGCAGCGTCCATGAAGGCGACGCCGCCGCCGGCGACGATGCCCTCCTCGACAGCAGCGCGGGTAGCCTGCAGGGCGTCCTCAACGCGATGCTTGATCTCCTTGAGCTCGGACTCGGTAGCAGCGCCGACCTTGATGACGGCAACGCCACCGGAGAGCTTGGCCAGGCGCTCCTGGAGCTTCTCGCGATCGAAGTCAGAGGTGGTGTTCTCCATCTCACCCTTGATCTGAGCGATACGGGCGTCGATGGCCTCCTTGGAGCCAGCGCCGCCGACGACGACGGTGTTGTCCTTGGAGATGGTGACGGACTTAGCGGTACCGAGCATATCGGCGGTGATGTCAGCGACCTTCACGCCCAGCTCGTCCAGAGCGGCCTGACCACCGGTGAGGACGGCGATGTCCTCGAGGATGCGCTTGCGGCGATCGCCGTAGCCCGGAGCCTTGACGGCGCAGACGTTGAGGGCGCCGCGGATCTTGTTGAGGACCAGGGTCGGCAGAGCCTCGCCGTCGATGTCCTCAGCGATGATGAGCAGGCCACGGCCGGCGCGCTGGACAGCCTCGAGAACAGGCATGATGTCCTGAACGCTGGAAATCTTCTGGTCGGTGATGAGGATGTACGGATCCTTCATCACGGCCTCCATGCGGTCGTTATCCGTGACGAAGTAAGCGGAGACGTAGCCCTTGTCGAACTGCATGCCCTCGACGGTGTCGATGGTGATGTCGAACGTCTGGGAATCCTCGACAGTGATGACGCCGTCCTTGCCCACGACCTCCATGGCCTCGGCGATCTTCTCGCCGACCTCGGGGTCACCGGCGGAAATGGTGCCGACGGAAGCGATCTGCTCCTTGGTCTCGACCGGCTTGGCCTGCTTCTTCATCTCGGCGACGGCGGCGTTTACAGCCTTGTCGATGCCGCGACGGATGGCCAGCGGGTTGGCGCCAGCGGCGACGTTGCGCAGACCGTCGTTGACGATAGCCTGAGCGAGCAGGGTTGCGGTGGTGGTGCCGTCACCCACGGTGTCGTTGGTCTTGGTGGCGACCTCCTTCACCAGCTGAGCGCCCATGTTCTCGATGTTGTCCTCGAGCTCGATCTCCTTAGCGACGGAAACGCCGTCGTTGGTGATGGTCGGGGCACCGAACGTGCGCTGCAGAGCGACGTAACGGCCCTTGGGGCCCATGGTGACGGTAACGGCGTCGGCCAGAGTGTTGACGCCCTTGGCGAGCTTGGCGCGGGCATCGGTGTTGAACGTAATGTTCTTTGCCATGGTAGGTAATCCTCCAAAAGAAATGTGACTCGCGTCGCCGCTTCCGAGTCCTATGCGGCGGACGCGTTCAAAGACGAATCAGAGATTCTGACGAGACTAGGCCTCGACGACGGCGTAGATGTCGTCGGCGCGCATCAGCAGATACTTCTCGCCGTCGACCTTGACCTCGTTGCCACCGAACTTACCGTAGATGACAACGTCGCCGACCTGAACGTCCATGGGGATGCGCTCGCCCTTGTCGTTAACCTTACCGGCGCCAACGGCAACGATGGTGCCGCGCTGCGGCTTCTCCTGAGCGTTGCTGGCGATGTACAGACCAGAAGCGGTCTTCTGCTCGGCCTCGTCGGGCTTGACCAGGACGCGATCTGCAAGCGGCTTCAAAGACGACATGCTTGTTTCCTCCTTTGTGGGCCGCGCGGTTGAACCGTGCGGGTTTCCCTACTTCGTTTGCGTACGCGTTGAATGGTACCCACGAATGGCGGGTTATACAACACGGAGTCAAAAAATCTTATTTTTTGGCACTTAGATTTTCTGAATGCCGGGGGATAACTTGTGCGCGGCTCCCGTGTGGCGCCGGAGGGGCGTGTCTCTATAGTTTTGTCAACCGCGTGCTTCGCGCCATTTCGGCATGACGCAT
>UQZL01000031.1 GCA_900545605.1 uncultured Collinsella sp.
GCCCGAGCCCGGACCGTCCGCACCCGCATCCTCGTTTGAGGCATTGGTCGGCGCCCGCGACGCCGCTGGCTCCAATCCGCTCGACAGTCTGGCGGCTCCGGCGCTCTCTCCGCAGGATGCTCTGGCTGCCGCCATCGCGGGCAATGCCTATGCCGCGCCGACGGAGCTGCCCGCGGGTGCCGTGCATGCCGACGCGATTGAGCGCACCTATGGCCCGCTTACCTGCAAGGCGCTGCCCGCCCTCATGGAGTGGCTGGCCCTGCGTTCCGACCTGGATTCTCTTGCCGGCGAGACGCATGCCATCACCATGATGACTATCCACTCCGCCAAGGGCTTGGAGTTCCCGGCGGTGTTCGTTGCTGGCATGGAGGAGGGCATCTTCCCGCACGTGCACGACTTTGGTGGTAGCGATGATCCGGGCAAGCTCGAGGAAGAGCGCCGCTTGGCCTACGTCGCCATCACGCGCGCCCGCAAGCGCCTGTTCCTGACCTATGCGGCAACGCGCCGTACCTACGGCTCGACCTCTGCCAACCCGCGCTCGCGCTTCCTCAACGAGATTCCGTTTGAGGATATCGAGTTTAGCGGTATCGGTTCTGCCGGTTTTGAAGGCACGGGCTGGGAGAAGCGCGGCGACCGTCACGGCACCTTTGGCTCGGGCATGGGCTCGGATATGTATGGCGGCAAGGTGTTTGGCTCGCATACGCGTTCGACCGGCGGTTCCGGTTCGCGCGGCGGATCGAGCTTTGACGATTTCTTTGGTGGCAGCAGCTACGGGACCGAGCGCCATCGTGGGGTCTCACCCGACGCCGGCCGTGTTGCCTCGACCTTTGGCTCGGGCGCGCCGCGAGCCAAAAAGCCGTCGTCTAAGGTGTCGCCGACGGTGGAGCGCAAGGTCGATCGCGCCAGCGCATCGCAGGACTTTGCCGCGGGCGATACCGTGAGCCACAAGACCTTTGGCACGGGTACCGTGATCTCGGTCGCCGGAGACATGATCGAGGTTCAATTCGAAAAGACCGGCCAGACCAAAAAGCTAATGAAGGGCTTCGCGCCGATCGTCAAGCTGTCATAATCCCGGCGGACCTGGGCGGGCGTATGGGGCAACATCGCCTGCTCGGGCAGTCCTGCGCAAGACGGAGGCCACATTAAGTGGCCTCCTTTGCGTGCGGAACTCGCGATCGATGTTGCCCTATACGCCCGCCCAGGTCCTTGGGTAACGTTGCTTGCGAACGTCGCCTTGCTCGTCCGCTTTTTGATCTGGAGAGCCGGGTGGGCTGAACTTAGACATGGCAAGGGGCTCCCCCGTTGATGAACGGGGGAGCCCCTTGTTGCGTTTTGGTTGTTGTTGCGACCTACAGGTGGCTGATGATCAGTTCCATCTTGCCTTCGAGGTCAATGGAGCCGACGGTGCTCGGAGCCAGCAGGTGGCTTCCCTTGTGGACGGGGTCGCCGCAGACGGTGCCTTCGCCGTTGATGACCGACAGGCACATGAAGGGCCAGCGCTGGTCGAGGGTCTTGCTGCCGTCGACGCGCACGCGATCGACGGTGTAGCAGGAGTTAGACTCGAGCTCGGTCACGCCGTCCACTTCGGGCGCGGTCACCGTGCCGTCGGTCGGAGCCTGAGCATCAAAGTCGATGCAGTCGAGGCTCTGCTCAATGTGCAGCGGGCGTAGCTTGCCGTCGGTGCCGGGGCGGTCGTAGTCGTACAGGCGATATGTCACGTCGCTCGACTGCTGCGTCTCCAAAATGAGCGTGCCGGTCTTGATGGCGTGCACGGTACCGGAATCAATCTGGAAAAAGTCGCCCTTGTGGATCGGTAGTACGTTGAGCATGTCGTCCCAGCGGCCGTCCTTGATCATTTGTGCGGCCTCGGTGCGGTCTTTAGCACGCTGGCCGACGATGATCGTGGCGTCGGGCTCGCAGTCTAGTACATACCAGCACTCGGTTTTGCCCAGGCTGCCGTTCTCGTGCTCGGCGGCGTACTCGTCGTTGGGGTGAATCTGGATTGAAAGGTCGTCCTTGGCGTCCAGAATCTTAACGAGCAGCGGGAACTCCTTGCCCTCGCAGTTGCCAAAGAGCTCGCGGTGCTCGGCCCACAGCCACGACAGCGTGTGGCCGGCATACGGGCCCTCCGCAATCTGGCAGTCGCCGTTGGGATGGGCCGAGATGGCCCAGCACTCGCCGATGGGACCCTCGGGAATGTCGTAGCCAAATACGGTTTCGAGTTGACGGCCGCCCCAGATTTTCTCGTGGAAGATCGGCGTCAGTTTAATCAAATCGGACATGTTCATACCCCCATTGTGCTGCGTGGGCGCCGCGTAAAACTGTTCAAAACGAGCGCCTGTATGACTACAAAAACCTATGCCAATGTTACGTTGTGCAACTCAAAGCGGTCGCCAACGTTGCGCGAGACCGAATACTCAAAGGCGGCGCCGCTGTCCAAAAAGCCAATCTGCTTGAGCTCGAGCAGGGGAGAGCCAGGTTTGGTGTCCAGGCGCTCAGCTTCTTCCTTGGTTGCTGCCACGGCGCGAATGGTACGGTGGAAGCTCGAAATCTTCAGCCCACATTGCTCGCGGACAAAGCGGTAGACCGATCCGTACAGGTCCTTCTTTTTAAGGCCCGGAATCAGCTCGAGGGGCATGTAGGTGTACTCGATAACGATGGGCTTCTCATCGGCCTGACGCACGCGCACGATGTGATAGGCAAAGTCATCCTCGGCAATTCCCAGCTGGGCTGCGATGTCCGCTGGTGGATTAACAATCGAGAAATCGTAGACCACCGAGGTCACCTTCTCCCCGCGGTGCTCATACGAAAAACCCTGGGCACGGTCGTTTTTGCCCTGGAAAAACGCCTGGCCGGGAAGTCCCGCCGTGTCCTTAACGTAGGTACCCGATCCACGACGGCTGGTAATAAGACCTTCCTCGGTGATTTGCTCGATAGCTCGTTTGACGGTGATTTTGGAAACGCTATAGAGCTCGCAGAACTCAACGACGGTGGGAAGCTTGTCGCCCGGCTTTAGAGCGCCATCCTCGATACTTCGACGAATATCTGCAGCTATCGCCTCGTATTTGGGAATCATGGAACCTCCTTTCCGACATATATGAATACAAAAAGTAAGTATAACCCTCAACAGGGCATCCATATTACTTTTATCTAAGAAGTTCGAGAAAGAAAAAAGAAAAAGACGCTTTACTTTTAAAATTAGAGCGCTATAGTTTAAGCAACGAACGGAATCCTTCCGCACAACAGGATCGACCGTTTGGGGACGGTTTTGTTTTGGCGGGTTGGATATCGGTATGGCCGGTGCGCGCCCGCGCCGGATAACCTGCCAAAGCAAACCCGTCTCCAACCGGAAGCTCTAGAACACGAAAGCGAGGACTTTGATGGCACAGTATCAGCTGCCCAACGACTTCTTCTTTGGCGCTGCTATGTCCGGCCCGCAGACTGAGGGTCAGTGGAACCAGGGCGGCAAGCTCGAGAACCTGTGGGACACCTGGTCCATCCAGGATCTGGGTTCGTTCTACAACCGCGTTGGCTCTTACGCCGGCAATGACTTTATGGTCAAGTACCAGGAAGACCTTCGCATTTTGAAGGACTTGGGTCTGGATACCTATCGCACTTCCATCCAGTGGAGCCGTCTGCTCGATGCCGACGGCAACCTCAACGAGGAAGGTGCCGCGTGGTATCACGAGTTGTTCCGCGCCTCTCGCGAAGCCGGCTTGGAGCCGTTTGTCAACTTGTACCACTTTGACATGCCCACCTACCTCTTTAACCGTGGCGGCTGGGAGAGCCGTGAGGTTGTCGAGGCTTACGCACATTACGCCGACGTCGCCTTCCACGAGTTTGGCCAGGAGATTAAGTACTGGTTCACCTTTAACGAGCCCATCGTCGAGCCCGAGCAGCGCTATCAGGAGGGCGTGTGGTTCCCGCAGCTCCACGACTTCAACCGCGCCCGCACCGTGCAGTATCACATCTCGCTGGCGCACGCGCTGGCCGTGGCCAACTATCGTCGCGCCTATGACGAGGGCGCTATTCGCGCCGATGCCAAGATCGGCATGATCAACTGCTTTACCCCGGTCTACACCAAGGAGAACCCCAGCGAGGCGGACCTCGAGGCCGTGCGTATGACCAGCGGCATCAACAACCGCTGGTGGCTCGACCTCATTACCAAGGGCGAGCTTCCTGCTGACGTGCTCGACAGCCTGGCCGAGGGCGGCGTTAAGCTCCCGTTCCGCGCCGGCGACCAAGAGATCCTCAAGCAGGGTGTTGTCGACTGGCTCGGCTGCAACTACTACCACCCTACGCGTGTTCAGGCGCCGGCGAGCAAGGTCGACCAGTACGGCCTGCCGCACTTTGCCGACGAGTACGTATGGCCCGACGCCGTTATGAACGAGAGCCGCGGCTGGGAGATCTACCCGCAGGGCCTCTACGACTTTGGCATGGACTGCGCTAAGAACTACCCCGATCTTGAGTGGTTCGTTTCCGAGAACGGCATCGGCATCATGGACGAATACAAGAACCGTGACGCCGAAGGAACCATCCAGGATGACTACCGCGTCGACTTTGTACGTCAGCACCTGGAGTGGGTGGCCAAGGCCATCGACGAGGGCGCCAAGTGCCGCGGATACCATTATTGGGCCGTCATCGATAACTGGTCTTGGGCCAATGCCTTTAAGAATCGCTATGGCTTTGTCGAGGTCGATCTCATGGACGGCTACAAGCGCCGCCTTAAGAAGTCGGCGGCCTGGCTCAAACAGGTCGCCACGACCCACGTGGTTGATTAGCGACCGGGCGAACGCCCAGACCGCGCGCCGCCGCGCGCAACACATGGCACATCTGGTGGCAGAGGGCGACAGACCACCGTGCGCATAGGAAAAGGCCGGATTTGAAAGTTAGGAGCAATCATGGCCAGTGACAACGGAAAGAGCTTCCTCGACAAGTTTGCCGAGGTCTCTGCGAAGGTGGGAAACCAGGTTCACCTGCGTTCCCTGCGTGACGCCTTCGCGACCATCACGCCGCTCTATATCCTTGCGGGTATCGCGGTTCTTATTAACAACGTCGTGTTCCCTCTGTTCCCGCTCGATGCGGCGGGCCTTGCCAACCTTCAGACGTGGGGCTCGGCAATTACGCTGGGCACCCTCAACGTCTCTGCCATTATCTTGGCCGGATTGATTGGCTACAGCCTCGCCAAGAACAAGCGTTTCGATAACCCGCTCGCTTGCGTGGTCGTCGCCATCTCTGCCTTCGTCATCATGATGCCGCAGCAGATCACCGCCTCGCTTGCCGCCACGAGCCCACTGCTCACCGACAAGATCACCTCCGCCGAGGTCACGGGCGCCCTTTCGACTGCCAACACCGGCACCAACGGTCTGTTCTCGGCTATTATCATCGCCCTGCTTTCCGTCTCGCTCTTCATCAAGATTTCTGGCGTCGAGAAGCTCAAGGTTAAGCTGGGCGAGGGCGTGCCTCCCGCGGTCTCCAACTCCTTCAACGTCATGATCCCGATGCTGCTTAACCTCGCGATCTTCGCTCTTGCTGCAGCCCTGCTCGCCGTGTGCGCCGGCACCGATCTGTGCACCATCATCTCCACGTGCATCTCCAACCCGCTCAAGAGCATCATGAACGCCGGTCCGTGGGCTGTTATCCTCATCTACACCCTTGCTAACCTGCTGTTCTGCGTCGGTATTCACCAGTCCACCATCTCTGGCGCTACCGTCGAGCCGATCCTGACCATGCTCATCGTCGACAACATGGCTACCTTTGCCGCCGGTGGCACCATCCAGCCCGATCACTACATGAACATGCAGATCGTTAACAGCTTCGCTCTCATCGGCGGCTCGGGCTGCACCCTCATGCTCCTGCTCGACACGCTCCTGTTCTCCAAGAACAAGGCTTCCGAGACCGTTTCCAAGATGGCTATCCTGCCTGGTCTGTTCAACATCAACGAGCCGGTTATCTACGGTTACCCCATCGTGTACAACCTGCCGCTCATGATCCCGTTCGTCCTTCTTCCCGATCTGTTCATCGGCATCACCTATGGCCTTACCTGCGCAGGCATCATCAGCCCCTGCATCGCCCAGGTGCCCTGGACCATGCCTCCTGTCATCAATGCCCTGCTCGCTACGGGCTTTGACTGGCGCGCTGGCGTGTGGCAGGCTATCGAGATTGTCATTGGCATGGCCGTCTACCTGCCCTTTATGAAGATTTCCGAGAAGGCAATCGCCAAGCAGGAGGCTCTCGCCGAGTAGAACGCCTAACGTTCGTCCCTTTCACCTTTGCGGGCGCCGGTACGCGGCGCCGGTGCCCGCAGCTCTCTCCCTTGTGTAAAGATGCAGGGGGGTGGGCACAATAGCCGCAAGGAATAAAACCAGTTGTCGTCTGCGCGCCGCGCAGTTATAAGGAGGAAACCATGAAGAAGATCATGCTCTGCTGCAATGCCGGTATGTCCACGAGCCTGCTGGTCCAGAAGATGCAGGCCGAGGTTGCAAACCGTGGTCTGGATATTGAGGTCGAGGCTCGTCCCATGAACGAGGCCCACGATCACCTGGACGAGTGCGACATGTTGCTGCTTGGTCCGCAGATCGGCTACACCAAGGGCGATTTTGAGAAGGAGGCCGCCGGTCGTTTTCCGGTCGAGGTCATCAACATGGTCGACTACGGCCGCATGAACGCTGCCGGCATCATCGACCACTGCGTCAGCGTGATGGGCTAGGTGCTCTGCATGGAGGATATGAACGAACTGCAGATGACCTGCTTTGAGATCATCAGCTACGTCGGTACCGCCAAGAGCATGTACATCAATGCCGTGCAAAAGGCCAAGGAGGGCGATTTTGACGCCGCCGAGGAGCTTATCAAGCAGGGCGACGAGGCCTATAACGGTGGCCACGATGTTCACATGGGGCTTCTGAAGAAGGAGGCCAACGGCGAACGTAACGGCGAGGCCCCGTTGATTTTGCTGCATGCCGAGGACCAGATGGCCGGCACCGAGACCATGCGCGTCATGGCGACGGAGCTCATCGAGGTTCACAAGCAGCTGCAGGCACTTCAGGCCTAGTCGGCGTTATCGCCGCGACGGACCGTGCGGTCCAACAGACAACATAGTCCCTTTGACGGGCGCCGGGAGCCTCCGCCTCCCGGCGCCTTTATTTTTGGGGATGGTCTTGCGCGGCCTGTTGGGCAGCCAATTGCGTTACCCCAGATAAAACCTGCCAAAACAAACCTGTCCCTTTTTGGTAGGTTTTTGTCTTGGGAGCGGTACCATACAGGCAATGTTTAAACGAGAAAGGTGGGCTCCCATGGAACCTAAGCAGTACTACATCGGCATCGACGTCGGCGGCACTTCGGTTAAGGAGGGCCTGTTCGACGAAGACGGTAACCTGCTGGCCAAGGCCAGCGTGCCTACGCCTCCTATCGTTGACGCTGCGGGCTTTGCCGCGGTGACCGAGGCTATCGACCAGGTGGTCGCCAAGGCTCAGATTCCGCGTGCCTTTGTGGCGGGCATTGGTCTGGCCGTTCCGTGCCCCATCCCGGCATCGGGCGATGCCAAGGTCAAGGCCAACATTGCCATTAACCTGCCCGAGCTGAGAGTCGCCATTCAGGAGCACTGCCCCGATGCGGTCGTTAAGTACGAGAACGATGCCAACGCCGCTGCCATGGGCGAGGCCTGGCTCGGCTCTGCCAAGGGAGTGCAGAACGTGGTGATGGCCACCATCGGTACCGGCGTGGGCGGCGGCGTTATCGTTAACGGCGACGTGGTGTCGGGCGTTGTGGGCGCCGGCGGCGAGATTGGCCACATGTGCCTGAACCCCGAAGAGGAGCGCACCTGCGGCTGCGGCGGACATGGCCACCTGGAGCAGTATTCCAGCGCCACCGGCGTGGTGAGCAACTACCTTGCCGAGTGCAAGAAGGCAGGCGTCGAGCCCATCGAGCTCACCGGTCCCTCCGATTCCAAGGACGTGTTCCAGGCCTGCCGCGAGGGCGACAAGCTCGCGCTGGCCGCGGCCGATACCATGGCCGACTATCTCGGTCGCGCCCTGGCGCTTATTGCCAACGTGGTCGATCCCGAGATGTTCCTCATCGGCGGCGGCGCATCCGCCTCGGCCGATGTCTACCTCGACAAGGTCCGCGAGCACTTTAAGCAGTACGCGCTTTCTGCCTCGCGCGAGACGCCCATCAAGGTCGCTTCGCTCGGAAACGACGCCGGCATCATCGGTGCCGCCTACGTAGCCCTGCGCGCTGCCGGTAAATAGCTGGTGCAAGGGGGGCAGGTTACTTTGCACCAACATGGTGCAAAAGGGACAGCCTTGGCCTCCATGCCTGCCCCAAAATATGCCGTGGCCCTTCCGTCTGCGAAGGCTCGGCATCGGCGTGCTACCATAGCTACGTCCAAGTACACATATCAAGTGGAGGATATCCATGGCAAACGTTCTTGTCTTTGGTCACCAGAACCCCGATAACGACGCCATCATGAGCGCCGTCGTCCTGTCCCAGCTGCTTAACCAGGTTGAGTATGCCGGCAACACCTACGAGGCCTGCGCCCTTGGTCAGCTTCCGGCCGAGTCCGCCAAGTTGCTCGCCGACGCCGGCATTGCCGAGCCCCGCGTGATTGATTCCGTCGAGGCCGGTCAGCTCGTCGTCCTCACTGACCACAACGAGTCTGCCCAGTCCGTCGCCGGCCTTAAGGACGCCACGGTCTTTGGTGTTGTCGATCATCACCGCATCGGCGACTTCGAGACCGCCGGCCCGCTGCACTACATCTGCCTGCCCTGGGGCTCCAGCTGCACCATCGTCACCAAGCTCGCCGGCGTGCTCGGCGTTGAGCTTTCCGACGTCCAGGCCAAGCTGCTGCTCTCGGCCATGATGACCGACACGCTCATGCTCAAGAGCCCCACCACCACCGATGTCGACCGCGCCATCGCCGCCAAGCTCGGCGAGCAGGTGGGCGTCGACCCGGTTAAGTTTGGCATGGAGGTCTTCCTCACCCGTCCGTCCGGCTCCTTCACTGCAGCCGAGATGGTCGGCAACGACATCAAGATGTTCGAGCCCGCTGGCAAGAAGCTGCTCATCGGCCAGTACGAGACCGTCGACAAGACCCGTGCACTCGGCATGATCGACGAGATTCGCGAGGCCATGCGCGCCTACGCCGCCGAGAAGGGTGCCGACGGCATTGTCCTGTGCATCACCGACATCATGGAGGAGGGCTCGCAGGTCCTGCTCGAGGGCGAGACCGAGGCTGCTCAGAAGGGCCTGGGCATTGCCGACGAGCACGACGGCGTCTGGATGCCGGGCGTCCTCTCCCGTAAGAAGCAGGTCGCTGCCCCCATCATGGCCGCCTGCTAGGTTTAGTTGACCGAACGCCACGACCGGATCGCGGACGCCCCGCGCTCCGGTCGTTTTTTGTGCACGGCGCCGCGTCGTCTCTCGGACAGGTGTGCCCGTGCCGTTGAGCAAATAATGTTCAACCTGTGGTTCCGCTTTTCGGCCACGCCTGCGTGCTTGTCGTGCAGGGTAGGCTAGATGCAAGCGTAATACGTTAGAGCGCGGCGCCGCCACTTGGGCGGGCCGTGCTTTTTTAAGACGGGAACTTTCCCGTGAAAGGAGCCGCCCATGGCAGCAACTGAGCAGCTGTTCAACGTTCGTGAGCGTAAGCGCTTTGAACGTCACGACATCTGGGAGCGCATCGCCGAGAACGGCACGATTTCCGCCGCCGTCATGGTCTTCGCCGCCATCGCCGCCGTCATTTGTGCCAATACCGATGCCTACGAGGTCATCCATCACTTTTTGGAGACCCCGCTGTATGTGGGCCTGGGCAACCTTACGGCCGGTCTCACCGTTGAGCTTTTCGTCAATGACTTCCTCATGGCGATTTTCTTTTTGCTGGTGGGCATTGAGCTCAAGTATGAGATGACGGTCGGCGAGCTCAAAAACCCGCGCCAGGCTATGCTTCCCATGCTGGCGGCCGTGGGCGGCGTCGTCGTTCCCGCCTGCATCTACCTGATCTTTAACCATGCCGGCGCGCACAACGGCTGGGCCATTCCCATGGCAACCGATATTGCCTTTGCGCTGGGCGTGCTGTCGCTTTTGGGCAATCGCGTGCCCAACGGCGTGCGCGTGTTCTTCTCGACGCTCGCCATCGCCGACGACCTCATTTCCATCGCCGCCATCGCCATCTTCTACGGTCAGAGCCCCAATCCGTTTTGGTTGGGCGCCGCCGCGCTTGTGACCTGCGCGCTCGTGTGGCTCAACAAGACGCAGCATTACCGCCTTGCCCCGTATTCGGTACTGGGCCTGCTGTTGTGGTTCTGCATGTTCAAGAGCGGCGTACATGCTACGCTTGCTGGCGTCATCTTGGCCTTCACCATCCCGGCCAAGTGCGGCGTCAAGCTCGATAGCCTCACCGATTGGTTGGGCGAGTGCCTGCCGCTGCTCGATGACCGCTACGACGACGAGGCACACATCCTGGGCCAGCATGACTTTACCGTCTCGACCACCAAAGTCGAGCGCGTCATGCACCGCGTGACCCCGCCGCTCATCCGCATGGAGCGTCTGATCTCCACGCCGGTCAACTTTGTGATCCTGCCGATTTTCGCGTTCGTCAACGCACAGGTTCGCCTGGTGGGCGTGGATATGAGCACGCTGCTCACCGACCCGGTGACGCTCGGCGTGTACTTTGGCATGCTGCTGGGCAAGCCGATTGGTATCTTTGGCATGACGTTCGCCTTGGTCAAGCTCAAGATCTCCGAGCTGCCGCATAACGTTAACTGGCACATGATTGCCGGCGTGGGCATTCTGGGCGGCATCGGCTTTACGATGTCGATTCTCATTAGCGGCCTCGCCTTCCCGACGGCCCAGTTTGAGGTTCTGGCCGCCAAGGCCGCTATTCTCGCCGGCTCTGTTACCGCGGCCGTACTTGGCATGATCTACATGAGTGTGATCTGCAAGCACCCCGCGCCCAAGGACGAGTAAGAGCGCGAAAACCGGCTCCAGAACCGATTCGGGCGCGTTCAAAATGCGGATTCGGGTGGTGCTTGCCGCCTGCCAGACACGCCAGTGGTCAAAAAACGCCGTTTGTGAGTACTGTCACAAACGGCGTTTCATTTTAGGTGCGGAAAATAATGAACACAATCATGCTATCTGTATGTTAACGAGTAATCGCTTGACTCCAATTTGGCGATAGCTACTACTCGGAAAGAAAATCCAGGCGAAAAAACGCCGATTTGGGGGCTTAATCGCTGCTACTAAAAAGGTAACAGTACTCATATTTGCCCTTTTTTGGCCACAAGCCCTAAAACAAGCCTCGCCAGGGTCGGGAAACGGGCCAAATCGTCGGCCTCGAGGCTCATTCCACGGTGCCGTAGATGGCGCCCCAGCCGTGGGCGGCCAAAGCGGAGTTGAGTTGGTCGCAAAGTGACTGGCGGTCGTAATAGCCGGGCGGCAAAAGGTTCACGATTTCCATGAGATCGGGTGCCAGGTCCAAGATTTCGGCCTGTACGATCAGATCCAGGCGGTCGATGGCGTGACGGTCGTAAAACAGTCCGCCGACTAGGCGCTGCAGGTCGCCGAATTCCTCGGCCTGGAACGATCCGTACTCCATAGTGCCTCCTTGGGCGCTCCACGCCGGCATGCGCGGCGATTCGTAATTCATTGCGATAGACTTAATCTATCACGGCTTCATAACGTTGCGACGGTGGCGGTCTATACTTAGAAGAATTGCAACGTACCGCTTCGTGAAAGGTCGCACCCATGCAGACGATCTACCAGAAGATGGAAACCACCGAACTCGATGCCGCCATCGAGGCGCTCAAGGCCGAGGTCGCCGAGGTCAAGGCCAAGGGCCTGGCGCTCGACATGGCCCGCGGCAAGCCGTCGCCCTCCCAGGTGGACATCTCTCGACCCATGCTCGATATCCTCAATGCCGATGCCGATCTGCACGACGGCAACGTCGACTGCTCCAACTACGGCTGCTTTGAGGGCATTCCCTCGGCACGCAAGCTGGCGGGGGAGTTCCTGGGTTGCCCCGCCGAGCAGACGCTCGTGCTGGGTTCGTCGAGTTTGCTGATCGAGCACGATATCGCCGGTATGTTCTGGCGTTGCGGCTCGTGTGGTAGCGACCCTTGGGAGGCTTACGAGGCAGCGCACGACGGCAAGAAGGTCAAGTTCCTGTGCCCGGTTCCCGGCTACGATCGCCACTTTGGCATCACCGCCGACTTGGGTATCGAGAACGTTCCCGTCGCGATGACCGACAACGGCCCCGATATGGACGAGATCGAGCGCCTCGTTGCCGCCGACGATTCCATCAAGGGCATCTGGTGCGTGCCCAAGTATTCCAACCCCACGGGTATCACCTTTAGCGAGGACACCGTGCGTCGCCTGGTCGAGATGCCCACGGCCGCGCCCGATTTCCGCATCTTCTGGGACAACGCCTACTGCGTGCACGACCTGTACGACGAAACCGACAAGCTCGCCAACATCTTCGGTCTTGCCCGCGCGGCGGGCACCGAGGACCGCGTGGTGGCATTCGCCTCGACGTCCAAGATCACCTTCCCGGGTGCCGGTATCGGCTTTATCGGTGCGAGCCCCGCGGTTATCGCGGAGTTCTCCAAGCGCCTGAAGGCCGGCCTCATCAGCGCCGATAAGCTCAACCAGCTGCGCCACGTGCGTTTCCTTCCCACCATCGAGGCGGTCAAGGAGCACATGAAAAAGCATGCCGAGTTCTTGCGCCCGCGCTTTGAGGCCGTTGAGCGCAAGCTCACCGAGGGCCTGGGCGATACGGGCTGTGCCACCTGGACGCACCCCCGCGGCGGCTACTTTGTGAGCTTCGATGGTCCCGAGGGCTCGGCTCAAAAGGTCGCCGCGCTTTGCGCAGACCTGGGCGTTAAGCTCACGCCGGCCGGTGCCACCTGGCCCTATGGCAAGGATCCGCGCGACACCAACATCCGCATCGCGCCGAGCTATCCCACGGTCGAGGACTTGGAGGCCGCGCTCGATGTGCTGGTGCTGGCCGTTAAGCTTGTCGCTGCCGAGCTTGCGCGTGCCGAACGCGCCTAACGCGCGGCTTCCCGTACTATCCGCACTTTCGATACACAAAGGAGCGTATACATGGATTTGGGTATTTCCACCAACCCCACGCCAGAGCTCTACACCATTAAGGTAACCGGCGAGATCGATATCTCTAACGCCGATAGCCTGCGCAATGCCATCGACCTGGCGCTCGAGCAGCCCACTGAGGCCGTTGAGCTCGATTTTGCCCAGGTGAGCTACATCGATTCGACGGGCATTGGCGTGCTCGTGGGCGCCGCGCACCACGCGGTCGACCACGGCAAGCGCTTTAGCTGCACCAATGTGCAGCCCCCGGTGATGCGCGTGGTCCAGCTGTTGGGTGTCGACCAGGAGATTTCGATCACCGCTGCATAATCTTTGCCCCCAAAAGGGCGTGCCGTTTGGCATATGTTTGTGATGCGCTCGGACGTTTTGGCGTCCGGGCGCTATACTTGACCGAATGAATAGACGAGTTCCGGCCGAATGGCGCGGTGCGGGCTCGACTCACATCGAGCCTTGGAGGTATGTGTGTTTGGTATTGGAGAGGGTGAGCTCGCGATCATCGTGGTCTTCGGCTTTTTGCTGTTTGGCCCGGATAAGCTCCCGCAGATGGGCCGCACGATCGGCCGTGCCATCCGTCAGTTCCGCGAGACGCAGGAAAAGATGACGGCCGTTGTTCAGTCCGAGATTATCGATCCGGTGAGCGAAGCCGCGTCGGCCCCGGTCAAGCCCAAGAAGGCTGCTGCGACCGACGACGATTCCGATGCGGACGAGGATGCCGCCGAGACGGCAGCGCCCGCCAAGAAGGAGACCTTTGCCGAGCGTCGCGCCCGCCTTGCTGCCGAGAAGGCCGCAAGCGAGGGTGCTGCTGAGGGCGAAGGTGTTGCCGAGGAGGCCGAGGGTGCAGAGCCTGCCGTTGCTGCTGATGCCGCCGAGCCCGAGCCTGTTGCAGAGCCCGAGCCCGAGCCGGCAGAGCCCACGACGGCTGACCTCTACGCTCGTCGTCCCCGCAAGCGCAAGGCCGTCGTCGACCAGCTCGCTCGCGAGCTCGAGGCCGAGGACGACGCCGCTGCCGCCGACGCCTCGAAGGGAGGCGATGAGTAATGCCTATCGGACCTGCGCGCATGCCGCTTTTCGATCATCTGGGAGAGCTTCGTCGCCGCTTGACCATCGTGGTCGTGTCGGTGTTTGCCGCCGCCATCGTGCTGTATTTCGCCACACCC
Source organism: uncultured Collinsella sp. (assembly GCA_900545605.1). Classification (GTDB taxonomy): domain Bacteria; phylum Actinomycetota; class Coriobacteriia; order Coriobacteriales; family Coriobacteriaceae; genus Collinsella. The sequence goes on from UQZL01000031.1 coordinate 14,259, forward strand.
GTGGTGCTCGACATCTTGGAAGACCCCATCCGCTCCTTTGTGCCGGACGGTAAGTTCTACATCACCACCACGCTCGGCGGCTTTGGCTTGCGCTTCTCGCTGGCCATCAAGATGGCCGTGGTCATGTGCACGCCCATGATCATCTGGCAGATTCTGGCTTTTTTCCTGCCGGCACTGCGTCCCAACGAGCGCAAATGGGTCGTGCCCACGGTGCTCGCCTCGACGGTGCTGTTCTTCCTGGGCGCTATCTTCTGCTACTTCATCATCATCCCGGCGGGCTTTGAGTGGCTTATCGGTGAGACCTCGGCCGTCGCCACGGCGCTGCCCGACCTGGAGAACTACGTCAACATGGAGCTGCTCTTTATGATCGGCTTTGGTGTGGCGTTTGAGCTGCCGCTCATCATCTTCTACCTGTCCGTCTTCCATATTGTGTCCTATGCGGCCTTCCGCAGTGCCTGGCGTTACGTATACGTTGGCCTGCTTGCGGGCTCGGCTGTGATTACGCCCGACGGCTCGCCCGTTACGCTGGGCCTCATGTATGGCGCCCTGCTCTCGCTCTACGAGATTTCGCTCGCCATCGCTCGCGTGGTCATTACCGCGCGCGAGGGTAAGGAGGGCTTGTTTGTGAGCCGTCTGGACCTGTTTTCGGACGACGAAGAGGATAGCGAGGAGTAAATCGGTATGCACGAGGTTGGCATTGTCAACGGCATACTCGATACAGTGATTCGTGCGGCGCGTGGGGCGGGGGCCTCGCGCGCCGTTTTGGTAACGCTGCGTATCGGGGATATGACCGAGGTCGTGCGCGAGGCGCTTGACTTTGCGTGGGAGACGTTTCGCGACGAGGACCCGCTCACGCGAGGCTGCGAGCTTGCCGTGGAGGAGGTCCATCCACAAAGCGAGTGTCTGGACTGCGGCGAGGTTTTCGACCACGATCGTTTCCACTGTCGCTGTCCCCAGTGTGGTGGTGCCAACGTGCGCCTACTGCACGGCCGCGAGCTCGATATCGCGAGCATCGAAATCGAAACCCCCGACGATTAGCCCGCTAGCCATCTAGTGATGGGGTATAAAGGGGCCAAAGTAAGGAGCGCTAAGTATGGCCGAGAAAACGATTGATATCGCATCGCCGATTCTGTCGCGCAACGAGCGCCTGGCAGATCAGCTGCGTCAGCGATTTAATGAGACAAACACCTATGTGATCAATGTGCTGTCGAGCCCCGGTTCGGGCAAGACCACCACGATCCTGGGCACCAACGAGCGCCTGCGCGACAAGGCCGGCTTGCGCTGCGCCGTCATCGAGGGCGACATCGCCTCGGACGTCGACGCCATCACCATGAAGGAAGCCGGCATGCCCGCCATCCAGATCAACACGGGCGGTCTGTGTCACCTCGAGGGTAACATGATCATGGAGGCCGTTGACGCGTTTGACCAGGCGGTGGGTCTTCAAAACATCGACGTCATCTTCATCGAAAACGTGGGCAACCTGGTCTGCCCGGTCGACTTTGACCTGGGCGAGAACCTGTCCATCATGATTCTCTCGGTGCCCGAGGGCGACGACAAGCCCGTCAAGTACCCGGGCATCTTCCAGCACGCCGGCGCACAGCTGCTCAACAAGGTAGACGTGGCCCCGGCTTTCGATTTTGACATGGATAGGTATACTAAGACACTCGATGACCTCAATCCGCAGGCGCCGCGGTTTGCCGTGAGCGCGCGCAAGGGCGAGGGCATGGATGCCTGGTGCGATTGGCTCATCGGGCAGATTGAGCAAGCAAGGGCGTAAATCGGCCGCCATACGGGCGGGCGTAGCCGCAGAGACACGAGATAGGAGCCTCTTTTGAAGCTCATCATCGCCGAGAAAAACGACGCCGCGCGTCAGATCGCCGAGCGTCTGTCCACGGGCAAACCCAAAAAGGATAAGGTGTACAACACCGCCATCTACCGTTTTGAGTGGAAGGGCGAGGAGTGCGTGACCATCGGCCTGGCCGGTCACATCCTTGCGCCCGATTTTTGCGACAGCGTGCTGTTCGATAAAAAGCTGGGCTGGTATTCGGTCACCGAGGACGGCGAGATGCTGCCGGCCGACATGCCCGATGGCCTGGCTCGTCCGCCCTACGACACCAAGCGCAAGCCGTTTCTTGCCGACGGTATCTCCATTAAGGGCTGGAAGCTCGAGAGCCTGCCCTACCTCACGTGGGCACCCGTCATTAAGCTGCCGGCCGAGAAGGAACTCATCCGCTCGCTTAAGAACCTCGCCAAAAAGTCCGACAGCGTCATCATCGCTACGGACTTCGATCGCGAGGGCGAGCTGATCGGTTCGGACGCCCTCAACAAGGTGCGCGAGGTGGCGCCGGACTTGCCGGTTGCCCGCGCCCAGTATTCTTCGTTTACCAAGGCCGAGATCACGCAGGCCTTCGATAATCTCGTCTCGCTCGACCAGAACCTGGCCGACGCAGGCGAGAGCCGTCAGCACATCGACCTCATTTGGGGTGCGGTGCTGACGCGCTACCTGACGCTCGCCAAGTTTGGCGGCTTTGGTAACGTGCGCTCCGCCGGCCGCGTACAGACGCCGACGCTTGCCCTGGTGGTCGAGCGCGAGCGCGAGCGCATGGCGTTTGTGCCCGAGGACTATTGGCAGATTCGCGGCATGGGTGCCGCGCAGGGCGCTGCCGAGGACGATCGCTTTAAGATCGCGCACAAGACGGCGCGCTTTACCGACAGGGATGCTGCTGAGACGGCGTACGGCCATGTTGACGGCGTCGCGACGGCAACCGTCGCCGCGGTGACCAAGCGCTCGCGCAAGCAGCAGCCGCCCACGCCGTTTGCGACCACCTCGCTGCAGGCTGCCGCCGCGGCCGAGGGCATCTCGCCTGCGCGTACCATGCGCATCGCTGAGTCCCTCTACATGGCCGGTCTCATCAGCTACCCGCGTGTCGACAATACCGTGTACCCCGCGACGCTCGATCTGGGCGCCGTGGTGAGCGACCTGGCAAAGATCAACCCGGCGCTGGCGCCCGTATGCAAAAAGGTGCTTGCCGGCCCCATGAAGCCTACGCGCGGCAAAGTCGAGACCACCGACCACCCGCCTATCTATCCCACGGGCGAGGGCGATCCGTCCACGCTCGACGGCGGCCAGCGCAAGCTCTACGACCTCATCGCCCGCCGCTTCCTGGCGACGCTCATGGGTCCCGCGACCATCGAGAACACCAAGCTCGAGCTCGATGTGAACGGTGAGCCGTTCGTGGCTTCGGGCGATGTGCTCGTGACCCCGGGTTTCCGCGAGGCCTACCCGTATGGCCTTAAACGCGACGAGCAGATGCCGCCGCTTGAGCAGGGCGATACGGTCGACGTATTCGACATTAAGCTCGAGGCCAAGCAGACCGAGCCGCCCGCGCGCTACAGCCAGGGCAAGCTCGTGCAGGAGATGGAGAAGCGCGGCCTGGGCACCAAGTCCACGCGCGCGAGCATCATCGAGCGCCTGTACGCCGTGCGCTATCTCAAAAACGATCCCGTGGAGCCGAGCCAGCTGGGCATCGCCATCATCGACGCACTGACGCAGTTTGCCCCGCGCATCACGAGCCCCGATATGACCAGCGAGCTCGATGGCGACATGACCCGTGTGGAGCGCGGCGAGGATACCGAAGAGCATGTCGTGACGCACTCGCGCGCGCTGCTGGCTGGCGTGCTCGACGAGCTGCTCAAGCATACGCAGGAGCTGGGCGACGCCATCAGCGACGCCGTCACGGCCGATGCGCGCGTGGGCGCCTGCCCCAAGTGCGGCAAGGACCTGGTTATGAAGACGAGCGCCAAGACCCGTGGCAGCTTCATTGGCTGCATGGGCTGGCCCGACTGCGACGTGACCTATCCGGTGCCGAGCGGCGTCAAGGTGAGCCCGCTCGAGGGCGAGGCCGCCGTGTGTCCCGAGTGCGGTGCGCCGCGCATTAAGTGTCAGCCGTTCCGCCAGAAGGCCTTCGAGATTTGCGTGAACCCCACATGCCCCACCAACTACGAGCCCGACCTTAAGGTGGGCGAGTGCAAGGTGTGTGCCGAGGCCGGACGCCATGGCGACCTGATCGCGCACAAGAGCGAGAAGAGCGGCAAGCGTTTTATCCGCTGCACCAACTATGACGATTGCGGCGTGAGCTATCCTCTGCCGGCGCGCGGTAAGCTCGAGGCGACGGGTGAGACCTGCCCCGAGTGCGGCGCCCCCATCGTGGTGGTCAACACGGCGCGCGGCCCGTGGCGTATCTGCGTCAACATGGACTGCCCGACCAAGGAGAAGAAGCCCGCCCGCGGCCGCAAGACCACGACTAAGGCGAGCACGGCCAAGAAGACGACGGCGGCCAAGAAGACGACGGCTAAGAAAGCCACTGCCGCCAAGAAGACGACCGCGAAGAAGTCGACTGCCAAGAAAGTAGCCTCCGACAAGTAACGGCGCGGTCGAAACATTGCCTAAAAAACGAGCGAGGACCCCACGATCCTCGCTCGTTTTTTTATCTGGCAGTTAGGGACGTTCCTTTTCTGCCGGCAGTTTAGGAACGTCCCTAACTGCCGGCTCGGGAACGACAAAGCGCTAGTTCACTTCGACGGGTTTGGCGCCGGGGTAGCGCTCCTCAAAGTCTAGGCGGTACTTATTGTCATTGGTGCCCGCCACGTTGTCGCGCGACAGCGGCGCCACGATCTCATTCTTGTGGTCCGCAGGCTTGGCGTATTTCAGGCTGATCTCCCAGGCATCACAGATTGCGTCAATGCGGTGATCCAGGTCGTCGTACAGGGCGATGATGTCCTTCCAGGAGCTGTAGTTCTTGGAGCTCGTCGGAACGTCTAGGTCCTCGACGATGTCGTAATACTGCTCGATGGTGTCCTCCGTGCGCTCGGCGACGTCGGCGAGATTTTGACGGGTGGTTCGATCCTCTTCCAGATAGTTGCCGTTGAAGTTCTGCGCGCAGCCACGGACGTAGTTGTCGAGGTCTTCGAGCAAGTCGTAGTATTCGCTTAGTCGGCGGTAGAGATTCTGCTCGGAGAGCGTTGCTTCGCCGCCATCCTCGTCGTCATCGTCATCATCGTCGTACAGGCTGTTGGGATCGCCGAGAGGCTTTAGGTCATCGTCGTCGACGTCATGGTGCAGCTTGGCTACCTCGGCAGTCGTCTGCGTGGCGGCGTTGTCGAACGGTCTGATTGCAAAGAAGATGACCAGGGCGATGATGATCGCCACCAGCACAACGATAACGGCGATAAGCGGCCCGGTGCCGCTCTTTTTGGGGGCGGGGGTCTGTGGTGAAGCGGGCGCGTATGCGGGAGCCGGCTGCTGTTGGGGCGAGCCGCTCGCGACGGGTATGCGCTGCGTGGTCTCGACAGTCGCGGGGCCTGCGGCGGGGTCGGGGCGATAGGCGAGGGGGTCGTCCGCCTTGGCTTGCGGCGTATCGAGGGAACCGGTCTGCTCAAAAGCGGGCTGGCTATCGCTCGCGGTTGTTTGCTCAACGGGTGCACCGCACGAGGTGCAGAACTTGGCATCATCTGCAAGAAGTTTGCCGCACGAGGCGCAATACCGAGACATTGCCACTCCTTTCGCCACATTTCAATGCAATACGACGATTATACCCAGCGTCCAAAATTCCCCATCATAAGTTGCGGTGAAATGGGGACTGTTTGGCGGTCTCAGGGCTTCAATCAGTCCCTATTTCACCGCAACTTTGGAAAGGCACCTTTAGCCATTGGGGACGCGCCGAGCACTGGGGTATCATGGCTTGGTTGCTATAACTTGCATTTTCGCGCCTTGTAGGAAGGGGCTGCGCCCATGGCTTTTGAGCCCGCTCAACATAGCTTCATTACGCTCGAGGGCGTCGACGGCGCCGGCAAGTCCACACAGGCGCGCCTGCTGGCCCGCGCGCTCGACCTTGCCGGCTATCAGGTCGTAGCTCTGCGCGAGCCGGGCGGCACCGCCATCAGCGAAAAGATTCGCGCCCTGCTGCTCGACCCCGCCAACACGGCAATGGGCGATACCTGCGAGCTGCTGCTCTACGAGGCTGCGCGTGCCCAGCTGGTGCACGAAGTCATCGCTCCCGCGCTCGCAGCCGGCAAGGTGGTTCTGTGCGATCGCTTCTACGATTCCACGACCTGCTACCAGGCGTTTGCCGATGGCCTCGATCGCCAGATGGTGCGCGACGCCAACAACCTGGCCGTCGCGGGTACGCACCCGGCGCTCACGCTCGTCTATCGCATCACGCCCGAGCAAGCGGCGCTGCGCATGGCCGCCCGTGGTGCGGCCGACCGCATGGAGGCCAAGGGCATGGCCTTCCAAGAGCGCGTCTACCAGGGATTTTGCGCCATTGCCGCCGAGGCACCAAACCGCGTAAAGCTCATCGACGCGACCGCGACCATCGAGGAAGTCTTCGAGAAGACGGTCGAGCAGGTTCGCGCCTACGGCCTCGATATTTCCCAGGACGCCGTCACCGCCGCGCTTGCCCAGGAGGCCGAGTAACATGGCCCCCGCTCAGGCAAGCCTGCTGGCCAAGCTCGACACCCAAGAGCGCGTGCGCGACTTTTTGACCAATGCCGTCGCCAGCGGTCGCGCATCGCACGCCTACCTGTTTTTGGGCGCGCCCGGCGCGGGCAAGCTCGACGCCGCGTGGGCGCTCGCCCAAGCCTTCCTGTGCGAGCAGGATGGCTGCGGCTCATGTGATAGCTGCGTGCGCGTCGCCCGCCATACGCACCCCGACGTGCACTATTACACGCCCGAGAGCGCCACGGGCTACCTCATCGCCCAGACCCGCGAGCTGCTCGATGACGTGCCTCTGGCGCCCATCCGTGCCAAGGCCAAGGTCTACATCATCGACCGTGCCGAGCAACTGCGCGCCAACACCGCCAACGCACTGCTCAAAACACTCGAGGAGCCGCCCGAGGGCGTTATGTTCATCCTGCTGGGCACCTCGGCAGACGTGATGTTGCCCACCATCGTGAGCCGCTGCCAGTGCGTGCCGTTTCGGCTGGTATCGCCCGCCGTCGCCGCGCAGGCCGTGAGCCGCGCCACCGGTCAGGACCCTGCGCGTTGCCGCATGGCCGTCGCCGTAGCGGGAAGCCCCACGCGTGGCATCGAGTTCCTCAAGAGCGCCGAGCGCCAGGACGCCCGCCGTCAGATGGTTCGCGCCATCGATTCGCTTATCGCCGCCGACGAGGCCGACGTGCTCAGCCGCGCCAAGTCACTCATCGTCGCCGTTAAGGCGCCGCTCGCCGAGGTCAAGTCCACGCAGGAAAAGGTGCTCGAGCAAAACGCCGATTACCTGTCGCGTGGAGCATTGAAGCAGCTTGAGGACCGCAACAAGCGTGAACTCAACGCGCGCGAGCGTTCGGGTATCATGGAAGCGCTGGCGAGCGCGCGGACGCTCATGCGCGACGTGCTGCTGACGCTTCAGGACGAGGCAGCCGACGTGGTGAACGAAGACGCGTGCGACACGATCGGGCGGCTTGCCGCCGCGACCAATGTTGCGGGTGCCACACGGGCGCTCGAGGCAGTCGCGACCGCCGAGCGCAACATCGCCAGAAACGTTACTCCCCAGCTGGCCATCGAGGTCATGCTGTTCGATATCAGGAAGGCACTGAAATGCCGTTAGTCGTACCCGTTAAGTTTACCTACGCCTCGCGCGACCTGTGGTTCGACCCGCAGGATCTGGATATCCTCGAGGCCGATTATGCCATTTGTTCCACCGAGCGCGGAACCGAGATCGGCCTGGTCACGGCCGATCCCTTCGAGGTGCCGCAAGACGAGATCGGTCAGCCGCTCAAGCCCGTGCTGCGCGTGGCGAGCGACATCGACCTGCAGCTTGCCGACGACCTGGCCATCCAGGGCGACGAAGCCATGGTCGACTTCCGCCGTCTGGTCAAAGAGCTCGACCTCGAGATGAAGCCGGTGGGCGTCGAGTACCTGTTTGGCGGCGAGAAGGCCGTGTTCTACTTTGCGGCCGAGGAGCGCGTCGATTTTCGCCAGCTCGTCAAGGATCTGTCCTCGACGCTGCACATTCGCGTCGACATGCGCCAGATCGGCGTGCGCGACGAGACCCGCCTGGTGGGTGGCTATGCCCAATGCGGGCAGGAGCTCTGCTGCACGCGCTTTGGCGGACAGTTTGAGCCCGTCTCGATTCGCATGGCAAAAGAGCAAGACCTGCCGCTCAATTCCTCCAAGATCAGCGGCGTGTGCGGTCGTCTGATGTGCTGCCTGCGCTACGAGTTCGAGGCCTACAAGGACTTTAAGAGCCGTGCGCCCAAAAAGAAGACGCTCATCGATACGCCGCTTGGCAAGGCGCGTATCCAGGAATATGACACGCCGCGTGAGCAGCTGGTGTTGCGCCTGGAGAACGGCAAAGTCTTTAAGGTCAACCTGGCCGACATGACCTGCTCGGAGGGCTGTAAAAAGAAGGCCGCCGAGCAGGGCTGCAACTGCCGCCCCGACTGCGTGACGCGCGATGTGCTCGAGCGTATCGAGTCGCCCGAGATGCGCTTGGCGCTTATGGAGCTCGACCGCGAGAACGGCGTCGACGTGGGCGATGGCCTGTCGAGCGCCGACCGTCTGGCGGGGACGACGATGCCCAAGCGCCGCCGTCGCGATGCGGACGCCGATACCCGTGCGGGTCAGAGCCAGG
>UQZL01000032.1 GCA_900545605.1 uncultured Collinsella sp.
GACGGAAAGCACATTAAGTGCTTTCCTTTGCGTGCGGAACTCGCGACAAACTTAACCCCCGCCCTCAGCCCCGGAGACCCTCCCTGCCGTCACTTTGTCCAAACAGTTCTTGCTCCTCGCCGCTTCCGCGGCTCGAGGTCCCCGTTCTCCGCGGTGGGATTGGTCTGATTATTCTTGTTGAAACTCGGCCTTTGGCTCATAAAAAACGGGAGATGCGGTTTTACATCCCCCGTTTTTGTTGCGGTTAGTCTAGGTCAATAAACTTGGTGCTTATGATCTTGCCGTCTTTTACTAGCATTCTGGCCATGGTGGGGCCTCTGGTGCCTCTGGGGTAGCTGGCGCTGCCGGGGTTGAGGACTAGGCAGCGGCCTACTTGGGCTTCTTTGGTTACGTGGGTGTGGCCGTTGATGGCTACGTCTACGGATCCCACGGGGAGATCTTCGCGGTAGTGGGCTACGGCGAATTTGAGGCCTTCGTAGGTGAAGAGGGCCAGACGGTCTACATCCGGGCCGTAGTCGCGGTAGTAGTCGTTGTTTCCTAGGACCGCTCGCACGGGAGCGATGGTGCATAGATGCTCGTAATCCATCTCTGAGGTGAGGTCTCCGGCGTGGATGATCAGATCTGCGCCTTTGAGCTCGTCCAGAAGCGCGGGCGAAAGATAGCCGTGGGTGTCCGAGATGATGTCGATGCGCTTAGCGCTTGCACTGTTCATGGGATCCCTTCTGCAAAACCGATTCGACGTATATACAAAAAGCCCCACGGCTCCGCAGACAATTGGTCTACAGGGCTGCGGGGCCAGTGTGCTAGAGGCTCAGGGCCTTCTTGAGCGGCACAACGCGGCGGCGCGAGACCGGCACGCGTTCGTCGACGCCCGTAATGCCCAGTTGGATAGCGCCCGAGGGCACCGTCTCGACATCCGTGACGCACGCCAAGTTGACGATATAGCGACGATGAACGCGAAAGAAGCCAAAGTCGCAAAGCTTGGCCTCGAACTGCGCCAACGAAGTCGTCGATAGAAAACGATCATCGACGGTATAGATACAGGAGTAATCGTCCTTGGCCATGATGAAGCGAATGTCATCCACGGGAATGAGGACCTTACGGCCGCCCTTTTCCACCGGAATGCGCTCGATGGTGGCTTTGCTGTCCGTGACGGGCTTGGCGTGCTGCATGACCTTCTCGATCGCGCGATCCAGGCGCGCCTCCTCAACCGGCTTCATTAGGTAATCGACGGCATCTACGTCGAACGCCTCGACGGCATGATCGCTATACGCGGTCACAAACACAATCGCCGGCGGATTCTTAAGCTTATGCAGCGCCTCGGCAAGCTGCAGACCAGAAGCACCAGGCATCGAGATATCGAGAAATACGACATCGACGCGGCTTTCCATCAGCATCTCAATGGCGGAGCGGACGCTCGACGCCTCAGTGATCGTGCCGATCTTGCCCGTCTGCTCGAGCAAGAAGCGAAGTTCCGAACGGGCCGGGGCCTCATCATCCACAATCATCGCACGCAGCATAGGGATTAAACCTTTCGTCAACAAACTACGCTGGGCATCCGCCGCTTGGCGTTGAGCCCATAGCCTTTTATTTTACTCTTGAATGTCAAAGATGCTCTCTGACAAATCAAGATGCAGGAGCACTTTGGTGCCCTTGCCCGGCGCCGATTCGACGCGCGTATAAGAGTGCGGTCCATAAAAGCGATGGATGCGCTCAGAAATATTGTGCATGGCCACACCGGCGCCGCCGCCTTGCGGGGAACTGGCATCGGGGCGGGCGGAGCGCTCATCAAACAGCCTGGCGGCGGTGCCCTCGTCCATGCCCACGCCGTTGTCGGCCACGGCAATCAGGATTGCGTCGTCGCCGTCTTGATGGACGGTCACATCGATCTGCAGGGCATCGCCATCGCCCATGCCATGCCGCACGGCGTTCTCGACAATGGGCTGGATTACAAAGGCCGGGACCAACGTGTCCTCGACATCCTCGGAGACATCGAAGGTCGCCAGTACGCGGTCCTCGCCAAAGCGCGCCTTCTCAAACGTCAGGTAGCGCTTGGTCTGGGCAACCTCGCGCGAGACCGGGATAAGCGACCCCGAGTTGTCGAGCGTGGCGCGATAGAACGAGGAGAACTCGCGCAGCAGCTCGCGGGCACGCAGCGGGTCGGTACGCGTAAACGACGCGATGGTGTTGAGCGTGTTAAACAGAAAGTGCGGATTGATCTGCGCTTGCAGGGCACGAACCTCGGCACGGGCCGTGAGCTCCTTTTGCACCTCGAGCTCGTGGATGGCGAGCTGCGTGGACAGGATCTCGGCAAAGCCCGAGGCGAGCGCATACTGGGTACGGTCGACGGCACGCGGGGTCTTGTAGTAGAACTTGAGTGTGCCGACGGTACGGTCGCCCACCTTGATGGGCGCGATGATACCGGCGGGAACCTGGTTGTGCGAGCCATCCGAACCCACCACGTCCACCACGCGGTTGAACGACTGCACGATGCCGTGCTCAATGACGTAGCGCGTGGCGAGCGTGTGGATGGGCGAATCGGGCAGCAGCTTTTCCTCGAACTCGCCCGCGCAGGCCAGCACGTTGCTCTCATCGGTGATGGCAACGGTCATGGCACGTGTCTCGGGCAGGATACGCCGGCACACCAAAAGCGCTGATTCCTGCGTCAGGCCGCCCTTAATGTCCTCGAGCATGGCCGAGGCAACCGAGAGCGTCTCCTCGGTGTACTGGGAGCGCACCGAATCGGGATTGAGCGTCAAATAGATAAAGATGCACAGGAAGATGCACAGCAACGCACAGGCGACCACCGTGGCAATCGGCTCAATGCCAGTCGCCAGGGCAAAGATAAAGTACACCAACACGCAAACGGCGCAGACAACGGCGATGATGCGAAAGATTGAAATTGAATTATCGCGCTGGGCGCGGCGGTCGATCATTCAGCCCCCTCCAGGATGCTAATCAGTTGTGCGTCGCGCCAAAGTTCATCCATGATCTTGGGCCAGAAACTCTGAAAACGCAGGTAGCTTGCGGCGTTTTGGCGGGCATAGGTCTTGGCCTCGTCAATACCATGACGCCAGATGCGCAGATACCCCTCGTGTTCGCGGGTAAACATGCTGCGAACCATGGCGGTCTTGCGCACGCGGTCGTCGAGCTCGCGCGAGATCCACGGACCCGGATAGGGCATGAGCGATGCGGCCGTAACCGGAATGAGCTCCTTTTGGTGCGCAGCGAACGTCAGCTTGGCCCGCTCGTAGTACCAACGGTACACGTCCTGCATAAAGCGCGGCGAGCGCTTCTCGGACTCGGGCGGCAGGTGGCGCACGGTCCACTCGTTATCGAACCACACGTCATAGCCAAACATGCGCATGTTAAACAGGTAGTCCAGATCCTCGCCGCGGGTGATAAACGGGTCGAAGGCCACGCGCGTAAAGGCGCGGGCGTGCAGGGCCATCAGGCCGCCGCACACGTAATTGGAGCGCGAGATGCGGGTGCCCGAGAGCGCCTTTTTCATCCAGCGATTGAACTCGATACGCTTGGTCCACCAGCGATGGCAAATGCCCACTTTGTCCGTGGGAGCCAGCGGCGACCCGTCGCGATCGTAAAAGTATCCGCTCTTGACTAAAATCGGCAGGCCCTGACGCGTCTGTTGGCCCAGTGCATAGGTCGCACGCTTCATAAAGTCGGCATCGATGACGGTCTCGTCGTCATCCAAAAACACAACCGCGTCGTGCCCCAGCACCGCCGCGCAGGCAAGACCCATGTTGCGGATGGCGCCGTAGCCGCGCAGGCTCACGCACTCGCCCGAGCCTTTGGGCGCAATCTGCGCCACGCGGTCGGCAACACGCGAAGCCTGAGTATTGGTAACGATGGTGACCTTAAGTGTGGGATGAGCATTAACGATTTCGTGCACGCGATGGGATACGTCGGCCGTGGCAGAAACCGGACAGACCACCAAGAGAATGATGCACGGAATGTCGCGCACCTGTTCGAGCGAAGTCAGGCAGCGATCGAGTTCCGGGTTGGCGGCATTGAGCGACGTCGAGTGATCGTAGGTGCCGGGAGCGTTTGCTTGGGTATCATCGCCCGCCCAATATGTTGGGATCACAACCGTGGCGTTCATACCTTTACCCTCCTTGCAACACAAAAACGGGGCGCCGCCAAACACAGGCGACGCCCCGCGACCTAGCTGGTTCCATCATACCCACTTGGGCTAAACATTGTTCGGAAGTCAGAATGATTTATGCGGCTACTTCCAAAAGAGTACTGCAGATAGGCACAAATGCTGTACTGAGCCCGGTTGCCTTACGCCGCCGCCTGAGCCATGCGGGACAGACGGACCAGCAGCACAAAGCCAACAACCAGCAGAACGCCAATAGAAAGGACGCCCAGCGACGGGTTGCCGGTCAGGGAGGTGACAACCGACACCAGGAAGGTGCCCATAACGCTTGCGTAACGGCCAAAGATATCGAAGAAGCCGTAGTACTCGTTGGACTTTTCCTTAGGGATAATACGACCGAAGTAGCTGCGGCTCAGCGCCTGCACGCCGCCTTGGAACAGGCCGACCAAAATAGCGAGCACCCAAAACTCAAAGGCGGTCTTCAAGAAAAACGCGGCAAAGAGCACGATGCCCATATAGGCGGCGACGGCCACCAAGATCATGTTGAGTGTGCCCACGCGACCGGCGAGCTTGCCGTAGATGATGGCGGACGGAAAGGCCACAAACTGCGTAACGAGCAGCGCCAGCACCAGCTGGGTCGAATCGATGCCCAGAGCCGATCCGTAGCTGGTTGCCATGGAAATGACCGTGTGCACACCGTCGATGTAGAAGAAGAACGCGATCATGTAGACCAGCACGGTCTTGTTGTGGGCGATCTCGCGCATGGTGTGTCCGACCTCGGAGAACACGCCGCCCACGATGTGGCCGATGGTGTCCTCGGGACCGCGCTCGCGACCGTACTTTTGCTTATAGGTGCGAATGAGCGGCAGGGTAAAGATGAGCCACCAGGCACCGGTGATGACAAACGACAGACGCGTTGCCAGCATGGTGGGGACGCCAAGAGCGGGGCCACCCATGATAAGCGCCAGGCAGATGATGAACGGCACGGTGGAACCGATGTAGCCCCAGGCATAACCCGAGCTGGACACGGCATCCATGCGCTCGTCGGTGGTAATGTCGGGCAGCATGGCGTCGTAGAACGTCATAGAAGAGTTAAGGCCGATGGTGCACAGCACGTACACGGTCAAAAATGCCATGGCGGACATGGGGATAGCCTGCGCCAGGCAAAGAACCAGGCCCGTGAGGAAGAAGCCCAAGAAGAACTTGATCTTGTTGCCGGCGTAATCGGCAAGCGCGCCCAGAATGGGCATGAGCATGGCAATGACCAGCGAGGCAATCGTCTGCGCGTTGCCCCAGGCGACCACGAGGTCGGCCGAAGAAGCACCGGTATTGATGGCGTTAAAGTAGATGGGCACCACCGAGGTATTGAGCAGCACGAGGGCCGAGTTGCCCACATCGTACATAACCCAGTTACGCTCGAGCTTGGTGTATTTCATGGACAGGGCCCCTTCGTATTCGCCCGATATGCAGTTAGTTCATCGTACCCCAATTGCCCAGAGGCGCCGGTAAGGATTCGGCAAAGGGGCACGCACGAGCCCTACTCCTCGCGGTCGAACTCTTCGTCGGCGCCGAGCGCGCGACCGCTGTAATTGACGTGGTTGGTCACGGCTTCCATATCGCCGGTCTCGATAAAGCGGGCGACGGTGAGCTCGTAATCGAGCAGCGCGCGGTCAAAGACCTCGGGGAAGCTCTCGTTCGAGACCTCGCCGGTAAAGGGGTTCTTCCATGCCAAGTGGCCCAGATTGCCGGTACGCTCGGGTAGCTCGGTCGTCACGCGGTGCGCAAGGCCGTCGAGCAGCGAGTAGTCGTGCATCAAGCCCTCAACCAGCGAGATCGCGCGCGTCTTTGCGGAGCCGGCCGGCTCAATCGCGCGGTAAAGTCGCTGCATATTGGCAACGGCAGCACCGTACTCCCCCGCCGGAATGTCAATGCCGTACACGCGTCCGGCAACATAGCTCATCAGCACGCCGGCCACGCGATTGATGCGATCGGTGGTGACGATCTCGCCCGCCGGCGGGTAATCGTCGACCGTAGCGCCATCGCGTTTAAGCTGCAGCATCAGCACATCCAGGTCGCTCTCGATCACGGCATGGACTTGACTGCTCGAATTCTCAAGCTCTGAATCGGACTCCACGATGCCAAACTGCTGCTCATAGACAAAGGGATGGGCGTTGCGGTCGAGCACGTAATGGGACAGCAGGCCCAGCGCAAAGGCGCGACCCAAGCTGGCGTCGCGCGGCAGCAGATGCGACACGCCGTCGCGCAGGCACGCGAACTGGCGAGACATGCGCGACCGATGCATGACCTGCGCCAGCAGCGTGCAGTCGGAAACACGCGGTGTCAGAATGTGAAAGAAAAACGGGTCGGGACCTTGGTTGCCCAAGATAAAGGCAATGCGCTCTTCATCGGACGTGATGACGCCCTGCGGAAGACGGTCGATGCTTTCCTCGCCAAACAGATGATGGGTGATAAGCGCGGGCATAATGATCCTTTCGATTTCATTCGATGCCACCCATTATGCCCACCGCGCGCCCATGCCAAACCTGCGATGGTAAACGACGGCATGCAGACCGTCTACGCAAGCCCCAGGTGCGACTTGACCTCGGCGGCACGACGACGGGACACCGGTACCGTCGAGTTCACGCGGTCGAGCCTGAGCTCCATCAACCCCGTGGAGCCAATCTCAACATTGTGCACGTCTTCCAAATTGACCAGGTAGCTGCGATGAACGCGAATAAAGCCCTCGGAGTCCAAGCGACGCTCGAGCGAGGAGATCGACTCATTGATCAGGTACGTTCCCTCGGCGCAGATGGCGTTGCAAAAATCGGCGCGCGCCTCAAAGTAGCAGACGTCTGCGGCGGGAATGAACACCTTTTTGCCCCCGCGGTCCACCGTCAGACGCAAAGGTTGGCGCGGAGCATGGATAACACGACGGGCACCCAAGGCTGCCTCGATCTTGTCGAGTGCCTTTGACAGGCGTGCGTCCTCGACCGGCTTGACGACATAGTCGACAGCATCGAGGTTATACGCATCGGCGGCAAACTCGGCAAACGCCGTCACAAACACCACAACCGGCGGCGTCTTTAGGTTCTGCAGCGTCTCGGCAAGCTCAATTCCCGAGCGACCGGGCATGGTAATGTCTAAAAACAGCACGTCGGGCTTGTTCGACAGAATCGACTCCACGGCTTCGGTGACATTGCCCGCCTCGGCAATCTGGCCCACACGCGCATCCTTTTCCAACAGATAGCGTAGCTCGGCCCTAATGGGAGGTTCGTCATCAACCACCAAGATGTTCCAGCCTTCGGACATATGTGCTTCCCCTCTTTTTCTCTCAATCCAACCGCGTGCTACGCCGTCAACGGCGCGGGCTCATGCGGCTCGCCGTTCAGCTCGACGATGACCTGCGTGCCAACGCCCTCCTGGGACTTCACGCGCATGCCGGAATCTTCTCCGTAAAAGAAATGGATGCGCTGAAGCACGTTGAAGAGCGCCAGGCCGCAACCTCGCTTGACGGAGCCGTCGGCGGTAATGCTCTCGGGCTCCTCCAGGCGATGCTGCTCAAACAGATGCGCGCAGACTTCTTCGCTCATACCGATGCCGTCGTCCTCGACGATGATCTCCAAACCGTCATCGGTCTCGAAAGCCCTAACATGAATAGAAAGCGGCTCGGTCTCGCGCTGCGCGTGCTTGATGCAGTTTTCGAGCAACGGCTGCAAGATAAACGGCGGCACCATGCAATCGCGCACCTCAAAGTCGATATCGACCGAGACGCGCAGACGGCCGTCGCCATAACGAGCCTGCATAAGATTGATATAGCGAGTGCCCTGTTCCACCTCGTGCTCGAGCGTTGTGAGGGTATCGGAATCAGAAAGCGTCTGACGGTAGTAGTTGGAGAAGTCGATCAGCAGCGATCGCGCCTTGTCGGGCTCGGTTCGAACGAGCGACACGATCGTGCTAATGGTATTGAATAGAAAATGAGGATCGACCTGCGATTGCAAGGCGCGCAGCTCCACGCGGGCCGTAAGCTCGTCCTGGCGCTCGAGCTCAAAGCTCGCAAGCTGCGTGGAAATGAGGTCAGCAAAGCCCGAGGCAAGCGCCGTCTGGCGCATATCGATGCTGCTCAGACGGGGATAATACAGCTCGAGCGTGCCCACGCAATGCCCGCGCACGGTAAGCGGTGCGACAATACCGGCGCGCAGGCGCGGAAAGTAGCCACCTGTCTCGGTCGAGGCATCGCGCGAGAACACGCTTTGCTCGCCGCTGTTGATCACGTTGAGCGTAGTCCGCAGCACCACCGGGGTGCCCGCGGGGCATTTTGCCGAGTCCTCGCCCCAGCTTGCCAACACCTGCTTGCCGTCGGTAAAGCAGATGGCAGAGGCGATAGTTTCGGACAGGATGATCTTAGAGGCGCCCAGGGCAGCTTCGGGCGTAAGGCCGCGCGACGTGTAGGCGAATATTTTTGAAGCGATGGCGAGCGTGCGGTCGGTTGCGCTCGATGTGAGGTCGTCGGGAACGACAAAGACGTACGAGAAGAAGAAGCACAGCATGACCAAGCCGGCAATGACGACAACGGCCGGAACGGGATTGGGATTATCGGTTAGATCCCAGATGAGCAGCAGGATAAGCAGCGGAACGACAATACCGAGCAAGATGGCTTGAACCACATGCTGAGCGGTACGAAAGACCTTGGTAGAGTTGTAGCTCTTGCCCAGAATCAGCCTATTGAGATCCACCGTCATCTCCTTCTTACTGACGCACCCCATAGCAATAAAGAGGGCCGCAAGCGACCCTCTCCATTGCATTATGCAATCAAATACTGTGTTTTACATCAAGCCATCGATGAACGGTAGCTTAGGCGCTGTACTTGTTTGCCTCGCCGAAGGTGCCGCCCTCGACAATCCAGCCGTCCTTCATGATGACGTCCATGTTGTCGGTGTTGAGCACGTGAATGTCGGCGGCGACGTCACCATTGACGACCAGCAGGTCAGCGCACTTGCCGGCCTCGATGGACCCGGTCTCGTCCTCGATGTGGCACATCTTGGCACCGTTGAGGGTGGCGCAGGTGATGGTCTCGACCGGAGTGAAGCCGATCTTGTCGACGAACTCGTACATCTCCTCGATGGAGCAGGTGCCGTACGGGGTGACGAAGGAGAAGGAGTCGGAGCCGATCGTCATGACGACGCCGCGCTTCTTGGCCTCGCGCAGGCAGTCGTAGTTGCGCTGCAGCTCCTTCTCGACCAGGGTGCCCTCGTACTTGTCGTGCAGCTCGGGAACGTAGACGGGCGGATAGGTGGCGTACCAGGTGGGCAGGAAGGCGATCGTCGGGGTGAAGAAGGTACCCTGCTCGGCCATGAGGTCCATGGTGCGCTCATCGATATCGAAGCCGTGAATCAGCTGCTCGCAGCCAAAGCGGACGGAGTCGTAGGCAGCGGCGTGGTTGTTGTAGCAGTGGCTCCACACGGGGATGCCGACCATCTTTGCCTCTTCGACCACGGCCTGGATCTCCTCGGAGCAATAGTGCTGGTCGCGGCCGGAGTCCCAGCGCCAGATGCCGCCACCGGTAGCCCAGATCTTGATGGCATCGGGGTTCTCGCGCAGGCGACGACGGACGGCCTTGCGCAGATCCCAAGGACCGTCGACCTGATCGCCCCAGGGGTGCGATTCCTTGTTGAGCCCCTGGCTGCAGTGGTGGGAGTCGCCGTGGCCGGCAACGCGGCAGAAGCCAAGGCCGGTGGCCAGAACGCGCGGGCCCTTGAAGACGCCCTTGTCGATGCAGTCACGGATCTGGATACCAAAGCGGCCGATCTCGCAGACGGTGGTGAGGCCGTGGGTGAGGCAGTCGTAGGCTTGCTTGACGGCGACGGCCTGCTTCTCGAGGAGCGGCTGCATGACCCAGTCGGTGTCATCGTCGGTCAAGTTGCCCGAGAAGTGCAGGTGGGTGTCGATCAGGCCGGGAAGGACGGTCTTGCCGGCGGCGTCGATGACCTCAACGTCCTCGGGAAGGTCCTGCATGGCGCCGGCGTACTCGATCTTGCCGTTGTCGTCGACGAGAACGAGGGAGTTCTCGACCGGCTCGGCACCGGTACCGTCGATGAGCTTGCCGCCAACGATTGCATACTTAGTGGACATGGTTCCTCCTTATGGATCCATATAGTGGGCGAGGCCGTGTTGGGTTAAGGCCTCACAAAGCTACCCAAGTGGCGCCGGGTTCGGTGCGCGGAGGAGAGGGGCCCGCGCACCTGATCCGCCCCGGCTCGGCGTTACTTTTTGCGGGAATTGGTGAAAGCCATGAGGGCCAGGCCAATAGCCAACCAGCCGATCACGATGCTCCACTCCACCATGTTGAGGGAGGCGGGAGAGAACGGAATCACAAGCAGGCCGATGATGATGGCGCAGGCAGCGATAGCGAGGGAGATGCCAAACTTGCCACCGGGCACCTCGTAGGGACGAGGCAGGTCGGGCTCGGTGAAGCGCATGCGCAGGCAAGCGAGGGCGACCATGCCGCAGGAGAAGATGAAGGCGAGAGCCGACACGTTGGTCAGAGGGATGAGCATGTTCTTGCCCAGGAACGGACCGACGACGGTGATGACGCCCAGAACGACGCAGGCGAGCTTGGGAGCGCCGGACTTGGGGTCGACCTCGGCGAACTGCTCGGGCAACTGGCCCTTGCGGCCCATGGCGAGCATGATGCGGCTCGTGGCGCCGTAGAAGGAGTTCATCGGGCCCATGGGTCCAAGCGTGGCGATGACGAGCATGGCCAGGTACAGAAGCATGTTGATGCCCTTGAGGCAGGCGAGCGCGGGAACCGGGCTCTTAACGAACTCATGCCAGTCGAGGATGGTGCCGAACGAGTAGATACAGACCATGTAGAAGCCGCCGGCGGCCAGCAGAGCCAGGGAGATGATCTTGCCGAACTTGTTCCAGTTGAGGCCCTCGGCTGCTTCCTCAGCCTGCTGAGGAATGGTGTCGAAGCCGGCGTAGAAGAACGGGGTCAGAACCAGGACCGACACGATGCCGGCGAACAGGCTGGTGCTCTCGGTAGCGGCCTTGCCGCCGCCAGCGCCGGCGACCTGGGAGAACACGGGCATGGCGTTGTCCGGCGAGCCGGTGAACAGCGAGACGCCCATGGCAAGCAGCATGCCGCAGAGCAGAGCCTTGGTCAGGAAGGCCTGGAGCTTGGCGGCCGAGCTGGCGCCGCGGAAGTTGAGGAAGATGACGTAGACTGCAAAGCCGAGCGCGATCAGCGTCGGGAACAGGTAAACGTCGGCCCCCAGGATGGTGTAGAGCTTGACGGCGCGCAGCCACTCAAGACCGGGCAGGCTGCCGAACATCTCGGACACGAGGGTCGAGATGGCGATGGCCTCCCACGGACACAGGATACCGTTGCCCAGGGCCAAAAGCCATCCGGTGATGTAGCTCAGCGTACGGCCAAAGCTACGATCGACATACTCGACGATGCCGCCCGAGATGGGGATAGCAGCCGTGAGCTCACCGAAAACAGCTCCGACGGGCACGAGGAAGATTGCACCCAAGAGGAATGCGATCATAGCGGGAACGGGACCGCCGCCCACGACCATCCAGTCGCCGACCTGCAGAACCCAACCGGTACCGATGATGGCGCCGAAACCGATGGTGAAGAAGTTCCAGAGCGAGAGCGTTTTCTTCATGCCGCCGTTATCCTCGACTGCAACTTCTGCGTTCTTGTCCGCCATTGTTCCCCTCCTTTCCTATTTGACGCCCTTGGCGTCACCCCTTGCACGGTCCGTTTTGCCGCGCGCTTTTATTCCATGGCTTTAAGATACGGCCTTGGCGCAGCAGCGCCGCTCGCAGCTCGACCGAAGGCAGAACTGCAAAACGAGCGGCACCGTTTTTGGGACGAACGGCGGGAGACGTCATTCGTCTTGGGCGCTTTCATCTTTTCTGCTTTTGAATACCTGTTGCCGTGACGCTTGGCGCTCGGCGCGGCAACGTTCATACCATTTGTCAGGCTTTTGGCGCACATGCCCATGTGTCGTGCATCTTTTTATGTAGGATAGACAAGTTACACATGAGGCAAGGTGATTCGAATGGCATACGGATACAATGACGGCGACCAACGGCCACAAAGCGTGCGCCTTGCCGGCCGCACCACGTCAACGCCCAAAATCACCTCCGACAACGACAACCCGCAGCGCCCCCAAGAGCAGCTCGGGGCTTCTTCGCGGCAGCAAAGCCGTACCGCGCGGCAGTCAGACCGCGTGAGTACGAGCACACGCCAACGCCAGACCGACACATCGCAGCCACGCCGCTACGATCGCCGTAAGACCGACTACTACGTTAAGCGCTCCTTTTCGCGACCTCAACGCGATCGCGGCAATTCCGCCCCTCACCCTGCGTCGCACGCCACAAGCCACGCGCTTCCGGCCCGCCGCCTACGCCTTGCGCTTTGCTCCATCGCCGCCTGCCTCGTCTTTGTGTTTTTGGGATCCTGTATCTCCCACGGGTCAGCCGGTCTTGAGCCCACTGCCGAGGACAGGCTGCTTAAAGCTCCCGTCGCGCCCGGTTACTCCTTTGCGTTCTCGACCCCACGCTCGCAATGGCAGGCCGGCGCCATGCCTCATATCTACCAGATCGACCCCGCATGGTCGGAGCTCCCCTACGCCGGTGGCACCATTCGCGAAAACGCTTGCGGCCCCACCTGCCTTACCATGGTCTACATATTTAAGACCGGCCGCACCGATAAGACGCCGGTCGATATATGCGCACTGGCCGAAGCTGGCAATTACGCCCCCACCGGCGCCACCGAATGGTCGTTTATGACAGGAGGTGCGTGGCAGCTCGGGCTTAACGGGACACAGCTCTATAACGATCGCGAATCGATTACTCAAGCACTTCGCTCGGGTGTGCCCGTCATCGCCGCAGTGCGCCCCGGTACGTTTACCAACGTAGGCCACTACATCGTGCTCTACGGCATCGACGATGCCAACCAGATTGGCGTCTACGACCCCAACTCGGCCAGCCGCAGCGCCCGCCGCTGGGGCGTCGTAGAGGTCCTCAACGAAGTCGAAGCCATGTGGGCCTACTACTAGTCATTGGGGACAGACTTAAATGAGTGGTCATTGGGGACGCTCTTGTTTGACTAGTCATTTAAGAACGTCCCCAATGACTAGGTGAATAGCAAAAGCCCCGCAGTCGGAGCGGACTGCGGGGCTCATGAAGAGAGGCTAGTTTGTGGGCGCTTTGCCTGGCGCCCACGAGAGAGGCAACAGAGTAGAGACTACTCGTGAATGCGGGTACCGGAGAGGCCAGCCATGGTCTCGGCGGCCTTGTCCAGAGCGCCGATGATGCAGGTGCGGCCCTTGCGGGAACGGGCGAACTTGATGGCAGCGCGGACCTTGGGCTCCATGGAACCCTTGCCGAACTGGCCCTCGTCGGCCAGGCGCTCGGCCTCGTCGGCGGTGAGGTCCTCGAGCTCCTCCTGGTTGGGCTTGCCAAAGTTGATGGCGACATGCTCAACGGCGGTCAGCAGGAACAGGACGTCGGCGTCGCAGTCCTCGGCCAGCAGCTCGCCGCCCAGGTCCTTGTCAATGACGGCGGGAACGCCCTTGTAGCAGCCCTTGTTCTCGTAGTCGCGGACGACGGGGATGCCGCCGCCACCGCAGGCGATGACGATGAACTCGTTGTCGAGCAGGTTGAGGATGGAGTCAGCCTCGACGATCTTCTTGGGATCGGGGGAGGCGACGACGCGACGCCAGCCGCGGCCGGAATCCTCGACGAAGACCTTGGAGGGATCCTCGGCCATGAACTCCTTGGCCTGCTCCTCGGTGTAGAAGGGGCCGATCGGCTTGGTCGGATTCTTGAACGCGGGATCATCCGGGTCGCACTCGATCTGGGTGACGACGGTGGCGGCGTGCCAACGCTTATAGCGCTTGTGCATCTCGCGGCCGATGCCCTGCTGCAGGTGATAACCAATGTAGCCCTGGGACATGGCGCCGCACTCGGGCAGCGGCATCTCGGGGGTACCGATGGCATCGTGGGCAGCGGCGAAGGCGTTCTGGATCATGCCGACCTGCGGGCCGTTGCCGTGGGTGATGATGATCTCATTGCCCTGCTCGATGAGACCGAGGAGAGCGTGGGCGGTGTTGCTCACGGCCTCGATCTGCTCGACGGGGTTGTTGCCGAGGGCGTTGCCGCCAAGGGCGACGACAATACGATCGGGCTTGCCAAGAGGCTTAGACATTGCTGGAATCCTTTCTGTAAAAGGCCTACAACCCATTAATAACCCGCGTCCGTGCGATACGCGAGTTTATTAAGGTTTATATTCTCTTTATCGCTCATTTTATTCATTTTGAAAATAGCGGAACGGTGAACGGTCGTTTTTGTCCGCTCAGCGTACAGAACTCCAGCTCAGACATATCTACGTAATTTACGTGCGACTTTATTTAAATGAAGCGAGGATTATGTCGGATTATGCAAACTACATCTCTGCTAAACACAAAACGGACAGCGCAATATCTTACTCGCACTATACGCGATTCTATACATTAATTTGACGAGTATGCATCCCTGCAAAAACATGGGGCTTTTCATCCAACATAAGGGATAGCCGATCGCGCTTCACCCCGCGGCAAGCGACTGCGAGTTCGCAGTATGGAACTTTACCGTCGGCTTCTGCATGAACGCTGCCGACGCCCTTTCGCTCCTGCGCGCCCAAGCAGCCGAGAACGCTAACGGCGCCACTGCCAACCTGGCCACCCTCAACAACGGCGCCGCCAGCCTTTTCGCAAAGTACCGTGCTGGCTCGCTGGCTTTGAGGCCTAAGCGAGCTTTGCTATTTGCCAATTTTTGTATGATTTGGGTCAAATCTATCTGCCAATTTTTGTATGATTAGGGTCAAATCTATTTGCCAATTTTTGTCATTGAGGGGTTTTAATGCTACGCCGTAAGGTCACTGACAGGCTTTTGAGCTGGAAGAACAAATCCAATAAAGCGTTGCTTGTTACTGGCGCGCGTCAGATTGGCAAGAGCTATGCAATTCGCGCGTTTGGAAAGAGCAACTACGCTTCGTATTATGAGGTCAATCTGCTACTCGATGCCGAGGCAAGAGACGTACTTGTTGGCGCTAAGAACTCCATTGACTTCATCAACCGTGTGGCCCTTCTTGCGGATGCACCGCTTGTTGAAGGAGACACGCTTATCTTCGTCGATGAGATTCAGGAGTATCCGCAGATCGTTACACTTATGAAGGCGCTGGTCGAGGACGGACGCTTTAGCTATGTCTTCTCGGGGTCTATGCTTGGGACTGAGTTTAAGGGGATCTCTTCTTTTCCGGTGGGGTATGTCGAGCACATTGTTATGCGACCGATGGATTTTGAAGAGTTCTGTTGGGCAAACAGCATCAGCGAGAATGTGCTTGCAGACATTCGCAGCTGCCTTGTCGAGAGACGTCCCGTCGAAAACTATATTCATGAGGCGATGCTCAAAAACTTTAGAGCCTATATCGTTTGCGGCGGCATGCCAGAGGTCGTTCAGAACTATATCGATTCGGGCTATTCGCTCGTGAGAACGCGTGAGCTTCAAATTCAGCTAGTCGATCAGTACAAAAGCGATATCTCTAAATATGCATCGACTCGAGCGTTTAACGTTCGCTCCATTTTCGAGCAAATTCCCGTTCAGCTTGAGGCGGAGTCCCATCGCTTTATCGTCTCGTCTCTAGGCGAGGGAGCTCGTCTTCAAAAATACGAGCAGGATTTCCTATGGCTGGTGAACGCAGGCGTTGGATTGATGGTCCCCCAGGTGACGGAGGCCCGGAGTCCTCTTAAGAGGACAGAGAAGGCAGCCGCCTTCAAACTATACGAGTCCGATACAGGAATGCTCGCATCGCGATATCCCGGTAGCACGGCACGCGCTGTATATCTAGATATGAAAACCCCCAACCTCGGCGGTCTCTATGAAAACGTGGTCGCGGAGGAGCTTGTTGCCCTCGGAGCAGATACGTGGTACTACCAAACACGTGAGGTCGGTGAAGTCGACTTTGTAATCGAAGGCGCCCGAGGACATGTTGTCCCAATCGAAGTCAAATCGGGCAAGAAAGTTCGAGCACATGCGGCCCTCGATCGCCTGATGAGTGTGGGCGAGTACAAGATTCCCGAGGCCGTTGTGCTGAGCCACGAAAACCTTAGCGAAGAGGGCAAGATCCTGTACGTTCCAATCTATATGACATTCTGCCTCGATGAGTTTATGGAAAAGGACGACCCCAACAACGATTTCTCATTTGCACCCATATCTCTCTAGATCATCTGAACCAACAACCAAGCCCCCTCCACAACCAAAGTAACGCGTGGTTTCGCGGCCGCGCCGCGAAACAGCGACGGGGACAAAAGGCCCCTACAACCACGTCCCTCATGCAGCCCCACAATCCGAGGACGTAGTCGTAGCAGGATCTGAGGGCTGACCTTCGCGGACATTCCGCAGGACGAAGGAACCCCCGCCGCACGTAGTGCGCAGCGGGGGTTCCTTCATGTCCGAGGACGTCCGCGAAGGTCAGCCCTCAGATCCTGCGGTGGGAGACTTAGGCCTCGTTGTACACCGTCTTGAGCTTCAGCAGGTGCTGGTAGCGATCCATAGCGGCCTGCTCGTTCTCCTTGAAGAGCTCCTCGGCGCGCTCGGGGAAGGAACGCGTCAGCGAAGCGTAGCGGGCCTCGTTCATCAGGAACTCCTGATAGCCGCCCGCGGGCTCCTTGGAATCGAGCGAGAACTTCTTACCGGCAGCAGCCTCGGGGTTGAAGCGGAAGAGGTTCCAGTAACCGCACTCGACAGCCTTCTTCATCTCGGCCTGGCAGTTCTGCATGCCGCCCTTCTTGATGGAGTGCATCTCGCAGGGGCTGTAGCCGATGATGAGGGACGGGCCGTCGTAGGCCTCGGCCTCGTGGATGGCCTTGAGGGTCTGAGCCGGGTTGGCGCCCATGGCGACCTGTGCCACGTAGACGTAACCGTAGCTCATGGCGATCTCGGCCAGAGACTTCTTCTTGGTCACCTTACCGGCAGCGGCAAACTGAGCGACCTGGCCCAGGTTCGAGGCCTTGGAGGCCTGACCGCCGGTGTTGGAGTAAACCTCGGTGTCGAAGACGAAGACGTTGACGTTGTGGCCGGAAGCCAGGACGTGATCCAGGCCACCGAAGCCGATGTCGTAGGCCCAACCGTCGCCGCCGAAGATCCAGAAGGACTTCTTGGTGAGGTAAGCCTTGTCGGCGAGGATCGCCTTGGAAGCGTCGCAGCCGCACTTCTCGAGCTCGGCAACGTAGGCAGCAGCAGCGGTCTTGGAGGCCTCGGCGTCGTTGACGGAGTCGATCCAAGCCTGGCCAGCGGCCTTGAGCTCGTCGGACGGACCATCGGCAGCGATGATGTCCTGGGTAGCGGCGATCAGCTTGTGCTGAACGGCCTCATAGCCAACGGCCATGCCCAGACCGTGCTCGGCATTGTCCTCGAACAGGGAGTTGTTCCACGCCGGGCCGTGACCGTCCTTGTCCTTGCAGTAAGGAGCGGTGGCAGCGGGGTTGCCCCAAATGGAGGAGCAGCCGGTGGCGTTGGAGATGAACATGCGGTCGCCGGCGACCTGGGTCACCAGACGTGCATAGGCGGTCTCGGCGCAGCCGGCGCAGGAGCCGGAGAACTCCAGGTAGGGCTGCTTAAACTGGCTGCCCTTGACGTTGGCCGCGATGAGCTCCTTCTTCTCGGAGACGTTCTCGACCATGTAGTCCCAAACGGGCTGCTGGTCCATCTCCTGCTCGGTAGGAACCATCTCGAGGGCGCCCTTGGGGCAGACCTTGACGCAGTTGGTGCAACCCATGCAGTCGAGCGGGCTCACAGCCATGGTGAACTTCATGCCCTTGGCCTTGGGGCCCATAGCGTCGAGCGTGCGGGTAGCCTCGGGCGCGGCGGCAGCCTCGTCCTCGGTCATCGCGAACGGACGGATGGTGGCGTGCGGGCACACGTAGGCGCACTGGTTGCACTGAATGCACTTGGTCTCGTCCCAGTGGGGAACGACGACGGCGACGCCGCGCTTCTCGTATGCGGAGGCGCCCAGCTCAAACTGGCCGTCGGCGCAATCGACGAAGGCGGAAACAGGCAGGCTGTCGCCATCCATGCGATCGATGGGCTCGAGCAGGTTCTTGACCTGCTGGGCGATGGCGGACTTGGTCTCCTCGGAAAGCTCGACGGGAGCGGCGTCCTCGGCGGTTGCCCAGTCGGCCGGAACCTCGAACTTACGGAAGGCGGTAGCGCCGGCATCGATGGCCTTGTGGTTGGCGTCGACGATGGCCTGGCCCTTCTTCATGTAGGACTTGGTAGCAGCGTCCTTCATGTACTGCAGGGCGTCCTCGGCGGGCAGGACCTTGGCCAGCGCGAAGAAGGCGGACTGGAGCACCGTGTTGGTGCGCTTGCCCATGCCGACCTTGGCGGCCAGGTCGATAGCGTCGATCAGGTAGACGTTGACATTGTTGTTCGCGATGTAGCGCTTGGCCACGGCGGGCAT
Source organism: uncultured Collinsella sp. (assembly GCA_900545605.1). Taxonomy (GTDB): domain Bacteria; phylum Actinomycetota; class Coriobacteriia; order Coriobacteriales; family Coriobacteriaceae; genus Collinsella. The sequence continues at coordinate 18,630 of UQZL01000032.1, forward strand.
GTGCTCGGCGAACTCCTCGTCGCTCCACTGGCAGTTGACCAGGAAGGTGCCGCCCGGCTTGACGTCGCGGACCATCTTGAAGCCCTTGACGATGTAGCTGGGGTTGTGGCAAGCGACGAAGTCGGCCTTGGTCACGTAGTACGGCGAGCGGATCGGGGAATCGCCAAAGCGCAGGTGCGAGACGGTGACGCCGCCGGTCTTCTTGGAGTCGTACTGGAAGTAGGCCTGGACGTACTTGTCGGTGTGGTCGCCGATGATCTTGATCGAGTTCTTGTTGGCGCCGACGGTACCGTCGCCACCCAGACCCCAGAACTTGCACTCGATGGTGCCGGGGGCTGCGGTGTTGGGCGCATCCTCGGCCTCGGGCAGGCTCAGGTTGGTCACGTCATCGACAATGCCGATGGTGAACTCGCGCTTGGGCTCGTCCTTCTTAAGCTCCTCGAAGACAGCGAACGCGGACGCGGGAGGCGTGTCCTTGCTGCCCAGGCCATAACGGCCGCCGACGACCTTGATGCCCGTCTTGCCGGCCTCGTAGAGAGCGGAGACGACGTCCTGGTAGAGCGGCTCGCCGATGGAACCCGGCTCCTTGGTACGGTCCATGACGGCGATCTTCTGGACGGTCTCGGGGAGAACGTCGACGAAGTGCTTGATGGAGAACGGACGGAACAGACGAACCTTGACCAGGCCGACCTTCTCGCCGTGAGCGTTGAGGTAGTCGATGACTTCCTCGAGCACGTCGCAGAAGGAGCCCATGCACACGACGACGCGGTCGGCATCGGGAGCGCCGTAGTAGTTGAACAGGCCGTAATCGGTGCCGAGCTTCTCGTTGATCTTCTTCATGTAGCCCTCAACGACGGCGGGAAGCTCGTCGTAGACCTTGTTGCAGGCCTCGCGGTTCTGGAAGAAGATATCGCCGTTCTCGTGGCTGCCGCGGGTGTGCGGGTGCTCAGGGTTGAGCGCGTGATCGCGGAAAGCCTGGACGGCGTCCATGTCGCACATCTCGGCCAGATCCTTGTAGTCCCACATGGCGACCTTCTGGATCTCGTGGCTGGTGCGGAAGCCGTCGAAGAAGTTAAGGAACGGGGTCTTACCCTCGATGGCGGCAAGGTGAGCCACCGGCGAGAGGTCCATGACCTCCTGGACGTTGCCCTCGGCGAGCATGGCGAAGCCGGTCTGACGACAGGCCATGACGTCGGAGTGATCGCCAAAAATGTTCAGGGCGTGGGAAGCGACGCAACGCGCGGAGACGTGGAAGACGCCCGGGAGCTGCTCGCCCGCGATCTTGTACATGTTCGGGATCATCAGGAGCAGACCCTGAGAAGCCGTGTAGGTGGTGGTCAGAGCACCGGCGCCCAGCGAACCGTGAACGGTACCGGCTGCACCTGCCTCGGACTCCATCTCGACGACCTTGACCGGGGTGCCGAAGATGTTCTTGCGACCCTGGGCCGCCCACTGGTCGACATGGTCGGCCATCGGGCTGGACGGCGTAATGGGATAGATTCCCGCTACCTCGGTGTACGCATACGAAACATATGCGGCCGCCTCGTTGCCGTCCATAGACTTAAACTTACGCGCCATATACCCCTCTCCTCTCATATAGGTATACAGGCCCCGGCGATCGCCGGGATGTTGGCGTGATGGGATTTACGCTGTTGCTTCCAATCATCTGGCAGGCAGACTGAGCGGCAGGTACATGGCGTGGAGAGAAGACATGCCGAGGCGAGGGACAGCTGATGCGCCCCACAGACCCGACCGCCCGTCTTGCACATGACCGAGCGCCGCAAAGGCCGCATGCCGGATGCTCCCGGGCACGCCCCGGCGATGGGAAGCGCCCGCAACGGAAATCCGCATGCGGGTTTATTGTACCCCGCCGTCAAGTGTAATTTCGGCAAATATAGGTGGGCGGGTGAAGGTTTACCTCGGGTGACTATCGAATGCCCAGCGCCGAGCAAAATGTCCCCCGGGAACCATACGGCAGTTGCGGTGAAATAGGGACTGTTTTTGCTGCTCAGAGCCTTAAACAGTCCGTATTTCACCGCAACTTATTGAGGGTTGGCTAGAGGGCACCGAAGAGGATGGCGTAGGTAGTGGATTCGCCGAGCTTGAGCTCGTCGCCGGGATTGAGTTGGGCGGAACGGCCGGGCTCGACCTGAATGCAGACGCGCGTGGCCCCGTTTACCACCACGGTTCCGTTGGTGGACGACAAGTCCTCGACGTGCCAGATATTTTGAGCATCGCACCAGATATGGGCATGGCGGGCCGAGACATCGTCGCCGACGTCGGTAATATCGCCCTCACCAGTGGCCAGCGCGCCAATCTCAACACCCTGCTCGCTCGGCTGAATCCAGCGCGGGGCGCTCACGACAAAACTGTTTTGTACGCGCAGCAAGCCCAAGGGGTGCGCCGGGGCGGGTTCGCGTTCGCCCGCGGTCATCGACATGCCAAGCGAACGCGGCGTGGATGTGCCTCCGCCACAGGTCGCGTTCGCGTAGTCGATAGCATAGTTCACCGAGGACCGCACATCCGCCGAACAACCGACGGCGACAAACAGCACCAGCACGGCTTCGGCGCGCTCGGCAGGCATAAGCTCTCCCGCCTGGGACAGACGATCGAGCGCGTTGCGATAGAGATTCGTATCCTGGTGACATTCCTCGAGCGCACGCACCATCGGTTCACCAGCGGGACCGCACACCATATTGATCACGGCCGTGGAGTCCATGGGATTGCGCTGGCGCAGTGCCAGCTGCGACATAATGCGCGCGGCCGAGGTCCCGTAATCGGCAAAGAAACGCTGCTGAAGCGTACCGACCGGCGCGCGAACGATAAAGCGCGAGACCCAGGAGCGATCGGCGGCCCGGCTCTGAGGGCTGCGACCGTCGGCAAGCGGACGGGACGAGAGCACCAAGCCGCACAGCTCGATATGACTCAGATGGGCCGCGCGTTTAAAGATGTCAAACATGGCCCCGCATGGGGTGAGCTCAACTTGAGATGCCATGACCTAGGCCTCCTTAGTCGTAGAAATAGAGTCGGACGATGCATCGACGGGTCCGCCGAAGACGCGGGCGGCTGCGGCTCCACCGGCAAGCGGTGTTGCCATCTGGCCTTTTGTGCGTCGCGGTGCCAAAGCAGGCAGCTCAAAGGCAAAACCAGTCGCCAGCAAAAACCACGTCAGCGCATAGGTTGCAATCAGGGCGGCAACGAGACCGCTCATCACGGCGCGCTGGGAAAACACGGTACACGCCGCCGCGACCAGCACCGGAACTTCACAGGCAGAAAGCGCAAGCACGCCCTGCAGGAATCCCGAACGGCGATCGCGCGCGAGAGCCCCCGCGACAACACCCGCCACGCCCGGCAGCGCCAATGCCAGTGCGGCAATGATACCCGGCAGCGGCCCGGACCACACAAGCGGCCCCAAACTCAGCGTCATACGGGCGCCCGTCGCCAGCAGCGCAGCCGACACCACGACCGCAGTCCAAACCACGCCGCAGACGACT
>UQZL01000033.1 GCA_900545605.1 uncultured Collinsella sp.
GAACCTGCAAAGGCGAAACCGAAAAAAAAAAATATAGTAAGCCGACGCGACAAAGGGGGCGCCCCATCGTCGCGTCGGCTTACTAGAAAAGTAAGTATTTTTCAAGTGAGTAGCCGCCCGGCCGTCTCTCACACATATCGTTCCACGCGCAGTTTCGCAGCGAGCGAAGCGAAGCGAGAATGTTTGAGCATGGAATGATATGTGTGAGAGGCGGGCGGGAGGGATACGAGCACCCCTAAGCTACGCCGCTGGAGCCGAAGCCTCCTTTGCCTCGGTCGGTTTCGTCTAGTTCTTCTGCTTCTACGAGGTTGACCGTGGGGACTTCTTGGATGACGAGCTGGGCGATGCGGTCGCCTTTGTTGATTTGGATGTTGTTCGTGGGGTCTAGGTTGATGAGGATGACTTTGAGCTCTCCTCGGTAGTGGGCGTCGATGAGGCCGGGAGTGTTGACTATGGACAGGCCTTGCTTAATGGCCAGGCCGCTGCGGGGCTGGACGAAGCCGGCGTAGCCGTCGGGCAGAGCGACAGCTAGGCCCGTGGAGACCAGGCGACGCTCAAAAGGCTTGAGGGTGCAATCCTCGTTGGCTCGGAGGTCAAGACCGGCATCCGTGGGATGGGCGTATTTGGGTAGCTCGACGGTTGGGTCGAGACGTTTAATGTTAACGGTAATGTTGGACATGAAATCACCTTAGCTTGTCGAGCTCTTGCAGAAACTCATCGACGTCTTTGAAATCGCGATAGACCGAGGCAAAGCGGATGTAGGCCACTTTATCGATCTTGGCCAACCGCTTAAGAACCATATCGCCCAGCTCATGGGACGTAACGGCCGTAAGCGTACGGGAGCGAAGCTCGACCTCAATATCGTCAATGATGTCATTGAGCTTTTTAGTGTCGATATCTCGCTTGATCGTGGCGCGCATCAAACCGACCAGCAGCTTATTGCGATCGAACCGTTGCTTGGATCCGTCTGACTTAATGACCTCGATAGGGTCTTCACAACGCTCAAATGTCGTAAAGCGATAATTGCATGAGCAGCATTCGCGACGGCGCTTGATGGTGTTATTAGATTCCTGCATGCGGGAATCAACAACGCGGGTATGTGCCTTGCCGCATTTAGGACAGCGCATGGTACCTCCTCTAAAACGATTACAAGGGTACCATGCGACGGTACTTAAATCTTAGGAACGTGCGGGAACTTTAAGATGCGCACCGGCATCGAGCGAGCCATGCTCCAGGTGATTGACGTTGCGGATCATATCAGAGGTCTCCTGCGTGGAAAGACCTTCAATCGGATGCTCCTGGGCAAGCGACCACAAGGAATCGCCAGACTGAACACGGACGGTCTCGTAGGTAACGTTGGATGCCGACTCGGCATATGCGGCGTGACGAGCGCTGAAGATCGAGGTAGCAAGTACAAAGAAAAGCGTGAGCGCAACGGCCAAGGCGACAATCGTCGAGACCTTTAGGGCAACGGGAGCCGATGTCGTGGCGACGCACTTGCTGCGGACGGGCTTGCCAGGCAGTGTTTGGAAACCAGATCGGCCGCCTTTGACAACCGTGAAAGCCGGTGCCGCAGGCGTCTCGAGCTTAAGGGCGAGGTTTCCCTGGACCATATCCGTTGCGTTCATCATGTTCTCCTCTCGCGTGTTTTGCTGAGAACAGTTTTATCAAGCCGCGCGGACAAAAATGTCTAGCGCGAGAACGAATGTTCGGTTATTATTATCTTCGAACAGTTGTTCCTGTCAAGCAATAATCGAACATTTGTTTGACATTGGCAGAGAGGATCCCCTGATGGCTCGCAAAATTACCAAGCGTCAGCAGCAGATTTACGACTTCATCAAGGAATATCAGCAGGAGAAAGGCTATCCGCCCAGTGTGCGCGAGATGGCATCGGCCGTAGGCCTCTCCTCCCCCAGCACGGTGCATGCTCATCTCTCTGCCCTGGAGGCTCGAGGACTGCTCAAGCGCGATGCCACCAAGCCTCGCGCCCTAGAGCTCTTTGATGAGGACGGATCCTCTGTCTCGATTTCCAAATCCGATGAACCCACGGCGCCCCGCGGAACGGTCTCGCTGCCGCTCGTCGGTCGCGTCGCGGCTGGGATTCCCATTCTGGCCGAACAAAATATCGAGGACACCTTTACCATCCCGACCGAAATCGCCACAGACCAGGGCTCCTTTATCCTTGAAGTGCACGGCAGCTCAATGATCAATGTCGGCATCTACAACGGTGACTACATTATCGTTCGCGAGCAAAAGAGCGCGATGAACGGCGAAATCGTCGTGGCTATGATCGATGGCTCGGCGACTGTCAAGACGTTCTACAAGGAGCAGGGGCGCGTGCGCTTGCAGCCCGAGAACGACACTATGGAGCCCATCTATGCGACGAACCCCGTTATTTTGGGTAAGGTTGTCGGATTAATGCGCCGGTTCTCGTAATGCAAAATCGCATCACCATATTTGATACCATCCGCGGGTTTACGATGCTGTCGATGGCAGGTTTTCACGCCTGCTACGATTTGGCCTACCTATATGGATGGGATATGCCATGGTTTACCGAAACGGTTTTCCAGGATATCTGGCGCGCAAGTATCAGCTGGGTATTTTTGTTTATCGCCGGTTGGATGTGCACGCTCTCGCGTAATAACGTTAAGCGCGCCCTCAAGTACGCGGCCGCAGCTTTGGTCGTATGGATTGCAACTACACTGGTATCAGTCGACGATTCGGTAAACTTTGGCATCATTTATTGCATGGCGGCGTGCACCGCGGTGGTTGCACTCACCCGTCCGTTACTTCAAAAAATACCGGTCTCGTGGGGCATCGCAGCGTGCCTTGTTCTTTTTGCCCTAACCTGGGGCATTCCAAAGGCTGTCTACCCACTCCCCTACCTGGCATGGCTTGGATTCCCGGGCCCGGATTTTGTTTCGGGAGACTACTATCCGCTCATTCCGTTTGTCTTTATGTACCTTACCGGCTTCTTTACTGCCCAGGATGCACAAGCATCAAGCCACGAAGCGCCGGCATGGGCATACGCCAATCCCATCCCGGCGCTCGCAGTCCTCGGTCGGCATGCCTTATCGTTCTACCTGCTCCATCAGCCTGTCATTCTAGGCGTACTAGAGCTCGTTTATTCCGTACGATAGCGCTCAAGACGCGGCGCGATTCGGGCCGGCATCTTTGCCACAATGCGAACGCCGTCCTCTAGATATTCCTCATGCAGAAGGGTTCCCTGCTCATGCACCAGCGTAATGAGGGCGCCCTCGCGATACGGGATATCAGCGGAGAGCAACACATCGGTGGCAGCTGCCTCACGAGCAATACGGTCGACGAGATCGTCGAGCCCCTCGCCCGTCTGGGCCGAGAACAGCACGGCCTCGGGATAGCGACGATGGAAACTCAATCGATCGACGCTATCGAGTAGGTCGATTTTATTGAACACCGTAAGCGTCAAACGCTCACCGGCACCGATCTCGTCAAGAACGCGATCGACCGCCTCAAGCTGGCGCTCGTAGTCCTCGTCAGAGGCATCCACAACTTTAAGGACCAGGTCAGCACCAAGGACCTCAGACAGCGTGGACTTAAAGGCATCAACGAGACCATGCGGTAGCTTTTGAATAAAGCCAACGGTATCGGTAATGGTCATACCACGACCACCGGGCAAGCGATACGAGCGCGTCGTCGGATCGAGCGTGGCGAACAATTTGTCCTGAGAAAGCACCGTGGACCCGGTCAGGCGATTGAGCAACGTCGACTTACCGGCATTGGTATAACCGGCTAGGGCAACGCGAAACGCCGGCGACTCGATACGACTCTTTGACTGGACATCGCGGCGCTGTTCGACCTGCTTAAGCTCACGACGAAGCGCGGCAATCTTGTTGCGAATCAAACGTCGGTCAACCTCGAGCTGGCTTTCGCCCTGGCCAAAGCGCGAGCCAATGCCACCGCGTGTCTGCTCTTTAGCAAGATGGCTCCACATACCGCGCAAGCGGGGCAACAGATACTGCAATTGGGCTAGCTGCACCTGCAGGCGGCCCTCACGGGTCTGAGCGTGCAGGCCAAAGATATCGAGAATCAACGCCGTGCGATCGATAATCTTAACCGGTTCGCCCACGGCTTTCTCAAGATACGACTGCTGCGAGGGCGTTAAATCGTCGTCGAAGATAACAACATCGGCATCCATACGATGTACGAGCCCGCAAAGCTCCTCAACCTTTCCGGAGCCGATAAACGATTTTGGATACGGCTTAACCAGACGTTGTGACAAACGCGCCACGCACTGGGCGCCAGCCGTATGGGCCAGGCGCTCAAGCTCGTCAAGCGAACGATCAAGCGGCCAGGCGTTATCGCGCCACTCAACTCCGACAAGAACGGCACGTTCGGGCTCAGGCGCCGTGGGAACGAGGGGAAATCGAGCCATTAGGCCGCCTCGATACGGTGAAGGATATCCTCAACGACCTCATCGATCGTAAACTCGTCCATGTCGAACCACACGATGCGGTCATCGCGTTTAAACCACGAAAGCTGACGCTTGGCATAGCGACGCGAACGCATCTTGATGAGTTCGCGAGCCTCATCCATGGAAATCACGCCGTCAAAGGCATCGATAATCTCTTTATAGCCAATCGCTTGCATCGAAGTCAGGGCATCTCTCAGCCCCTGGTCCATAAGACCGCGAACCTCATCAATAAGACCCTGCTCAAACATCAGATCGACGCGTAGGTTAATACGCTCGTAAAGCGCCTCGCGATTACGCATCAATCCAAACCACAGAGCGTGATAATGCTCGCGCGGAACACTAAACTGCGACTTTTGCTGCGCGTAGGACACACCGTCATCGTGCATTTCGAGCGCGCGAATCACACGACGAACATTATGGGGATGGATGACCGCAGCGGACTCGGGGTCACGCTCAGCAAGCAGCGCGTGCAGCGCTTCCTCGCCAATGCGCTCGGCAAGCTCCTGATACCCCGCGCGACGATCGTCCTCAAGCTCGCCCGAGGGAAAATCCATCTCATCCAGGGCCGCCTTGAGATACAAGCCCGTGCCCCCGCAAAACACCGGTAGGCGGCCCTCGCCCAGCAAGCGCTCAACATGTACACGAGCGTCTGCCTGATACAACGCTGCAGAATATGCAACGCCCGGTTCAACAATATCGACCAGGCGTAGAGGCGCCGTGCATTCCTCGGGTGCCATCTTGGCAGTGCCGATATCCATGCCTCTATATATTTGCATCGCGTCACACGACAGCACTTCGGACGAAAGGCGAGACGCCAAACGATCTGCGACATCACTTTTGCCAACCGCAGTCGGACCGACAATCGCAACGGCGGAAAGACCTGCCCCGGAAGAAATCATTAGCGCGGCTCGCCCACAACGGATCCGGACAGATACCACGTCTTGGCAACGTCGACGTCAACATCGACAATCTTGCCAATCAACTGATCGATGCTGTAGCCCTCGGGAATCGGTGCATGAACAGTCTGATTCTTAGGACTCTTGCCCAGCAGCATCGCGTCATTCTTTTTGCTCGTACCCTCAATAAGCGCCGGCACAACGGTGTGGAGCTCACCCTGGTTATACTCGTGCGCTGTGGTCTCGATAACCTCCACCAGACGGTTGAAGCGCTCAAGAATCACCTCATGCGGCGTGGGATCGTCAATCTCGGCGGCCGGAGTACCGGCGCGCTTGGAGTAGATAAACGTATAGGCCTGAGCATAACGGACCGTCTCGGCAAGCGAGAACGTCTGCTCAAAGTCTTCCTCGGTCTCGCCGGGGAAGCCCACGATGATATCGGTCGAAAGCGCGATATCGGGCATGCGATTGCGGATGCGATCGACAAGCCCCAGATAATCCTCGCGCGTATAGCGACGGTTCATCTCTTTAAGGATGCGCGTCGAGCCCGACTGAACTGCCAGGTGCAGTTGCGGCATGACGGCAGGCGTCTCGGCCATAGCGTCGATGGTCTCGGGCAGCAGGTCTTTGGGGTGCGAGGAAGTAAAGAAAATACGCTCTACACCCGTATCGCCCACGGCGCGCAGCAGGTCGGCAAAGCGCGGCTTGCCAAACAGGTCGCGACCATAGGAGTTGACGTTTTGACCCAGAAGCGTAATCTCACGCACGCCCTGGCGTACTAGACCGGTCACCTCGTCGACAATCTCCTCGAAAGGGCGACTCTTTTCGCGACCGCGCACATACGGCACGATGCAATAAGTGCAGAAGTTATTACAGCCCGTCATAATGGGGACCCAGGCGTGATACTGGGTCTCACGATGCCACGGCATGCTCATAGCATCCGTGTCCTCGTGCTCGTTGGTGCGAATATGACGCTTGCCGTCCAAGAATGCCTCGGCAATGAGCTCGGCAACATGCGCGATAGAATGCGTACCAAAGATGACATTGACGTTATCGACATTCGTGAGCAGGCCCTCGCCGTCGCGCTGCGCGATGCAGCCGCCCACGGCGACCACGCGCTTGCCCGAGGGCGAAGGCGGGAGGCTCTTACAAGAGTTGCACTGACCGTACAGACGGGTGTCAGCGGCCTCTCGAACGCAGCACGTCATGAACACGACAATGTCAGCATGCTCCGGATCGAGCGCCATAAGGCAGCCATACGAGTCGAGCAGGCCACTCACGCGCTCGGAGTCGTGCTGATTCATCTGGCAGCCAAAGGTGCGGATGAAGTAGGTTTTACCGGCAAGAATATCGCGTACGGAACCCTGGTCCATGTGTATAAGTCCTAACGAGGTGGAATAGGCGGAATCAAAGAGGGCGGGCAAAGAGTAAAAACTCTATGCCACAGGCTTAACGTCGTCCATCACAACGTTATCCATAGCAGCTCGATTAATCTGATGAACGTAAATAGAAAGACGGATGGCCGTGCGCGACTCCCCGTTGATGAGGATGTCGGAGAACACCGGCGCGCAGGAAATATCAAACCCGGTCGGAATCAAAAATCCGCGTGCAATGGCCACAGCCTTAATGGCCTGGTTGACGGCGCCCGCGCCGACACACTGAATATTGACGGGAACACCATCTTTGACCATGCCGGCAATGGCGCCGGCAACGGACGCGGGCGATGATTTGCTTGATACCTTCAGGCAATCCATGAAGAAACTCCTGCGTTTAAAAGTACGTTTTAACTGCAATAACTGTATCGTACCGAACGGACTCGGTAAAGATGCTATTCCTCTTTGGCAAGATCGAACGTCACGGTAATACGATCACGCGAAACACGAATCTTGGGGTCGCCGCAAAGGTTGAGATAGTACCGCGATGCAAGATCGTTAAAGTCGCGCTCGACGGCTCGCGAGAACTGCGCCATGTCGTCCTTGGCGATACGCAGCCCGCGACGATCTTTGGCGAGATCAACCGGAGCAGACGCATGTGAGGACGAATCGCGCTCGCGTAGCAGACGTGCGGTCACACCGCGAACGGGCTTAATCTGGCCCGCCAAGATACGATGCGCCGTACGCTCGGACATCTCAAGGCCCAAACCCGAACAGATACGGATAAAGTCTTCCGCATCCGAAGCAAGACCCAGACGATCCACCACGGGAAGCTCGGCTTCGTCATCGATAAACAAAAGACGAGAAGCATCGAGACGGCTGGAGGCCTGCGCATGCAACGTCGCGGCAATCTCGGACGGAGACCCCAAATAGACATCACAGGCGCGCAGCTCCTCGAGGGCAAACTCACAGGCGGCGCGAATGATGTTGTGAGGGCCACGGGCGCAGACATAGTGACCGTCCTCATCCTTCACGGCCTGAGGCCAGCTGGACTGATCGGCGCGCTCGCCAAGGCGGTCGGTAGCGACGCTCACCTTAAAGACCGAGCCAAGGTCAACATCAGACGCGACAACGCGCGCCTCGTCGGCGTTCTGCTTAATCGAGAACAATGCCATGCCTCGACCGTGAACACCCCAACGGTCCATCTTCATGCTCTCAAGCTTGGAAGTAACGCGGGCATCGAAGATGCGCTCCTGCATATCCTGCGGCACACCCGAGCCGTTATCCAGAAAGACGAGCGTACGGACACCATCTTCCTTGGTCGTAGCGAGATAGACCTTGTCGGCGCCGGCATCACGAGCGTTGCGCAGCATTTCGATGACAATATCCTCGACATGCTGAATGTCGTGCTTTGCCTGGCGCCGTTCAGCTTCCGAAACGCGGAGGCGGACATACCCCTCGCCAAGGTTCTCCTCGACGCGAAGGTTGCCCTCCCCCGACATCGACGCGATAAATGAGATGAGCTCGTTCGCGTCGTTCATGTTATTTAGCGATATCGACAGCGCGGCTCTCGCGAATCACGACGACGCGCACCTGACCGGGATACTCCATCTCTTCCTCGATCTGATGGGCGATGTCATGAGCCAAGACCGTGGACTGAGCATCGGAAATCTTGTCCGGCTGAACCATGACGTGGACCTCGCGACCAGCCTGCATGGCATAGGTACGCTCGACGCCGTCATGGGAATTGGCGATCTCCTCGAGCTTCTCAAGACGCTTGATGTAGTTCTCGGCCGATTCGCGACGGGCACCGGGGCGAGAGGCAGAAACGGCATCGGCAGCCTGGACCAGAACATCGAGCACCGTGTTGGGGTCGACGTCGGCGTGGTGAGCCTCGATAGCGTGAACGATAACGGGCTTCTCGCCATAGCGACGGGCGAGCTCGGCGCCGATAACGGCATGCGGACCCTCAACGTCATGGTCGATAGCCTTGCCAAGGTCGTGCAGCAGGCCGGCACGCTTTGCAGTCACAACGTCCAGGCCAAGCTCGGAAGCCATCACGCCGCACAGGTCGGAAACCTCAAGGGAATGCTGGAGCACGTTCTGACCAAACGAGGTGCGGTAGCGAAGAGCACCCAGGGTCTTAACGATCTCGGGATGCAGATCGTGGATACCGGTATCGAAGGCAGCCTGTTCGCCAGCCTCGCGCACGCGCTGCTGAACCAAGTCGGCGGCCTTGTGATACATCTCCTCGATGCGGGCGGGGTGAATGCGGCCGTCAGCAATAAGGTTCTCAAGGGCGACGCGGGCGGTCTCGCGACGGACCGGATCGAAGCTCGAAAGCACGACGGTCTCAGGCGTGTCGTCGATCACAAGGTTGACGCCGGAAACCTGCTCGAAGGTGCGGATGTTGCGACCCTCGCGGCCGATGATGCGACCCTTCAGGTCGTCAGACGGAATATGCACGGAGGTAACGGTGACCTCAGCAGTGTGATCGGCGGCGCAGCGCTGAATCGCCAGGGACAAGATCTCCTGAGCGGTCTTGTGGCACTCGGCGCGAACCTGCTGCTCGGACTCACGGATGATCGTAGCGGCCTCGTGGGTAACCTCACCACGAACCTTGTCGAGGAGTTCCTTGTGAGCATCCTCGCGGGTCAGGTCGGCGATGCGCTCGAGCTCCGAGGTCTGCTTGGCGCAAAGCTCCTCAAGCTCACGGGAGCGCTTCTCGACCTGGCCAGCCTGGCTGGACAGCTGATGTTCACGCTTGTCGAGGGCATCGTTGCGGCGATCGAGGGACTCCTCGCGCTGCATCACACGGTTCTCGAGCGTACGAATCTCGCTCTTACGCTGCTTGTCCTCGGCCTCGGCAGCCTGCTTATTCTTGATGATCTCTTCCTTTGCCTCAAGCAGAGCCTCTTTTTTGAGGGTCTCGGCCTGACGCTTTGCATCACCGATTAGGGACTCAGCCTGTGCGTGAGCCGACTGGATCTTTTCGTCGGCCTCGTGAAGACTACCCTGCTTGGCGGTGCGCATGTAGGTAATGGCGGCGATGGCACCCAAAACGATGCCAACGAGCGCTGCGATAATAGGCATGCTCACTCCTTTTTATGGATTCGTTACACAACAAAGCGAACCGTCCTTGCGAACGGCTCACGACATTTGAGTAATATGGGCGCAGCTTATGCGGGTCGGATACAGATAAACATATAAACAAACTCATCAAAGATGAGCACATATCACAAAGCAAATGACAGTGTTTATCGTACGTTGAACCGTAACAACTGTCAAATAAATGGACCCGGTACGGCGACTAAAACGCGGTGAACGGCGGGTACGCAAACCACATGTGTCTAAACTGCACATTCCTCATGTTCGGCATCGAGACGCGCCTTAACGGCATCGGCGGCGATGTGGTACGAAAAGCCCTTACCCATCAAAAACCGGACGAGCTTTTCGAATCCACGTGTCTCGGGAACACGACGCTTCGCGAGTAAAGCCGATGCGCGAGCCAAGTCGTCCTCCACGGCAAAATAATCCTCGGGATAGCCGGGGATATCATCGAGCACGACATGGCGGCGCTTGAGCTCGGTCTCAATCTTGCGCTGTCCCCAGCCACGTCGTTTGCGCTCCTCGATAAAGTACGAACAAAAGCGGTTCTCATCTAAAAAGCGAAACTCAGTGGCACGCTGGACGGCGAAATCAATTGCGGGTTGGCGAAATCCGTAACGAGCGAGCTTGTCACGGATTTCGCCCGTGGCATGGTCGCGGCGCGACAGCATCTCAGTCACCATGGTAAGCGCGCATTTACGCTCAATGAGCTGTACCGCCTCGCGAAACTCATCCCAATCGCAGGGAAGTTCGGGGCGATTTTTAAGAAACAGGCGCGCAACACGAACAGGAATCCAGATGGATCGTTCAAAACCACCCTCGAGCTCGCAGTCGATATGTGCACAAGGCTTTTTTGATGCATACCCACTCGAGAACGAGGAGGTCGCCTTCTTATCGGGGAAGACGACCGTGGCCTCGGTCACCGTATACGACATGAGGGCAACCGCTACTCGTCGTCATCGAGCATCGCGGAGCCATCGATGGCGTAAAGCTCATCGAACTCCTCAGTTTCGGGCTGATCGGTCAGCTCGACCTCGGACGGAGCATCGTCATCGAATTCAAGGCCGCAGGCGAGGCGAACCTTATGCTCGATCTCGTCAGCACAATCGGGGTGCTCGCGCAGGAAGGCCTTAGCGGCCTCGCGACCATTACCGAGCTTGTCCTCACCGTAAGCAAACCAAGAACCCATCTTTTTGCAGATACCGCACTCGACGGCCATGTCCAGAATCGAGCCCTCCTTAGAGATGCCCGTGCCGTACATGATGTCAAACTCGGCCGAGCGGAACGGAGCGGCCACCTTGTTCTTGACGACCTTGGCACGCACGCGATTGCCGATAACCTCGTCCTTGAGCTTGATGCTGTCGATGCGGCGAATATCGATGCGCACCGAAGAGAAGAACTTGAGGGCGCGGCCGCCCGTCGTAGTCTCGGGGTTGCCGAACATGACGCCGATCTTCTCGCGCAGCTGGTTAATGAAGATGCAGGTCGTTTTAGATTTGGCGAGCGAGCCGGCGAGCTTACGGAGCGCCTGGCTCATCAGACGGGCTTGAAGGCCGACCGTAGTATCACCGATCTCGCCCTCGATCTCGGCACGCGGAGTCAAAGCGGCGACAGAGTCGACAACGATGGCGTCGATGGCGCCAGAGCGCACGAGCATGTCGACGATCTCGAGCGCCTGCTCGCCCGTATCGGGCTGGGAAATGAGGACCTCATCGATGTCCACGCCGATACGCGCGGCATACGTGGGATCGAGCGCGTGCTCGGCATCAATAAACGCCACAACGCCGCCCATAGCCTGGGCCTCTGCCAAAATCTCGAGCGAAAGCGTTGTCTTACCGGAGGACTCGGGGCCGTAAATCTCAACAATACGGCCGCGCGGCACGCCGCCGATGCCCAGAGCGGCATCGAGGGCCAGAGCGCCCGTGGGAATGGCCTCGACCTCGAGCTCGGGACCACCGTCGCCGTACCTCATGATGGAACCCTGGCCGAATTTCTTCTCGATCTCGGCCTTGGTGGTGGCGATCATCTCATCGCGCTCTTTACCCGTCGTGCGAGCATGAACGGTACGTACGGGACCTGAATTCTTGGCCATGAATAGCCCTCCTCTTAACAACCTGCATCGATAATAAACGAACGGCTGTTCGTGGTCAACCGTTCAGATAAATCATATGCAGCCGACCTTTCCAAAACCCAACCAAACGCTGACCAAACACTGACCAAAAACTTGACCGCAGGCGAACCAAGCAAGGCAAGACAAACATGAATACGCCAACTACCTGCACAAAGAGCAAATTCGCCAGAGGTCCCTATCTCCACAATTAAGGGGCCCAGAGGCCCCTTAAAACACGTCTATTCCATAGAATCGAGCAAGCAGACAATGCGATCCAGAGCCTCCGCGACCGCATGGGCACGAACACACGAACGATCGCCCTCGTAGCGACAACGAATGGAGTCAACGACCGGCGCTCCCCCATCGGCCGAGCGATACGCCCAGCCAATATAAAAGGTTCCAGCCGGATCGTCCTCGGTGCCTCCACCGGGGCCGGCATAGCCCGTCGCGCTCACGGCAATATCGCTCTGGTACAGCTCCAGCGAACCGACAGCCATCTCGCGCGCCGTCTGGTACGACACCGCGGTATAGCGGTCGAGCGTCTCTTGATCAACGCCGAGCACGCGATGCTTAATCTCGTCGCAGTACGTCACCGCACCGCCGCGCAGCACCGCCGAAGCGCCGGGGATATCGGCGATCGTCGAGGCGATCATGCCCGCTGTCAGAGATTCGGCCGTCGAAACCGTCACACTACGAACGCTCGCACGCTCGACAATATCGCGTGCGAGCTCTTCATTGTGCGCAGCAATCTGCTCAAATGTTTCCGTCATGCCTACCAGGACCTAGACCGAAAAGACGATCTTGCGACAGTTCCAGAAGTACTGAGCGCCCGAGATAACGGTCAAGACAACGGCCACGGCGTACAGGAAACGCGACACAGAGTAGATACCAAGCGTCAGAGCCACCGGGGCCAGGTTAAGGCCAGACATCGCAAAGACGCACAGATAGCCGCAGATGGAAACCATCGTCGTCGCCGTCTTGTACTTGCCAAGCTTATCGGCGGCAACGACCACACCGGCCGCACTCGCGACCATGCGCAGGGCGCTCACCAGCAGCTCGCGGAACAAGATAATGAACACCGACCACACGGTTACGGTACCAAAATCCAAGAACAGAAGCAGAGCCGAGAACACGAGCAACTTATCGGCGATGGGATCCAGGAACTTACCGAAGTCGGTGATCTCGTTGCGCGAACGAGCCAGGTAGCCATCAACCTTATCGGTGCACGACAGGATGACGTACAGAACAAAGGCGGCAGCGGCGAGCGGGCCGTCGAAGGTGCTCAAATCCGTACCGGCAACGCTTGTGTGAGACAGCGCCGACACGATCATGAACACCGGAATGAAGACGATGCGCACGCACGTCACGATGTTGGCGGGCGTCCAAACACTCGTCAGTTCCTTATTGCTCTCGTTAGCCACGACGCTCTCCTACTCCACAACATGACCGATAAGCTCGTAGCAGAAGCTATCGGTAAACTCGACCGTCAGAATATCGCCCACAGATGCCTCGCTGGCATCCAGATGCACCGCGCCATCGGAATCGGGCGCCTGGAACCAGGCATGTCCGATGAGCTCGGCACCGTCTTCGGTCTCCTCGATACCGTCGACGATCACCTGGGCGCGTTCGCCCACATGTGCGGCAGTTGCAGCAAAACCGAGCGACTCGGCCAGGTCCATGGCCTCCTGGGCGCGCTCGAGCTTAACCTCTTCGTCAACCTGACCTTCCATCTTAGCAGCCAGGCTGCCCTCCTCCTGCGAGTAGGCAAAGACGCTCGTGTAGTCAAAGCCGACGGTGTCCATAAAGTCAATGAGATCGCGGAACTCGTCGTCGGTCTCGGTCGGGAACCCTACCATGGCCGTGGAGCGGATCACGATACCGGGGATGCGCTCGCGCAGGTCGCGGAACAGGTCCTCGAGCTCCTGGCGCGAACCGGAGCGGCGCATGGCCTTGAGGATGCGCGCGTCGCAGTGCTGCACGGGGATATCGATATAGGGCAGCACCTCGGGCGTATCGCGAATGGTTTCGATAAGCTCGTCGGTCATGCCCTCGGGCTGCAGGTAGAGTACGCGGACCCACACGTTATGAGGACGCACCGCCTCAGCAACGGCCTGCAGCAGCTGCGCCAGATTGCGCGGCGCGCCCTCAGCGAGGTCCTCGTCGGCAAAGTCGGTACCCCAGATGCCCGTGTCCTGACCGATCAGAACGATCTCGCGCACGCCACCGGCGACCAGGTCGCGCACCTCGGAGATAATGCTCTCGGCATTGCGCGAGTGATAACGACCGCGGATATACGGGATCATGCAGAAGCTACAGAAGCGGTTGCAGCCATCGGAGATCTTGACATAGGCGACAGCGCCCTCGACGGTGCGCTTGACCTGCGGAATATAGGCGGCAATCTCGCGCTCGACACCCAGCACGTCATCGATAACCGCCACGATGCCGTCTTCCTCGTCGGCCTTCACAAAGGCCGCGACCTCGGGCAGCTCGTCGGGTAGGTCGTCGCCGTAGCGTGACGGCACGCAGCCGCACATGACGATCGGGCAGGAACGAACGCCGTCCTGCACCTCGTTGGCAAGCTCGAGCGTGGTCTCGATGCTCTCGGACGTTGCAGAGGCAAGGAACGAGCACGTATTGACGATGGCGATATCGGCATCCTGTGGATCGAATGCCTCCTCGTAGCCTGCGGCAGTCAGCAGCGAACGCATACGGTCGGTATCGACCTCGTTCTTGGCGCACCCGAGGGTGATATAGAGCACGGAGCCCAACGGAGTATCCATGTTGGAGAGCGGTCCTTTCGAAAGAATTAGCGGTAGTTGGTGAACTGCAGCGGCTGACCGTAGTCCTGGTCGCGCAGGAACTGGATCACGGTCTGCAGCGCATCCTTGGAAGCAGAGGAAACACGCAGTTTGTCGGCCTCAATCGTCACCTTGACCTTGAGCTTCTGATCCTTGATGTCCTTATTGATCTTCTTGGCAGTCGTCTGGTCGATACCCTCGACGATGTGACCGAGCACGCGCACGGTACCGCCCGATGCAGCCTGGGGCGCATCCCAGGACACGGCCTTAAGATCGATGCCGCGCTTGATGAGCTTGGAGCTCAGGACGTCGATGATCTGCTTGGAGACAAAGTCGGCCGGGGCGTTGATCGAAAAGAGCTTGTCGCCCTTCGAAAGCTCGATGGTGGCGCCGGAGTCCTTCAGGTCATAGCGCTGGGAAATCTCGCGCGTGGTCTGCTGGAAGGCATTGTCGACCTCCTGCATATTGACCTCGGACACGACGTCGAAGCTGGAATCTTTAGCCATGGTTAATCCTTTCGCTTACGAGCGGCTTAGTAGCTGTCGTAAGAATAGTCGTCTGAATAGGGCGTAGTCTGCCCGTCGGTGGCGGTGTCTGTGCCGTCCGTGGACTGGGCATCGGTTTCATCAGTTCCGTCGGTACTTTCGGTGCCATCGGTGCCGTCAGTGCTCTCGCCGTCCTTGGACTCGGTCGTCTCCTTCTTGGGAACGGTGATCGTCACGCGTGCCACGCCCGACGTCTTAGTGTCGTAGCGGACCTTTTCGCCGTTCTTGGTAACGGTGACATCGGAAGGCTTGGACGTGGTGATCTCGATCGAGGACTCAGGCGTGTATTCCTGCTCAAAGGGGCCGGTCGCCTGGGCGCCATAGACCGACTTGCCGTCGACCTTGACCTCAATCCAAGCAGTCTTGCCCTTGGCAACGGAGATTTTGACCTTTGTGACCTCGTTCTCCTCCTTCTTGGCCGTCGTCTTGGCGGCGTCCGAATCGGTGGACTCGTCCGTCGTCTCATCGGTATATTCGTCCTCATCGACGGATTCGGTCTTCTTGGAAGACTTCTTTGTCGTTGTCTTGGTGGCAACGGGTGTCTCGGGCGTCGACTCGGGCGCCGAGGAGCCGCAGCCACGCAGGAGCACCACGATGAGCACGATCAGCAGCAGCGCCACGGCGCCGATACCGGCGTAAACGATACGAGGATCGAGACCGTTGTTCTGGGGAGCGCGCCCACCGCCGCGTCCACGATTGGAACCACCGCGACCGGTGCCTTGGGGCATACGACCGCGGTTATTGTCGGAACGTCCGCGATAACTGCCCTGGCGCTGCATATTGCGCTGGCCCGAGCGGGGGGCGAGCTCGCCGCGACCCTGGTAGTTGCGCTGACCCGAGCGAGGCGCTGAGGAGCGCTGGCTATAAGGCCGTGACTGAGATCGAAGGCGAGGCGTCACCTGCGTAGTATCGGCGTCTGCATAGCCGCCGCGCGGACGACCGGAAGAAACGCCGCGGTACCCGCGATCGGAATAACCACCATCCCCGTAGCCGGCACGAGGGTCTCGTGCGACACCGCGGGCAGCGGGGAGTGCGCGCTCCTCGGGCGCCGGCGTGCTGCGAAAACGATCGCGCTGGGAACGAATCTCCTCGCTCGAGCCCGTTTCGGTAACATAGCCAGCCTGCTGAGGGCGCTGGCCATAACGCGTCGAACGCCCGCCCTGAACCATCAGGAAGCGGCCGTTGTCGACCGAGGAACGCGAATTGACGTAGCCGGCGGCGTCCTGAAAACGACCGCCCTGCTGCGATGTCTCGCGCTCATATGCCATCAAATCGTCAAAATAAGCGTTGACGACCTCCCGCGGATTGAGGCCCAAAAAGCGCGCATAGCTCGAAATCATGCCCTGCGCATAGCCGCGCGGAGGCATCGATGCAAAATTGCCATTCTCGAAAAACTCGATGATCTGCGGCCTGATTTTGATGGTGTTGGCGACCTGCTGAATGGAAAGGCCCATTCGGCGACGCTGCTCGAGCAGCATGTCACCAAAGCGTGCAGCCATCAGAATCCTCCAAACTCACGATCTTCACGTGCCATCTCGGCGTCGACGGATTCCAGCGCGGCAAGGCCTTCTTCATCCAGCAGGACCTCGCGCGGCTTGGAACCGTCGGGCGGACCGACGACACCCTTTTCTTCCAGCATGTCCATAATACGCCCGGCGCGCGCATAGCCAACCTTCAGGCGGCGCTGCAGGCCAGATGTGGAGCCCAGCCGCGATTCCACCACAATATGAGCGGCTTCCCAGATAAGCGGATCGTCGTCCTGAGGCTCGGCAACGCCGGTACGAACGATGCCTCCGCCACCTGCCATGGACATGGAGGCAGGTGCCACAGCCGACAGGATCTCCTCATGGTAGTCGGGCTCACTTTGCGACTTGACGAACTCGACAATCTCGTTGATCTCGTCATCCGAAACAAAACAGCCCTGGATACGACGGGGCTTGCCCCAGTCGACCTTTGAGAACAGCATGTCACCCAAGCCGGTGAGCTTTTCGGCACCCATCTGGTCGATGATGACGCGGGAGTCGATGCCCGTTGCGACGTTGAAGGCGATACGGTTGGTAATGTTTGCCTTGATGAGACCCGTCACCACGTTAGAGCTCGGACGCTGAGTCGCCACGATAAGGTGGATACCGGCGGCACGGCCCAGCTGGGCGATACGAACAATCGACGCCTCGACGTCCTTGCCGGCAACCATCATCAGGTCCGAAAGCTCGTCGATGATGATGACCAGGTAGGGCATCTTTTGCGGCGGGTTATCGTAATGCTCAAACTCGCCGGCGGCCTGCTTTTCGTTATAGGTCGAGATCTTGCGCACGTTCAGGCGCTCGAAGACCTTCAGGCGGCGCTCCATTTCGGACACCGCCCACTGCAAGGCGCTCGCGGCCTGCTTGGGCTCGGTCACCACGGGCACGTAAAGATGCGGCAGGCCGTTATAGCCTGCGAGTTCGACGCGCTTGGGGTCGACCATGATCAAGCGAACGTCCTCGGGAAGGGCGCGCATGAGCAGGGTCGTGATGATGGAGTTGATCATGACCGACTTACCGGAACCCGTGGTACCGGCGATCAGCAGGTGGGGCATCTTGGCGAGGTCAGCGACGACCGGCGTGCCCTCTGCGTCGCGGCCGATGGCAAGCTCGAGCGGACCGCCCTTAACATAGGGCAGCACGTCGCCCAAGTTGACGTTCTGACGCTTGCGATTGGGAATCTCGATACCCACGAGCGAGGTGCCGGGAATCGGCGCAAAGATACGCACGGACTGAGCAGCAAGCGACAGCGCGATGTCGTCCTCAAGGCTCGAAATCTTGCTCACGCGCTCGCCCTCGCCGGGCTGCAGCTTAAAGGTCGTCACCGTGGGACCGGCAATCCAGCCGACAACGCGAGCGCTACGGCCAAACTCAAGCAGTGTGGACTGCAACGACTCGGCGGTCTGTTCCAGCTCCTTGTCCGAAGACGCGGCAGAAGCGGACTGGGGGTTTGCATGCAGGATTTCGAGCGGCGGAAGCTTGAGGCCGTCCTCTTCTTCGCCCTCGTTATCCGCGGGGGCATTGTCCGCTCCCCCATCGCTCGAAGTAGACGCCTCGACAGCGCCCGCCACAGCCGTATCGGCAACCTTGGGATGCTTGAGGAAATCAGGGATTTGAGGGGCGGCCGAGACGGGATTCACGGCAAACGGCGGTTCGGACTCGTCGACCTTGTCCGGATCGTCCTCCATCGAAAGCTGGCCGGTCACCTGACCGCGCTTTGCCTGACGACGCGGCAGCAAGGTGGTTTTAGCAGTCTCGAGCGGGGACTCGTCGTCCTCGTCATCACCCTCGGTAAGCTCAATCTCGCTCTCGGACCAAGACGGATCGGGCTCACTCGTATTGAGTTTGGGAGCCTTCTTGCCCTTCTTGGCATGACGGCGCGGCAGCAGCGTCGTCTTAGCACGCTCGGCCTCCACGGCATCGGACACGTCGACAAACGGATCCTCGTCCTCGTCGTCATCGTCCAAAACCGGGTCGGCATCGTCACCTATGACCGTGGTCACGGCGGCATCGGAGCCCTTTTGACGAAGAATGCTCAGGTGCGGACGGGCAACGCCGGGCACCGACAGGGCTTCGTCGTCACCCCACGGACTCGCGTTGACGTCGGCACGACGGCGCTCGGCAAAATCGGCCGCACGGTCGCGGGCGGAGCGCAAAACGCCGCCCACCGAAAAGCCGATAATGACAAAGCCAACGACGGCCAGACCCAACAGGACCACCATCGCGATAGGCTTACCCAGGGCATTCTGCAGCGCGCTCGCAATAAACGCACCGATGTAACCACCCGAGGCGGACAGGTTTTGCGGCGTGAACATAAGGTCGCACGAATCGCTCGTACCCGGCACCATCAGCGAAAGAATGGAGACGACGGCGATAAAGACCACGGCGCCGCCCGCAACAGAGCGTACGTTGAGCGGCGAGTCCTCGCCTAAAAAGAGCGTGGCGGCAAACAGCAAAATGACGATCGGCAGCACGTAGGCGCCCAGACCAAAGCCCAGGTGGTAGAAACCGGCAACCGCAGCCGTAACGGGTGCAGTCGCCGGCGAAATCACGGCAATGAAGGACGCAATCGCCAAAACGGCAATGACCACGCCGGCGATATCGCGGTTGGCCGAAGTCTCGACCAGGGGCTCGAAATCGTCGAACTCGGCCTCGTGGCCCTTATTGGCACGAAGATGGGAACCGGCACCCTTAGCAGATGCCGGTTGGTTGTTGGCTTTATTGCCTTTGGCGTTTTGTGCAGATCCGCGCGCCAAACTAAACCTCCATGACGACCGGGATGATCATCGGACGAGTGCGCGTACGGCTCCAGATAAAGTTAGAGAGCGAGTCACGCACGGCCTTACGAATGGCATCGGAACCGCTGCTCGTAAAGCTGAACTTGCCCTTCTCGATCGTCTTCATGATGGATGCTGAGGCGTCCTCGGAAAACTGGTCGTCGATGGCAAAGGAGACGCCGCGGCCCGAGAACTCGATGGCCTCGATCTTCTTGTGCTTGAGCGAAACGATAGCGACAGCCGTGACCATACCGTCGTTGGCAAGCTTCTGACGATCGCGCAGGACGATGGGGTCGGTATCGCCGATGCGCAGTCCGTCGACGTAGACGACGCCAGACTCGACGGGCGTACCGCGCTTGACGATACCGCCACGCATCTCGAGCGTGTCACCGTTATCGAGAATAAAGATATGATCTTCCTTGAGGCCCATCTTGCGTGCAAGTTGAGCATGGGCGCGCAGATGCGCGGCCTCGCCGTGGACCGGCATAAAGTACGTAGGCTTGGCCATGGCCATCAGGAGCTTGAGCTCCTCCTGGCTACCGTGACCCGAGACGTGAACGAGGGCGCGGTTCTTATCCCACACGTCGCAGCCAAGCTTGGCGAGGCTGTTGACGACCTGCTGGACGGCCTTCTCGTTACCGGGGACCGGCGTTGCCGAGAGGATGACGGTATCGCCCTCGTGGATGGAGAGCGTCTTGTGTTCGCTGTTGGCCATGCGCGAAAGGGCCGACAGGGGCTCGCCCTGCGAACCGGTGCACATGACGACAATCTTGTCGTCGGGCAGGTTGTCAATGTCGAAGGCATCGATGATATCGGCGTCATCGATGTTGAGATAACCGAGCTCGCGCGCCACGCGGGTGTTGGTGAGCATGGAACGACCGGTCACGACGACCTTGCGGCCACACTTGCGGGCGGCGTCGCAGATCTGCTGCAGACGATGGATGTGGCTCGAGAACGACGCGACGAACACGCGGCCCGGAGCATTCTTGATGGCATGCAGCAGATTGGGGCCAACCTCGGCCTCGGACTTGGTAAAGCCGGGGACCGTGGCGTTAGTGGAGTCGGACAGCAGCAGGTCGATGCCCTGCTTGGCAAAGCGGCTGATAGCGGCATAGTCGGGCGTGACGCCGTCGATGGGCGTCTGATCGAGCTTAAAGTCGCCGGTGTGCATAACGGTGCCCTGGTTGGTGCGGATGAACACGCCCAGAGCGCCCGGGATGGAGTGCGTCATCGAGAAAAAGTCGAGCGAGATGCCACCCAAATTGACGTGGCTGCCGCCCTTGACCTCACGGAACTTGGGGGCACGAATGCGGAACTCGGAGAGCTTGCCCTCGATAAAGCCGAGCGTCAGCTTGCTCGAGAAGATGGGCACCTTGTTGTTGAGATCCTGCAGCAGATACGGAAGCGAACCGGTGTGGTCCTCGTGGCCGTGAGTGACGACGATGCCGCGGAGCTTTTCCTCGTTCTCCAGAACATAGGTGTAATCCGGGAGTACCAGATCGATACCGGGCTGCGAGTCGTCGGGGAACATGAGGCCAGCGTCGACGAGCACCATGTCGTCGCCGCACTCGAAGACCGTCATGTTCTTGCCGATGCCATCTAGGCCGCCGAGCGGGATGATCTTCAAGGGAGATGATTTTTTAGCTGCCATAGGTGAGTGTTGTTTCCTTTCTTCGAAACGGGTCTGAAACAACCGACGGGGCGCTTCTGGCAAACCGACCGTCGGGAACGTACAAACATGCATCACGGAGTCGATGCAGTAACCACAGTATGATACCCATTTGCACAACAACAGACCACCCATGCATCAAAGCCCCATCTGAACCCGTCTATCCCGCCGGTTCCCCGCGAGGGCGGGCACGGATGAAGTTTCCCGCTCTACAGTCCTGCTCACGACGGAGGCCACATTTAGTGGCCTCCTGTTCGTGCGGAACTCGCGATAAACTTCATCCGTGCCCGCCCTCGCGGGGAACCTGCCAATAAGGGACAGGTTTATTTTGGTCGGTTTTATCTGGGGAAATACTGCTGAATCTATCTACAGATCCGGAATCTGACTACTGAATAGACTGTCCAACTAAAGAACGAGTGGAACTAACCAGCCCTTTTGCTTGTGCCCGGGAGGGCCGCATATGAAGTTTATCGCGAGTTCCGCACGCAAAGGAAAGCACTTAATGT
>UQZL01000034.1 GCA_900545605.1 uncultured Collinsella sp.
CTGATCCGGTCCGACCGGGCCGCGCGGCAAGGAGATATATTGCCAGACCGGAGGGACCCCGGGGGCGGGAATCTGGGCGTACACATTTCCTACACATCCTGTGATCCGACTAACGTTTGCCAGCCGTTAACTACCGCTCGCCGAGCATCTCTTTATATAAGGCAGTCTCATGGTTAAAGCGGATACGTCCCCCTAGCTAAAGCACAGCCAGCATCGAGCAACTCATCACGTTCTTCCACCGAGAACCCCTCGGCGTAGACGCGCACCACTGGTTCGGTCCCGCTAGGACGGACCAGCAGCCACGTGTCATCCTCGAATGCCAAACGCAAGCCATCCATATGACTAACGTTTTGCGGCACCTTGCCACAAATCGACTTGGGGTTTACGCCCGGCAGCAGGGTTCGTAACGTTTCGGCATCTTCGGCCTCAAGGCGCAAATCCCGTCGACCGTAACTCGTCTTACCAAAACTATCCTCGAGTTGGTCGACCAGAACGCCCAAAGGCGCGTCCGTCTTTGCCATAAGCTCACACAGAATCAGACAGGCGAGGATTCCATCGCGCTCGGGCATATGCGCGGCGATGCCGATACCACCGGCTTCTTCACCGCCTATGAGGACGCCGCCCTTCTTCATCTCTGCCGCTATATATTTGAAACCGACTGGTTTGACGGTCACGCGGCAGCCAAGCGCCTCGGCAATGCGACGCACGAGCGTCGAACACGAAAGATTGACGACGACGCGCCCCTCCAAATTACGAAATTGAACCAAGTCGCCCAAAACGAGCGCCATGATCTGATGCGGATGTATATATCTGCCGCGCTCGTCAACCGCGCCGATACGATCGGCGTCGCCGTCGGTCACCAGGCCGGCGCAAGCTCCGTCCTCGATAACCGCGCGCTCGCAAGTGTCCACCCAAGGCTCAACGGGGTCGGGGCAGATATCTTCTTGGTCAGACGCCTGCCCGGCGTGAATCTCGTGCACCTCAACGCCAAGCTCGCGCAGCAAGTCGGCTAGATAACCCTGGGCTGCGCCGCCCATGGGATCGACAACCACGCGCAGGTGCGCGTCGCGGATGGCTTCGGCATCGACAAACGATGCCACCGCCTGCATATAGTCAGGAATGATATCCGCGGTGCGATATTGCCCCTCGATCCCCATTGGCTCGGGAGCCATGGTCTCTTCGAGCTCTTCGATGACATCCTGGTTGGCGGTCGAGCCGTCACCCATGCGAATCTTGAGGCACAGATAGCCCTGCGGATGATGGGAGCCCGTCACCATGAGCGCGCCGCACGCCTCACCGTCATAAGCCGCCGCCCACGTAAGGGCAGGGGTCGGAACAGATCGCGAAGCGAGCACGGTGTCCAGCCCGTGCGCTGCTAGCACGCCCGCCGCAAGCTCAGCGAACTCGCGCGCCAGGGGCCGGGTATCGAACCCTATATATACCGTTTTGCCCGGATTGGTCTTTTGCCACAACTCGCCGACGGCATCGGCGATACGGGCAACGTTATCGGCAGTGAAGTCCTCATCGACGCGAGCGCGCCAACCGTCAGTTCCAAAATGAATTATCGCGCACACGCGCAGACACCTCACAGTGTTTGGATCATGGTACGCGTGAGGTATACCCGCAACACGCACTCAGCAACCTGCCGGCACCAGCATTCACCATTTGGGCAAATGCTGCCGAGGACATGCAAGCAATAAATAAACGCCTCGTATGGAGCGGTTTTGCCCTTTATATATCGAGCGCCTCGGCCATCGCGGCCGTAGTGATTGCCGTGGTTCCACAGCAACTGCCCACCATTGCGGCACCGGCATGTCTCCATTCGATGCATGCGCGCGCGAAAGCTTCGGGGTTCTCGTGCCATACGGGGCCATCCTGAGTCTGGACCGGATCGCCTGCGTTGGGACGCACCGTGACGGGAGTAGTCGCCGATGCAACCATCCTGGGCACCGCCGTGTTCGCGGCCGCAAGCGAACAGCAATTAACACCAACCGAGTTTGCGCCGTGTTTTTCGGCGTACAAAACGGCTGCCTCGATGTTGAGGCCATCGCCCAACAGGTCGCCTTTATCGTCAACGACAAAACTCACCAGAACAGGCATGCCGTCGGCGGCATCTCGAGCGCCGGCAAGCATGGGCTGCAAATTACGGATAGACGTTACCGTCTCGATCAGCAGACCGTCAACGCCGGCATTGAGCAAGGCGTGCGCCTGTTCGCCCGCAATGCCTCGGATTTCACGATACTCGGCAGAGTCCTCGGCAAACCACTCAATACCGATCGGGCCCATCGAGCCCAGCAGCAGCTGAGGGTGCGCCTGGCGGGCATCGTCGACGGCCCCGCGATTGACCTCCGCCACGGACGGCGCAATCTGGTCGTGTTTGAGGGCATAGCTTGATGCCTGAAAGGTGTTGGTAATGAGCACCTGCGCGCCGGCGGCGACATACAAGCGATGGATACGAGAAACGGTCTGCGGCTCTGCCAGATTCCAAAACGCCGGTGGAATGTCGGCGGCATCGTACTCACTCAACAGAACACTGCCCATGGGGCCCTGCGCCAACAAGGTCTCGCTCGACAAGCGGCGCGTAAGTTCCTCGGCACCAAAGCGGTTGTAATAACTCGTATCCATATATATCCCGCTATTCCTCGACGCTGATTCCCTGCTTTTCGAGATAGGCGAGCCAGCGGCTCATCGTGTCCTCGGATAGCGCATGCTCCATCATGCAGGCCTCGGAATCGGCTCGCTCAAATTCGACACCGAGCTCCTGAACCAAAAACGTGCGGATGAGGCGATGACGGTACCAGATAGCCGTGCCAACCTCGCGGCCGCGATCGGTCAGGATCACCTTGCCGTAGTGCGATTGCTCGACAAGCTCGGATGCCTTGAGCGCCGAAACCGCTTTATTGACCGATGCCTTGGAGACGCCAAGGCGCTGCGCGATGTCGACCGATCGCACGCCGTTGGTTTCCCCCTCTTCGCTTTCAATGCGAACCATGCACTCCAAGTAGTCTTCGTTCGCCACCGTCAGATGTAGTTCGCGCGAGCTATTTGTCGTATCCATGATCTTCCGTCCCTTCTGCATTCAATGGCTGATTCTACCCCATCCAAGCGTCGTGGTATGCCGTGGCATACCGTGCTAGAGTTCTTGTTGCACACGACGACCAAGATTGGAGCGGTCTTTATGGAAAACACCACCACGAGCCCCGATGTCCTCGAACGCTTTTTGCGCTACGTCCAGATCAACACGCAGTCCGAGGATGCAAACTGCGACCAGGTACCCTCGAGCGCCGTTCAGTTTGACCTTGCCAACGTGCTGGCTGAAGAGCTGCGCGAGCTTGGTGCAGAAGATGCCCACGTGACCGAGCACGCCTATGTCTGCGCGCATATCCCCGCAAGTGCGGGCGCTGAGGACAAGCCCGCCCTGGGCCTGATCGCCCATCTCGACACCACCGAAGTTGCACCGGGCGCCGGCGTGAAGCCGCACATCGTACACTACGAAGGCGGCGACCTGGTCTGCGGCACGGTTGACGGTAAGCCCGTTGCCATGAGTACCGCCAAGCTTCCCGCCCTGAATGACCTCGCGGGTGAGGACTTGGTCTGCAGCGATGGCACCACGCTGCTGGGCGCGGACGACAAGGCAGGCGTCGCCGAGATCATGTCGCTTGTCGCGCGTATCGCTCAGGACCCTTCTCTGCCCCATCCCGCACTCGGCATTTGCTTCTGCCCTGACGAGGAGATCGGCCACGGAGCCGAGCTGTTGGATATCGATACCTTTGGCTGCAAGTACGCCTACACGGTCGACGGCGGCCCCATCGGCGAGCTGGAGTGGGAGTGCTTTAACGCCGCCGAGGCGACCGTCCGCTTTGAGGGCCAGTCCATCCACCCGGGCGACGCTAAGGGCCGTATGGTCAACGCAGGCAATCTGTTCTGCGACTTCAACGCGTTGCTCCCCTACGTGCAGCGCCCGGAGTATACGGAAGGCTACGAGGGCTTTTATCACCTTGAGGGTGTATCTGCGACCGTCGATCACGCCACAGCGCGCTATATCGTCCGCGACCATGACGCCGCCAAGTTCCAGCAGAAACTCGACTTTATTGATGCCGCCGCCTCGATGCTCAACCAGCGTCTGGGTGAGGAGCGCGTGACGGTCGAGATTAAGCAGCAGTATCGAAATATGGCCGAGATCGTTCGTGACTATCCCGAGCTTATTGATGTTGCCAAGGAAGCCTACCTTGCCTGCGGCGTTGAGCCCCAAGTGCTGCCGATTCGCGGCGGCACCGACGGCGCTCAGCTGTCGTTCCGCGGTCTGCCCTGCCCCAACCTTTCCACCGGCGGCTATTGCTACCACGGCGTCAACGAGTTCGTCCCGGTCAGTTCGCTCGTCAAGATGACCGACGTGCTCCAGGAGCTCGTCGCCCGCTTTGCATAGGGAACTCGAACAATCTAGGTAAGCAAAACCGCCCCGTCCTCAAAACCGAGAACGGGGCGGTTTTTGGTGCAAGGGGAGTAGTCAGCACCGCAGGTTGAGCCAACGTCAGCGAGCGACGTCCAAGGCGAACAAGTTGGCATGAAAAAGGCAGGGCATTGACCTTCTGGTCATGCCCTGCCTTTTGAATGACAAATTGTCGCCTTGGGCGGCGCGCAGCGTCGAGTCGTTACGGCATTTGGTAAAACGCCGTAACTCTAGTAGTTGGCTTCGTAGCCGTTGCCGTCGCCGGTGGGCTCTTCGTAGTAGTCCGAATCGCTTGAATCGCTTGAGTCATCGGAATCGTCAGAGCTGACCGATGAGGTTGCGGTACCGTTTGCGTAGTCGTCAGACGTGTTGTTGTTCAGGTCGCCGATCGTAGAGCTGGAACCGTCGGAAAGACCCATGGTGTTGGGACCCTTGGGATCCTTGCCGGCATCGACGCGCTCCATCATTTCCTTGAGCTCGTCCTCGTAGACAAAGACGTAGCTCACACCGTCAATCATGGTGCTGTCGTCGGCGTACGAGGGCAGGTTGGCCGAGTAGATACCGTCGACATCCATACCGCGCATGGCGTTGACCGTAGCCACGATATCCTGAACGCTCATATCGGTTACGAGCATATCGGACAGCGAATTAACCAGGCCAAAGATCTTCGTGGCATCGAAGTTATTGAGAATCTGGTTGGCAAGGGCGCCAAGCACCTGGCGCTGGTGGCGCATGCGCGTGTAATCGCCGTCGGCATAGGTGTAGCGGCAGCGGGCATAGGTAAGGGCGGTGGCACCGTCCATATGCTGCTGGCCAGCGGTAATCTTAATATCCAGGTGCTCGGGGTCGTCAACATCATCGGTTGCGTTAATGTCGATACCGCCAACCGAATCAATCAGCGCCTGCATACCGTCGAAGCTGACCTCGGCATAGTGGGAAATCTGAACACCGCACAGCTCGTTGACCGCCTCGACCATGGCCTCGGCGCCGCCAACGGTATGGCAGGCGTTGATCTTCATGGTCTCGCCCTTGTACTCGACCTTGGTGTCGCGCGGAACGGAAATGAGCGTCGCCTGCTTTTGCGTGGGGTCGATGCGTGCCAGGATAATCGAGTCGGCACGATACGTATCCTCGCCCGGACGGCCGTCGGTGCCAAGAAGCAGCACGTAGAACGGATCCTTTGCCTCATCGGTGTCAACCAGAACCCGACGCAGATTGTCGGTAATGACATTAGAATCGCCGAGCTTGCCCATAATGGTGGCAAACCACAGGCCGGCAGCGGTAGTGGCACTCAGCAGCACGCCAAGCACGACAATGAGCGCGACGTGACGAATCGTGTGGCTACGACGACGTTGACGAGCGCGCTCGGAATAGCGAGCCACGTTATCGCGACTGTAGATCTTGGCCTGCGCACCAGTTGAGGGTCTTCGGGCGGTGGTATCCGCGAGGGGCTTTTTATTAAACATAGGCAACCTGTATTAGTAGATGACGGGATCGGGGACGGTAGCATGCTCGACATGCGCGCCGAGCGCCTGCAGCTTTTCGACAAACTGCTCGTAGCCGCGCTTGATGTGATGGATGGCCGAAACCTCGGTCGTCCCGTCGGCGATCAAGCCCGCTACGACGAGGGCCGCTCCGCCACGCAGATCGGGCGAGGTAACCTGTGCACCCGAGAAGCCCTTGACGCCATGAATCATGGCATGATGGCTCTCGATACGAATGTCGGCACCCATGCGCACCAGCTCAGAGGCGAACATAAAGCGATTCTCGAAGATGTTTTCGGTAATAACGGAACTGCCATCGGCAAGGGCGGAGAGTACCATAATCTGCGCCTGCATGTCGGTCGGGAAACCGGGGAACGGAAGCGTCTGGATATCGACCGGCTTGATACGCTCGGCACGGTTCACATGGACGCCGTCGTCGGTACGCTCGCAATCGATGCCCATAAGCTCCATCTTCTTGAGCACCATGCCCAAGTGAATGGGGCAAAAACCCGTGACGTCGACACCGCGATCGTCGGCCATCAGCGCACCGGCGACGATAAAGGTACCGGCCTCGATGCGGTCGCCCACTACGCGATGGGTAACAGGATGCAGCTCTTCCACGCCCTCGATGGTCACGACGGGCGTGCCCGCGCCGACAATCTTAGCGCCCATCTCGTTGAGCATGTTGGCGAGATCGACGATCTCGGGCTCGCGGGCGGCATTGTCGATAACCGTGGTACCCTGTGCGCGCACAGAGGCCATGATGAGGTTCTCGGTCGCACCGACGCTGGCGAACTCGAGCGTGACGGTGGTACCGCGCAGACCTTGGGGCGCATTAGCGTTGATGTAACCATGGGCGGTATCGAACTCAACGCCCAGGGCCTCAAGACCAAGAATGTGCATATCGATCTTGCGAGCACCCAGGTTGCAGCCGCCCGGCATGGCAATTTTGGCGCGATGGAAGCGGCCCAGCAGGGGTCCCATGACGGCGGTGGAAGCGCGCATCTTGGCAACGAGCTCGTAGGGGGCCTCCCATGAATCGACCTGAGAGGTATCAATCTCGAGCGTGTGTTCGTCGAGAACATCGATCGTAGCGCCCATGCCTTTGAGCACCTTGCCCATCACGTGGACATCGGAAATATCGGGCACGTTCTGCAGCGTCGTCTTGCCCGGCGCCAGAAGCGTTGCCGCCATGAGTTTGAGCGCGGAGTTCTTGGCGCCCGAAACGGGCACGGAGCCTCCGATGGCGTGGCCACCCTCAACGCGGATAATATCCAAGGTCTACCCTTTCAAAAAGCATGCCCGGGGTGGCTGGGCCATCCCGGGCATGATGTGTTCGCAAATGGTCGAACGCTAAATCGTTTGACTATTGGGCAAGCTTGAGCTTACACCATGCGATTTCATTATAGAGGTAGGCGCGGCGTGCATCATCCTCCGACAAATTACCCAGCTTCTCTTCAAAACCTTGAATATCAGCTTTAAGCTTGTCGGCATCGACGGTCGCCAAATCGCAAGCGCGCTCGGCGAGAACGGTCACGACATCGTCCGCAACCTGGGCATAGCCGCCGGCCACGGCAAACGTGTGGTCGACAGTGCCCATGGCCTTATCGGAAACGCGAACGTAGCCGCGGTCGATCGTGCAGATCTCGCTGGAGTGAGCAGGCAGGACGCCAAACTCGCCATCCGTGGACGGAATCGACACAAACGCAGCGTCGCCCTCATAGGCGCAGCTCACGGGGCACACGATGCGGATACGCATAACCTACTTCTCCCCCATCTTGCGGGCGCGCTCGCGCACGTCCTCAATCGTGGAAGCATAGCGGAAAGCCTGCTCGGGCAGGTCATCGGCCTTGCCGTCGACAATCTCGGCGAAAGAGCGGACGGTATCCTCGACGCGGACGTAGACACCGGGGTTGCCGGTGAACTTCTCGGCGACGTGGAAGGACTGCGAGAGGAACTGCTGAATCTTACGGGCACGGTTGACCGTAAGGCGCTGCTCCTCGGACAGCTCGTCCATACCCAGAATGGCGATGATGTCCTGAAGGTCGGAGTACTCCTGCAGGAGCTCCTGGACCTTGACGGCGACACGGTAGTGCTCCTCGCCGACGATCGAGGGATCGAGAGCGTCGGAGGAAGACGCGAGCGGGTCGATAGCCGGGAACAGGCCGAGCGACGAAATGCTACGCGAAAGAACCGTGGTGGCGTCGAGGTGCGTAAACGTCGTGGCAGGCGCCGGGTCGGTCAGGTCGTCTGCGGGGACGTAGACAGCCTGGACGGAGGTAATGGAGCCCGTCTTGGTCGAGGTAATGCGCTCCTGGAGGTCGCCCATCTCGGTTGCCAGCGTGGGCTGGTAACCAACGGCGGACGGCATACGGCCCAGCAGTGCGGAAACCTCGGAACCTGCCTGGGAGAAGCGGAAGATGTTGTCGATGAACAGCAGAACGTCCTGGCCACGATCACGGAAATACTCAGCGGTAGTAAGGCCGGCCAGACCGATGCGCAGACGCGCTCCGGGCGGCTCGTTCATCTGACCATAGACCAAGCAGGTCTTGTCGATAACGCCAGACTCGCTCATCTCGAGGAACAGGTCGGTGCCCTCGCGGGTACGCTCGCCGACGCCGGTGAACACCGAGGTGCCGCCGTGCTCCTGGGCGAGGTTGTTGATGAGCTCCTGAATCAAAACGGTCTTGCCGACGCCGGCGCCGCCGAACAGACCCGTTTTGCCGCCACGGATGTAGGGCTCGAGCAGGTCAACGGCCTTGATGCCGGTCTCGAAGATCTCGGTCTTGGTGGTGAGCTCGTCGAAACGGGGCGCTGCATGGTGGATGGGGTAGAACTCCTCCACCTCGGGCATGGGCTTGCCGTCGACGGGCTTGCCCATGACGTTCCAAATGCGGCCGAGCGTCTTGGGACCAACGGGCATCTTCATGGGCTCACCGGTATCGGTGGCGATGAGGCCGCGCTGCAGGCCGTCGGTCGAGGACATGGCGACCGTGCGGACGACGCCGCCCGGAAGCTGGCTCTCGACCTCGAGGATCGTGCTCAGATGACCGATCGGGGTCTCGGCCTCGACCGTGAGCGCGTTGTAGATCGGGGGCACCGCGCCGTCAAACTTGACGTCGACGACAGGGCCGATGATTCGCACGATGCGACCATCACCGGCAGTCGTCTTCTTGGTGGCTTCCTCGACCGCAAGCTTTACGGTGTTATTAGCCATTACTGTTCCTCCAATGCTGAGGCTCCGCCGACGATCTCGTTAATCTCGGTCGTGATCGAAGCCTGGCGCACGCGACTATACGTGCGGGTAAGGGTCGAGATGATCGCGGTGGCGTTTTCCGTCGCGGAGTGCATGGCCTTGCGGCGTGCACCCTGCTCGGCAGCCGCCGAATCGATCAGGGCCTGGTAGATGACCGTCAGGATATAAGACGGCACAAGCTTGCCGAGAACATGCTCGGGAGAGGGCACGAACTCGAACGTGGACGAGATGCGCTTAGGGGCGTCGGTCTCGTTCTTACGCGGACCGTGGGCCATAGCGATCATCTCGGGGTCGAGCGGCAACAGATGCTCGACGCGAAGCTCCTGATCCACGCGGTTCTTGGCGTGGTGGTAGACAAGCTCGACACGGTCAAGCTCACCGGCACGATACGCATCGCAGATATGAGAGGAGATCATGCGGGCCTGATTAAAATCGGGCTCAGAGGAGTTGCCCTCAAAGTGCATGACGACGTTTGCGCGGTCACGGAAATACGTGGCCGGCTTACGCCCGCACGCGATGATCTCGCACTCGATGCCGTCGTTCGTCCAAGAAGCGGCGAGCTTTTCGGCCGTGCGCTCCACCGTCGTATTGAAACCGCCGGCAAGGCCGCGGTCCGAGGCAATAACGACAATCAGGCCATGCTTGACGCTCTCATGCTTCTGCAGCATGGGATCGGTGCCCGAACAGGAGGCGTCGCCGGCGACCGTCAACATGACGTCGGTCAGCGCCTCCTTATAGGGCTCGGCCTGCTTGGAGCGATCGAGGGCACGACGGATCTTGGCCGTAGAGACCATCTCCATCGTGCGCGTGATCTGCTTGGTCGTGGTAACCGAGGAGATTCGCTTCTTAATGTCGCGAAGGTTGGCCATGGGGCTTAGTTCTCCTCTGATCCAGAAACATCCGAATGGTGCTTGGCCATGAACTGCTGCTTGAAGTCGCCGATGACGCGCAAGAGCTCAGCCTTGGTGTCATCATCGATCTTCTTGGCGCGAACCTTGTCGAGCAGCGAGCCAAAGCCATTGTCCATGTACTCGATGAGCTCGGCACGGAAAGGCAGCACGTCGGCGATCTCCAGGTCATCCAGGAAGCCCTCGTTGCCAGCGAACAGCGTAACGATCTGCTCGCCAACCTCAAACGGCTTGTAACGCGGCTGCTTCAGGAGCTCGGTCATGCGGGCACCATGGGTCAGCTGCTTCTGAGTAGCCTCGTCGAGGTCGGAGCCGAACTGCGTAAAGCCGGCGAGCTCCTGGTACGAAGCGAGGTCCAGACGGAGGTTGCCGGCGACCTGCTTCATAGCCTTGGTCTGCGCGTCGCCACCGACGCGGGACACGGAAATGCCCACGTCGACTGCCGGGCGCTGGCCCTGGAAGAAGAGCTCGGACTGCAGGTAGATCTGACCATCGGTAATGGAAATGACGTTGGTCGGAATGTAGGCCGAGACGTCGCCGTCCTGGGTCTCGATGATCGGCAGTGCCGTCATGGAGCCGTAGCCGTTCTTCTTGGACATCTTGACGGCACGCTCGAGCAGACGAGAGTGCAGGTAGAAGATGTCGCCAGGATAGGCCTCGCGTCCGGGCGGACGATGCAGCGTCAGCGACATCTGACGGTAGGCCACAGCCTGCTTGGACAGGTCGTCGTAGATGACGAGCACGTGGCCGCCGGGGTTGGTCTCGCTGGCGGGCTTGCCGTCCTCGCCGTTGTACATGAAGAACTCGCCGATAGCGGCACCGGCCATAGGCGCGATGTACTGCATAGGGGCGGAATCGGCAGCGGTGGCCGAAACGATGATGGTGTAGTCGAGCGCACCGTGCTGAGCGAGGGTCTCGCGGATGTTGGCAACCGTGGAGGCCTTCTGGCCGATGGCGACATAGATGCAGACCATGCCCTTGCCGCGCTGGTTGAGGATAGCGTCGATGGCGATGGCGGTCTTACCGGTCTTACGGTCGCCGATGATGAGCTCACGCTGACCGCGGCCAATAGGCACCATGGAGTCGATAGCGAGCAGACCGGTCTGAACCGGCTCACACACCGGGGTACGGTCGATGACGCCGGGGGCCTTGAACTCGATGGGGCGACGGTGCGTGGCGACGATGTCGCCCAGGCCGTCGATGGGCTGGCCGAGCGGATCGACGACGCGGCCGAGCATGGCGCGGCTCACAGGGATATCCATAATGCGGCCAGTGGTGCGGCACTCGTCGCCTTCCTTGATGGAGTCGACGGCACCGAACAGAACGGCGCCGACCTCGTCACGGTCAAGGTTCTGGGCAAGGCCGAAGACGGTCTCACCGGTATCGGAGCTCTTGAACTCCAGAAGCTCGCCTGCCATGGCGCTCTTGAGGCCGGAGACGCGCGCGATGCCGTCGCCTACCTCGTCGACCGTTGAAACCTCATGCGTATCGACCGTCGCGGAGAGGCTCGTAAGCTGCTCCTGCAGTTTCTTGGCGATATCCTGGGCATTGAGGGTTTCGGACATTAGGCTTCACCTCCGTACGAATTAGCAGAGTTTGCGAGGGTCTCCTGCGCGATGCGCAGCTGCGTCTTGACGGAAATGTCACGACGCTCGCCGCGGGCCTCGAGCACCAGGCCGCCCACGATAGACGGGTCGACCTGCTCGATAAGGAATACCTTGCGGCCGAAGTCCTGCTCGCATTTCTTAGTGATGGTTTGACGCAGCTCGTCGTCGAGCGGGATCGCCGTGGTGACGGTCACGCCCACTACATCCTCGTCTTCCTCGGCAACATACTTAAAGGCAGCTGCCACCTTGGGAAGAAGGTCGAGCTGGTCGCGCTTGGACATGGTGTCGAGCACGGCGATGATCTCGGGACTGGCGCTAGCCAGGCGCTCGATCATCTCGAGGTCCTCGAACACATGGTTCTCGGCCTTGGCGGCTTCCAAAAGGGAGCGCGCGTAGGTCTCGAGCACCTTGTCCTGATAGCGGCTAGTCGGCATTCAGGCTACCTGCTTCCTGGATGTAGCGCTCGATGAGCTTCTTCTGCTCGCCCTCGTCCTCGAGTGCCTCGCCCACGATCTTGGTGGCGACGGCAACGGACAGGTCGGCGATGGAGCTCGCGGCACCGGCGTAGATGGACTTGCGCTCGTCCTCGACGGTCGTGTGGGCCTTGGCGATGATCTCCTCGGCCTCCTTGTGGGCAGCCTCGATGATACGGGCGCGCTCGGACTCGGCGTCCTTACGGGCCTCGAGAACGATGTCGGCAGCCTGACGACGGGCGTCAGTGACGATCGAGTCGGACTCAGCGCGCTTGGCGATAGCCTCCTGCTTGGTCTTCTCGGCCTCGTCGAGGCTCTCCTCGATCTTCTTGCCGCGCTCCTCCATGGTTTTCATGATGCCCGGCAGGGCGACCTTGGCCAGCACGATCCAGATGATTAGGAAGGCGATAAGCGCCGGGATGAACTCCGCCATCTTAGGGATGAGGATGTCCGCACCGGCAGCGCCGTCCTCGGCGAACGCGGAAACCGGCATGAGCAGCGCGGCCGCGGACGCGGAGAGTGCGATCGCGCTCTTCTGGGATGAAAGATTCATACTTGACGCTCCGTGCTATTTAACGATCAGCGCGACAACGAAGCCGATCAGAGCCAGAGCCTCGCCGAAGGCGGAGCCCATGATGAAGACGGTGAACACGCGGCCCTGGACCTCAGGCTGACGGGCCATAGCACCCGTAGCACCCAGAGCAGACAGGCCGATAGCAAGACCAGCGCCGATAACACCGAGACCGTAACCGATAACTCCCACGATTCCTCCTTTGTCGTGCGTGTCTTATTTCACGCAGGATAACCTTTTTATAACTGCCGGGCTCCATGGGTACGGGCACCGGCGGTTTAACGAATTGCCTTACCATTAAGGCGCGAACGGAAGACTACTCCTCCTCCGCGACCTCCTCCGCCTCGGAGACATACACGGCGGTAAGGACCGTGAAGACGTAAGCCTGGATGGCGCCAACCACAAGCTCGATCGCATAGATCAGGATGAGGATGGCAAGCCAGGCCAGCGAAGGCAGGGCGCCGACGGCGTGGGCCGCGGAAACCTGCTGAAGCAGCGGCTGCATGAACATGCTCGCCATGATGGCGAACGAGCCCATGACCACGTGTCCTGCGAACATGTTGCAGAACAGACGGACGGCGAGCGTGATGAGGCGCAGGAAGGTCGAGAAAAGCTCGACGACCCACACGAGCACGTTCATCGGGAAGCTCACGCCCTGCGGGGCGAGGCTCTTGATGTAGCCTATCACGCCGTGAGCCTTGCATCCGTAGTAGATGAAGTACACGAAGGCGAAGATGGCGAGCGCGGCGGTGGAGCCGATTGCGCCGGTGCCGGGCTTCATTCCCGGGATCAGGCCGATCATGTTATTGATCAGGATGAACAGGAAAAGCGAGCACAGGAACGGGAAGTGCTTCTTCCAGTTCTCACCCACGACGCCCTTGCCGATATCGTTCTCGACGTACTCGATGATGTACTCGAAACCGTTGACGAAGAAGCCCTTGGGAACCAGGGTCTGTTTCTTCTTGAACACGGCCAGGACGATCAGGAGCACGATCGTGGAGACGATCAGCCAAAACGAGTACTGCGTGATGCCGCAGCTCAGATCGCCCACGACAGGGGTGGAGCTGAACTCGCTGACCAGATGATTAATCTCATCAGGCAGCTTTTCAAAAATTTCCACGACTTACCTTTCGACCTCATGAGGATCTCGCAGCGCCTTGGCGACGCGAACCGTGCAGGCGGCCATAAAGGCCACGAAGCCGATTGCCTCGCCCAGGAGGAACATGCGAAATGCCTCTCCGAACAACGCAAACACAACCAAGGTAAAGACGAGCAGGGCGACTGCCGAGACCGCCAGACTCACCATGCCCTTGAGCATGTCCGCATTCTGTTTATCGTCAAGAACCGGCTTGAGCGTAAAAACAAAGGGAAGGAAGGCAATTGCGCCCGCGATGGCGCCCACAACGATAGCGAGCAGATCGGCTATCTGAAACACTGGCTTCCTCGCTTTCCTTTTTAACGCCTCACAGCACAGTCCCAGCCAAACATTGGTGACTATTGTACGAGCCAATCGCTAAAGTACAACCGTAAAACAAACGGTTAATACGCACCTGTACGTTTTCTTAAGGCCTTCTTTATGCCGCAGGTACGGTAATACGTTTTTTCGAACCCCTCAGCGCAAAACGTCCGTTAACAGGAGTGCGCGTGGACGTCTTTTGCTCGCCCGCGCGCACCATTTCTTCGTATTTGTGACCGTAGCCGACAAGGCCCAACGACTAGAGCGTACCGTAAATGCGGTCTCCGGCGTCGCCGAGGCCGGGAACGATGTAGGCAGCCTCGTTGAGATGGTCGTCGATGGCGCACGTATAAATATGTACGTCGGGGTCCTTTTCGGTCAGTGACTTGAGGCCCTCGGGCGCGGCGACGATACACAGCATGCGGATATCCTTGACACCGCGCTCACGCAGGTAGCTAATGGCCATCTCGGCCGAACCGCCCGTGGCGAGCATGGGGTCGACAACCAGGCAGATGCGCTGGTCGATATCCTTGGGCATCTTGCAGTAATACTCATGCGGCTCGTGAGTAACCTCGTCGCGCTCCATACCGATGTGGCCCACGCGAGCGGAGGGTACCAAGTCGAGGATGCCATCGACCATGCCAAGGCCCGCACGCAGGATGGGAACGATGGCGAGCTTTTTGCCGGCAAGCTGCTTAAACGTGGCGGTGGTGATGGGAGTCTCGACCTCGACGTCTTCCATGGGCAGGTCGCGCATGGCCTCGTAGCCGTCAAAAAGTGCGAGCTCGCGCACGAGCTGGCGGAACTGGTTGGTACCGGTGCTCTTGTCGCGCAAGATCGACAGCTTGTGCTGGACGAGCGGGTGATCGACAAGGGTCACACGGGACGCATCGTAGGTGACGGTCATGGATTGATTGCCCCTTTCGTTGCGGCCGCAAAACGGCCTTGCTGACAAGGCGTGCAGCAATGTTGCCGCCGCACGCCATGCATTAGTTTAGCGGTTTGTTGTATCGAGCAGCCCATCGCAGCCCTACTGTGCGGTGCTGAGCGAGCGCCTGACTGCATCACGCCAGCCCGCAAGGTTTTGCTCGCGGCGCTTGGCGGACATGTGGGGAAGGAAGGTCCTAACGATCTGGGCATTTTGCTCCAGCTCTTCCAGGTCTTCCCAATAGCCGACGGCAAGACCCGCCAAGTACGCGGCGCCGATCGCCGTGGTCTCCACCGTCTCACACTGCAACACGGGGATATCCAGCAGATCGGCCTGGAATTGCATGATGAACTCGTTGCGCGAGGCACCGCCATCGACGGACAGGCGCTCAATCGAAAGTCCCACGTCCTGCTCCATGGCGCGCAGCACGTCATAACTCTGGTAGGCCATGGACTCGCAGGCCGCACGTACAATGGTCGCGCGACTCGAGGCGCCGGTCAGGCCGCACACGATACCGCGAGCACGCGGGTCCCACCAGGGAGCGCCCAGGCCTGCGAAGGCGGGGACGAAGTAGCAGCCCTCGTTGTCGCTGATCGAAGTGGCGAGTTGCGCGGACTCACTCACGCTCGAGATGATGCCCATGTTGTTGCGCAGCCAGTTCATGGTTGAGCCGGCGGCAAAGATAGAACCCTCGAGCGCATAGCTGATCTTGCCGTCCGCGGCGATACCGATCGTGGAGACCAGACCGTTCTTGGATTCGACGATCTCGTCGCCGGTGTTCATGAGCATAAAGCAACCCGTGCCATAGGTGTTTTTGGTCTGGCCGGGATGGAAGCAGCAGTGGCCGAACAGCGACGCCTGCTGGTCGCCCGCCACGCCCATGATGGGTGGCATGTTGGTCATGATGTCGCTCGCGACGCGGCCGTAATCGCCCGAGCTCCAACGAACCTCGGGCATCATGGAACGCGGGACGTCGAAAAGCGCCAGCAGATCGTCGTCCCAATCAAGCGTATGGATATTGAAGAGCGCGGTGCGGCTGGCATTGGTGTAGTCGGTGGCAAAGACCTGACCGCCGGTGAGGTTGTAGATGAGCCAGGTGTCGATGGTGCCGAACATGAGGTCGCCCGCCGCCGCGCTCTCACGCGCACCATCGACGTTGTCGAGGATCCACTGCACCTTGGAAGCCGAGAAATACGGATCGAGCGTAAGCCCCGTGCGGGAGCGCACCAGTTCTTCTGCGCCCTGCTCGACCAGCTCGTCGATCAGAGGTGCGGTGCGACGGCATTGCCACACGATGGCGTTATAGATGGGTTGGCCGCTTATGCGGTCCCACACCACCGTGGTCTCGCGCTGGTTGGAGATACCGATGGCGGCAATGCGGTCAGAATGGATGCCGCTCTTAAACTGGACCTCCATCATCACGCCGATCTGGCTGGCAAGCACCTCCGTGGGATCCTGCTCCACCCAGCCGGGGCGCGGGAAGCTGGTTTTGACGCTACGACGCGCCTGGGCGACGATGCAGCCGTACTCGTCGACGATGGTCGCGAGTACCGAGGTGGTGCCGCAGTCGAGCGCCATGATGTAGGAACCGCCAAAGCTAAACGAGGCGTCTTCCATACCAAGGCTACCTAGATTCAACGACATCGCTTACACCTTTCTATTGCATCGGGTCGGACAGGACCCGCTCGATCTCTGATGCGGGGAGCGCGCCTTGGCGCAGGATCTGGAGCTCGCCGTGCTGAAACGACACGATGGTTGAGGCGTCGCGACACGGGGTCTCACCGGCATCGACAGCCACATCGACCCCCTCCAGGATGCGCTCCTCCACCGTGACAAAGCTTGCCGGCGCGGGCGCGCCGTGCGTGTTGGCGCTGGTGCAGGCAAGAGGGCTGCCGCAGGCGCGGATGAGCGCTTGCACCACGGGCGAGGCCGAAGCGCGAAGTGCCACCGTGTCGTCGGCGGCGCGCATAAAGGTCGGCACGCAGGGGGCCGCCTTGACCACGATAGTCAGGGCGCCCGGCCAGCATCGTCGGGCGAGCACGCGGGCCTCATTAGGGATATCCACGCCATAGCGGTCGAGTGCCTCGGCATCATCGACCAGCCAAGCGACGGTTTGGGTGAGCTCGCGCTGCTTGAGAGTAAAGATACGACGATAGCCGGTACCGAGTGCAGGGACCTCGGCGCCGTTGACGGTGGCCTGCGGATCTCGCGGCCACGATGGGAATTCGCTTGTATCTTGGGGCACGGCGTCCGAGAAGGCGTTGACTGCCACGGCGACACCGTAGACGGTCTCGGTCGGGATCAAAGCCAGGCCGCCGCGGCCGAGCACCTCGGCCGTGCGCTCGACGGCAAGCCGATGCGGCTCGCGCGTTCCCTCGTATACCCGATAGACCGTCTGCATGTGTATGCCAGCCCCTTACGCTCTGGTGCAAGTTTGTTTACTGTGGGGCATTCTCGCACGAAACGTTCAACCTATTTGCCCAGAGCGCATGTTGGTTTGGTGAGCGGCTCTAGTAGTCGGTGAAAGTGAGGGGTTATTGAAGGCATTTAGCGAGCAAGCGTAACGGTACGATCGGGAAACTCAATGCTCGCAACCAGTTTTCCGCCGAGACTCTCTGCGTACCTGCTCAGCGTGTCGAGCCTCATCGAGCCCAACTCCCCGCGCTCGAGCTCAGATACGCGTTTTTGAGAAACGCCCATCGACTGGGCAATCGACGCCTGCGTTAGATCCTTTAGCTTGCGAATCTGAGCAAGCTTATAGGCTTCGACGCGCTCGCGAGTCTTCTCCTGCTCGGCGGCAATAGAGTCGCGTGTTATCCCGCGGGATTCCATATACTCATGCAGTTCCACCTCGATCGAGCCTCCTTACGCGATCAACCAGCGGACGACCAAGACTGGGGTCCTCCTTCTCAAGCACCAAAAGATCCGCATAAATCTGCTTTAGCGTAGCTTCATCCTGCTCATCGAGCCAAGGCTCAATGTAATCAAGCACGATACGGTATCGATGCATCTGATTGGACATACCTTTCTCCTTCTATAGTAGAAGTTTTACGGTATATTGCAAGGACAAAATTAGCGCAGGTGTCTATTTGTTCAGCTTAAATGCGTTGCTTAGGCTCGGTGACGACGGCTCGGACGATGCGGGGGCGATCGGTGAGGTCGTGGACGATGCGCACGTCCGACAGACCCGCTTGGCGGCAGAGCTCGGCCGCAGCGTCGAGCGCGCCCTCGTAGAGCTCGCAGGCAAAGAGGCCGCCGGCGCGCAACATGTAGGGCGCCGCATTGAGCAGGCGGCGGAAGATATCGAGGCCGTCGGCACCGCCCTCGAGCGCCAGATCGGGCTCAAAGTCCTTGACCTCGTGCGGCAGCGAGCGCATGACATCGGTGGGAATGTAGGGCGGGTTGGAAACGAGTACGTTAAAGGTGCCCCACTCTTCGCGGGGAATGGAGCTCACCAGGTTCGTGAGGCTGAAGGCGACCTCGTCGGACGTGAGACCAAGCGCATCGCGGTTTTTGGTAGCAAGGTCGATGGCGCGCGGCTCGATATCGGTAGCAGTGCAGGTGACGTGGCCGCGACGCTCCCAGGCAAGCGAGAGCGAGATGCAGCCCGTGCCGCAGCCGACCTCGAGAACGCGGGCAGTGCGGGGCTCGACCGGAGCGGGCGCGGCGGCATCCTCCGTCAGAGACGCCTCGTGGTCGGCGCCTTCGATGGCGATGCCGCATTCGTCGAGCTCGGGCTCAGCGACTTCCGCGGTCTCGGCCTCAGCTGCCTGCGCGGCGGCTTCCTCGGCCTCACGATCGGTCAGTTCCTCGGCATAAGCGCGGCTGCCTAGCACGTCTCCACCCAACGCCGCCTCATCGGCAGCCGTGAGGTTGGCGGCACGGCGCTCGGCCGCCGCGCGTTCGTCAGCCAATGCGGCTTCGGCTTTACGCGCCTGCTCGACCTCGTCGTTCCAAGGCAACTCTACGCGCTGACGGGTGGCAGCCTCGGGGCTCAGA
Organism: uncultured Collinsella sp.; assembly: GCA_900545605.1. Classification (GTDB taxonomy): domain Bacteria; phylum Actinomycetota; class Coriobacteriia; order Coriobacteriales; family Coriobacteriaceae; genus Collinsella. The sequence continues at coordinate 19,133 of UQZL01000034.1, forward strand.
ACCTCGGCATCCAGATAATTGAGGACTTCCTCGACGAGCATCTCGGTCTCGGGACGTGGAATGAGCACGCCGGGGGCGCATGCGACGTCGATCATGCGGAACTGCGTGCTGCCGGTGATGTACTGCAGCGGCTCGCCCTTGGCGCGGCGGACGACCGCCGCGTGCATGGTCTCGAGCTGCGCCGCATCGAGCGTCTCGTCCATACGCATATATAAGTCGATGCGCGCCAGACCCGTGGCTGCGCACAGCAGCCATTCGGCAGAAAGACGGGGGTGTTCCTCACCGCGCTCGGCCAGGTACTCCTTGGTCCACTCGAGACAACGCTTGATGGTCCAGATCTCGTTTGCCATGGGGTCCTCCCCTCTTAAGCGCCGGGCGGCGCACGAATGTCGGAGCAGATTGTACGCGAGGCCAGCGCTTGGCAAGGGACGATTGAAGGCGATTATCGAGAATCAGCCCAGAATTTTGCTTGGATTGCAATCGAAGCGTTCATTCGCCGACGTTTAAATCTGCATCCGTCAAGCTTTTGGCAAGGTTGCCCCAAAACTGACCAATATCTAACCAAACGCTTGTCACATCGCTTGACGCGCGACGCGTCAAAAATCACCCCGCGACTTCTTGGACGATTTTTCAAGCAATATTTTCAATAGCAGATGAAGACTGTTAATTACTTTGAGCAGGTAGGCAGCTTAATTTCTAACAAAGCAGATTAAATAAACTCGAAAAGTAATTTACCCAACCTAGTCATTTAAGAACGTCCCCAATGACTACCTCTAAGGCACCGCAGGTTGAGCATAAGTCCCCAATGACTACCCGCCGCAGGTAGAGGACGGACAGCGAGCGCCGTCCAGGGCGAACAAGTTGGCTAGTCATTTAAGAACGTCCCAAATGACTACCTCTAAGGCCCGCAGGTTGAGCATAAGTCAGACACTATGACCCAATCCAGGGGCACGGAAACGACAGGAGCCCCCGCTCGTGACCGCGGGTCGGGGCTGCGACAATGTTGTTGAAGTGCCAGAGGCGCAGCCGCGCCGCAACGAGGTTGGGAGGCTCCCGTGCCTAGATATTCTACCGCCTTCGGAATGGACGTACACCTCAGGTCCACCACCGTCTGCGCGCTCGACGCGGAGACGGGCGAGGCCGTGACGAGGAGGTTCCGCGGCAACCCCTGGGGCGAGGTCGCGGAGTGGATGTCGGGCTTCCCCGGCCCGTCGCTCGCCGCCTACGAGAGCGGCTACCTCGGCTTCGCCCCGCAGAGGGAGCTCTCCGGGCTCGGCGTCGACTGCGTCGTCGCGGCCGTCTCCAGGGTCCCGAGGTCGGCGGCAGACCTCTCGTCCAAGAACGACCGCAACGACGCGGCCAGGATGGCCAAGGCGATACTGTCGCACGATATCTCCCCGGTATGGGTGCCGTCCCCCGAGATCGAGGGGCTCAGGGACCTCGCCGGGGCCCACGACGCGGCGACCGCGAGGCTCGCGGCGGCGAAGCAGCGGCTCCTGGCGTTCCTAGCCCGCCGTGGCTACGCCTACGGCGGCACGACGCCGGCCGGAAACCCCCGGAGGTACTGGACGTACGACTTCCTCAGGTGGCTCGACAAGGTCCGGCCCGCCGACGACGGCGGCATCCGGGCGCTGGCGGC
>UQZL01000035.1 GCA_900545605.1 uncultured Collinsella sp.
TTGAAGGCTCGGACGTGGGCTCCGGTTCGCCAAACGGCAACGAGGGCTGCACCACGCCGCCCGGAAGCTTGGCCTCCGGCTTAGGCTCGCCCAGCAACTTGCCGCGACGGCGGCGAGCCGGCTTCTCGGCCTCACGCGCGGCCTCGGCAGCCGCCTCGCGCGCCTTCTCGGCAACAAACGCCGCTGCCGAGGTATCGAGCTGCACCGTTGCGTGCGTGCGGGCGGGCGCGGCGACCTCGCCGGCATGCATCACGATGACGCCGCAGGTGCTCGTCTTAACGAACTCGACCATCTTGGGATCAGTGAAGCCCGTCACGTCGTTGACGATCGAGGCGCCGCAGCGCACGGCCGCCTTGGCAACCGCCACATGACGCGTGTCGATCGAGACGATGGCGCCCTCCTTGGCCAGCGCGCGCACCACGGGCAGCACGCGGCGAGCCTCCTCGTCGGGGTTGACCGGGGTAAAGCCGGGGCGCGTGGACTCGCCGCCCACGTCGATGATGTCGGCGCCGGCGTCGAGCATCGCCAGGCCGTACTCGATGGCGGCATCGGGGTCGAAGTGCTCCCCGCCATCGCTAAACGAATCGGGCGTCACGTTGAGGACGCCCATGATGCGCGGACGGTCAAAGCTGAGCTCGTACTTTCCGCAGCGCCATGTCTTGCTGTCGTTCGCCATGAACATCCTCCTAAAATGCCCACGCCGCCGAGCTTGGGGAGCTGGCGGCGGGGTCGCTTTGCACTCAGTCTTTCTATTGTATCCGCGCGCGCGGGCTAGAACGCAAACGCGGCCGCGATGTCGCAAGAAATCAGCAGGTCGGCATTTGCATCCTGATCGGTGGGAGCAAGATTGCATATAGCCAGCGTATCGCCGGTAAAGTATCGCGTAAGGCCTGCCGCCGGATACACCACGAGCGAGGTCCCGCCTACAATGAGGGCATCGGCCGCGGCGATGGCGGCAACGGCACCGGTCAACACATGCTCGTCGAGCGGCTCTTCGTAGAGCACTACATCGGGCTTGATGCGGCCGCCGCACGCGGGGCACGCAGGCACGCCCGCGGCATCCTCGTGCTCGCGCGAGCAAATCCACTCGGCGCTATAGACCGCGCCGCACGACTGGCAGATATTGCGGTGGACCGAGCCATGCAGCTCGAACACGCGCTGCGAGCCGGCCGCCTGGTGCAGGCCGTCGATGTTTTGCGTCACCACGGCACTGAGCTTGCCCGCGCGTTCCAGCTCGGCCAGCTTGGTGTGGCAGCGATTAGGCTTGGCGCCAGGCGCGATCATCTTGGTGCGGTAAAAGTCGAAGAACTCGGCCGGGTGTGCCTTGTAAAAGCTGTGCGAGAGCATGGTCTCGGGCGGATAGGAAAACTGCTGGTGATACAGGCCGTCCACGCTGCGGAAATCGGGAATGCCGCTTGCCGTGGAAACGCCCGCGCCGCCAAAGAACACCACGCGCTCGTGGGTATTGAACAGCTCCGCCAGCGCGGCGGAGGCCTGCTTGGGATCTGTTATCGCTTGCGTCATGTTTGTCCTCCGTCCATGTTGGTCGGGCAGCGTTGAGCGACGTCCCAGCATGCGTCCTTTAAGTCAGCATGCGCGGAGCCCACCCCGCCCCTGTTGCGCTAATCTTAAGCCTGCCAACCCCGTCGAAAGGACACCATGCCTCAGACTTACACTTTCGCCTCGTGGAACGTCAACGGCCTGCGCGCCGTGCTCAAAAAGGACCCGAGCTTTATCCAGATCGCGCAAGAACTCGACGTCGATATCCTGGCGCTGCAAGAGACCAAGCTGCAAGAAGGCCAGGTTGATATTGACCTGCCCGGCTATCACCAAACCTGGAGCTACGCCGAGCGTAAAGGCTATTCGGGCACTGCGGTCTTTAGCCGCCAGGAACCGCTGCGCGTGCTGCACGCCGACGCGCTGCTACCCTACGCCGGCGAGGGCGAGGCGACCGTACTCGTCGCCCAAGCCGCAACCGAGGGCCGCGTCTGCGCGCTCGAGTTCGACAAATTCTGGTTTGTGGATGTCTACACTCCCAACGCGCAAAACGAACTCGCCCGCATCGACGTGCGCATGGCCTGGGATGATGCCTATCGCGGCTTTTTGAGCGCGCTCGAGCGCGAGACCGGCAAACCCGTCGTGACCTGCGGCGACTTTAACGTTGCGCACGAGGAGATCGACCTTAAGAACCCCAAGTCCAACCGCGGCAACGCAGGCTTTTCGGACGAGGAGCGCGGCAAGTTTACCGAACTGCTCAACGCCGGCTTTACCGATACCTGGCGCGCGGCAAACCCCGACGTCGAGAGCGTTTACAGCTGGTGGAGCTACCGCTTTAATGCCCGCAAGAACAACGCCGGCTGGCGCATCGACTACTTCCTGGTAAGCGACGCAATCGCCGCCAACGTTCGCGACACCGGTATCCGTGGCGACATCTTCGGCAGCGACCACTGCCCTGTCACCCTCACGCTAGAGCTCTAGCCCCCAAATGATCCCCCGGGGACGAAGGAATACGGATCACTTTTGCCCACGCAAGGGCGCCCGCGTGACCCCGTCCGCCACGAAACCAGCCCATCTACTACGTTTAAGCCACTACCCTCAACCACAGCGAACAACGCAAAAAGAAAACCGCAGGTAGAAAGCCTGCGGTTTTTCATAAAACGCGGTCATGGTCGGGGGTATCAAGCTAAACGTAGTAGATGGGCCAGTTTCGTGGCAAGCGCCGTCAACTGATTTCCTGGGGACATCTGGAGACGGAAGAAAATGGATCAATTTGGCTCTCTGGGGGCCACGATGCCCGTCGTATCAGCCGGCCATTCCAAAACTATGCCGGTTTACGGGGCTGAATCGCGAACCCCCAACCATACACAATTCCGAGATAATAAAACCGCAGGTGAACGGCTTGCTCTATTTCGGAAAAAACTGGTATGGTCTGCCTGTGCTAATCTAGCCCCGTAAACCGGCATAGTTTTAAAATGGCACTTTAGCAGTATTGATTCCCGCCTCGGCGCAACTAGCCCTACAGTCCGTATTTCACGACGACGCGGTTGATGCGACGGCACCAAGGCTTGTACAAGGCAGCCAAAAACACGCAGGTCGCAAGACCGTGTGTGATATCGAACGGCACTGCCGTGGCAAGACGCGCCACGGCACCCGCCCAAGTAAGCGGCTGTACAAACCCAATGATGTCATACGCGTTGATCACCACGCCGTACAGCAAACCCGAAGCAAAGCCGTAGGTCAGTAGCGCCGGCATGCGCACGGTGCCATCGGCGCGGTCGAACGCACCCGCATGCGCCAGCGCACCGCCAACATAGCCAACCAGGCCCCAGGCATACATCTGCCATGGCGTCCACATGCCCTGCCCAAAAAAGAAATTGCTGGTCAGCGCCGCCAGCGCGCCAACCATAAAACCATTGCGGCGACCAAGCGTCGCCCCCGCGATAATGGCGATGGCGCTCACCGGTTTAAAGTCGGGAATGGGCCCAAACAGGATGCGCCCCGCCGCCGCCAGCGCCGCCAGCACCAGCGTGGGCATAATCTGGCGCAAACCCGGACGAGATGCCTCGTAACCCGCAAAGAACAGTGCAAGCACCAGCGCCACCACGACAAGCATGGCAAGCGCCGCCTGCTCAACGCCCGCCAGCAACGCCGCTGCCATCACCGCCGGCACCGCCAACAACAGCGGGATCTCCAGTTTTGTGAGTAAACGCGAGAAACGACAGTCCGTCATCCCATCACGCCCTATAGAACACGTTGTCGGCAAAGAAGTCGGCCGGGGGCTCCATGCAGGCAATCTCGCCGTCAAACATCATGGCGACGTCGTCGGCTACCTGCTCGGCAAAGTCCAAATCGTGCGTAGCCATGATGACGGTGCCGCCAGCCTTCGCATGGTCACGCAGGGCGCGGGCGATAATGCGGCGGCTGAACAGGTCTAGACCCTTGGTGGGCTCATCGAGCAATAGCAGTTCGGGGCCGATTAGCAGCAGTTTTGCCAATGCAAGCAGTTGACGCTGCCCGCCCGAAAGATCGTACGGATGGCGCCCATCCAGACCCGACAGCCCCAAGCTCGCCGCACGCTCCCGCGCCAAGTTCTCGTCATATCCGCAGGTCGAGGCCCATTCCATCAGCTCGTCGCACACCGTCTCGGCAACCAGCAATGCTTTGGGATTCTGAGGCAGCAGCGCCGCCGAGGCCGCTCCGCGCATCATGCGGCCGTGCTGCAGCTTGGCGGTCTTCGCCAGCACCGAAAGCATTGTCGACTTGCCGCAGCCGTTACCGCCCACAACCGCATGCACCGCGCCAGCCGAAAACGACGCATCGAGCCCGCGCAGCACCCAGCCGGACGCTCGATCGTAGCGAAACCAGCCTTCCGACAGGGTGGTAGCCGACCCGCCGTGCATTTTTTGGAGTATTCTGCTTCCATCCGTGCGCGAGAAGGCTTCCGAGCCGTTCTCGAGCGACGTTTGCGCCACAAATTCGGACGATTTGTCCAATTCCGAACTTTTTTTCGTGCCCGATACGTCCCCGGGCGGCTCCAGAGAGCCCAAATTGTCCTCACGCCTGCTGAATACTCCGTTTTTTGCACATCGGATGGCACCCCACCCCAACATGTCGTCGGAAAACAGCGATTCTCGGCGTCCCAAAGAAGCCATATCCGCCACGTCGCGCACGCGACCGTCCTCAATCCGGTACGCACACGTCGCATACTCGAGCATCGGCCGCGGTTGATGCGTCGCCACAACAACCGTGCAGCCCAGCTCGCGATTCACACGAAACAGCGCGTGCAGGAAATTCTTCTCGACAACGGGATCGAGCTGAGACGTGGGCTCGTCGAGTAGCAGCACACGCGGACGCAGCGCCAAGACGGCGGCAAGCGACAGCAGCTGCTTGCGGCCACCCGAAAGCGTGTCGGTATCGCGATGAAGCCAATCTTCCAGCCCAAAGAAATAGCTGGTCTCAGCTACGCGACGGCGCATCTCATCACGTGCTAGCCCCAAGTTTTCCAGGCCAAACGCCATCTCGTGCCACACGGTTTCGCACACGATCTGGTTCTCGGGATCCTGGAACACATAGCCCACGCGCTCCGCCGATGCCCGCACATCCATGTCGGCGACGGGCTCGCCCAGCACGCGCAGTTCGCCAGTGCGCTCGCCCGCCGGAGCGATCTCGGGCTTGAGCAGCGACAGCAGCGTCGACTTACCCGATCCGGTACCGCCAACAAGCAGCGCAAATGCACCTTGGGGAACAGACCAGTCGAGCCCCTCGAGCACCGCAGCATCAGCATCGGGGTAGGCAAAGCTCAGGCTCCGCACCTCAATCGCCGGCATATCCGGGCCGCACGCAGCGCCCGACACCGGGCCCCTATCCAACCGAGCCATCAGCCAAACCTCTTCTCATCAATCGCGTGCAACGCGCAAGGCAGCACCATCCAGGCAGCGTACACGACATAGCCCGGCCACGGCGCCGGCACCGAGAGCTGCGGATAAAACGAATACTGTGTCGTCGCGGTCCATGCCACCGCCACGGCAGCCGCGCCAAACAGCGCAAGCCCCACCAGCGCGGCAACGTCGCCGCGCCCCAGTCGATACCGCGCATACGTCGTACGACGCGTCGCGGCACCCCACCCGCGCGAGCGCATCGTGTCCGCGCGCTCCAGCGAATCTTCCATGCCCCAGCCCATCAACACGCTCGATGCCCGTAGGCGCGAACGCACGGGATCGGCCGGCGCGCGACCCGGCACATCAATCGCATCCTGCACCGCCAGTACCGTACGACCGCGGCGCAAAAACTGTGGGATAAGCCGCATGCACATCGAAATCATGAGCGCGATCACCGGTGCGGCGTTACCCAGAAGCGCAAGCACCTTGTCGTAGCCAAGCATCGACGCCGCAGCCTCAAACCACAGTACGCTCGCCACAAACAACCCGCCCATGCACAGGCCGTATACCATACTCTCCAGATACACCGCACGCATGCCAATACGGAACAGCTCCGTCGAGCCCGAGGCGCTAAACAGCGGATTGAGCACCGCGATAATCAAAATCACCGGCAGCTGCCAGCGAAGCGCCCCCAACGTGCGCGCAGCACCGCGCGTCGCAAGCCCGTACGCCAGCCCGCCCGCAAGCGACAGCGCGATCAACACCGGTTGCATCGAGAACATGGTGAGCCCCAGCGTCAGTACCATGTAGAGGGCCGGCACCGCCGGATGCGACATCGAGAATGCCGCGACGGGCTCGCCGCCAAACTCTTCTCGTATGTTGTCCACGGGCACCCCCGTCCCCTAGCTCAAACGACGGCTCCGTAGCACCGCCAACGCCGCACGCAAGCAGCGCAAACGCCACACCAGCGACGCAAGCCTCAACCGCCGCAAACCAATCGTTACGCGCTCATCATATGCCTGCGGTATCATATTGCGCCGTGTATCGTTTCCAAACACACGTCTCTATAACGTAACAGGAGATCACATGGACGCAACCGCAATTATCCTCGCTGCCGGCGAGGGCACCCGCATGAAGTCGAACCACTGCAAGGTTTCGCACAAGATCCTGGGCAAGCCCATGGTCCAGTGGATCGTCGACGCCACCATCAAGGCTGGCTGCAGCCGCGTCGTGGTCGTCATCGGCAGCCACGCCGACGAGATGCGCGCCCTCATCGACGGCGCCTACGCCAACAGCGCCACCAAGGTCGAGTGCGTTGAGCAGACCGAGCGCCTGGGCACCGGCCACGCCGTGAAGGTCGCGCTCGAGGCCTGCGGCATCACGCAAGGCCCCGTCGTCGTGCTCAACGGCGACCTGCCGCTCATCACCGCCGACACCGTCGCCAAGTTCGCGCAGACCGTCGCCACCGGCGAGCTCGCCTGCACCGTCATGACCATGACCCCGCCCGACCCCTTCGGCTACGGCCGCATCAAGCTGGGTGCCGACGGCCAGATCGAACGCATCATCGAGCAGAAGGACTGCACACCCGAGCAGGCCGCCACGCTGCTCGAGTGCAACGCCGGCTGCTACGCCTTCGACGGCGCGCAGCTCGCCGCGCACATTGACGAGATCGGCAACGACAACGCGCAGTCCGAGTACTATCTGCCCGACATGCTCGAGATCCTCAAGGGCCACGGCCAGGCAGTCTCCATCTTCCACTGCGATGACTACCGCGACGGCCTGGGCGTCAACAGCCGCATCCAGCTCGCGCAGCTCACCGCCATCGCGCGCGACCGCATCAACGAGCACTGGATGGCCGAGGGCGTTACCTTCATCGACCCCACGCAGGCCTGGATCGGCCCCGACGCCACCATCGGCCGCGACACCGTCGTGTGGCCGCAGACGCACCTGATCGGCCACGTCACCGTGGGCGAGGAGTGCCAGCTCGGCCCCAACAGCCGTCTCACCGACACCACCGTCGGCAGCGGCTGCATCATCGATGAGACCATCGCCATCGAGGCCGTCATCGAGAACGGCGTCGACTGCGGCCCGCGCGCCTACCTGCGCCCGGGTACCCACATGCTCGACGGCTCCAAGGCCGGCACGCACGTGGAGATCAAGAAGTCCACGATCGGCGAGGGCTCCAAGGTGCCGCACCTGTCCTACATCGGCGACACGACCATGGGCTCCGGCGTCAACGTGGGCGCCGGCTCCATCACCTGCAACTACGACGGCGTACACAAGCACAAAACCGTCATCGGCAAGGATGCCTTCATCGGTTCCGATACCATGATGGTCGCGCCCGCCCAGATTGGCGACGGCGCGCTCGTGGCCGCCGGCTCCGTCATCACTGAGCCGGTCCCGGCAGACGCACTCGGTCTGGGCCGCGCCCGTCAGGTAAATATTGAGGGCTGGGCCGCCGATTATCGCCGCCGCCTGCACGAGGACGACGAGGTATAACGTTTTACCAAGCATCTAAGGAGCCGCTTCCGTGGGGACGGCTCCTTTTTCTATGCTGACCTGCGCGGCCGGATGAGTGGTCGGTTCGTGTCCGTTGACGGTAAAGACGTTATCAAGACTCGATAAACCCCGCCGCGCGGTTACAATGCAACAAGGCATCTATATGGCATTCGATATAAAGGAGAAGGGTAATGCCGATTAATGATCCCGAGAAGTCGGAGAATATGCGCAAGTCCATCCGCGTGTATTCCGGTTCCTCCAACCGTCCCCTCGCTCAGAAGATCGCTGAGTTCCTTGGGGTCGAGCTTTCGGGCCTTACGCTAAAGCAGTTCGCCAACGGTGAGATTTACGCCCGCTACGACGAGACCGTCCGCGGCGCCGACGTCTTCCTGATTCAGTCCGTGGCCGGCGGCAACGTCAACGACATGCTCATGGAGCTGCTCATCGCCACCGACGCTGCCAAGCGCGCATCCGCCCGCTCCATCACCGCCGTCATCACCCACTACGGCTATGCCCGCCAGGACCGCAAGGCCGGCCCGCGCGAGCCCATCACCGCCCGCCTCGTCGCCAACCTGCTCGAGCGCGCTGGCGTCAACCGCATCATCACCCTCGACCTGCACCAGGGCCAGATTCAGGGCTTCTTCGATATCCCGGTTAACCACCTGTCCGCGCTGCCGCTGTTTGGCCAGTACTACAACGACATGCACTTCGACACCGACAACCTGGTTGTCGTCTCCCCCGATGTGGGCCGCGCCAAGGCCGCCAAGAAGCTGTCCGACATGCTCGGCTGCGACCTGGCCATCGCCCACAAGGGCCGTCCGCGCCACAACGCCGCCGAGGTCATGGGCATCATCGGTGACATCAAGGGCAAGACCTGCATCATCAACGACGACATGATCGACACCGCTGGCACCCTGTGCGCCAACGTCAAGGAGCTCAAGGCTATGGGCGCTGGCGACATCTACGTCTGCGCCACCCACGGCATCTTCTCCGGTCCGGCCATCGAGCGTCTGAACGACGCCCCGATCGTCGAGTGCGTCGTCACCGACGCCATTCCCGTCGAGGTCGGCGGCAAGATCAAGACCATCTCGGTCGCCGAGGAGTTCGCTCAGGCCATCTCCGCCGTTTACCACGAGGAGCCCGTCTCCACGCTCGTCGGCGGCGACTTCGCGCTGTAGCCGCTCGACCCTCGCATCCCTCCGGAAGCCCCGGACGCGCCTGCGGGGTTATCACGCGAACGTCCTCGCCGCTTTGCGGCTGCGGGATGTTCGCTTTGATAACCCCTCCCGGCGTGTCCGGGGCTTCCTGCTGTCTCGGGGCAGCTATTTTCTGAAATGACTTTGCTGCAACCTTTCCTCGCCTTCGGCGGGCGTGGTAGCCTTTGTCGTTGATTAAACTCTTATGTGTAACGGAAGGACAAATATGGCAGCTGCACAGCCGCTTAAGATTCGCATGGTTGCCGGACTTGGCAACCCTGGCGAGGAATATGCCGAGACCCGTCACAACGCTGGTTTCAAAGCAATCGACGAGCTGGCCCGTCAGGCCGGCGTCACGTACTGGAAAAACCAAGCAGGCGCCGAGATCGCGCTCATCAACATCAACGATCCCGAGGAAGAGGGCGGCAAGCGCCAGATTGTACTGGTCAAGCCGCAGTCGTACATGAACACCTCGGGCGGGCCCATCTCCAAACTCTGCCGCGAGTACAAGATCAAGGCCGAGGAGCTGCTCGTCATCCACGACGAGCTCGATATTCCCGCCGGCGACGTGCGTGTTAAGGTGGGCGGCGGCCATGCCGGTCACAACGGCCTGCGTTCCATCATCGATAAGATGGGCAACCGCGACTTCAGCCGCATCCGCACCGGCATCGGCAACCCTCCCGGCAAGATGGCCGTCGCCGACTACGTGCTTAAGCAGCTGCGCGCCCGCGAGGCCGAGGATTTCCAGGACACCTGCGCCCGCGCGGCCGACGCCGCCGGCCTGGCGATTGTGCACGGCGTAGTCTATGCTCGCGACCATGTCAACGGCGCCGCCTCCGCCAACGGCAAGCACTAAAACCTACTATTTAGGGACAGGGTTATTTTGGCAGGTTTTATCTACGGAAACGCCATGACAGCCGCGCCGTAATAAACCCTGTGCCGCCATACATATGCAGCGCCCCAAAGGAGGCCGGCCTCATCACAACCCGAGGCCGGCCCCTTTGCCGTTTTGCCTGATAAAACCGACCAAAATAAACCTGTCCCTATTTGGTAGGCCGAAGTGGATAAACCCTTTTCCCACCTGCCAAAGAAACACGTAAGCGACATTGCCATGAGGGTATAATTTGCACCGTATGTCTGCACAACGCCTGTGCGCGTACGGTTTTATTCGGGCTACCGTCCATTTCCGTGGAGGCACGGTTCGGCAGCCCTAACAAGAGAGGGGTTCTATGTATAAGATCCTGGAGAAGACGCAGTTCTCGGAGAAGGTGTTCAAGTTCCGCATCGAGGCGCCTGCAATCGCCAAGCATGCGCACGCTGGACAGTTCCTCATGGTTCGCGCCAACGAGACGGGCGAGCGTGTCCCGTTTACCCTGGCCGGCTGGAACGGTGACGAGGGCTGGGTCGAGTTCATCTTCATGGTGATCGGCAAGACCACCGAGATGCTGTCCACCTACGAGGCCGGCGAGTCGCTGCGCGACGTCGTGGGCCCGCTGGGCGTTCCCACCGAGATGGCTGAGGGCCCCTGCGCCGTCATTGGCGGCGGCGTCGGCCTGGCAATTGCCTTCCCGGTCGCCAAGCACCTGGTCGAGACCGGCCACGAGGTGCACGCCATCATGGGCGCCCGCACCAAGGACCTCCTGCTTATGGAGGACCAGTTCCGCGAGCTCCTCGACGAGGACCACATCCACATCACCACTGACGACGGCTCCTACGGCGAGCAGGGCGTTGTCACCGCTCCGCTGGAGCGCCTGCTGCAGGACAAGGCCGTGAGCCAGGTCTTCTGCGTCGGCCCCGTTCCGATGATGAAGTTCTCGACCCTCACCGCCCAGAAATACGACACCCCCATCACCGCGTCCCTCAACCCCATCATGGTTGACGGCACCGGTATGTGCGGCTGCTGCCGCGTCGAGGTGGGCGGCGTGACCAAGTTCGCTTGCGTCGACGGCCCCGACTTCGATGCCACCCTGGTCGACTGGGATGACCTTCGTGCCCGCCAGGCCGCTTACCGTTCCGAAGAGGGCGAGTCCCTCAAGGCCTATGAGGAAAAGAGCTGCGCATGCCACTAGTTAACGGTCGTTTCGTTGCCGATATGAAGTCGCCCCGCACCCCCGATAACGAGGAGCCGGCTGCCGAGCGCGCCTGCGACTTCCGCCCCGTCGACAAGGGCTTCACCGAGGAGATGGCGCTGGCCGAGGCCGAGCGCTGCCTCAACTGCAAGAAGCCGTTCTGTGTTGAGGGCTGCCCCGTCAACATCAACATCCCCCGCTTTATCGAGCAGATCCGCGCGAAGGACTTCGGCGGCGCTCTCGATACCATCCGCGAGGACTCCATGCTTCCCGCCATCTGCGGCCGCGTCTGCCCGCAGGAGAACCAGTGCGAGGGCAAGTGCATCCGTGGTAAGAAGTCCGAGCCCGTGGCCATCGGCCAGCTCGAGCGCTTCCTGGGTGACCGCCCCGAGCTCGCTTCCACGCCCAAGATGGCCCCCAAGAACGGCAAGAAGGTCGCCGTCGTTGGCTCCGGCCCGTCCGGCATCACCTGCGCCGGCGAGCTCGCCCGCAACGGCTTTGACGTTACCGTCTTTGAGGCCTTCTTTACCGGCGGCGGCGTGCTGGTCTACGGCATCCCCGAGTTCCGTCTGCCCAAGGCAGTCGTCAAGCGCGAGATCGACGGCCTGGAGGACATGGGCGTCAAATTTGAGTACAACTCCGTCGTGGGCAACATGGCCACGGCCGAGGAGCTGTTCGAGCAGGGCTTCGACGCCATCTACGTGGCGACCGGCGCTGGCCTGCCCAAGTTCCTCAACGTCCCCGGCGAGAACCTGCCCAACGTCTTCTTCGCCAACGAGTACCTCACCCGCGTGAACCTGATGAAGGCCAACAAGTTCCCCGAGTACGACACCCCCACCAAGCACGGCAAGAACGTCGTCGTCTTTGGTGGCGGCAACGTGGCTATGGACGCCGTCCGTACCGCCAAGCGTCTGGGCGCCGAGCACGCTATCATCGCCTACCGTCGTACCGAGGACGAGATGCCCTGCCGTCGCGCCGAGCTGCACCATGCTAAGGCCGAGGGCGTCGAGGTTCTGCCGCTCGTCTCCCCGCTCGAGTTTGTCGCTGGCGAGGACGGCTCCGTATGCGCCGTCAAGGTCCAGAAGATGGAGCTCGGCGAGCCCGACGAGTCCGGCCGTCGTCGCCCGGTGCCCATCGAGGGCGCCATCGAGGAGATTCCCTGCGATGTCGCGATCTCGGCTATCGGCACCAACGCCAACCCCTTCGCAAAGAAGATCGGTGGCAAGATGGAGCTCAACAAGTGGGGCTACATCGTCGCCGACGAGGAGACCGGCCAGACCACCGATCCCCGTATCTGGGCCGGCGGCGACATCGTCACCGGTGCCGCTACGGTCATTCTGGCGATGGGCGCCGGCAAGAAGGCCGCCGCTTCCATCACCAAGAGCCTACTGGGCGAGTAATCATCCGCAGCGCTAGCTACCAAACGGCAAAGTCCCCGTCGAGCACACGCCCGGCGGGGACTTTTTCTATGCCGGCCGACTACCACAAAGGGGACAGGCACCTTTGTGGTGGTTGGGGACTGGTCGGCAAACCAATTCCGGCGTTTGTCTCAATCTGTAACAGTTAGACCCTGTTGAGCCTTGTAGTTGTTACAGATCAAGATATTGTGCGAACATCCACCTGTTCATCTCAATCTGTAACAGTTAGAGGTCAAATTCCCCGCCTGGTGTTACAGATCGAGACATTAGATTGGCGGCCATTCGGTTCATCTCAATCTGTAACATCTAGAGCCGTTTTGGGCAGTTTGGTGTTACAGATCGAGATTTTACTGAGGCCGAGAACGAGAGCCGTCACCCAGCTCTAATGCTTGCGGCGCTTGGTCGCGGCGATGCCGGCTGCGGTAACGGTTGCACCGGCGATGCCCAGGGCAGCGACCGTCATCGCGGCGGAGTCACCCGTGCCGGCAAGCTCCGTGCCACCGGACTTCTTGCCGTTCTTGCCCTTACCCTTGGACTTGTTCGTCGTCACCGTGGTCGTCGTCGAAGTCGAACTGCCCGCAGGGACCCCGGCGCCACCAGAGCCATCCGTACCGCCACCCTGCTCGCCGCCGTCAGGCGTCGGCTCAGGCTCCGGCTTCAGACCGGGATCGGGCGTCGGCTCAGGCGCCGGCTCATCGGTCACCGTAATCGTAATGTTCAGACGCTCGGAATACTCGCTGTACGACATGCCAGGGCGCTGTGCCGCAATGCGCACATACATGTTGCTATCGAGCGCAATAGGCTCGGTGTACTTTACGCGGCCTTCGTCACGGCAGGGGCAGGTGTCGTTGGTGGTGTACCAAATCGTCGTGCCATCCTCGGCAGAAAGCTCCAGCTTCGTGCCCTTGGGCACCGTAATGTAGTTCTCCTTGGGCGACCATGCACCAAACGTCGTCGCACCAATCGTCGCCACCGGTCGCGCCGGTCGCACTGCCTCGGCAGACACGCGAACGTCGACCTGCTTGGACAGCGCCGTGCCGTCCACCGCCGCCGTCAACGTCGTCAAACCGGGCAGAGCACCATGCAGCACAAACGTCGCCGCGCCGTCCTCGCCCGTCACGGCCTGGTTGGCATCGACAGAGCAGATAGCCGAGGACTCCAGCCCAACACTAACCTTGGCGCCCGCAAACGGCTTGCCCGCCTTATCGGTCACGTGCGCCACCAGCTCAAAGTCACTGCCCTCAAGCATGGTCACGGCCTGCTCCACGTTGAGCTTGAGTTTGTCGGCACGAACGCCCACGACAAGCTCGCCGCTTGCCCAGCGCGCCATGGCCGTGCCGGCGTAGTTGCGAGCACCGTCGAGCTCAAACGACACCGTCGAGCCCACCTCACACGCATCGGCATAGCGAATACGCAGCACGCGCGACAGCGGCTTGCCATTGGGATCGTCCTGCTTATCGAGCCACGTATACGTCACGTCGCCCAAGCCCTGCGCGCACAATGCGGCCAGGGTATCGTCACTCGCATCCATATACTGCGCAAACTCAACCTCGACGCAATCGGTATAGGCATGGGCCGAAGCCACCTCGGGCGCCGCCGTCGACGCCAAGCCAATGTTCACCTCAGTCTGAATCGGCGGCACGCGCAGCCAGGCCGAACGCGCCTCCTCATACCCGTCCTTGGTCACGCGCACCTGATACCAGCCGGTCGGCGTATTCCAGTTGTACGCACCGTCCGCACCCGTTGCAAGCGGATTGTCCTGCTCATACTCCTCGGCATCCCAACGCACTGCATTGGTACCGGCCGCATCGTCGGCGCTCCACAGCTCAACCGTCGCGCCTTCAACCGTATTGGACAGCAGGCCCTCGTACACCACGCCCGCAGGGTCGGGTGCAGCCTTGGCAGCCACATTGCGATAACGCGCCTCGAAGATCGACTGCATCTTCTCGTCCGAGATCAAGCCGTCCTTGTTGGCCTTGTAGACCTCGGTATCAGTCAGCTCGCCCCAGTTGACCGTAATACGATTCTGGCACGCGCGCTCCACCTGCTCGCAGGCAACATCGTAGGCGCATTCGGCATTGGTCAGCTTAATCGCGCGCTCCGAACCTACGCTGGTCGAAGCCGCGTCATAGGCAGCGCCCACCACGGTACCCGCCGAACCGGCCGTCAGCACGCCGGCGATTGTCATAATGGAGCCCACCGCCACATCGGTGCTGTCGTGGCAGAGCTGGCGATGCAGCAGATCCTCAAACGCACGCGCCTTCTCCATGGCGTCGCGCAGCGCGTAAATGCACTTCCAGTCGTCCTCGGTCTTCTCGGGCTTGGCAAGCAGGCGCGTATGCTGAAGCTCATAGCCCTCGCGCTCGCCCTTCACCTTCTGCATACGGACGTTCACGTTCTCCCAGTTCTTGCTGGCATCGTTCACGCCGTAAATGCCGGTAAAGATGCCGATGCCCTGGGTCGCCGCGGGAAACGCCTGGCCGGCCGCCTTCCACGCATCGGTCTTAAAGACCTGTCCGAACATCTCGCACTCGATCTTATAGCTCTTGAGCGAACGAATCGTGCGGATGAGCTTCATATGGGCGCTCACGTCGCCGTTACGCTTCCAAGCCATAAGCCAGCCGCGAATCGTAGAGTTATTGAGGCTATGGACCACATTCCAGTTATCGTACAGATTGTCCAGAATGTCACACTGCATGGCGATCGAGTTAAACAGAAGCGCCTGGTTCTTGTTGTTATTGGAGTTCTCGATAAACTCCGACTCGATATAGGCCGTCTGCTCGCCATCGGGCGCGGCGACCTTAAAGCCCTTGACGGTATCGTCGTCAGCCGCCTTGTAGCTCAGTGAGCTGCCGAGCGCCTGGCCCAAATCGTTAAACCCGCTCGTCGACTGGCCGTTGTACTCGCTGGCCTTAATGCCCGCACACTTGTTGAGCGCCGCAGCGGTTGCGTCATTCCAGCTTCCATATTGGTTGAGCTGGCCGATACCCATCGACTGGCCCACCAGATCCTCGGCCTGCTGGGCAATAAACTCCGCTCGCGATGCATGGTCGACGAGCTCCTTGATGGCGGCCGCATCCGCAGCGTTCGCGCCCTGGGCCGCCGCGAGTTCCTGATACCAATCCTCGCTGGTGCCGTAAGCATCCTCAAAGATCATCTTGTCCACATTGACGCCATAGCTGTCGCCCTGCTGGGTCAGCAGCGCCGACGACCCGCCGACCGCGGCCTTGAGCTCAGCCGCAAACTGCGCGGCCTCGTCGTTGCCAGTACCATCACCCTCGCCGTCGCTGGCGGCAGGGGCGCGACGAGCCTTACGGGCAGCTCCACCTTGGGCTTCGTCCTCTTTACCGTCCTTGTCCTCCTCGGCAAACGCATCGGCGACCATCTGGTCAATCGCGTCGTTAAAGGCCTCGTCGACATCATTAAACGAGTTATCCATCATATACTCGTGCC
This sequence comes from uncultured Collinsella sp., assembly GCA_900545605.1. GTDB lineage: Bacteria > Actinomycetota > Coriobacteriia > Coriobacteriales > Coriobacteriaceae > Collinsella. The sequence continues at coordinate 16,014 of UQZL01000035.1, forward strand.
ACTGCTGCACGGCATTCGAGAACTCCTGCTGGCGCTCCTCGGCCGCGGCGGAATGCTTTTTGGCCGAAGCGTTGGCGTCAAAACTCAGCATGGTCATAAGCTGAGCATTGGAGATGCGGTAGGTCTGCGGCATAAAGATTTGCTCAAAGTTGCCGCAGTTCACATAGGTCGAGTCATTCGCCTTGTTAAACTCATTAAGCAGCTTAAGGTAACCCTCGTCCACATACTCCGCCGCATAGCGCACGCGGGTGCCCTCGCGCGACTTTTGAGTCAGAGGAATCGTCACCGTCTTGCCATCCACGCAGTCCACGTACAGGTCGAGCGTGTCGGCGGCCTCTTCGTTTCCCACCTCGAGCGTAATATCGAACGTCCAGTAGGCGTTCTTCTTTTGCGGCAGATGGTGGAAGGTCCACAGGCTCTTACCCGTGTCCTTGCCGTCCTTGACCAGGTTTTGCGTACCGCCACGATACGTCACATCAAAGTTCCAGACCGAAGCACCCGGAACATAGCGCACATAGTTGCGAGCCGTCACCTCTGCGGCAGCGGCGGCGACATCGGTCGAGCCCACGCGCGCTTCGAGCGTCACACGCTCGGCGGCAAGCGTATCCTGCGGCAGTTCGTATTCAATCTTGGCACGGCCGAGTTTATTGGTCTTGCCGGTGTACTTTGCAGCCGACGAGCCCGTCCCCACGGTGAGCTGCACGCTCTTGCCCGGCGCTGCATACACGTAGGCCACATTGCCCAGCAGGCTGTGAACGTCGGTGTTGTCGACCTCGATGCGCGATCCGCTAACCTCGAGTGTGGTGCTTCCCAGCGGCAATGTCACCTCGCCCAGCGTAATAAGCGGCGAGACGGCATAGATGCCCGCGGCCTTAGGCTTAAAGCGCACAAACACATCGGCGCCCGCACTCTTCTTCATATCGAGAACGAGGTTGTCGCCCTCCCAAGTTGTGGCAGCCCACATGGCATCGGAGCTGGCGCCGGCTTCGCGAGCGCCTGCGGACACATCCTCGACGGCATCCTTGGCCAGAGGAATCTCAATCTTGGCAGCCTGGCTGTCCTTGAGCTCGTAATGAATGCGCAGCTCGGTCTCCGCGCCAACGACCGCGGACGAATCAGCGATAACCGAGCCCGCCGTCAGCCCGCGCTCGGCACGATACGTCTCCACGTCAAACGTGGGGACGTCGAGCGTCACGTCGAGCTGTTTGCCGTCCTCAATCTTCACCTGCTTTTGCGCGATATGCTTACCCACGGTCAGCCCTAGGCGGCTAAACGTGGAATAGCTCGTCGCTTGGATGTCGTAGCTCGTCTTGTTAAAGGCGACGATGGTGTACGAACCGGCCTTAAGGCGCGGCGTCTCGGCCTTCATGATAGGCGTGGTGCCATCGTCTTCGTAACCCATCAAATAGGTGACGCCGTCGGCGACTAGCTTGCCGTCGGACGTACGGAACACCAGCACGCGGTTGGCGCCCTGGTAGTCGCCCTTGGTCGTGACCGTCGCCGTGCCCCAGGGTTTCAAGTCGATATCGACCTTGCCGGCCGAAGGCTTCACCGTCGCCGTCGCCCCACCCAGCTTGAGGCTGTCTTTGGGCTCGAGCGTTATCTCCAGATCCTGGTCTGCATCGGCAATGGCCTGCGACACCACGAGCGCTGTACCCTGGATACGGAAGTCGTTTTCCTTGTCACCCTTGGCAGGCTTAAGCGTCTTGCCGCCGCTCTTCACCGTCAGATCGATGTTATCGAGACTATCGAGCTCAATGCGTTCGGTCTTATCCTGGCCCACAATCGGTTCAAGAAAGCCCACGTTGAGCTCAATCGCGCGCGAAGCCGGAATCTTGGTAAAGTCCTCCGCCTTAATGTCTCCGATATTCCATGTGCCCGTCATCTGGTCGCCCGGGCGCGCCAGCACCATGTCATAGTAACCGCTGAGCGAAATGCGCAGGGTGGCTGCCGTCTTGGAGAGGGCGTCCGCTGTAAAGCTGCCGTCATCGCCAACCGCCAGCGGCGTGGACTGCCCCGCCTGCACGAGCACGGCCGCCGCGCCCTGGGGAAGTTTGCCCGTGATCTGGGCCGCCTCGCCCATCCACTCAAACGTGTAGGCAGGCTTCGAGGAATCGACGGAGTCCTTGCGATCGGCCACGGCATCGGCAAGCTTTTTGACCATCGAGGGGTTGCCAGCCGAATCGGTCGCATAGGCATAGATGGTCTGGCCTTCACTAAAGGGAATCGCATACGTTACGCCATCGATTGTCACGCGCTCATTATAGTCGCCCGGATAGCCCGCCTCACCAAGCTGAAGATCGGGGTTCATCACGCGCAGGGCAACGGCATTATGGTTCGTCTCGTTTCCGTATCTCGTGTTCTCAAAAGCTCCCCACTCTATCATTTCCACGCTTTTGGGTAGCACAATCTCTTTGCCGGCAATCGCAGGATCAAGAGAGGCGAACGCGAGCGCCCCGATAGATTTGACACCATCGCCGATCGTCACCGACGACACATGCGAGCACCCATCAAAGGCATAGTGCCCGATCCGCTCCACCGTGCCCGGCACATTGATCTGCGTAAAGGTGAGCACTGTTGTGTCCGAGACATAGAACTGTGGCACGCCGCAATAGGCGAATGCAAGATAGTCGATAGTTTTGACCGAAGGCGGCAGCGTTGCCACCACCTTGTCGTCAAGTTGTTCACATTCCTTAAAGGCCTGCTCGGGAATCGTGGTAAAGGCCGCGTTGTTGGGCCAGGTTACCGTTTGGAGCGTCTTGCTTTTGTAGAATGCATAGCTCTTGAGCTCCTCGACCGAATCGGGCAGTGCGATCTCTTTGATGCTGCTGCCGCCCAAGCCTCCAACCGAGCGGACATGCGAATTAGGGGCGAAGGTGATCGATGTGAGCGCAGCGCTTCCCATACCCGTAAGGCTTACGACATTTTTGTCGTCGATGGTCGAGGGCACCTCCAACGTGGTAATGCCCGCGTCGCCATACTCGATAGAAATTTCGTTGGTGAGGCTATCAATCGAGAAGTAGTACTGCGCGGGAGTCTGCTCGCCGGCCACGTAGCCATCATCGTATTCGCCTTTTACGCCCGTGGCGCCCTTCGAGGTTGCCCAGAGTTCAAGTTCCTCGTTCCAGGTTGCCTCGGCACCGGAAGCCTCCTCTTGCTTCTGCTGCTCGGCGAGTTCCTTGCCCTCGACAAGATCGGTGGCGAGCGTACCCGCAGGTGTGCTCTCGGTCTGCCCGGCGCCCGTCAGGCCTGCCGCCAATGCAATCTCGGAGTCCGGGGGCGTAAGGACGTCATCGGCGGCGGGCACTGTGGGGTCGGCAAC
>UQZL01000036.1 GCA_900545605.1 uncultured Collinsella sp.
GGCGTGTGTGGACGAGTTCCTGGACCGCATCGGCGGGCTGGACGGCGAGTTGGGCCAGGGCGGCGCTGGCGTTTCGGGCGGGCAGAAGCAGCGCCTGTGCATCGCGCGCACACTGCTCAAACATCCGCGCGTACTCATTTTTGACGACTCGACCAGCGCGGTCGATATGGCGACCGACGCCAAGATCCGCGAGCATATCGCGCAGATTCCCGATACGACCGTGATCATCATCGCCCAGCGCATCGCGAGCGTGATGGATGCCGACCGCATTGTCGTGCTGGACGACGGCCGTGTCCATGGTGTGGGCACGCACGAGGAGCTACTGGCGGGTGACAACATCTACCAGGAGATTTACGCCTCGCAGATGGAGTTCGCGGGGGATACGACCGCAGATGCCCTGGCCCGAGAAGGGGGTGAGCGCCATGCCTAAGACATCCGCTCAGGCCCGTCCGGCCAATTTGGGGCAGACGCTCCGCCGCCTGCTCTCCTACATGGGCCACGCCAAGTTCTCGCTGCTGGCGGTTGGTGTGCTGGCCTCTGTCGCCGCCATCGCGAGTCTTGCCGGCACCTATATGGTGCGCCCCATCGTCAACGGCCTGGCCGCGGGTGGGGAGGAGCTGCTTACCAAGCAGGTTCTCTTTACGGCCGTCATCTACGCTGCGGGCGTGCTCTCGGCCCTGGGCTACTCACAGATCATGGTGCGTGCGGCCCAACGCGTGGTGTCCGATATTCGCCGCGACCTGTTCGCGCACATCCAGGCGTTGCCGCTCAGTTATTTTGACAGCACGCGCTCGGGCGACATCATGAGCTTTTTCACCAACGACGTCGACACCGTCTCCGAGGCGCTCAACAACAGCTTTGCCAACGTGATTCAGGCCGCCATTCAGGTTGTGGGCACCACGGCCATGCTCATCATCCTCAACTGGCAGCTCACGATTATCACGCTCGTGTGCGATGTGGCCATTGTGCTGTATGCGCGCTACTCGGGCATGCGTTCCAAGCGCTTTTTTGCCGCCCAACAGGCGTCGCTGGGCGATTTGGACGGATACGTCGAGGAGATGGTCTCGGGCCAAAAGGTCATCAAGGTCTTTAATCACGAGCAGGCCAACGTGGCTGGTTTTGACGTGCGCAACCAAGAACTGCGCCGCACCGGTGGCGCCGCGCAGGCCTACGCCAACTCGATGGTACCCATGACCGTGGTGATCGGGTATGCCAACTACGCCATCGTCGCGGTGGCGGGCGGCATGCTCTGCATCAACGGCTTGGCCGACGTGGGCGCGCTTGCGAGCTACCTGGTCTTTGTGCGCCAGGCGGCCATGCCCATCAACCAGTTCACGCAGCTGGGCAACTTCTTGCTCAACGCGTTGGCCGGCGCCGAGCGCCTGTTTGCCGCCATGGACCTTAAGCCCGAGGTGGACGAGGGCTGCGTGGAGCTGGTGCAGACGGGCGACGCCGCGTGGGCGTGGAAGATTCCCGAGGGCCAGGGCGTGGGCGCGTACGGGCACTTGCATGACGTGGCTGCCGTTGATGAGTCGGGCCGTGCGGTGGCCGCCGACGGTACCGAGCTTGTGTGCGGCTTGGTTCCGCTTGCCGGCGACGTGCGCTTCCATGCCGTGGACTTTTCCTACGTGCCGGGCACGCGCGTGCTCACGGACCTCAACTTGTTTGCCAAGCCGGGGCAAAAGATCGCCTTTGTGGGTTCGACGGGCGCCGGAAAGACGACCATCACCAACCTCATCAACCGCTTCTACGAGGTTGATGACGGCGAGATCACGTACGACGGCATCGATGTCAAGCACATCGCCAAGGCCAGCCTGCGCGGGTCGCTCGGCATTGTGCTGCAGGATACGCACCTGTTTAGCGGCACCATTGCGCAGAACATCCGCTTTGGCAAGCTCGACGCGACCGACGAGGAGGTGCGCGCCGCCGCCGAGGCCGCTTGCGCCGACTCGTTTATCCGCCGCTTGCCGCAAGGCTACGACACGCCGGTCACAGCCGATGGTGCCAACCTGTCACAGGGCCAACGCCAGCTGCTCGCCATCGCGCGCGTGGCCGTGGCCGATCCGCCGGTGCTCATCCTGGACGAGGCCACGAGTTCCATCGACACGCGCACCGAAAAGCTCATCGAGCGCGGCATGGACCGCATCATGCGCGGTCGCACCACGTTTATGATCGCGCACCGCCTGTCCACCGTCCGCGACGCCGACGCGATCATGGTCCTCGAGCACGGCCGCATCATCGAACGCGGCACCCACGAGGAGCTCCTGGCCCAGCACGGCGAGTACTGGCAGCTGGCACACGGCCTAAAGGAGCTGGATTAACCCGTTCGGGCACGGTGCTTTGGCTCTCCATGCTCCTCACCCCGCCTCAAACCGTCCCAACATTCGACGTTTTTTGCCAATATCGGGAAAAGCATCGAATGTTGGGACGGTTTTTCTGTCATCCGATCGGGTGGAATCGCTAACTTGCATGCGAAGGTGTTCGAATCCGCGGGCAGGGGAATAAGGTTGGTTATCCGACTCCATTGGAGGGCCCATGGATCTGCCGATCGTCCTGTCCCATAAGACCGCCTGGCTGTACCACAACGTGGCGCGCCCGTCCGAGTCGCTCTCGCGAGCAAGCGGCCTATACGATGAGGACTCGATTGCCGACGAGGCGGAGTCGACCGCGGGCCTGCCCAAATTGGGGCTCGATGCCAAGGGGCTGAGGGCTTCAACGGCAGTTGGGATCGTTGCCGACTATCTGGTTTCTCTTGGTATTCCACGAGAAGAGCTCGATCATATTGATACGCTCGTTAACTTCGATTTTGAGCGCTCGACGCCGGCTGGATTTAGGTGCCACGTGTTTGGGGCGCCGGTACCTCCAGGCCATCTTATCGAGGTAGCAGAGGGCCTTCTAGTGGTTGATGAGGCCATGTGCTTTGTCCAAGCGGGTTCGTGGATGAGTGAGCCCGAGCAGCTGGAATATGGGTATGAAATCTGCGCCCGATACCATTTGAATCATCTGTCGACAGGCGATTATATCGAGATGGGGCAGAGGTATACCGTTGCCGATTTGATTGCTTATTGCAATGAGAACCGATCTCGTCAGGGGGCCATACGCGCGGTCGCCGTGCTCAGGCGCGTGCACGATGGCGCGCGGTCGCCCATGGAGACGGCCACCGCAATCATGGTCGTAGCAAAACGTTCCCAGGGAGGGCTGGGATACGCCAAGATCGAGCTCAACCATCGGGTTGATGTTCCCAGCGAGTTCAAATATCTCGCTAAGTCCGGGTATTTCGAGATCGACGTATATGCGCCTGCAAACGGTACGGGGATTGAATACAACGGCTCGGACCATTTTGATAAACAGCGCAGCGCGTCGGATGCGGAGCGTATGACCGTGCTGAGCGCGCTGGGCTTTAGGATGATTGTCCTCACCGGGACTCAGTTTGCCCATCAACTGCAATTGCATCGGGCGATGAATGCCATCGCGCTCGCTATGGGCCTTAAGTGCGACCGAAGCGAAGCGTTCCAGAAACGTCAGAACGACCTACGAGAATTCGTGATTCGGCACTGGGACGTCGGCCTTTAGGGACGTTCCGGTCCTTCTACGGGGTGCCGTGGGCAGGCAAACCATCACAACATTCGACGTTTTTTGCCAAAAACGGGAAAAGCATCGAATGTTGTGATGGTCTGTGTTGAGGATGGGCTTGGAAAGTCCGTTTTGCTCGAAGCGACCTGTCCTGTCGTACGGGTGTCGGCATAATTCTCTCGTGGGGTATTATGTTTCCCGAAGAATAAATCGCTGCGTGAGGGGAGGGTTGCGTGGACGAGCGCGTGCAACATGACGGTTTTGGCCGCGATATCAACTACCTGCGCATTGCCGTGACCGACAAGTGCAATTTCCGCTGCATCTACTGCATGCCTGCCGACGGCGTGGCGCCGCGCGCGCACGAGGAGCTGCTCAGTGCCGAGGAAATCGCCCGCTTTGTGCGTCTGGTGGCGGGGGAGGGCATTCGCCGCGTGCGCCTGACGGGTGGCGAGCCGCTGGTCAGCCGCCGCATCATTCCGCTCATTCGCGACATCCGCGCGATTCCGCAGATCGAGGACATCTCGCTTACCACCAACGGCGCCCTGCTGCCCAAGCTGGCATCGCAGCTCAAAGATGCCGGGCTTAACCGCGTCAACATTTCGCTCGATACGCTCGACCCTACGCTGTTTGGAAAGATCACGCGTCTAGGTCGACTCGAGCAGACCATGGCTGGCATCGACGCGGCGCTGGCTTGGGGCTTTGAGCCCGTTAAGGTCAACTGCGTTGTCGTGCGTCGACTCAACCAGGATGTGGCAGCCCTCGCACGGCTCACGCTCGACCGCCCCATCCACCTGCGCTTTATCGAATACATGCCCATTGGCGACGAGCGCACCAGTTCGCATTGCGCTGTGGACCCGCATGCGCCCACACTCAATCCCGAGCTGTGGGACGCGAGCGATACCGTGCCGAGCGACGAGCTGCGGGCGCGCATCAATGCCGGGGCCGCCGCGACGGGATTGGGCGAGCTCGAGCCGCTCGACATCAACGACGCTCCTGCCGGCGCGGGCCCTGCGCGCTACTGGCACTTTCCGGGCGCGGCGGGAACGGTCGGCTTCATTAGCGCCATGTCCAACCATTTTTGCGCGAATTGCAACCGTCTGCGCCTGACGGCCGATGGCAGCGTGCGTCCGTGCCTGTTCAGCGATGCCGAGTATTCGGTGCGCGATGCCCTGCGCCGTGGTGATGATATGCAGGTACTTTCGATTTGGCGCGATGCCGTGGCCCACAAACCGCAGGAACACGCGATAATTGAGGGCACGCAACGATTTATGTCCCAAATCGGAGGATGATCATATGGCCAAGAGCAGGTACGCCGATGCCACCAAGGCCGCTCGCAGGGCCGCGATGTCTGCCCACAAAGCCACGGCTGCGGCGAATACAGGCAACGCCGCCGTGCCCGCGCAGCCGACTGCCAGTGCTGCCACCGAGCCCGCCCGCGACGCCCGTCGCGATGAGCTGACGCACGTGGACGCCAAGGGCGAGGTGCGCATGGTCGACGTGTCCGACAAGGCCGAGACCCATCGCATCGCCATCGCCGAGGGCACCATCCTCATGCATCCCGAGACGCAGGCCATGGTGCTGCAGGACCGCGCCAAAAAGGGCGACGTGCTTGCCTGCGCGCGCGTGGCGGGCATCATGGCCATCAAACGCACGAGCGACATCATCCCCATGTGTCATCCGCTGCTCATTACCAAGAGCAAGTGCGACATTGCGCCCATCGCTGCGGCGGGGACGCCGGCCGATGACGTGCCCGAGGGCTGGGCGCCGGCGCGCGCGGACGGGCAGGTTGGCTTTCACGTACTGGTTACGGCCGGCGTGACGGGCAAGACGGGTATCGAGATGGAGGCCCTGACCGGCGCGAGCGCTGCGTGCCTAACGATCTATGACATGTGCAAGGCCGTCGATCGCGGTATGGAGATCGTCGACGTGCGCCTGCTGCGCAAGGAGGGCGGCCGCTCGGGCGTGTGGGATCGTGCCGAGCGTCAGGTTGCTGCTGTTGAGGCCGTGGCCGCTGACGGTGCCACGCTCGCAAGCGCACCTGTCGCCGTCGCGCCCGCAGCTCCGGCTCCGGCCGTCCCAACGATCGCGTTTATCGGCTACCAGAACTCGGGCAAGACCACGCTCGTCGAGAAGGTTATCGCCGAGCTCACTCGCCGCGGCCTGCGCGTGGGCTCGCTCAAGCATCATGGGCATCACGGCTTTGATATCGATGTGCCCGCTAAGGACACCTGGCGCCATCACCAGGCCGGATCCAAGCACGTGGGCCTTATCTGCGCCACGCGCTGGGCGGAGTACGCCGACACGCGCGAGGAGGACGAGATGCCCGCGCGCGAGCTGCTGTCGCGCTACAACGATGTCGACGTGGTGATCATCGAGGGCTACAAGACCGAGGGCTTCGACAACATCGTGGTCGCGCGATCGGGTGTCGACCGTTTGCGCGGCAAGAGCTCGCTCGACCTGGTCGACGGTCACACGCTGGCCCTTGCCTGCAACGAGGCCCTGGCGCGTCAGGCCTTCGACGCCGGCTTTGCGACCCGAGCCATCAACATCAACGATGCCCGAGCCATTTGTGATCTGATCCAAGATCATCTGGCCTAAAACCTGCCAAAAAGGGACAGGTTTATTTCGGCAGGTTTTATCTGGGCAAACGTCATTTCCACCACAAAGGGGCCAGGCACCTTTGTGGTGGTTTTGGCTCGGAGCTGCTTTAAGGTGCCATAATCGCATAGGAAAACACTTTCCAGGGAGGTTCCATGTCAAAGCTGTGCTTTATGCGCCACGGTCAGACGCTTTTTAATCTGCTTCGCCGTAAGCAGGGCTGGTGTGATTCGCCGCTTACCGAATTGGGAATCGAGCAGGCCAAGGCCGTGGGCACGACGCTGCGCGAACGCGGCCTTACGTTCGACCATGCCTACAGTTCAACATCCGAGCGCGCGTGCGACACGCTCGAGCTGGCATTTCCCGGTCAGCCTTACGAGCGCGTCAAAGGCCTTAAGGAATGGAACTTTGGCAAGTTTGAGGGTGCGAGCGAGGATTTGAATCCGCGCCTGCCCTACGGTGATTTTTATAAGCAGTATGACGGTGAGGGCGAGGTTGAGTTTCGCGAGCGCATGATGGCGACCATCACCGAGCTCATGCAGCGTCCCGGGCACGAGAGCGTGCTGTGCGTGGGCCATGGCGCCGCAGTGGCTCAGGTCATGCGCACCGTGGGCGTGGATCCGCTCAAAATGAAGAACCGTATCGGCAACTGCTGTGTGCTCGAGCTCGATTTTGACCCTACTACCAGCACGTTTGCCTTTGCAGACCTCTACAACCCCTACGGCATCCCACGCGAGTAGTCGCTAAAACCACCACAAAGGGGCCAGTCTCCTTTGTGGTGGTTTTGCCGTTCGCGGGCGTTTTTCTACCGTTCGGCGGACTTTCACGTAGACTGGGGTTACGCGACGTGCAAGTTTCGTGCACAATCACACCCGTGCTTACAAGTTTGTTACTCCTCGGGAGGCATCACTTGCGCATAATAGAAGACGAGGAATAGCGCCCCGTCGTCTAGCGCCGATGTCCGAGGAGTTTTTTCATGCTCATTTTAAAGAAGATCAACAATAACGTTGCTCTCGCCGCCAGCGATGACGGCCGAGAGGTTGTTGTCTTTGGCAAGGGCATCGGTTTCCACGACATGCCCTACGAGCTTTCCGACGAGTCGCTCATCCAGCGCAAATTCTATAACGTCCCCGAGAGCCTGCAGGACATGGTCGGCACCCTTCCCGATGACGTGCTGCTCGCGGCAAGCGATATCGCCTGCTTCGCGGCGCAGCAGCTCGGCCGCAAGCTGTCCGGCGGCCTTCCCTTTATCCTGGCAGATCACCTGCGGTTTGCCGTCCAGCGCGACGACGACCAGCTCAACGCGCCCAACCCGCTCGAGCACGAGGTGGCCTTCATCTACCCGCGCGAGCTCCAGATTGGCCAGGCGGCACTTGCCATCGTGCAAAAACACACCGGGGCTGTGCTCGGCCAAAACGAGGCTACGAGCATCGCGCTCCACATCGTCAACGCCGAGGTCGACGGCATGGGCCGTGCCAAGGACATGGACTTCATCATGAAGAGCACCCGCGTGCTCGACGAGGTGACTCATTCCGTGGAAAAGCAGCTCGGCTGCTCGCTCGACACGGCGTCGTATAGCTACATTCGCTTTCTTGCGCACCTGCGCTTTTTGGTCCGTCGCCTTGTTAAAGGCAACTGCACGCAGACCGAGAACTCCTCGCTGTTCATGCAGGCCGCCCGCGACTTTCCCGAGGCCTACCAGTGCGCCTACGCCATCAACCGCGTCTTCGAGAAAGAGTTCAACCAGAGCTGTTCGGACGAGGAGCTCCTGTATCTGATGATGCATATCAACCGTCTGCGATCGAGCTCGCAGCCCGAGTAACACGCGCCGCCAGCCCGGCGGCAATCGCAACAATTCTTTTTGGTTTCTAGCTGCGGGCAAGGTACCGGCTCGCGGTAGGGGATATTTTTGTCGAAATTTGGAAAAGAGAGGACAGATCATGGCAGGTAAATACGACGATCTTGCTGCCCAGATCGTAGAGCTGGTTGGCGGTAAGTCCAACGTCAAATGCGTCGCACACTGCATTACCCGCGTTCGTTTTAAGCTCAAGGACGAGTCGAAGGCCAATGACGAGGCAATCTCCGAGCTACCCAACGTCATCAAGGTCATGCACGCCAACGGCCAGTACCAGGTTGTTGTGGGCAACATCGTCGAGGACGTCTACGACGCCGTTCTCAAGGCCGGCGGTTTTAGCGACGGCGGCGCCGTCGACGCCGATGACGACGATGCCGCTCCCAAGGGCGTTACCGATGTGATCATCGACCTCATCTCGGGCATCTTCGCCCCCATGCTCGGCACCTTCGCCGCTGCCGGTATCATGAAGGGCCTGCTGGCGCTCGCTACCTTCCTGGTCCCGAGCTTTGCTAACGACGGCGCCTACACGCTGCTCTACACCGTCGCCGACGGCATGTTCTACTTCCTGCCCGTGGTGCTTGGCTTTACCGCGGCCAAGAAGTTCAAGATGAGCGAGTTCAACGGCATGGCCATCGCCTTTGCTTTGGTGTACCCCACCATGGTTGCCTTGACCTCGGGTGAGGTTGTCGGCTCCGTCGAGCTCGGCTTTGCCGGTACCTTCTCTTGGTACACCACGTTCCTGGGCCTGCCGCTCATCATGCCCGCCTCGGGTTACACCAGCTCCGTTATCCCCATCCTGCTCATGATCTGGTTCGGCTCTACCCTCGAGCACTGGGTTAAGAAGTGGATGCCCGCTTCTATGAAGATGTTCTTCACCCCGCTGATCGTCGTCACCGTCACCGTCACCCTTGGCTACCTGGTCATTGGCCCCATCGCCACGCTCATCACCAACCTGCTCGGTGAGCTCTTCGCGCTGCTGTTTGGCCTGCCCATGATCGGTTCCATCTTGGGTTGCACCCTCGTCGGTGCCTTCTGGATGTGCCTGGTCATCTTTGGCTTCCACTGGTCCCTCGTGCCCATCGCGCTGGTCAACCTGTCCACTCTGGGCTACGACTACGTTCTGGGCTCCGTTATCGCCCACTCTTTCTCGCTGGGCGCCGTGCTCTTTGCCATGTATCTCAAGAACAAGGACGAGAAGTTCCGCGGCATCGCACTGCCGGCCATGATCTCCGCCTTCTTCTTTGGCGTCACCGAGCCCGCTATCTACGGTGTTGCCCTGCCCGATAAGAAGGCCTTCATCAACGCCAGCATCGGTTCTGCCGTGGGCGGCCTCATCATCGGCATCTCCGGCGCCGTGGTGTACATGTCCGGCGGTCTGGGCGTCTTCAACTGGCTGTCCTTCATCGATCCCTCCGGTGTTAACGGCATCAACCACATGATCTGGGCTATCGTTGCCTCGCTCGTGGGTGCCGCCGTGGGCTTCGCAATCGAGTTTGTCACCTACAAGCCCGAGGCTGCCAAGTAGCCCAAACGACAAAGACTCGGTACCAGGCCGGCGGGGACAAGCGCCCTGCCGGCTTTTAAAACCTGCCAATAAGGAACAGGTTTATTTTGGTCGGTTTTATCTGGGCAAACGTCGTCTCCGTCAGCTCCGTCCGCATATCTTAAGCCGGCATAGTTTCGATGGGTCGGTCCGTGCGCGTCCCGCAACATGCCTCGCCACGAAACCGGCCTATCTACTACGTTTAGGTGGCAGGGACTAACCACACGGCGGTTTTCCGAAAACCGTCAAGCCTTCTACCTGCGGTTTTATTATTGACAATTGCGGTGTGGTCGGTGATTTGCGGTAAAACGTAGTAGATAGGCCGGTTTCGTGGCAGCGGTTCCTGCGCGGACCCCGAGCAGGACGCAAATTGGTCCTGCGGACGCCGTTTCGGCGCCCGTGCAACATCCCAACACGTACGAAAGGAGCCAACATGGCTTTTCCCGATGGATTTCTGTGGGGCGGCGCCACTGCCGCCAATCAGTGCGAAGGCGGATACAACGAGGACGGCAAGGGCCTCGGTGTCCCCGACATCATGACTGGCGGTACGGTCTCCGAGCCGCGCCACATTACCGACGGCATTCTGCCCCAGTACCACTATCCCAGCCACGAGGCCGTGGATATGTACCATCATTATCTCGACGACATCAAGCTCTTTGGCGAGATGGGCTTTAAGTGCTACCGCATGTCCATCAACTGGAGCCGCATCTTCCCCAACGGCGACGAGGCCGAGCCCAACCAGGCCGGCATCGAGTTCTACCGCCGCGTGTTCCAGGCCTGTCAGGAGCAGGGCATCGAGCCCATGGTCACCCTTAGCCACTACGAGCTGCCCTATGGCCTGTCCAAAAACTACGGCGGCTGGAAGAATCCCAAGCTCATCGATTTCTACCTCAACTACGCCCGCACCGTCATGACCGAATACAAGGGCCTAGTGCGCTACTGGCTCACCTTTAACGAGATCAATTGCCTGCTCATGGGCGGCTTTGGCGGCGTGATGGGCGGCGGCATGGTGCCCGAGGCGACTGACACGCCCATGGCCTTTGGCGACTGCGACTGGGACGATCCGCAGGCGCGCTTCGATGCCCTGCACCACCAGTTCCTGGCGAGCGCCAAGTGCGTCACCATGGGCCATCAGATCGATCCCCAGAACAAGATCGGCTGCATGATCGCCGGCAACGCCTGCTATCCGCACACGTGCAACCCGGCCGACGTCCTGGCCGCCCAAAAGCAGCAGCGCGAGATGAACTTCTACTGTGGCGACGTGCAGGTGCGCGGTGCGTATCCCTCGTGGGCGCCCAGCGTGTGGCGCCGCGAAGGCGTGCACGTGGAGGTCTCGCCCGAGGACGCCGCCACGCTGGCCGCCGGCAAGGTCGACTTCTACAGCTTTAGCTACTACATGAGCGCCACGGCCACGGCTGACCCGGTGCTGTTGGAGCAGGGCAACATCTTTGGTGGTGCCGGCAATGAGTACCTCAAGAAGAGCGATTGGGGTTGGGCGATCGACCCCGAGGGCCTGCGCTACTACCTGGAGGAGGTCTACGACCGCTACCAGGTGCCGCTGATGATCGTCGAGAACGGCCTAGGCGCGGTGGACGAGGTCGAGGCGGACGGTTCGATTCACGACAGCTACCGCATCGATTACCTGCGCGAGCATATCAAGCAGATGGAGATTGCCATCGAGGACGGCGTGGACCTGATGGGCTACACCATGTGGGGCTGCATCGATTTGGTGAGCGCCTCGACCGGCGAAATGAAGAAGCGCTACGGCTTCATTTACGTCGACAAGGACAACGACGGCAACGGCACGCTTGCCCGCAGCCGCAAGGACAGCTTCTTCTGGTACAAGAAGGTCATCGAGTCCAACGGCGCCGACCTGGCCTAGCCAAGTCTCAACCAGCGTAAACGCCGCAACCACCACAAAGGGGGCAGTGCACCTTTGTGGTGGTTTTTGCTTTGGTAGATGTGTGGGGCATGCCTTACAATCTACCAAGTAGTTCATGCTGGGCGGAAAGACGGAAGGGGCTCGATGCGACCCTAGTCAGGCATACGGATAGATTGAGCCAATGGACAGCGGATGAATGGACGCTGCCCGCTATTCGTATGCGATAAGGAGCACCCATGCCCACATCTGTATTCCCAAAAGTCCGCTCGTCGCTGTCCGCGCAGGCCAAGCGCCTGGTGGCAATGCGCTTTCTCATCTACACCGGTTTTCAGACCAGCTACTTTATCGGCGTCATCGGGACGCTCACCTATGCGGACGGCGCTTCGGTCGTCGCGACATCGCTGGCCGTCCTGTTTATGAATGTATTCGTGATCATGGGATCCTTTGCGGGTGGCGCGGCGCTCGACGCCTGGGGTCCGCGCCGCCATTTCTTGCTGAGCATCATCGGCGCTCTCGCAACTGGCGCGGCGATCCTCGTTTTTGGCAGCGCGACCGGAACAGTCCTTGCCGGCGCGGTGCTCCTGGGCTTTGTGATGGGATTCGCCCAGCCCATCGCCACGTCCTATCCGGCGTATCTCACCGACGACCCCGTTGAGCTCAAAGACATCAACTCCGCCATCGCCATGCTCTCAAACGTGAGTATCATCGTTGGCCCCACGCTGGGCGGCTTTGTCGCGGCGGCTGCGTCGTCGCGCGCGGTGTTCGTGCTCATGATGATCTTTACCGTACTGGCGCTCGTCGCCGGTTGGGGCTTTAGGCCGCAGACCAGCCATGTCGCCGGAGATGCGGATGCCGATTCGGCAGAGGAAGGGGAGCGTGCGGGACAAAGCTCCAACTCCAGCACGTCCGCCCGCGTCACCTTCGCGACCAGCATCAAGACGGTCTTTACCAACAGCGTCCTCGCGCTACTTTTCTGCATCATTTTTCTTTCGAACTTTGGCTACGGGGCCTTCGATCCGCTCGAGTCGTTTTTCTATCGCGATGTCCTACGCGTCGGCGTTGAGTGGATGGGCTGGCTCTCGTCGGCCTCGGGCGTGGGCGCGGTGCTGGGTGCCGTGCTCGCGCTCCGCTTGCCGCCGCACCTGGTCAACCTTAAAACACTGCTCGTGGCGCTCATGTCCGTGGGCCTGGGAAGTCTGCTCTATGTGGGGACACCGTACGTGGGTGTAGCCCTCGTCGGCCAGATTGTACTGGGCATAGCTTGGGGCATCGTCAACCCGCTCCACAACACCATCGTGCAAACGACGGCCCCGCTCGAGCAGCTCGGTCGCGTCAACTCGGTCATGGGCTTTGGCAACATGTTCGCCGGCGTGGCCCCTCTGGCGGTTGCACCGTGGCTGGCGGCAACATTTGGCGTACAACGGACACTCGTGGGGGCAGGCATGGTCGTGACGGCGGTTCCCGCGGCGCTGCTGCTGTTTGGACGCCGGCATTTTGATCGTGCCGCAAAGCAGTAAAAACCATCACAACATTCGATGAAAATCGCGATTGTGCCGAAAAACATCGAATGTTGTGATGGTTTGCGCTCCGGGCCAGGTCATCCTGCGAGTCCGCCCCCCCCCTGCGGGTCCGGCCGCCACAAAGGGGGCCAGGCACCTTTGTGGCGGTTTTTGCTTTGGCAGGCCGCGCCTGCGCTTTGGTATACCATGTACACCATTTCCGACCACATCCAGCACCGACGCGCTACCCAGAAAGACCCCCATGGACGCCACCTTCAGCCACATCAAAGCCGTGTTCTGCGATATCGACGGCACGCTGCTCACGAGCCAGCACACGGTGTCCCCGCGCACCGTGGCGGCGATCCGCGCCCTGCGCGAGCACGGCGTGCTCTTTGGCCTGTGCACCGGGCGCGACGCCCACGCGACCGAGGCCATGTACGAGCTCTGGGGCATCGAAGGCCTGGTGGACGTGCTGGTAGGCTGCGGTGGTGCCGAGGTCATCGACTGTGCGCACGACATCAACGAGCTGAGCTATCCGCTGCCGGGCGAGACCATCGCGCGCATCTGCAGGCACATGGCGGACCTTCCGGCAACGCCCGTTTGCCCCCGAGACGGCGTGTTCTACGTTCCCGAGACCAACGCGTGCGTCGAGCATCTATCGCGTGTCGACGGCGTGCCCTATAAGGTGGTCGACTTTGCCGAGTTCTTGCGCGAGCCGCAGCCCAAGGTGATGTTTACCATGGCGCCCGAGGTGATGCCGCAGGTGATTGAGCGGGCATCGACGTTTGCCGATGACACTGTTAAGGCGGCGGCTCTGCAAACCACGCAGCGGCTCTACGAGTTCATGGACCCGCGCGTGTCCAAGACGCGCGGTCTTGCGCGCGTGGCAGAGCTCAACGACATGGAGCTCCAGGACATCTGCGTGTTTGGCGATGCCGATAACGACACCTGCATGGTGGCTGACGCCGGCGTGGGTGTGGCCATGGCAAACGGCAGCGATGACACCCGCTCCGCCGCCGATTTTGTAACCGCGAGCAACGACAAAGACGGCATCGCGATCTTTATCGAGGAACATCTGCTGTAGCGCCGGGGGAGAACCACCACAATGGGGCGGGTACGTTTGTGGTGGTTGCCTAAGCGCGGCCAAGTGTTTGGGTGGTTTTGCCTATGATGCCGAGATTCTTCTAGTTTCGTGTATATAGATATGCGAACATCATTAATTAGCGGCGCGACATCCGCGCAGATTGCTAATGAGGTAGCCTGTAATATAAGCTAGTGCTACCGCTCACCGCTAAATGCCCACCGTTCACAGCATTATTGCATTTGAGTTAAATGTTGTACAAATAATACGCTGGCGAATAAAAAAATAGCAATAGCTAAATTACCAGCAATTTAGTTTTATTTAAGGTTAATAAAAAACAATTAATTTGAGCAAATGTCAAGAGCGCTGGATTACTGCTACAATAATGTCAGAATCTAGTACATAGATGTTTAAACAAGAAGTACAATACCATTACTAAGCGCGCGCAAATATCGGTTGCGCGTCCAAGCTTGATAGGGAAAGAGCAAGATCGCGGTCTCTTGGGGAGGAGACATCGATGAAAGCGAATTCGGACAAATCTAAGCAGAGTAATAAAGTGACGCGCCGTGTACTGGCAGGCGTTTTTTGCGGAGCATCCGTTTTGAGCCTGGTGCTGTCGCTCGTCATGCCCCCGATCTCGCAGGCCATTGCCAACGACGCCCAGATGGTTTCTACCGAGGGAACTGTGATGGGGGGGGGTTCCTCAAGTGAGTCTACTGATGTAGGCAGCACCAACAACGGGGATACCGAAAACCAGAATAGTGACGATGCCGAGAATGGCGCGAGCGAAGACGCCGTTGCCGCAGACCTGCCGTCCGACGACACGGAGGCCGAGGGTGATGCTCAGTCTGCGGATGATAGTGCTAACGGCGAGGGCGCAATCGCACTTGCTGCAGAAAATGAATCGACTTATGAAATCAGCAGAGGAGATGAACTCGGCGCGAAGCTTCCTGACAAGAAATTTCGCGATGGAAATGGCTCCGCTACTTTTAAGCTTGTTAACGATATTGAATACAGCGGTGAGATTAGGCTTGAACAAACTGACGATAACCCTATCAATATCACCCTTGACCTAAACGGTCATAAGATTAAGTGCTTGAACACCGACAAGCCGTTATTTGATATTGCTAACGGCGCAACACTTACAATTAAGGATTCCGCACAGGCGAATGAGACGCTCATCGAGGGCCAGCAGCTTACTGATCAGGGGCAGTACCTGAATCCCGATAATTATGGCAAGAAAGCCGAGCTAAATTACGTTGATGGCATTCCGTCTAATCTTACCTACTACGTGACCAAATCGACCCCAAGTGGTACAGGGACAACCGAGACGCTTGTCAAACATGACGTTGATATTAAAGGCGCCATCGTGGCGTGCAGCGGCAACGCAAATCTAAGGCTCATCAATCTGTATAACAACAACGGCAAGGGCTCGTTTAACCTTGTGAGCGGCGTGATCACGCAAAAGAAAGGCGGCAGGGTTAGCAGCTTGGTCTATGCCGAGAACGGCTCTACCGTCAACATGAGCGGCGGCTATGTTTGTGGCGCTTCTAGCTCGGGCGCGGGCGCGGGCATTATGGTGTCCAACGACAAAGGTAGTGCCTCGACCCTTAATGTGACCGGTGGCGTAATTGCCGGCAATAGTGCTCCTAGTGGCGGCGGTGTGTATGCTAAAGGCTCCACGGTCACCATAACTAATGGCGTAATCTCCGGCAACAGCACGCTTGATTCTGCTGGCTTTGGTGGCGGCATCATGGCCGAATATGGCGGCAGCGTTACTGTTTCCGGCGGTTACATTACGAACAATAAATATGCCAATTTCTGTGGCCATGATGGTTATGGCGATCATGGCGGCGCTGGACTTGCCGCTAGAAACGGTACTCATGTCACCATTTCGGGCGGCCAGATCACGGGCAACTATTCTGAGGAAGCAGGCGGCGGCGTTTATGTCACGGATGTCGACCGTAATGAGCAATCCCGTACGGGTATGGCGTGGCTGAAAATCACGGGAGGAATTATTGCCTCTAACGTGAGCTACCGATCTGAAGGTGCTGGCATTCGAGTGGGCCAGATGGTTGACGCGATGATAAATGGGTCGTCAAACGATAGCCCAGTCTACATCACTAATAACTCTTGCATGTCTCGCTTTGACTGGGGCGGAGGCGGTATCTTTGTCCAGGGAAACTCGGATTTGGGCAAGGAGAAGACTGCTGGCAGGCTATTCATATATAACTCGTACATTAGCGCCAATACCGCTGGCGGCTATGGCGGTGGCGTTGCAGTCTGCCCTACGGGCAAGACGTTGGTAACGAACACTGAGGGCACAGCAATCTTTGGCAATTCGTCTGCCAAAGATCAGCAGGACGCAAAAGCTGATTATGATTCTAAAAAGAATAGCGGTAACGAAGGCACCCCTCACCTATCCGCTGGTGGCTACGAAGGCCTTGAACACAAAAAGAACCAGGATGCTGACGCCTACAATGCCAAAGAGTTTCGCGAAAACGGCCACGCGGACTTCTTCCTTGCGGCGGAGGATCATAAGACCCCGATCGCGGCGGTGATTGGCAAAATGCTTGGCGGCGGTGACGCCAAATACAAGGGAAGTAAAGAGCTTACGCAAGCCATTACTATCCCCGCTAACGGTGGCGTGCAGGTATATAAAAGCATCGGCCTGAGCTCGGGTGTTACAGCTCAAGACGAAGCCGCGATCAATGCGCAAAAAGTTGCGACAACGTTCATCACCGGCAACTATTCCTGGGACCATGGCGGCGGCATCATGTCGAACGGCGACCTGTACATGGGCGTGCCTGAGGACATGTATGTCTATCCGAGCCTCAAGCTCAAGGCGACCAAGGTACTACGTAATTCGCAGACAAATGTGAACGAGGGGCTCGAAGAGAATCAGTTTACCTTTAGGGTCTACCGCAAGGACTCAACCGACCCTTTGGCTAGCGCGACATTCAATCGTAACGTTTGCACCGAGGTTGGAACTGCAAAAAATGATGCAAGCGGCAATATCACGTTTGACCTTGGTGAACAGTTCGCAATGGGTGGCACGGGTAACGAAATCACATACTACTTGGTCGAAGATGCCGGCGATGATCCTGACATCACGTGCGACTCCAGTGTGTATGAGATTGTGGTACGGACCCAGGATAAGCCGACCAAGCTCATGACTGTTCCGAGTAAAAATAATCCGAACGAAGAGAAGGAACTTCTCATCCATAACTACACGATTACAGACGTCAACGGGACCAAGTACGAACTCGATAAGTCTGGGAAGTGGATTAACAAAAAAACGTGGAGTGTCGCGAAGAATGTCGACGGCTATTATCAAATTATCTGTGAGGACGGTTCGGCGACTTTCACTAACGTATGTACCGCGTACGACTCGACTGGCGTTTGGATCCCTAAGGCGACCAAGGTCGTTAAGGGTGGCGAGATGAAGGAGTTTACGCTCGAGTTTGCGGATAACGAGATCTTTACGGGCGACAGCGTCAAGACCGTCTCGACCACTGCCGGTGGCGACAAGTCTCAGCCCCTGATGTTCCAAGACATTACGTATGAGCTTAAAGACCTCGACGCGTCCACGTCTGACCCCACGGGTCGCGGTGCAAGCAAAACCTTTACTTATTACGTTCGCGAACAGCAGCCGACCACGCCGTTTGCTAACTACAAGTACGACAAGTCGGTCTATAGGTTCAAGGTTGTGGCAACGGATAACACCAAAGGAAGGATCGACTGTGCGGTGACCTACATGAAGGGAACCGTTGGCTCCGATGGCAACTGGAAAGCAGACGTCGGTGTCGAAGAACAGAACCTCACCGACGACTCCACCCCCACCTTCACCAACACCTACTCAACCTCTTTGCCCCTTTCTGGTATGTCGGGCGTCACTCTGACGTACCTTGCCGGCGCGGCGGTGCTTTGCGCTGCTGCGGCCTGGATGCACATTCGTCGCAAGGCGAATGCGAAGGGAGGTGAGCGTCGTGAATAAGAAAGTTTGCTCCTTCCCGATCTTGTTTGCGCTGCTTGCCCTCCTGATCGGCACCTGCGCGGTTGTGTTCCCCGCTTCCGCGCAGGCCGCGCCGACCTCGACCGGTTCCATCACGGTGAGCGGCACCGTGGCGAGCAGCTACGACGCCCACCAGATCTTTAGCGCCAACGTCGTCGACGGCGACGGCGACGCCAAGACCGCCACCGATCTCGCCTGGGCAAGCGACGCCGTGCGCGACGCCGCGCTGCCTGTGCTGCACAGCGCCGGCATGCCCAATTCCCAGACCACCGCGCAGGAAGCTGCCGAGTGGCTCAACACCGATTCCCACCTTACGAGCGCGCTGAGCGCACAGCTCGCTCGTTCCCTCCAGAGCTCTGGTGCCGAGCCCGTGGCCCTTAACGTGGGCAGGGCGGACGAGCTGCCCTGCGGCTACTGGCTCATCGTCGCCGACGACGACGCCATCGTCCAAGGCGAGGTCGGCACCGCGCCGATCATGGCCCTGGTCGGCGGCAGCGCCGTCACCGTCAAGGGCGCGGACCTCTTCGCCGCCCCGGAGGGCATGGTCTTTTCCGGCTGGGCGCAGGAAGCGGACGGCCCCGTGACGTACGCCCCCGGGGACACCTTCAAGATGCC
>UQZL01000037.1 GCA_900545605.1 uncultured Collinsella sp.
TCGCACGGAGAGCACATTAAGTGCTCTCCGGCTCGTGCGGAACTCGCGATCGACCTTATATATTTGCCCTCCCCGGGGCTCCCGCACAACGGGACCTCAGTTGAGTTCTATCCCGTATGGCAGTCGCTTCGCTCCTGCCCGCCTTGGTTGTGAGGGCGGTTTGGCGTTGGATCGGTTCTTTCTGATATATGCTGGTTGCGGCTCTTCTTTTGGGAGGAGTCGCTTTTTTGTTGCTAGGAGGTTGGCCCGTGGCTGATGATTTGGTTCGTTCTGAGCTGCTTTCCGTGGATTGGAATGATGAATGGATGCGCCTGCAGGCTACTCGGCATCGGGCTGATGACTCTTTTGAGTGGGACAAAAGAGCCCGGCATTTTCGGCCGCTTGAGACTGCTCCGTATGCCCGGGATTTTATGAAGCTGTTGGCGCTCCAGCCTGGTGAGTCGGTGCTTGATATGGGGTGTGGGGCTGGGTCGATTGCTATTCCGCTTGCGCAAGCCGGGCATCCTGTGATTGCGGCTGATTTCTCTCCTGCTATGCTGGGCACCCTTGATGCTGGTATTGAGTATTACGGGCTTGAAGGCCACATTACGCCGCTTGAGCTTGCCTGGGATGATGATTGGGACCTAGTTGGGCCGATCGCGAAAGCGGTTGATGTTGCCTTTGCCAGTCGTTCGGTCACCACGACCAACCTCAAAGGTGCGCTTGCCAAGCTTGATCGTACGGCTCGTCGGCGTTGTGCTGTCACGATGGTCGCCAACTCCAGCCCGCGCTATGACCTGCACCTGATGAACGCCATCGGCGCCTCGGTTACCTGCAGTAATGGCTTTGTGTATGCTTTTAATATCCTCATTCAGATGGGTGCCCTGCCGCAGGTTACGTACTTTGAATCGCCCCGTCGCGACACCTTCGATAGCCTTGAGGCGGGCGTAGCAGATTTTTCCCGTATGCTCGAGCATGGCAACGAGGATAAGATCGACCGCCTGCGCGACTACATCGCTCAACACATGATTGAGAATCCCCGTGCCGGCGAGCCGGGCTCCAAGGGCGTGCCGCAGGGACGCTACATGCTCGACCACGTCCGCAAGGTCCGTTGGGCGTTTATTGCATGGGAGCCGGTCTCTGCGCCCAGCTCATAGCCTGTTCGCAGCCCGCACTGCCCACTCACTCGGCATCCGCATTCTTTTTGAACTGGGCAAACGCGCTCCACACCGCACCGTTCCTGCGCTATCGTGGGACAGCTCACGTAAATTAAGGCCCCGTCGCGGGGCGCCCCATACATAGAAAGCGAGAACCCATGGCACTGACAGGAGCACAGGTCAAGCAGCTTCGCAGCATGGCCCATCACCTCAACCCCGCCATCATCATCGGTAAGTCCGATGTCAACGAGGGCACCGTCGAGCAGACGGTCGCCTATCTGGAGAAGCACGAGCTCGTTAAGTGCTCCGTGCTCGATGGCTCCAGCCTTTCCGCCCGCGAGGCCGCCGAGGAGCTCGCCGAGCGTTGCCACGCCGAGGTCGTCCAGGTCATCGGCCGCAAGTTCTCACTGTATCGCGAGTCCTCGCGCAAGGACATCGAGAAGATCAAGCTCGTCTAAGAGCCAATGATCCGGCGATCCAACACATAGCAAGCTTACGGGTGCCCAAGTACTTCGGGCGCCCGTTTTTTATCGCTCGACCAGCACGCGATTGAGCCGCCCCTCCACCAAGCGCTCGTATAGACGCCGCGTCTCGGGCTCGGGCACGCCATTGACCTGCTCCCTCAGGTGGTGCATATGCCCGCTGTACAGCTCGACGATATCGCGCCGCCGCCCCGCCGCACTGTAGACGCGCATGGCGCAGCGCACCATATCCTCACGCGCCGTTTCCTGTCGAAGCCCCGACTCCGCCAGCCAAATCGCCGACTGCAGATCGTTTTCTTCTAGAGCGGCATTTGCTCCCTTAATCATGCAATCGATGTACTTTGACTGCATAATGCGCCGCATGCGCAAAAAGTAGGTGGGATTACAGCCATTGGGAACATACAGCGGTCCGGCATAAAGCTGCTCAATCTTAAGGCACAGCTCAACTAAATGGGGCCCGCGCGCACCCGTGCGATTTCCCAAAACCTCGCGGCTTATCTGGTCAAACAGCCGTACATCGGTCTTGACGTAGTCACTGTTGAGCCCAATGCATTCATTTTGGATGAGCACGCACGACTTGCCATCCGGCGTCGGTCCCAAAGCCGACCGCAAGCGCGATATCGTCGAGTATAGGTTGTTGCGGGCGCTATTGAACTCGGCATGGGGCCACAACTCCATGGCCAGTGTCTCGCGGTCGACCAGCGCATCCATGCCCAGCGCAAGCCGCTCGGCAAGTGTCGCCGCCTTCTTGCGGCGCCACATTTTGTCCGTGATGGGAAACCCGTCGCGCTCGGCGCGAAACGCACCAAACATGCGAATCTCGATATGGTCAATGGTATCAACGGCTTCAACCTCGCCGGCCTGGAACAGGCGCTCACCCTCCCCTTCCAGATCGTCACGCAACGAATACCGCGATAGCTCGCGCACCGGGAGTTTCTTGCGAATTCTGGCCGCCGGCTCGCCCAGACAATGCATGGCAAGGCGCGCAAAGAGCCGATACGATGGCTCTAGAATCCCCGCACGATTCATGGACATCCAGGCCGCAAGATCGCTGTCTCGGCCCGCACAGGCCAAATGCAGCGCCACCATCCAGGCTTCTGCGCCACCAACCTGCGTCTGGCTTATATCGAGCAACTCCGCTTCCTCGCGCACCGAAACCATCGAGGTGTTACGCAGATACGCCGCACGCTCCAGCAGCAACGCATTGTCGCGCATGTATGCAATTGGCTCCTCAGCCAGTTTGAGCACCTGGACCGCGCGGAACTTCGCATTGACCGGCCGACCTTCTGCCAGCGATTGCCAGCCTTCTAGCAGCAGGCCAAACAGCTGAATCTGGTTGTCGCGCATGCGTACGGCAAAGCGATCGAGCTCGTTGAACGCCGCATCGTCGGTTACCGGCAAGCCGGAAAGGAGCCGCCGTGCCGCCAGCACCATGCGCACCCAGATAGCCGGCGCCTTAAGTCCACGTACATCGAGCGCGTCCCGTATCAGCGCCATCTCGTCGTCGCGCTCGTCGATCCCCGCAAACGACCCATCGAAGAGCTCCACCAGCATGCTATCGGCCCGTATAAAAGTCCCCGCGATATCGAGCTCGCAGTCATAGGCCTTGCGCGTTTTGAGCTGTTGCAGAGCGCCGCCGTCATCTCCCCGCTCAGCCAGCCAGTGCTTGACCCCGATATGTGCAAAGAGCATGTTGAGCGCCGTGTGTTCCGTCTCGATTTCCGGCACAGCAAGGTTCATGGGAAGCCCAAGCCCGTTATCCCCATAGCAAACTGCCGTAAGCGCCTGGGCAACCTTCCACGAAACGGGATCTATTTCGCAGGCTGCCTGATCGCCCGCATGCTCGATAAGCGATGCCATACAGCGGGCGAGCTTTGTGTTGGACACGCTGACCGCCGCCAAATAGACGCCGAGCGCCTCGGCAGGCGTTGGCTCTGGGGCGGGATCATCGGCATCGATCGTGCCCAGCGCCGCCCGGCAGACATCGGCACCGTGCCCCGTCAGAGCAAGATCGACCCCATACTGTCCGGCAAGTTCAAGGACCACGCTACGGTCCAAAAAGGCGTCGGCTAGGTCCATCGCCGCATCACATCGACCTGCCTTGAGCAAAATTCGAGCTGCCCGCGGAACAAGCTCGGGACGGATCTCGGCCACCAACTTACGCAGACGCAGACGTCCGTTATCCTCGGCGCCCAGGCACGTAAAGCTCCGGTCGGCCGGATCTAAACCAAAGATCGGGTAATCGCGTACAAGGTAGGACTGGTCGATCATCGACAGCCTCACCCCGCAAGCCTCGAGTTCTGCAATATTGCCCTCGCCCATCAAGATCATGAGGCAGGCGACGCAGAACAGCGCATTATTATCGAGCGAGGCAAGATCGACAAGTGCCGCACCATACACGTTGACAATCTCGTTTTCGAGCAGACCGGCAACATCGCCCTGGCCGTACAGGCCCGTCTGCAAAGCCGAAACAAGCTCGGGCACACCCTGTGTGAGCTGGTAAAAGTCAAGCGATGTGCTAATCGAAAACGCCGATGCCCACGCCGAATACTCATAGGCATGCACCTTGAGCATTTGCGCATTGATCTTAACCGAGTCACCCAGCCCATGAATCAGCTGACGATTTGAAGGACGGCAGGAGATAAAGACCCCTACCCCCATAGCGCGCAGGCCGCGAATCCTGTCAATGAGGTCTTCGGTATCGTGCTGATCGAGATTTGGCACATTATCAATCGCGACAAGGGAATGCGGCTTGTCTTTGAGCTCTTCGGTTACCACCTCGAGCTGCATAAACACCTCGCGCCCAATGGCTCGATCCGCCTCGATAATCCGCACGGGGCCTCGCGTCGGGTCACTTTTTACCTCTTGGGTGTACTGCAGCAGCACCGAGGTTTTCCCAAAGCCATCAGGCGCGTAGAGAACCACGATGCCGGCCTTTCGGCCCTTGGCGATAAGCTCATTTAGCAGACGCTCACGTCGCACCATATAGCCTCCGCCCAGCGGCATCAGTTCGAGGTCGTCTATACTATCCAAATCGTTTACCATACCTGCTCCTCTACTCGACCGTATGGACACCGTAACCGCAAGACTATACAAGCCACACCATGAATAGAGCGGTTTTGTGTTTTAGGTTGTCTTTCGGTACGCAAGCGGCAAGTTTTTGTACAGCGAGGGCCGATTGTTATTAATCCCCCGACTAATCGGTCTTTAAGCAGGTAAATGAGCTTGTCAGCTTGTCCCATCTAAGCGGCAGTGTAACGCAGATGAACAAGGTTCAGCTATGTCATTCAACTCGCCTAGCACCCGCTACCGTCTACGACCTTTTAGTGGCATTTTTGCATAGAATCTGGTATGAAATGAATCAAACTGTTGGACATCCGGCATTCGTCAAGCTTGCGGCAAGATTTTGGTCAAGCGGGCGGAAAGGGATAGCAAAAAGGCCCCCGCAAAGCGGAGGCCTTAGGCAAGGCTATGTCGAGGTGCAAGATTCGCGCTACTCGCAGAGCGAAAGGGCGGCCTCGTCGGCAACGACAACGCAGTTGGTGTGCAGCTGCAGGATCGAAGCCGGGCACTCGGGCGTAACCGGGCCATAGCACATGTCATGCACGGCCTGAGCCTTGGCCTCGCCGTTGGCGACGACCAGGATCATGCGGGCATACATGATGGTCTGGGTACCCATGGTGTAGGCCTGACGGGGAACATCGTCGATGCTGTCGAACAGGCGGCTGTTGGCCTGAATGGTGCTCTCGGTGAGGTCGACGCAGTGCGTGCCCTTGGAGAAGTGGTCATCGGGCTCGTTGAAACCGATATGGCCGTTGTTGCCAATGCCGAGCAGCTGCAGATCCGGGTAACCGGCGGCGGCGACGATCTTGTCGTACTCAGAGCAGGCAGCGGCGGCGTCTGGGTTGGAACCGTCGGGCACATGCGTGTTGTTCAGGTCGATGTTGATGTGATCGAAGAAGTTCTCACGCATGAAGTAGTGATAGCTCTGGGGATCGTCGTGCGAAAGGCCGCGATACTCGTCCAGGTTGTAGGTGCTGACCTCGGCAAAGTCGACGTCGCCCTTCTTGTACCAAGCAGCGAGCTGCTTGTAGGCACCGATCGGGGTGGAGCCGGTGGCAAGGCCCAGCACACAGTCGGGCTTGAGGATAACCTGCGCCGAGATAATATTGGCGGCCTTGCGGCTCATATCCTCGTAGTCTTTAGCTTTAATGATCTTCATTACGCGTCCTTTCTCGTACAAGAGAGGCAAGGCTCCCTTACAAGCACTTGCCCGCGGCCCGCGTCGGCCGCAACCAACGTGTGCGGCCACCAGGGCGAGGTCGCGTAATGTATGTGTCTCGTGTCTAGCCGCGTCGAGGCCCCTGCCCGTCCACGGTGACCCAAAGCTGTTTAGCTTCGGACAAATCCCATCTTGCCACGGAGGGCGTCCTCTTTCAAGGGCGCCCTCCGTAAACGTGTTTGAATTGTAGGCTAATGGCCACGTGCACTTGCTAGCGCTCGCGAGCAACGATGAGCTGGTCCATCTCTTCGACATGCACGCCAACGGAGCCCTTGATACTCGAGAACTCAACGGAGTTGCACACCAAGATGGGAACCGTCACATCGTAACCCTCGGCGGCAATTGCCTCGCGATCGAACTCAATGAGCACATCGCCCTTATGGACGATGTCACCCACTTGCGCATGTACGGTAAAGTGTTTGCCCTCGAGCTGAACAGTGTCCAAACCAACGTGGATGAGCACGTCCAAGCCATCGACCGTGTTAAGCGCTACGGCGTGTCCCGTGGGAAAAATGGCCTCGACCTTGGCATCAGCCGGTGCAATCACACGCGTCCCGGTGGGCTGAATCGCCACGCCCTGGCCCAAAAGGCCGGTGGCAAACGTCTGGTCATTTACCTCGGAAAGCGGAATAACGTCGCCCGAGATGGGAGCATCCAGCGTAAGGACTCGACCACGCATACCAAAAGACCTTAGGACTTTAGTGAACATGCTCCCCCTCGGACATACCAATCAATCAAAATAACCTTAACAGTTTACCACTTGGCAACGGTTTTTGACCATTAGGGAAGTTCGCGCTTGACAACCTCGACGATGTCGTCGACAACGCGCTGGGTTAGCTCGTGCGTCTCGGCCTCGGCCATCACGCGGACCAGCGGCTCGGTACCGCTCGGACGCACCAGAATGCGGCCGCGGCCGTCAAGCTCCTTCTCGGCAGCAGCAACGGCATCCCAGATGGGCTGGCAATCGTCCAGACCAGCCTTGTTGTCGGAATGCACGTTGACGAGTACCTGCGGGTACTTCTTCATGATGCCGGCAAGATCGATGAGGGTGCGGCCGGTGCGCTTGAGCACGGCCAGAAGCTGCAGGGCCGTCACCAAGCCGTCGCCGGTGGTGTTGTGCTCCAGGAAGATGATGTGGCCGGACTGTTCGCCGCCGATGACGGCGCCGTCCGCGAGCATGCGCTCCAGAACGTAGCGGTCGCCCACGGCGGTCTGAACCATCTCGAAGCCCTGCTCCTTCATAGCGATGGAGAAGCCCAGGTTGCACATGACGGTCGAGACGATCTCGGAGTTGGCGAGCTTGCCGCGAGCGGCGAGGTCAGAACCGCAGATAGCCAGGATATAGTCACCGTCGATCTCATTGCCCTCGCTGTCCACGAACAGTACGCGGTCGGCGTCGCCGTCGTGGGCCAGACCGATGTCAGCATGGGTGCGCAGCACGAGCTCGCGCAGGGGCTCAAGGTGAGTGGAGCCGCACTCGACGTTAATGTCGGTGCCGCAGTAATCAGTGTTGATGGCATGGACCGTGGCACCCAGGCGCTGCAGCGCGGCGGGCGTAGTCTGGCAGGAAGCACCGTGACCGCAGTCGACGGCAACGACCAGGCCGTCGAGCCTCAGGCCATCAAGCGTATCGATGGCGTGGTCGACGTATGCCTTGCGGGCGTCCTTCATCTTGATGATGTGGCCCACGCCGGCGCCAGTCGGCAGCGTGTCGGCAGCCATGGCTTCCTCGGACATGACCCAGGCGCTGATCTCTTCCTCGACAGCATCGGGAAGCTTCATACCCTTGCGGCTAAAGAACTTGATGCCGTTGAACTCCGGCGGATTATGCGAAGCAGAGATGACGATGCCGCCGTCGAGCTCGTTTTGAACAGTGAGCAGTGCCACGGCAGGCGTGGGGATGACGCCGCAGCAATGCGGGCGGCCGCCCTCGGCCATAATGCCGGCGGTCAGAGCGCTCTCGAGCATGGTGCCCGAAAGACGCGTGTCGCGGCCGATGCAGATATCCGGACCAAGAAACTTGGTCGCCGCGCGGCCCAGGCGAAACGCGAGGTCGCACGAGAGGCCGGCATTGGCGACGCCACGAACGCCGTCGGTACCGAAGATGTTCTGGGGCATAGGATCGCTCCTTCCCTAGCAGGCGATATGCAACCGCCCGCCCTAGTCGAAAAAGAAAAGCGGGACCCGCCGAGGAATCGGCAGGCCCCGCTTGTACATTGTATCTCGAAAGGAGATAAAACCTTAGCGCTTGGAGAACTGGGGAGCGCGGCGGGCCTTCTTGAGGCCGTACTTCTTGCGCTCGACCACGCGAGCATCGCGCGTAAGGAAACCGGCCTTCTTGAGGTCAGCACGGTAATCGCCAGCGTTCAGAAGAGCGCGAGCGATGCCCAGGCGCAGAGCGCCGGACTGACCGGAAATGCCGCCGCCATCGCACAGAGCGATAACGTCGAACTGACCGGCGGTGTCGGTCACCTTGAAGGGAGCAAGGGCGTTCTCAACGAGCTGATGACGGCCGAAATACTGCTCGGCATCACGCTTGTTGATGGTCACCTTGCCGGTGCCGGGGACGAGACGGACGCGGGCGACGGCGTTCTTACGACGGCCGGTACCCTGGTAGACAACGGTGTTCTCAGCCATCTTTAAGCCTCCAGCTCAATCTTCGTGGGGTTCTGGGCAGCATGCGGATGCTCGGCACCAGCGTAGACCTTAAGCTTGGTCATCTGGGCACGGCCGAGGGTGGTCTTGGGCAGCATGCCGCGAACGGCGCGCTCGATGACCTTCTCCGGGTGCTTCTCCATAGCCTGGCGGAAGCTCTCAGCCTTGAGGCCGCCGTTGTAGCCGCTGTGGCGATAATAGGTCTTCGTGTCGGCCTTATTACCGGTAAGCTGGACCTTATCGGCGTTGATGACGACAACGAAGTCGCCGCAGTCGCTGTTGGGCGTGAACTGGGGCTTGTTCTTACCGCGCAGGATCATTGCGATCTGGGTGGCAAGACGGCCCAGGACAGCACCATCGGCGTCGACGAGAACCCAGTTGCGCTGGACCTCGCCCTGCTTGGCGTAGTGAGTCGATTTCGAAATCACTTAGACTCCTCCATGTACAGTACGTGTTGTTACAGAGATTCACGGGGCTCTGCAAGTAACCCGTCCATATTACCCCGCTCGCCGTACGAGTCAACAGGTATTTTGGCTCCGACCAGAGTTTCTGCACATGTCGTCCATGGGTCATGACGTCGCGACACTAGCGCTCGACAAATGCCTCGATATCACTCAGTAGGCGCTTTGCCTCCTGGCGGCCCTGAATATACAGGTCGAGGAGCTTTGCCGAATCGTGCTCAACGTGACCGACCTCGACCGGCTTTTGCGGAGCAACGACCAGCGCGCGGCCCTCGCGCTCATACTTCCACAGATGCATGCGCTGGATGTTATAGCGGTCGTGGCGCGTCTCGATAGCCTCGAGCAGGTAGGGATAGTCGGCATAGCGGGCGCGTGCGGCGGGCATAAACTCGTAGGGCTTTTTCTCGTACGAGCGGTCCTGCGTGACAATGACAACCGCGCGATCGAAGCCCGCCTCCTCCAGCACGTGCTCGATAGGGACCGAATCGGCTACGCCGCCGTCGACGTATTTGTGCCCGTCGATCTCGACCGACGGCGTCACCAGCGGCAGTGACGTCGATGCGCGCACAGCGTCGAGGTCAAGTACGGCGCTTTTGACCGGCAGGTATGTGGCGGTTCCAAAGAGCATATCCGTCGCGACGGCGTACATCTCGATGGGGCTCGCGTCGAACGTCTCGTTGTCAAAGGGATCCAGGCGATCCTGGACATCGTTGAAGATAAAGTCGTAACCCACGATGGAACCCGTGGACGCAAACGACGCGGCGCCCATGAAGCGGCTATCGTTGCAGAAAGCCAGGTTGATGCGGTTGGCACGGCCGATCTGGTGCGACTTGTAGTTCACGCCGTTGAGGGCGCCGGCCGATACGCCATATACCGCCGGAATCTCGACGCCAGTCTCCATGAGGACGTCGAGCACGCCTGCGGTAAATTGCCCGCGGAAGCTGCCGCCCTCCAGGACGAGCGCGACCTTGCCGGCGTTCTTTGCCTTATCTTCTGCAGTCATATTGACCTCCTGCGATTGCGTTTTGGCTTTCTTCTACCCAGTTTTGGGATGGCGAGCGCGCAGGTTTTTCGAGGCGGCAGGTGAAGCGGAAAGTGTGTCCCAGTTTGAGGCGAGATTCCGGGACGCGCTTTCCGCTTGGACCGCCGCTGGGAAAGCGCGTCCCGTTCTGAGCGCGGATTCCGGGATGAACTTTCCGCTAGCCATTCATTTGGAAACTGCATCCCATTCCGAACGAGGATTCCGGGATGTACTTTCCGCTTGAGCTGCCATTGGGAAAGCATATCCCACTCTACGGCTCGATTCCGGGTCGCAGTTTCCGCTTGATGTGTCATCCGGAAACTACGTCCCAGTCTGAGCGCGGATTCCGGGACGCGCTTTCCGCCTGGGCTGCCATCGGGAAAGCGCATCCCACCCTGCGTTGCTGCGGCATTTTCTTTACGTCCGCGCCCTGCACAGAGTTCGATTCTCCGCGGTGCGGGAGGGGATCCGTTGATGCGGCGCATGGCCGGCTGAGATTCGATAAACATCGCATCCATATTGAGCTGATAGTTTGCGCGGAGAATCCGCGTATTTGCTTCGCAAATACGCACCGGCTTCGGCCGCCTGCCGGCGCCCTCGCCCGCTCGCTACAAACGCTCGCACCCTGCACAGAGTTCGATTCTCCGCGGTGCGGACCAGAAATAAAAAGGCAGGTAGATATGAGTATCTACCTGCCTGTTGCTTATGGTGGAGGCGCGGAGAATCGAACTCCGGTCCACGAAAGCCCCCTGATTGGCATCTCCAAGCTCAGTCGCTGGTTTAGTCTCGGACGCTTTGCGCGCAGCGACACGCTCGCGGCATCCCAACCGGTTCGGTCTTAGCCCGCGCCATACCGATTACGTGCGCGGGAGCATTCCCCTAAAATGACGTCGCGCCGGTGTCGGGGAAATCACCGGGTTGACGCGCCGCTATAAACTAAGCAGCGAGAGCCATAGGCTCAAAAGAAGAGTTGTTGTCAATTCAATTTGACGGTACCCCTGTTTAACGAGGCGAGGAGACCTCGGCCTGCTTCCTCTCTCAGAGCTATCGTGTCGAAACCAGTCGCCCCCGAATGTCGGGAAAGTCTGGATGGTATCGGGCCTACAAACACCCGATAACCGTCGACTTTTCAAGGAACATACGGGGCGAGCCCCGCTTGTGATGAGTTATCTTACCACGTTCTGAAAGCAGGCAGCTGTTCTATGCACGAGCTGTGAAGACCCCAATGTGCGCTGCACTTCGCACTTTTGTTACCGATCGCGTCACGTATATTTTCGCCAAGCAAAATTGACCCGCCGAAAGGACCATTATGGATACCAAGCAGCAACTCGTCAATGCCCTCGCAGGCCTGGGCTCAACCATTACCGAAGCCATGGATGTCATCGAAGGCTTTGTCCCCTGTGGACATCCCGCCCTCACGGTATCGAACGCACTCGTCGCGCTGGACGCTGACGATGATGCAGCTCTCGCCCAGCAGCTTGAGACCGTCGAGGGCTTTATCGACCACGTGAGTGAGAACCGCGGCGTGGCCGCCTACCACGACATCGAGGTCGAGCTCGCGGGTCCCAAAGCCGATCTGCTCGCAGCAATCCGCGAGGTAGGCGCCCTTATGCAGACCGCAGGCGTCAAGAACACCCAGGTCAACGAGTGGGTCTACCGCAGCCTGGCAGCACTCGACAGCTCTGACGAAAAGGCAGCCGAGCAGCTCGCAGAAAGTCCCGCCATTAAGGCCGAGCTTTTGTAAATAGCAGACGCGGGCCCCTTGGCGCATCGTCGTCCAAGAGGCCCGCAAACAGTTCGCGTTAACCGATAGCCGCGCCGCCGCGTTCGGTCAAAGCCAGAATCGGCATCATTTGACGAGGTGTCTTTGCTGCAAGATCGGCATGTTCGAGCAGCTTGCGATCGTTAGTTACCAAGTAATCGACCTGCGCGCGCTTGCACGCGGCGAGCACCAAGTTGTCCTCGTAATCGCGATGGAGCGCTAAGTATTTGTCGGCCAGCCAAAGGTCCGACGCATCTGCACCCACGGCCGTAGCGTTTTCGGTCATATTCCGAACAAACGCCAGCGCCGCATCGCCAATCGCGCGGGCAGAAGCCTCGTCGAGCGCTCCCCCGCTGGCAAGAACGCTACGCTTCAGCTCGTGTTGGACAACATACAGCACGTCCTTAGCGATATGCACCGGAAAGAACAGCAACGCCCCCGTCTCCGTCGCCTGCCCAATAAACGCACGCGCGGCAAGCGACTCGGCATGGTCGACGCAAAACGAATCAACCCATACGTTGGCATCCACCATGATCTTGAGAGGCGCCCCACTCACTGGATCATCCCCTTTTGGCAATAATGCTCATCCATGGCTTCGGAATAGATTGTGTCCCAACCGCGATCGTCGGATACGGGCAACGCAGCGATGCCCAAATCTGCATAAAGCCGGTCTGCCGCTGCCCACGACGCGGCGAACGGAGTATCGGGCGCGACGGTCTGCTGCCGGTCGTCGACGGCCGCAAGCACTTCCTCGCACTGCCCGCCACCCTGCGCGACCTTGGCCACCACCTTTTTGATGAGCTCGGGCAGTGACCCGCCCGAAAGCCGCAGCGCTTCCTCGGCACGGTTCTTGACCTGGCGATCCACGCGAACGTTCACCTGCGCCATGCCGTCAACAGCACCCATCTCAACCTCACCTTCGACTTCCGCTATCTTAGCTAGCACAACTATATATTGCTGCTAGCACATGGTCAAACGCAAAAGGCCTGCATTCTGGCGGCTGCAACACCGCCCAAATGCAGGCCAAAAACTTAAGTAAAAGCGCTAATGCAGGTAAGCCTTCGCGTTGCTCAGGCTGTAGGCAATCGTCGAACCATTGTGCAGCAACGACGACGTCTGCGGGGTAATCGCGCCGGTAATGCCGAGCGCCAAGAGTGCTGAGTTGGTGAGCATCACCTTAGAGTAGGAGCTCGTCAGACGATCAACGAGGCCCTGACTCATACGGCGCAGGCGCACGATTGCAGCCAGATCCGTATCGGTCAGGATGATATCGGCGACCTCCTTGGCGATGTCGCTTCCGCCACCCATCGCCAGGCCCACGTCGGCCAAACCGAGCGCCGGCGAATCGTTGACGCCGTCGCCCACCATGGCAACATGGCGCCCCTCACTCTTAATGCGCTCCACATAAGCGTACTTGTCCTCGGGCAGCAGCTCGGCCTTAAACTCGTCGACTCCCGCCTCGCGCGCAATGCGCTCGGCCGTGCGCTCGGAGTCGCCCGTGAGCATAACGACATGTTTGACGCCCAGCGCATGCAGATCGGCGATGGCCTCGCGCACTCCGGGCTTGAGCGGATCCTCGATGCCGAGCACGCCCACGACCGTGCCGTCGACCGCCAGGTACAGCGGCGACAAGCCCTGCATCTGGGACTCGATGCGCTCCTTGATGTCGGATTCGAGCTGCGCGCCCTCATCCTCAAATACAAAGTGCGCGGAACCGATGATGGCGCGACGCCCTTCGATGGACGAAGCGATACCGTGTGCCACGATGTACTCGACGGCGGCGTGGCGCTCGCGATGCTCGAGCCCACGCTCGCGGGCGGCGTTGACCACGGCACGTGCCACCGGATGCGGAAAATGCTCCTCCAAGCAAGCGGAAAGGCGCAGGATCTCGTCCTCGCTCCAGCCATCGGTGGTGAGTACGCAGGCAAGACGCGGCTGCGCCTCGGTGAGCGTGCCGGTCTTATCAAACACGATGGTGTCGGCCTTGGCAAACGCCTCAAAGTACTTCGCGCCCTTGACCATAACGCCCATCTTGGCGGCATCGCTCATGGCGGTCATGACGGCGACCGAACCCGTGAGCTTGAGTGCGCACGAGTAGTCGACCATCAGCGCCGCTGAGGTCTTGATAAGGCTGCGGGTGGTAAGCGCAACCAGGCCCGCGAGCAGGAAGTTCCACGGGACAATCTTGTTGGCGAGGTCCTCCATATGCGACTGGCCCTCGGACTTGAGTGAATCGGCCGTCTGCACGAGCGAGACGATCGAGCGGAGCTTGGTCTGAGCCGTGTTGGCGCGCACGCGCACCAAGATGCTGCCGTCTTCCACGACGGTCCCGGCGAACACGTCGTCGCCCACGCTGCGCTCAACGGCAAGCGGCTCGCCGGTCAGGGTCGCCTGGTTGACCATGGCGCTCCCCTGCTCGACAACACCGTCGATGCAAATGGACATGCCAGTGCGCACGGCGACCAAATCGCCGGGTTCAAGCTCGGTGGCGGCAACGCTTACCTCGGTGTCGCCGACGACCTTTTGCGCCTTATCGGGCACATCGAGCAGCGAGTTGATGAGCTCGTTTTCGCTCATGGCGCGGGTGTAGTCCTCGAGCAGTTCGCCCACGTTGAGCAGGAACATTGTCTGGCCCGCGGTGTCGACATCACGCTTGACGAACGAGATACCGATGGCCGAAGCGTCGAGCACAGGAACGGTCAGGCGCGGCTGCGCCAGCTCATGAAGGGCAGCGCGCAAAAATGCCATGTAACCGGCCACGACAAACACCGCACGTAGAGGCATCGGCAAGAACCAACGACGCGCGTAATGGGCACCGACGAGTGTCGCCAGGTCCATGACGAGTTTGTGCTTGCGTGGCTCAAGCTGCATCACGTAGCCCGTCTTTGCGTCGGCAATAGCCTGGGCATCGAGCGCACCCAACGCTTCGAGCACGCCCGCACGACACTGCTCATCATATTCGAGCGCCATCTGGCCAATACGGCCGTAGACGCGCACCTTGTGCACGCCGTCGATATCGTCGCTGAGCTTAAGAAGCGCATCGAGATCGCTCTCTGGCACAGGACCCGCCAACTGGAGACGGGTCCTGCCGGGGATCTCGCTGATAATCGAGAATCTCATTGTTTATGCCTGGGAGTGCTACTCGGCTGCCTTGTCCGCAGCGGCCTCGCTCTGAGTGAGATAGGCAGCCTCGGCAACCATATCGTCGACCTCGGCCTTGGCCTGCTCGACCATGTCCTGGTAGCCGTTCTTGACGCGCATACCGCACGCGATGCCCTGCACGCAGGCATTCTTGACCGGAGCGCTGGTAAGCAGCTTGATGCCGGCCGTGCCAAGCAGAAAACCGCCACCGACAAGCAGGGTATTGAACGTCGACTTCTTCATGTTGCTTCTCCCTTTTGCCGCATTGGACGCGGCACGGTGCCTCAGCACCCGAGTAAACAAGTTTGCTCGAGCACACTTTTGGAAAATAGTTTAGTTTATCTAACTATTAAGGTCAACAAAGGTTAACTTTTTGGAAATCTTGGGGGATGCGATGTTACCAAGGGACCGTCCCCGCTTCACATCCACAAAAAATGAGGGCGCCAACGGCGCCCTCATTCACCAAATTCCATTCAGCCCCACCTGACCCGAACGGCCGAGTCATCACGGAACCGAGGGGCCGGGCGCAGGGCCTTGCCTCTCAATGAGTTCCGCACGAACAGGAGGCGCCAGTGGCGCCTCCGTCGTGAGTCAGGACTGTCCGAAATTGAGAGGCAAGGCCCTGCGCCCGGCCCCTCGGTTCCCGCTTACGAGAGCGACGTTCTCAGCAACTCGTTGAAGAGCTTCGGATTGCCCTTGCCGCGGCTCGCCTTCATGCACTGGCCCACCAAAAAGCCGATGACCTTCTGGTTGCCGTCACGATACTGCTGCGCCTGATCGGCACAGTTTGCCAGCACCTCGTCCACGATCGGCTGCAGCGCGCCGGCATCGCTCACCTGACGCATACCGCGCTCGTCGACGATCTTGTTGGGATCGTCACCGGTCTGGGCCATGGCCTCAAAGACCTCGTGCGCTTGGTTGAAGCTGATGGCATCGGTCGCCAGCAGCTTAGCCAGCGCTGCCACCTGAGCCGGCGCGATGCCGGACTCGGTGAGAGACACGCCCGCGCCCTTAAGGTAGGCGATCGTCTCGTTGACCAACAGGTTTGCGACCGTCTGGGCCTCCTTGCCGGCCATACCGGCAGCAGCGGCCTCAAAGAAGTCGGCAAACTCGGGGTCGCCGGCAATCTGCTCGGCGTCGGCCGTCTTAATGCCAAAGTCGGCCTCAAAACGGGCGCGCTTGGCATCGGGCAGCTCGGGAATCTCGCCACGGCAGCGGTCGATGAACTCGTCGTCCAGATCGAACGGCGCCAGGTCGGGATCGGGGAACAGGCGATAGTCGTCGGCCGTCTCCTTCACGCGCATGACCACGGTGCGCTTGCGGCCGGGCTCCCAATGGCGGGTCTCCTGGTAGATGATGCCACCCTCCTCGAGCACCTCGGCCTGACGGCAAATCTCGTAGGCAAGGCCGTCGTGCAGGCTCTTGAACGAGTTGAGGTTCTTGAGCTCGGTCTTGGTGCCCAGCTTGGTCTCGCCGCGGCGACGCAGCGACACGTTACCGTCGCAGCGCATGGAACCCTTCTCCATGGAGCAATCGGAAATGCCCAGCGTCACAAAGATGCGACGGAGCTTTTCCATAAACAGGCGCGCTTCCTCGGGCGTGCGCAGATCGGGCTCAGTCACGAGCTCAATCAAAGGCGTGCCGCAGCGGTTGTAGTCGACGAGCGACTCGGCCGCGGCGGTAATGCGGCCCTCGGCGCCGCCCACGTGCACCATCTTGGCAGCGTCCTCCTCCATATGGATGCGCAGGATGCGGATGGGCACCGTGTAGGAACCGTCCTCGCGGCGCTCGGGCATCTGCAGGTTGGACGCATCATAGCTGGCCAGGTGGCCGGCACGCTGATTGCCCTCGCGCATGGTCGACGTCATGGATGTGGACAGGCCCTCGGCGTTGGCCGAGGCGCTCGCCAGGCTCTGGGCCTCGGCCTCGCCAAACGCGCAGTCGGGGCGCTCGGCGGCACCGCGACCGGTCACGTCCAGGTCCAGGTGGCCGTACATGGCAAAGGCGACCGGGCCCTGCGTGGTCTGGAAGTTCTTGGCCATGTCAGGATAGAAGTAGTGCTTGCGGTAGAACATCGAGTGGCGCTGGATCTCGCAGTTGGTGGCGAGACCGGCCTTGACGATGCTCTCGATGGCGCGCTTGTTGGGCACCGGCAGGGCGCCGGGCAGGCCCAGGCACACCGGGCACACGTTGGCGTTGGGCTCGTCATCGTGGCTGAGCTTGCAGTTGCAGAACATCTTGGTATCGAGTGCGGTGAGCTCGGTATGGATCTCCAGGCCGATCACGGCCTCCCAATCCTGCAGAACCTCGGAAAGCTCCTTCATTACAGCTCGCCTCCCTTCCCGGCAAAATCGGGCGCGACGGAAAGCGCGGGCGCTCCCGTGGCGGCATCGGCAAAGCCGCGCTCCAGGGCGCGGGCAAACGTGAGCAGCTGACGGTCCTTAAAGGCAGGTCCCACCAGCTGGGCAGAAACGGGCAGCTGAGTATCCTCGCCCAGGCCCAGCGGCACCGAGACACCACCGTTGCCGCAAATGTTGAGCGAGATGGTGTACAGGTCGGAGAGGTACATCTGCGTGGGGTCGCTGATCTCGCCAAACTTAAAGGCCGTGCGCGGCGAGGCGGGCATGAGGATGGTGTCCACCTTGGCATACGCGGCATCGTAGTCCTGTGTGATGAGCGTGCGGGCCTTTTGCGCGGCGTAGTAGTACTTGTCGTACACGCCCGAGCTCAGCAGGTAGGCGCCGAGCATCTGACGGCGCTTGGCCTCGGCGCCAAAGCCGTGGGCGCGCGAGAGCGAGCTCTGGTCGGACAGGTTGGCGCAGCCCTCCTCCTGATAGCCGTAGCGAATGCCGTCGAAACGCGCCAGGTTGGAGAACGCCTCGGCCGGGCCGATGACGTAGTAGGCGGCGATGGCGGCATCCAGGTGCGGCAGGTCGACCTCGACCAGCTCGGCACCCTGATTCTGCAGCTCCTGGGCGGCGCGCTGAACAGCGGCCTTGACCTCGGGCGTCAAGCCCTCGGCCTCCATAAACGCGGGGATGATACCCACGCGCTTGCCCTCGATGTTGTCGTTGAGGTGCTCGGTAAAGTCGACGGCACAATCCTGACTGGTGCAGTCGTACGGGTCGTGGCCTGCACCGGTAAGCGCGTTCATGGCCAGCGCGACATCCTCAACTGTGCGGCCAAAGGGGCCTACCTGGTCGAGCGACGAGCCAAAGGCAACCACGCCGTAACGGCTCACGGCGCCATACGTGGGCTTAAAGCCCACTACGCCGCACAGCGACGCCGGCTGGCGGATGGAGCCGCCGGTGTCCGAACCCAGCGAGAGCGCGACCTCGCCCGCGGCGACGGCGGCAGCGGAGCCGCCCGAGGAGCCGCCGGGCACGCGCTCGGTATCCCAAGGGTTGTTAGTGCGGTGGAAGGCCGAGCTCTCGGTAGAGCTACCGAAGGCGAACTCGTCCATGTTGGCCTTGCCGGTGATGACCGCATCGGAAGCAATCAGCTTCTCCATAACGGTTGCATTGTACGGCGGCTTGAAGCCCGCCAGCATCTTGGACGCGCAGGTGGTCAGCGTGCCCTTGGTGCAGATGTTGTCCTTAATGGCGATCGGGATACCGGCCAGCGCGGACAGCGTATCGC
>UQZL01000038.1 GCA_900545605.1 uncultured Collinsella sp.
TCATGCCGAAATGGCGCGAAGCACGCGGTTGACAAAACTATAGAGACACGTCCCATTACATCCCGGTCAACAGCACGGCATCGAGCGCCGTTACGACGGCACCGATCCCTACGAGCAACGCGTTGAGCGGGCGCGAGTTGGCGTATTTGCCCATGACGCGGCGTGAGCTGGTGAGTCGTATGAGCACAAAGACCGTAATCGGCAGCTGAAGCGACAGCAGCGCCTGACTCCAAATGAGACCCTCAAAAGGATTCGGGACGACCAGGCACGCCGCCACTGCACCGACGAAACAGGTCGTCACTCCAATCGAGGAATGTCGGTCGTGGATGTCGTATTCCTCGTCGAACATGCCCGCAGTGATGGTGCCCGCCGCCATGCCCGCTGTCACGCTACTCGAGAGACCCGCGAACAGCAGCGCTACCGCAAAGATGGTCGAGCTCGCCGGGCCCAAGATGGGGGAGAGCGTAGCCGCTGCGACGGCGAGGTCGTCTACGACAATGCCGTGCGCAAAGAAGGTCGTTGCGGCCAGGATGACCATGGCCGAGTTGATTGCCCAGCCCACGCCCATCGAAAAGAG
This sequence comes from uncultured Collinsella sp., assembly GCA_900545605.1. Classification (GTDB taxonomy): domain Bacteria; phylum Actinomycetota; class Coriobacteriia; order Coriobacteriales; family Coriobacteriaceae; genus Collinsella. The sequence continues at coordinate 578 of UQZL01000038.1, forward strand.
CGTGTCGAAGAGCTCGTAGCGCAGACGTTCTTCGATAACTTGCTCGCCCTGGCCTTCGAAGTGCATGGATTGGATGACCTCGGAGTGCAGGAAGAGGTTGTGGGGCATAACGACCGCCCCTAGGACACTTACGATAATCGCGGCCGAGCTGGTGGGCATGCTGGGTGTGATCCAGCTTGCGGCGGCCTGCGGCCAGTCGACCTTGACCAGCGCAAGCTCGGCCAAAAACGAGAGTCCTACCACGCCTACGAAGGCGATAATCCATCGCTCGGCGCGCTTGTAGGAACTCGTCATGAGCATCGCCATCGATGCTGCCGCCACGATGACGCAGCCCGCGCGCACGGGCAGCCCAAAGAGCATTTGAAGGGCAATCGCGCCACCCAGGACTTCGGCCATGGCGGTGGCGATGGTCGCGAGATAGGCACTGGCGAGCACCGTGCGCCCAACGAAGCGGGGAAGGTAACGTGTCGTGGCTTCGGCAAGACAGGCGCCCGTGGCGATACCCAGGTGTGCCGCGTTGTGCTGCAGCACAATGAGCATAATCGTGGACAGCGTGACGATCCACAGCAGCGCGTAGCCAAACTGCGAGCCCGCGGCCATATTGGAGGCCCAGTTGCCTGGGTCGATAAAGCCGACGGTGACGAGCAGCCCGGGACCGATGTGCCGCGCAATATCCAGGCCTCCGTGACCACCGGTGCGTCGGGAGCCAAAGTGTTGTTTGAGATGGTTGAGCATGGTGCGCTCCTGCGTGCCGTTTGTTTGACGCCGCAAAGGATACCCGTTTTAGGCTAAAAAGTTAACCAAGACTAACAAAATTGTTGTATTTGAATAGGATGGTGAAAGGGGATTGCCGAAATGTCTTGATCTGTAACAGCTAGGGATGGAAATTGGGTCTAGGTGTTACGGATCGAGACAGGAAGAAATGGTCCTATGGAAAATCTCGATCTGTAACGGCTGACCACCAAAACCGGCCCTTCGTGTTACAGATTGAGACAAACCAAAACCGTCCTGCAGAAAATCTCAATCTGTAACATCTAGGCGCCAAAATTGGGTCTTCCTGTTACAGATTGAGATGTTTGAAGCGGTGGCTTACGGGCCGAACTTGGGGCCCTTGTTGTCGCCCTTGAGGTCGGCGGCGCCCACTCGTAGGGCGTGCGTTACGCGATTGTTTCGAAACGGGCGGGAAACACAACGGGTCGGCGATGCCCCTAGTATGCCTATTCAACTGACTGTCTAAATATCTAGGGGAGGATCGCGATGCAGGCAGATTTCGCTCAGCAGCAGGGCCTTTATCGCCCCGAATTCGACCACGATGCATGTGGCATCGGCGCGCTTGCCGATATCAACGGTGAGCGCCATCACCAGATTCTGGACGATGCACTGTCCATTCTGGTCAACTTGGAGCACCGCGGCGGCACGGGACTCGAGAAGAACACCGGCGACGGCGCTGGCATCCTGTTCCAGGTTCCGCATCACTTTTTCCGTAAAGAGGCTCAGAAGTGCGGCCAGATTCTGCCGGCAGAGGGCGACTATGGCGTGGCCATGCTGTTCTTCCCGCAGGACGACAAAGGCGTAGAGGATGCCCGCCGCGTGTTTGAGGAGGGTTGCGCCGAGGCCGGCGTGCCGCTGCTCTTTTGGCGCGAGGTGCCGGTCGACCCGCATGACCTGGGCGAGACGGCCCGCGCCTGCATGCCCACTATCCTGCAGGCCTTCCTGGGCCGTCCGGACGACACGCCGGCAGGTGACGCCTTCGAGCGTCGCCTGTACGTGTGTCGCCGCACCATCGAGAAAAAGGCCGACGCCGAGTTTGCCCTGCGCGGCAAGATCTTCTACGTGTGCTCTATGAGCTCGCGCACTATCGTGTACAAGGGCATGCTGGTCGCCACGCAGATGCGCCGCTTCTTCATCGACCTCAACGACGCGGCCGTTAAGACGGCCGTGGCGCTCGTCCATTCGCGCTACTCCACCAACACCACGCCCAGCTGGGAGCGCGCGCACCCCAACCGCTTTATCATCCATAACGGCGAGATCAACACCCTCAAGGGCAACGTCAACTGGATTCGTGCCCGCGAACCCAACCTGTACAGCCCCGTGCTGCAGCACGATCTTGAGCGCGTGATGCCCATCATCAATCGTGAGGGTTCCGACTCCGCGATTCTGGACAATGTACTTGAGTTCCTGGTCATGAACGGTCGCCCGCTCACGCGCGCCGCATCCATGCTGTTGCCCGAGCCGTGGGACCACAACGACAGCCTGAGTGAGGAGCGCCGCGCCTACGACGCTTACCAGTCCATGCTCATGGAGCCGTGGGATGGTCCGGCGGCCATCGCCTTTACCGACGGTCGCACGCTGGGCGCCGCCCTCGACCGCAACGGCCTGCGTCCCGCCCGCTACTATGTGACGCGCAACGGTCGCTTTATGCTGGCAAGCGAGGTGGGCACCATCGAGGTGAGCCCTGAGAACATCCTGACGAGCGGCTGTCTGGGGCCGGGCCAGATGCTCGAGGTCGACTTTGCCCGCGGACGCGTTATCTACAACGAAGAGCTGCGCGCCCGTTACGCCAAGGAAAAGCCCTACCGCGACTGGATTGCCGAGGAGACGCTGACGGTCGAGGCGCTCGATAGGCCCGCCGCGGCAACGCCCGCCGAGGACGCCGAGGTGCCCGCCGCCGTGCGCATGGCTAAGCTCGGGTATCACTGGGATGATGTTGACGAGGTCGTGCGTCCCATGGCCCAGCAGGGCAAGGCGCCGCTCGCCTCGATGGGCATCGATGCGCCGCTGGCCTGCCTGTCCAAGAAGACGCGTTCGTTCTTCGACTACTTCTATCAGCTGTTCGCCCAGGTCACGAATCCGCCGATCGATGCCCTGCGCGAGCACATGGTGACTTCGACCACGCTCTACCTGGGCAATCACGGCAACCTGCTCGAGGACTCCCGTACGGCCTGCCAGCTGGTTCGCTTGGAGCGCCCATTGCTCAACGAGGAGGAGTTTGACCGCATCTGCGCCATCGACCGCGTGGGCTTTAAGACCCGCCGTTTCCGTGCCGTGTACCGCCGTGATGCCGGCGAGGGCGCACTGCAGGCTGCGCTCAAGCAGCTTGCAGAGGACGTTGAGGCTGCGGTCCGCGACGGCGTGAACATCGTGGTGCTGAGCGATCGCGCCGCTGCGGGCGAGGTGCCCGTGCCCTCGCTGCTCGCCGTGGGCTGCGTGCACAACCATCTGATCCGCGCCGGCGTGCGTACCTTTGCCGACATCGTGGTAGAGTGCGGCGACGCCGTGTCCCCGCACGACTTTGCGGCACTGGTGGGCTACTCTGCGAGCGGCATCTATCCGTACAACGCACATGCGTGCATCCGCGATCTGGCGGCACGCGGCGACCTGGACGTGACGGCCGAGCAGGGCATCGCCAACTACAATAAGGCTGCGACCGCCGGCATCGTCTCCATCATGTCCAAGATGGGCATCTCCACGGTGCAGAGCTACCATTCGGCGCAGATCTTCGAGGCCGTGGGCTTTACGCCGGAGTTCGTCAACGCGTACTTCGCCGGCACGGTGAGCCGTGTGGGCGGTATGGGTGTCGAGGACGTTGAGCGCGAGCAAAACGAGCGCTACGACGCCGCGCTCGCTATCCTTAAGAGCCCGGCTCCCGATCAGCTGCCCACGCTGGGTCTGACCAAGTGGCGCCCGCTCGGCGGCGAGGATCACCTCATCGATCCGCAAACTGTCTACCTGCTGCAGACCGCCTGCCGTGAGGACAGCTACGACACCTTTAAGGAGTACAGCGCCCGCCTGCACCGCACCGGCCGTGCCGTGCGCCTGCGCGACCTGCTGGACTTTAATGCCAACGGTCGCACGCCGGTTTCGCTCGACGAGGTGGAGCCCGCGCTCAACATCGTCCGTCGCTTTAACACCGGCGCCATGTCGTACGGTTCCATCAGCAAAGAGGCACACGAGTGCATGGCCATCGCCATGAACCGCCTGCACGGCCGTTCCAACTCCGGCGAGGGCGGCGAGGATCCGCGTCGCGAGACCCCGCTGGCTAACGGTGACTCCAAGAACTCCGCCATCAAGCAGGTGGCAAGCGCGCGCTTTGGCGTGACGAGCCGCTATCTGTGCAGCGCCTTCGAGATTCAGATCAAGATGGCCCAGGGCGCCAAGCCCGGCGAGGGTGGCCACCTGCCCGGTAAGAAGGTTTACCCCTGGATCGCCGAGGTCCGTCAGTCCACGCCCGGCATCGGCCTGATCTCGCCTCCGCCGCACCACGATATTTACTCCATTGAGGACCTGGCAGAGCTTATCTTCGATCTTAAGAACGCCAACCCCGGTGCGCGCGTGTCGGTCAAGCTGGTCAGCGAGGCCGGCGTCGGCACCATCGCCACCGGTGTGGCCAAGGGTGCTGCCGATAAGATTTTGATCAGCGGTCACAATGGCGGCTCGGGTGCCGCTGCGCGCGACTCTATCTGGCATGCGGGTCTGCCGCTGGAGCTTGGCCTTGCCGAGGCCCAGCAGACGCTGCTGCAAAACGGCCTGCGCTCACGCGTGGTGCTCGAGGCTGACGGCAAGCTCATGGACGGCACCGATGTCGCCGTCGCCTGCCTGTTGGGTGCCGAGGAGTTTGGCTTTGCGACCATGCCGCTCATCTCCATGGGCTGCCTCATGCAGCGCGACTGCCAGCAGGATACCTGTCAGGCCGGCATCGCCACGCAAAATTGCCGCCTGCGCCGTGGCTTCCGCGGCAAGCCCGAGCACGTTGAGCACTTTATGCTCTTTGTTGCCGAGCAGCTGCGCGAGGTCATGGCGAGCCTGGGCTTCCGCACCGTCGACGAGATGGTCGGTCATCCCGAGTGCTTACGCCAGATCGAGGTCCCGGGCAACCGCAAAGCAAACCTGCTCGATCTGTCGCCCGTGCTGGCGAGCGCGACCTGCGAGTTCGGTGCGCATATTCCGGGCGCCGACGGTCGCCACTTCCTGCCGCAGATGGCCGCGGACAGCGAGCTCGACAAGACGCTCGACTCCACGTTGTTTGTGCCCTATACGGCCGATGCCCGTGCGCACCTGCGTCCGATTCGCTTCCGCGCCGATATCGCCAACGTCAACCGCTGCGTCGGCACCATCTTGGGCAACGCGGTGACTAAGGCGCATCCCGAGGGTCTGCCCGCCGGCTCCATCACCATCGATTGCGATGGCTCGGCCGGTCAGAGCTTTGGCGCCTTCCTGCCGCGCGGCATTACGCTCAACGTGTGCGGCGACGCCAACGACTACTTTGGCAAGGGCCTTTCGGGCGGCGAGGTGTCGGTGCGCCCCAACCCGCATGCGACCTACAAGTTCGACGAGAACATCATCGTGGGCAACGTTGCGTTCTTTGGCGCCACGAGCGGCCGTGGCTTCATTAACGGTCTTGCCGGCCAGCGTTTTGCCGTGCGCAACTCCGGTGCCACCGTGGTGGTCGAAGGCTGCGGCAACCATGGCTGCGAGTATATGACGGGCGGTCTGGCGCTCATCCTGGGCGAGGTCGGGCAGAATTTTGCCGCCGGCATGACAGGCGGCGTGGCCTATGTCTTTGACCAGTACGGCACACTCAGCGCCCGTGTGAACCACGAGAGCGTTGAGCTCAAGGCCCCGACGGCCGACGAGCTGGCGCAGATTCGCGAGCTCATCCAACAGCACGTGGACGCGACGCAGAGCCCGCGTGGCATTAAGTTGCTCTACAGCTTTGAGACGATGAGCAAGCACTTTGTGAAGGTCATTCCGACCGAGTACGAGCGCGTGCTGGCGATTGTCGCCGCGGGCGAGGCGGCCGGCAAGACGCATGCGCAGGCCGAGGAGCTGGCGTTTGACATTGTGACCGGTCGCGCGAGCGCCGCGGATGTCACTCGCTTTGATGTCGCGAGCGGTGTTGCGGGCGCTGCGTCCGTGGCTGCCAGCTCTGTTGCTTCGACCAAGAAGGAGGCGTAAGTGCCATGGGTAAGCCCGGTGCTTTTCTTGATATCGATCGCGTGACCCACGAGCTTCGCCCCGTGGAGGAGCGCAGCCGTGATTTCGATCCGCTGTACGTTGAACTCGACGACGATGCACGCCGTGCCCAGGCGAGCCGCTGCATGATGTGCGGCGTGGCGTTTTGCCAGATGGGCGCGAGCTTTGGCAAGGCACGCCCGAGCGGCTGCCCGCTGCACAACCTGATTCCCGAGTGGAATGAGCTGGTGTACCGCGGCCGCTGGGACGAGGCTGCCGAGCGTCTGTCGCTCACCTCGCCCATGCCCGAGTTCACGAGTCGCGTGTGCCCGGCGCTGTGCGAGGCCGCGTGCAACCTGGGTTCGGTCGATGGCCAACCCACGACGATCCATGACAACGAGCGTGCGATCAGCGACCATGAGTGGGCAAATGGCGGTCCGCGTCGCTTTGAGCCGGCAGGGGAGGGCGCGCCCACGGTTGCCGTGGTGGGCTCCGGTCCTGCCGGTCTGGTGGCAGCATGGGAGCTTGCGCGTCGTGGCGCCCGTGTGACGGTGTTCGAGCGCGATGACCGCCCGGGCGGCCTGCTCATGTACGGCATTCCCAACATGAAGCTCGAGAAGTCCGTGGTCGAGCGTCGCGTGGCGCTCATGCGCGAGCTGGGCATTGTGTTTGAGCTGGGCGCCGATGTGAACGATCCCAAGGTTGCCGCCAAGCTCAATGGCTTTGACGCCGTTGTGGTGGCTGCCGGCGCTCGTGCGCCCCGCGGTCTTTCGGCTGCGAACGTGGATGCCCCGGGCGTGGTGTACGCGGTGGACTACCTGACTGCTTCGACCGTCTCGGTGCTCGATGGCGGCGAGCCCGCGGTGAACGCGTGCGGCCTGGACGTTGTGGTCATTGGCGGTGGCGATACCGGTAACGATTGCGTGGGTACTGCCGTGCGCCAGGGCGCGCGCAGCGTGCGCCAGTTTGAGTTCTTGCCGGCTGCGCCCGATAAGCGCGCGGCGAGCAACCCCTGGCCGCAGTGGCCCAACGTTAAGAAGACCGACTACGGCCAGCAGGAGGCTATCGCTGCGATGGGTGGCGAGATGCGTGCCTGGGGCGTGGATACGCTCGAGGTGCTGCTGGACAAGAAGGGTGCGGCTGCGGGTCTGCGCGTGGTCGATTTGGACTGGTCGGCGGGAAAGCCCGAGCGCATCGCGGGCTCCGAGCACGAGGTGCCGGCGCAGCTGGTGCTCATCGCCTGCGGCTTTACGGGTCCCGAGCATGGCGTGTTCGATGCGGTGAGCGTGCCTGTTGCCACCGCTGGCCGCTCGCTGCCGGTGATAGCTGCCGAGGGCTCGCACCTCGCGGCTCGCACGGAGGGTGCCTCCGCGGATGCCGCACCGGTGTATGTGGCCGGCGACGCCCGTAACGGCAGCTCGCTCGTTGTGAACGCCATGGCCGATGCCCTGGCCTGCGCAGCCGAAGTCGCCGAGGCGCTGGAGCTGTAAAGTAGTCATTTAAGAGCGTCCCCAATGACTAGTCATTGGGGACGTTCTTTTTTGTCTAGTCGTTGGGGACACTCTTCGCGGGGCGCCTGTTCGTTTGTCGACGTATGGGTGTTCATTTGTCGACTTCTTGGGCTGTGGTCACCTGTTGTTTCTGTGGTGGCTGCGGGCATCTGGCTCAAAAGGGCGGGTTGGCTGTCTATGTCTACCTGCGGTTTCTTTGCGGTGCGCTCATTCGGTCAAGTGTCCCGTCAAGTGTTTGGTTAGCATCTGGTTTGCAGTCGAAGGCCTATTTTGCCCGCGCTGACAGTGGCTGCTCGCCCTCCTCGTAAGCTCAAATTGAGGTTCATCAGTTTGAGGAGGATGCCATGACTGACCAAGTTTTTGACCGAGCACAGCTGGCTGAAGCCGTCGGCAACGATATTGCCGACATGGCTCACTTTTGGATGCTGCGGAAGTTTCAATTCCTGGAGCCGGCGCGCGAGCAGTTCGAGATTGTCGTCGATCCGTGGCTCAGCTATTGCGAGGAACCTTCTCAAAACGAAATCATGGCCTACAACATGGCGTTTACCGATTGGCTGTTGTTTGAGCGCCCCTATTACCGCGGCAAGACGCTGTTGGAGCTGTTTGTGGACGAGCCGCCAGCGTCAATTTCTCCTGTTTCGCTCGGGCGACTTAAGCAGGTGCGCGACACGCAGTATTTCTCGCGCTTTGGCATTTTGGACAAGGAGTCCGCGACTGGCATGGTCGTGCTGAAGGACACGCGCACCGACCGTCGCTTTGACGTCTACGACCCACATATCGTGCAAAAGGAGCATTGGAGCGATGGCGCGATTGCGGTGCGACTCGCGTGCATCGACGATGTCTGGCTGACGGCGGGGCAGCTTTACCTGTATGACATCGCGCGCCTGAGCGACACGGCGGTCGACGGGCCGGGCGCGGTGCATCCCGAGGACCTAGAGGACGGTTTCGACACCTCGTGCATTAGCTTCTTCTTGCGCCTGGTCCGCGACATCATGGGCGCCCAGGGGCGGTACGTCAAGTCGCTCAACATCTACGAACAGGAATGGGAGTAGGGGGTGGGCGGTTGTCACCTGCCTTGCCTTCTGCCTTTATGTCTCGATCTGTAACGTTTAGGGACAAAAAACCGGTCTTCCTGTTACAGATTGAGACAAAGAGGTGCAATGCTGCACGAATGTCTCGATTTGTAACGTTTGGCGGTCAAAAATCGGTCTTCCTGTTACAGATTGAGACGTTTGCCGACAGCGGCAACGGTGACAATGGTCCATTTCCCTGATGTGGTGGTGATGAAAGTGTCTAATACCGTTCTTAAACACAAGCAGGCGACACGTAACACCTTGGCGCGGAATAGGATGCTTGCCAGGCTCGCGAAGGCGGCTGAACAAGGCGTGCTGCTTGTGACACACGACAATGCCGATCTCATGTGGCTGCGGCGTCATGTGGGAACCGACGATATCGCGGAGCCCGAGTCGTATCTGTTCTGTTTTCAACATGATTGGGATGCGTTGACGCCGGCGGAGCGAGCGCTGCGGACCATTAAAGGGCTTGCGGAGTTTCATCCCGATTGGGCGTTTTGGGGTTATGACGCGGCGCTTTTGTGGGGTCTGGAGGTGCCGAATGATCTGCTCGGGCCGCGATTTCTTGTTAAGACAGGTTGCTCGGTGCCGCTGAGTGCAGGATGCCGGCTGTTGCGTCCGAAGACGGCGGGTGCGCTAGAACAAGTCGACGGCGTGCGGGTGACGCCGTTTTGGCACACGGTAGAGGATTGCCTGCTGCGCGCGCCGTTTTCGTATGGCCTGGCGATTGCCGATTCTGCGTTGCGAGCAAAGGGCGTATCGCGTGATGACCTGTGCGAGTGCCTCCGCTCCGATTGCGAGGGCAAGCGAGGGTATCGCAGGGCGCAGGTGATCGCGTCGTATGCGGACGGGCTGTCCGAAAACGGTGGCGAGTCTCGGTTCCGAGCGTTCTTTATCGCATACGGTTTTCCGGTGCCAGAGTTGCAGGTGGAGTTTCGTGATCCGCTCGATCCGAGCCAAGTGTTTCGCGTTGATTATTTTTGGAGGCTCGAGGACGGGACGTGCGTGATTGGCGAGCTCGATGGAAGGGGGAAGTATACCCTGCAGGATGATGGGGATCGGGAGTCGGTCGACCCGTTTGTGGCAGAACGTCAGCGAGAGTCTCATCTGACGATGCTTGGGCACAAGGTGCTTCGGTTTACGTTTGATGAACTCAAGAGCCCGGGGAAGCTGGCTGAAAAGATGAGACTGGCGGGCATTCCGCAGCGGGCCGATTTGGCTGAGGAACGGAGATGCCGGTGGTATGGGTGCTGAGGGGTGCGGCTGACGCGGGTGTGGTTGTTCCTACCGAGTTTGTCTCGATCTGTAACAACAAGGGGCCGTTTGGCCTCGTAACTGTTACAGATCGAGACAGAAGGTTGGCTGCCGCTAAAAGATCTCAATCTGTAACATCTAGAGGCCGAAAACCTGTCTACTTGTTACAGATTTAGACGTTTGGCGACGGGGCTGGAGAATATCTCGATCTGTAACATCTAACGGTCAAAAACCGGTCTACATGTTACAGATTGAGACAAAGGTTGGACGCGGTACCGAAAAATCTCGATCTGTAACACTTGGAAGGTTAAAGACGGTCTACCTGTTACAAATCAAGACGTTTTGCTGGAACGACCGGAACATCGCCGCGCTGTCTCCGTTTGCCCTCACATCTCTCTCGTCCCTCCGTTAACCGATATGTCCGCAGCAATCCTTCCGCGCTGGGTAATAATGGACAAATGTTCAAGTTAATCGTGAGGGAGGAGCTCGATATGGCGACTGCCGATCGTCCCACGTTGTTTATCAATGCGACCGTTCTGGATGGCTCGGAGCATATGGAGCCGCAGCCCGATATGGCCGTGGCCGTCGAGCGCGGTGTCATTACCTGGATGGGACCGAGCGCCGTGGCCCAAGCTCCGGCGGGTGCCGAGGTCATCGACCTGGCAGGTGCGTATCTCATGCCGGGTCTCATCAATATGCACGTGCATCTGTGCGGTTCGGGCAAACCGGTCTCGGCGGGAGATGCCGGCGCGCTGATGAAGAAGCTCGACAATCCCGTGGGCCGCGCCATCGTGCGCCATATCCTCAAGGGCAGCGCTCAGCAGCAGCTGGCAAGCGGCGTGACCACGGTGCGCGGAGCGGGCGACCCGCTGTTTGCCGATATTGCCGTGCGCAACGCCATCGACGCTGGCAAGTATCAGGGTCCACGTCTGGTGGCACCGGGTACGGGCGTCACGGTGCCGGATGGCCACGGCGCGGGCTTGTTCGCCCAGGTTGCCAACAGCCCTGCCGAGGCCGCCGAGCAGGTGCACGATTTGTATGCGCGCGGTGCCGACGTCATCAAGCTGTTCGTGACGGGCGGCGTGTTCGATGCGACCGAAGTAGGCGAGCCGGGCGTGCTGCGCATGTCGGTTGAGGTTGCCGCCGCGGCGTGCAAGGCGGCGCACGAGGTTGGCCTGCCGGTCATGGCCCATGTCGAGAGCACCGAAGGTGTGAAGGCCGCGCTTCAGGCCGGCGTCGACACAATCGAGCATGGCGCTCCGATGACCCCCGAGATCCTGGAGCTGTACCGCGGTGCCGCGGGCACGCAGCTCGAGGGACGCGCGCCGAGCGTGACCTGCACGATCAGCCCGGCGCTGCCGTTTGTATTGCTCGATCCGGAAAAGACCCATTCGACCGATACGCAAAAGAAGAACGGCGACATCGTGTGCTCGGGCATTATCGAGAGCGCCCGTGCCGCCCTGGAAGCTGGCGTTAAGGTGGGCCTCGGCACGGACTCGAGCTGCCCGTTCGTGACGCAGTACGACATGTGGCGCGAGGTGGCCTACTTTGCCAAGTACGTCAAAGTGAGCAATGCCTTTGCGCTGCATACGGCCACGCAGGTCAATGCCGAGCTGCTGGGCCTGGGCGGTGAGACCGGTACGATCGAGTGCGGCAAGGCGGCCGACATTTTGGTGACGCGCGAGAATCCTCTGGACGACCTTGCGGTGTTGCGTGAACCGATGCACGTGATGTGCCGCGGCAACCTGGCGCGCAAGCTGAAGGTCAAACGCATCCCCGAGGTCGACACCGAGCTCGACGCGATTATGGCCATGCCGGCAGAAGCCCTGGCAGAGGAGCTTGCCCGCGATGGCGTAGCTTAGGCACTGGCGCGACGGGGCGACAGCCTTATCGAATGATGTCGCCCCATACAAAAAGCCGAGGTCTCAACACGAAGCCTCGGCTTTTATTTTGTCCTATGGTGTAGCGGCTAGGAGCGAGTTTCCATCTTGGCATGGCACTTGGGGCAGGTGACGCGGATCTTGCCCTTGCCCTTGGGGACGGACAACATCTGGCCGCAGTTGGGGCACTTGAGGTACGCCGTGGTCTTGCGACCCTTCCACATCTTCTTGGCCGTTCGCTTGGCGCGCTCAAAGTCTTCCTTGCTGGTGCCGGCCGCGCGCGAGGCGTTGGCAGCCGCAGTCCCGCCGCCCAAGCTGGCGACGAACTTGCCTAGGCCGGGGACGTTTGCGGTCGCCGTGACAAAGGCATCGTTCTCCTTGCGGCGCGCGTCGATGTTTTTGGACAGGCCGCGCAGCACGCCAATCACGATAACGGTGATGGCGATCCAGCTGAGCCACTGGATACGAGCCATCGATCCAATCATCGCGATGACGATTCCAGCAAAGCCCATCACGATGGTGAGTTCGTCGGCGCCGTTGCGGCCCTTCATAAAGTCATTCATGCGAATTGCCTTTCGTTCGATATGCTGCACGCCTTTATACCCCTTTTGGTGCATTGAGGACAGGTTAATCTGCACCAAGGTGGTGCAACGTACCTGTCCCCCTTGCACCAATTACTTGGCGAGCTTGTCGACGACGCGTTCGATCTCGGCGAGCTTGGCGGCTTTGAGCTCCTCGTCGCCCGATTCGATGGCCGAGGCGACGCAGCCCTCGATGTGTGCCTTCAACACATCGGCGTTGATGCGGGCGATGAGCGCCTGCGTGGCCATGAGCTGCGTGGAGATGTCGACGCAGTAACGGTCCTCCTCCACCATCCGCAGGATGCCGTCGATTTGCCCGCGCGCCGTCTTGAGCATGCGGGTCACCGATTTATGGTCTGCCATCATGGCGGGTCCTCGTTTCTGGTCGATCTTCCGGATGCCCCCGTCAGTTGCGGTGAAATAGTTCTTGTTTGCAGGCTTGAAGCGCTAAAAGGAACTATTTCACCGCAACTTCTGAGGATTGAGTAGGCGGCGCCTGCTACGCGGCGGTCACGGACAGGGCGTGGAACTTCTCGCCCGCGCCCTCGACGGCGGCGGCGAGCTGCTCGGCGGTCACGGTGTCGGCGCACTCTACCTGGACGGTCTGGGTCTCGTGATCGGCGTCGGCATCGGTCACGCCGGCTACGTTGAGCAGCGCGGTCTCGACAGTAGCGTCGCAGTGGCCGCACATGAGGCCGGAAGTCTTGATTGTGTAACGCATGGGTATTCCTCTCTGTTATGTCGGCTTTCCCAGACACCCGACCTTGACCTTCAAGCCGTCGCTCGCGTACCAAAGTACGCGTCGCTCCTCTTTCAGGTCAATCTCGGGCACCTGGAAAACCCGTTCTAAATGGACTTGATGGTGAGCCTATTTTGCCACTTTTGGTTTAAAGGTTCGCAGGCGCAGCGCATTGCTTACGACGCACACGCTCGACAGGCTCATGGCCGCGGCGCCGAACATCGGCGAGAGCTGCCACCCGGTGAGCGGGAAGAACACGCCCGCCGCCAGCGGAATGCCGATGCCGTTGTAGAACAGTGCCCAGAACAGGTCCTGCTTGATGTTGCGGATCGTGGCGCGTGAAAGCTCGATGGCGCGGGCGACGTCCATGAGGTCGCTGCGCATGAGTACCACGTCGGCACCCTCCTTGGCGATATCGGCGCCGGTGCCGATGGCAAGGCCCACATCGGCGCGCGCCAGGGCGGGGGAGTCGTTGATGCCGTCGCCCACCATGGCGACCTTGCCGCCCGCATCCTGCAGTTCGCGCACGTGACGTTCCTTGTCGGCGGGCAGGACGTCGGCGATGACCTGTTCGCTGCTCAGCCCCACGCGGCGAGCGATGGCCTCGGCCGTCACGCGGTTGTCGCCGGTGAGCATGCGCACGTCGACGCCGAGCTTGCGGAGCGCGGCGATTGCCTCGGCGCTCGTTTCTTTGACCTCGTCAGCCACGGCGATGGTGCCAATGAGCTCGCCGTTCTTGGCAAAGAACAGCGGCGTCTTGCCCTCGGCAGCGAACCGCTCGGCAAGACTGGTGGGCACCTCCGCGCCCAGCTCGCTCATCAGACGAACGTTGCCGGCTGCGATGGCGTTTTGCCCCTCGCGCGCCGTGACGCCGCGACCGGGCACGGCGGCAAAGTCCTCGACCATGCGTGCGACGATTCCGCGCGTCTCGCACTCGGCCATAATCGCCTCGGCCAGTGGGTGCTCGCTCTGACGCTCTAGTGCGGCGGCAAGCTTGAGCAGCGCCTTTTCGCTCATGGCGGGCGAGCCATCGGCGCGCGCGGCAACCACAATATCGGTCACGGCAGGCTTGCCGCGGGTGACGGTGCCGGTCTTATCGAGCACCACAGTGCCCACGTTGCGCAGATTCTCCAGCGCCTCGGCGCTCTTAAACAGGATGCCCATTTCGGCGCCCTTGCCGGTGCCCACCATAATGGCGACGGGCGTGGCCAGGCCCAGCGCGCACGGGCAGCTGATCACCAACACGGCCACGGCGGAGGTGAGCGCCTCGTTCACGCTGCCGGTCAGCGCCATCCACGCCACGAAGGTCACGGCCGAGATCGCAAACACCACGGGCACAAACACGCCGGCGACCTTGTCGGCCAGGCGGGCGATAGGCGCCTTGGTGGCGTTGGCATCCTCGACGAGCTGGATGATCTTGGCAAGCGACGTGTCGGCGCCCACGCGCGTGGCGCGGAAGGTAAACGATCCGGTGCGGTTGACCGTGGCGGCGTTGACGGTGTCGCCGGCGGTCTTTTCCACGGGGATGGACTCGCCGGTGAGCGCACTCTCGTCCACGGCCGACGCGCCCTCGAGCACCACGCCGTCGACAGGGATAGACTCGCCTGGGCGCACACGCAGAACCTGGCCGGGTAGAATGGCGTCGACGTCCACAGCGGTCTCGGTGCCGTCGTCGGCCACAATGGTCGCGGTCTTGGGCGCCAGGTCGATCAGCGCTTCGATAGCGCCGCCGGTCTTGGACTTGCTGCGCGTCTCGAGGTATTTGCCCACGGTGACGAGCGACAGGATGGTGCCGGCGCTCTCAAAGTACAGGTTTTCCATGCTCGTCATCATGGCCTCGTGCACCTGACCAGCGGCTAGCTGGTCGGCCATGATGAACATAGCGTAGAGCGACCAGGCGATCGATGCGGTGGCGCCGACGGCGATGAGGGCGTCCATGGTGGGCGCGCCGTGCACGAGCGACTTGAAGCCGTTGATAAAGTATGCGTCGTTGACGTAGACGATGGGGATGAGCAAGACGAGCTCGGTGAGGGCGAGCGTCATGCTGTGGATGTGGTCGGTGAAGATGCCGGGCAGCGGCCAGCCGAGCATGTGTCCCATGCCTATGTAGAACAGCGGAATGAGAAAGATGATTGAGATGATGAGACGGGTGCGCATGGCGGAGGCAGTGGCCTCCAGCTTTTTGGTCGGCGACTCCATATGGGCGGCGCCGGACCTGGCTTGCGCGCTGCCGCTTGAGCTGGCGGCATCGGTGCCCGTGCTGACGGGCGAGGCCGAATAGCCCGCGCGGTCGACGGCGGTGCAGATATCGTCGGGGGAGACCTGCGCGGGGTCATAGTCGACCATCATGGAACCGGCGAGCAGGTTGACCGCGACGCTTTGGACGCCGTCGAGCTTGCTCACGGCGCGGTCCACATGTGCCTGGCAGGCGGCGCACGTCATGCCGCCCACGTCAAACTTATCTTGAGCCATGGCTTCTCCTTTCTGTGACGTAGTGTTGGAAATGTTAACCGGCCGATACTATACACCCATACCCCCTGGGGGTGTCCAGTACAGAAAGAAATGTATGACATTTCGATACAGATGAGGGTGGCTGCTCAATCGTTGGCAGCCCCTGTCAAACATCTCAACCTGTAACATCTAACAGGGAAAATGACCTCTAGCTGTTACAGATCGAGATGTTGTTTTGCGTGGCTGAGTTCTGTCTTGACCTGTAACAGTTAGGCCGGTTTTTGCTGAGCAACTGTTACAGATTGAGACAATCGGCCCAGACCCGCCCCGTCTGCCTCGTCATCTGTGGTTTACGTGGGGGCATGCGAAGCACGGGTATACTAACCGGCGGCGAATCTGCTCCATCGCTTAGAGCTGCTGCGTCTGGACGGCGCGTGATAGGGCTGCCAAAGCGATCGCCAGCGTGCTGAGCAACGTCCTCTCTGTGCGCACCTGTTTTTGTATGTATTAGCGCACTACCAAGCACGCCCGCGCGGCCGCATGCCGTGCCCATAACGCGTGCAGATAAGGAACAACAACATATGCGTAATTCTGTATCCGACGTCACGGACGCCGAGATTCTGGACGAGACCCGCGAGGCCATGGCTCAGGCTGCCTTCGATGCGGCCGACGAGGCCAACGCTGCCGAGGTCGTCGAGTCCGCCACCGAGAGCCTGCCCGCCTTTGACGAGCTGGGCCTTTCCGACGAGATGCTTCGTGCTATCGAGAACCTGGGCTACACGGCGCCGACGCCCGTGCAGGCCGGCTCGATCCCCGTGGTGCTCGAGGGCCGCGACCTGCTGGCCGCCGCCCAGACCGGCACCGGCAAGACGGCTGCCTTCTTGCTGCCGACCATGAACAACCTGGAGCACATCGCTCCGCCCAAGCCCGTGCGCGAGCGCGGCGGCCGCAACCGTCGTCGCGGCGCCAAAAAGCCCGAGGGCAACGGTCGCGGTCCCGTGATGCTCGTCATCACCCCCACGCGCGAGCTTGCCCAACAGATCGATGAGGTCGCCGGCAAGATTGCCGACGTTACCGGGCATGTCGCCGTGACCGTCGTGGGCGGCGTGAGCTACAAGCCGCAGACCGCGGCGCTCAAGTACGGCTGCGACATCCTGGTCGCCACGCCGGGCCGTTTGGTCGACCTGATCGAGCAGGGCGCCTGCCACCTGAACGAGGTCAAGGTGCTGGTGCTGGACGAGGCCGACCGCATGCTCGACATGGGCTTTTTGCCCGCCGTCCGCCGTATTGTGCGCGAGACGCCGGCCGAGCGTCAGACGCTGCTGTTCTCGGCCACGCTCGACGAGGAGGCCGTGGGCGAGATCACCGACCTGGTGAGCGACCCGGCCCGCGTGGAGATCGCGCCCGCCACGTCGACCGCCGACACCGTCGACCAGTTTGTGTTCCCGGTGTCTATCGAGGCCAAGAACAACCTGCTGCCCGAGTTCCTCAAGAAGGAGGGCCCGGAGCGCACTATCGTCTTTATGCGCACCAAGCACCGCGCCGACAGCTGCTGCCGTCGTCTGGAGCGTAAGGGCATCAAGGCCGCCGCGATTCACGGCAACCGCAGCCAGGCCCAGCGCGAGCGCGCGCTTTCGGCCTTCCGCGACGGCACCGTCGACGTGCTGGTGGCGACCGACGTGCTCGCCCGCGGCATCGACATCAGCGACGTGCGCTACGTCGTGAACTTTGACGTGCCGGCCGAGCCGACCGACTACATCCACCGTATTGGCCGCACGGGCCGTGCCGGCGAGCTGGGCTGGGCCATCACGTTTGTGACTGAGCAGGATGTCGATGAGTTCTACGAGATCGAGAAGCTCATGGACAAGACGGCCGACATCTACGAGGCCGGCGACCTGCATGTGGGCCCCAACCCGCCCGCGGTTGACCCCGAGCGCGACCCCGCGGCCTTTAAGGTGAAGAAGAAGACCAAGCGCGGCAAGTCCAAGAGCAAGAAGAAGCTTGAGCAGGCACGTCGCGACGGCAAGCGCAACGGCGATGACTACGGCGATGTGGCCGGTCGTTCCAACCGCGGTCGCGATGAGCGTCGCGGCGACGGCGAGCGTCCGAGCCGTCCCAAGCGCGGCGGCAAGACCCGCGTGCGCG
>UQZL01000039.1 GCA_900545605.1 uncultured Collinsella sp.
ATAACCATGCAACGGAAAAGAGCCGCCCTTTCGGACGACTCAAACTGTAATGGGGCTTTTTTAGCTGCCCAAGACAGTGGCTCATTCGATGTCAGTCGCCAAAAGCGAGCGAGCCGCATTTGCGCCAAGGTGACGTGAAATGAGAGGGCGCTGACCTTCTGGTCGCGCCCTCGAAATTGAACGTCAGATTGGCGTGAATGCGGCCCGCGCAGCGTCAACGAGCCCGCCGTTCGGTAGAATGGCGGAACTAATTACCTTACGTAGACCACGTTGTCGCGGCGGGGTTTGGGCTCGGGCAGCGTGTCCTCGGCATAGCCCAGAATGCAGTGACCGACACCGCGCAGGCTGCCGTCGGCGGGTAGACCCCAACTGGCCAGTAGCTCCAGGCCCTCGGGCGAATCGAAAACCTCGTGGGCGCGATGAATCCAGCACGAATCAACGCCCAGCGCATAGGCAGCGTTGAGCAGGTTGCCCATGGCGAGCGAGCCGTCTTCCAGATGTGTGGGCACGCTGCGGTCAACCAGCACCACCACAACGGTCTTGGCGCCATAGAAGGGGTCGCTGTTGCTGCCCATGACTTGCGCGTTGAGCTGCGAGAGACGCTCGACGGTCGCGGGGTCGGTGACGGCGACAAACGTCACCGGCTGGCGGCCCATGCCGCTCGGTGCATATTGGCCGGCTTCGATAATACGTGCAAGCTTTTCGGCCTCGACGGGACGATCGCTGTAGTTGCGGCAGCTGCGGCGGTGAATGAGTGCTTCGATAGTCTCCATGGTGTCTCCTTGCGGTGGCGTTGCAGATGCCCCGTTCATACCCGTCGGGCTCAAACGATAGACGGTCAATTGCCCGGCCAAAAGGATAGATTCCAATTGGGAAAGTAGGTTTGCATAAAAGTACCTTCAGAATGTGACAAACAAATGGGATGGTTAAACGTTTTATCCCGTCTACCCTGCGGTTTTTTACCACTTGCCTAAATGACGAACGCATAACCTCTGATAAGGGTTTTACTAAAGGAATACCAACGTTTATCAATGCGCCGTGGTGGCGCCGGGCCAGGAGGTAACATCATGTTCCAGGCTGGAGATGTCGTCGAGACCGATTTCGAAGGATTTCTGAAGCTGCTGCGTTCCAAGACGCGCGCTTTCGTGTCGATCAACGATCACGAGTACTACATCACGCACACCGATGGCTATTGGCGTGTTCAGGATTGCGAGGCCCTCAACGACAAGGGCCACTTTACTGACTGTTCTGAGTTGGTCAACACGGTCTGCGAGGTCGTCGAGCTGCCGTGGATTGCCGGCAAGAGCCTGCATGACAGCTTCTCGGGCGCTACGGTCTATGAGGCCGTCGCCGCTTAACAGGCAATAAAACCCGATTTTCACGTGACCGCTGGCGCCGCCCCCGCGCCGGCGGTCTTTTTCTGCCGATAGGCCATAAAAATGCACGCATTTGCGGAGAGCCTGTTGACGATAGTCAAAACTCGGACTAATCTAGAGACACATAATTGGTCAAAAATCGGACAATTGAATGGTGGGATAGATGAATAGTGCGGTTACGCTGGTCGACTTCGATCGGTTGCTCAATGGACTCGACCATATCTATTCGGAGTTCTCGCGCGCCTGCGGCCTTTCGGACTGCGCCTACTGGATGCTCGTCGACACGAGTGCAGCGGGCGGAAGCGTTGCCGTGAGTCGGCTGACGAGTGAATGGTTCTACAGCAAACAGACCATCAATTCGGCGATTAAAACGCTTAGGGCGCGAGGGCTTGCGACGTTGGAGTTTGCCGAGGGCAGTCGTAAAAACAAGGTTGTACGACTGACCGAAGAAGGCGTGCGGTTTGCCAAGCGCTACGCGTTGCCGGCGCAAAAAGCCGAGCAACAGGCATTCGAGGCGCTCGAGCCGTGGGAACAGTGCGAGATCATGCGCTTGGTCGGTAAGTTCTCCCATGTTCTTAACGAAGAGTGCGAGGCATTTAAACGGCAAGTGGCCGCCGAGAACGAGACTGACGATAAGGGCGAGGGGGACGCATGCGACTCTTAATGAGGTTTATGAGGCCGTACCGCGGTCTGATTGCGGTGACGCTGTTTGCGGTGCTGATAGATAACGTCGGTACGCTGTTGGTTCCCACGATGCTGGCGAACATGGTCAACACCGGAATTACCACGGGTGATGTCGACTATATATTACGCAACGGCCTGTACATGCTTATCGCGACCGGCATGGCCAGCGGCGGCACGGTGCTGGGCTGCTATCTTTCGGCGCGCCTGGCCGCCAACGTGGCTTGCGATATCCGCAATGCCGTGTACGACAAATCGCTCGAGCTCGCGGCCAGCGATTTTGAGCGCTTTGGCACGGGTTCGATGATCACGCGCTCGCTCAACGACATCAACGTGATTCAGCAAGCTGTCCTTCAGACGATTCAGCTGGTGCTGCCGGTGCCGTTCTTGGCCGTGGCAGGCATCATTTTTGCTTGGTTCATCGATCCCGCCATGGGTACGCTGCTGGGCGTGGTGGTTGCGATCGTGCTGGTGGCGGCGGTCTTTACCGTTGCCAACGCCGCGCCGATCTTTATGCGCCTGCAGAGCTTTATCGACCGCATGAACGTGGTGCTGCGCGAGAACATCGTGGGCGTGCGCGTCATCCGCGCATTTAACAAGGAGCGCCACGAGGAGCAGCGCCTGGACGAGGTGTTTAGCGATTACGCGGCCAATGCCATCAAGGTCAACCACCTGTTTGTGGGTCTCGACAGCTCCAGCTTCTTTTTGATGAATATCGCCGAGGTGGCGGTGCTGTGGGTGGGCGGCAACCGCGTGGGCGTCCACGCCATGCAAATCGGTAGCATCTCGGCCGTGCTGGAGTACGCGATCCTGATCCTGTTCTTTGTGATGACGGCGCAGATGGTGATTCTGACGCTCCCACGCGCCGCCGCATGCCTGAACCGTGCGCAGCAGGTGTTGGAGATTGAGCCGAGCATCGTGGACGGCAAGCGCACGCTGGACACGTGCGCGGCGGAGTCTGTTGACGGTGCCGACGCGGTGGCCGTGTTCGACCACATGTCGTTCCGTTTTGACGATGCCGACGAGGATACCCTGTGCGACCTGAGCTTTGCCTGTCGCCGTAGCCAGACCACGGCGATTGTAGGCTCGACGGGTTCGGGCAAGTCGACGGTGGCCAAGCTCTTGCTTCGCTTCCACGATGCCACGAAGGGCGCCATTCGCCTGAATGGCATCGATCTGCGCGACCTTTCGCAAGACGACATCCGCGGGCGTATCGCCTATGTGCCGCAGAAGGCATGGCTGTTCTCGGGTACGGTGGCGAGCAACCTGCGCTTTGGCAACGAAGACGCGACTGAGGCTGACATGCTCCATGCGCTGGAGGTTGCCCAGAGCACCTTTGTGCTCGACCAGCCCCAGGGGCTCGATACGCCGGTGGCCCAGGGCGGCACGAACTTCTCGGGTGGTCAGCGCCAGCGCCTGGCGATTGCCCGCGCACTCATGAAGCATGCCGATCTATATATCTTCGACGACAGTTTTTCGGCCCTGGACTTTAAGACCGATGCGGCACTGCGCCATGCGCTGCAGGACGAGACGTGCGATGCCGCGGTGCTCATCATCGCCCAGCGCATCTCGACTATTTTGCATGCCGATCAGATCGTGGTGCTCAAAGACGGCGAGATCGTGGGCCTAGGCACGCACGACGAGCTCATGGAAACCTGCGAGGTGTACCGCGCAATCGCGGAATCGCAGATGAAGGGAGGTGAGTAGCATGACCGAGGAGCTCAAGAAGCAGGGCATCGTCGATGGCGCTGCGGTTGTAGAGACAGTCGAGGAGACGGGCGTCGCGCCCGACCTGGACGAAGCCGCCAAGGCGGCGGAGCGCGAGGCTCGCCGCCAAGCGCTCTACGAGGAAAACGAACGTGCCGAGGACGAGCGCGCCCGCGCCGAGGCAGAGCGTATGCGCGACGTGGACGACGAAGACGAGGACGAGACGCCTCGGGATACCTGGGCGACGGTGCGCCGCCTGTGGAGTGAGGCTGCCGGCGACCATTGGCGCTTCTATATCGTGTTCGCGAGCATTGTGTTCTATGTCATCTTTAACACCGCCGCGCCGGCATATAGCGCCCGCGTGATCGATGAGCTGTGGGGCCACATTCAGGTGGCGTTTGCCAACGACACCACTTTCAGCATCACCTGGGAGAACTGCGGCAAGACCATTTTCGTCTACTTTATGATCTGGACTGCCGCCGCCTCGTTCTATGCGCTCCAGAGCTTTTTGATGTCGAGCGTCGCTGAGCGTCTCAATCTGCGCCTGCGCAACCGCATCGCGCAAAAGCTCAACCGTCTGCCGCTCGCCTATTTTGACGCGCATCGTCCCGGCGAGGTCGTCAGCCGCGCGACCAACGACCTGGACAAGATGTCCGAGAGCATGCAGCGCGGATTGCTGCAGCTGCTCGTGTCGATCGGCACGGTTGTTGGTGCTGTGAGCGTGATGTTCGTGTTCAGCGTGCAGCTTACGCTCGTCTTTCTGTTCTTTACGGCACTGTCGCTGCTGGTGACGAAGGTCGTCTCGCGCCGCACACACGATGTGACGGGCGAGCGCCAGGAGTGGGTGTCCAAGATTACGAGTGCGGTCGAGGAAGGCTATTCGGGCCGTCTGGTGATCCGCGCGTTTAACCGCGAACGCCAAAGTTCTGCCGAGGTGCACCAGGCCTCGGGCGAGCTGGCACGCGTGAGTGCCAAGGCCGACTTTATGATCAATGCCGTCGGCCCTGCGGTGCGCTTTATCGGCCGTTTGGCGCAGATCGTGATCGCGCTGGTGGGCTGCAGCATGCTGGTTGCCGGTCACATGACCGTCGGCGTGTTCCAGGCGTTCTTCCAGTTTATCTACGAGGCGTCCGAACCCATGACGCAGCTGTCGTTTACCTTCAACTCGCTGCAGAGCGCGTTGGCGAGTGCGGAGCGCGTGTTCGACCTGCTCGATGAGCCCGAGATGGAGGCCGATCCGCTGCCGGACGAGGCCGCCAAGCTGCCGGGTCGCGTTGAGGGTCGCGTCTCCTTTGAGCACGTGCGCTTTGGTTATTCGCCCGACAAGCCGCTTATGCACGACGTGTCGTTTACCGCCGAGCCGGGCCAGAAGATTGCCGTGGTGGGAACCACGGGCGCGGGCAAGACGACGCTCATCAACCTGCTCATGCGCTTCTACGAGATTGACGGCGGGCGTATTACGCTCGACGGCGTGGATACGAGCCGCATGGACCGCGGCGAGCTACGGCAGCAGTTTGGCATGGTGCTGCAGGACGCCTGGCTGTTCGATGGCACGATTGCCGAGAACATCGCCTACGGCTGTCCCGAGGCGACGCGTGAGGAGATCGTGGCGGCTGCGCGCGCCGCGCAGGTCGACTTCTTTGTGCGCACCATGCCGCAGGGCTATGACACGCGCGTGGCCAACGATGCCGAAAGCATCAGCCAGGGCCAGCGTCAGCTGCTGACCATCGCACGCGTGCTGCTCAATAACCCGGCGATTCTCATCCTGGACGAGGCGACCTCAAGCGTGGATACGCGTACCGAGCTTGCCATCGGTCGTGCCATGGACGCGCTCATGCGCGGGCGCACGAGCTTTGTGATCGCGCACCGCCTGTCGACGATCGTGGACGCCGACCTGATCTTGGTCATGGATCACGGCAACATTATCGAGCAGGGCACGCATAAGGAGCTGCTGGCTGCCGAGGGTGCCTACGCCGACCTCTATCTGAGCCAGTTCGCATAATGTGACAAAGGGACAGTCTCTTTGCCACATCACAAATAAGGCGCGCCGGGGATGAATTCCCTGGCGCGCCTTTGCGTTGATGCCGATGTCGTTTTGTGCCGCTTGCGTTCCTAGCGTTCGTCCACGAGCTTGGCGACGAGGGCCTTGAGCTCGGCCACCTCTCGCTCGAGTTCCTTGACGCGGCGGGCATTCTCGGTGATGCCCTGGCGGTTGAGGGCGGACTGCTCGGCGGCGTCATCGGGCATGTACTCGCGATGCTGCTTGGCGTCGAAACTCTCCTCGAACACACGGCAGCCGTTGCGCTTGATGATGCGTCCCGGCACGCCCACGACGGTGCAGTTGTCGGGGACGTCCTTAACGACGACCGAGTTGCCGCCGATCTTGACGTTGTTGCCGATGCGGATGTTGCCGAGCACCTTGGCGCCCGTGCCCACCGTGACATTGTTGCCCAGGGTGGGGTGACGCTTGCCGGTCTCGTTGCCGGTGCCGCCGAGCGTGACGCCCTGGTAGAGCACACAGTTGTCGCCCACAATGGTGGTCTCGCCGATGACGACGCCCATGGCGTGGTCGATAAAGAAGTGCTTGCCAATCTGCGCGGCAGGGTGAATCTCGACGCCGGTGATGTGGCGGGTGATTTGCGAGAGCACGCGGGCGAGCGAGCGATGACCGTGCTCCCACAGCCAGTGCTCGGGCACGTGGTTCCACTTGGCGTGCAGGCCAGGATAGGAAAGAAAGATGACCAGACCGTTTTGCGCGGCGGGGTCCTGCGCCTGGACGGTCTTGATGTCCTCGCGAATGGTATTGATAAAGCTCACCGGCCGCCCTCCCTTAGCGCCATGGCAATGCGATTCAATAAAGTATAGCGATTCGCTAGGGATTAAAAAGGACAATCTTGGCGGCTTTGCGCTACAAGTGTCAGTTATGCAAACTTGCTGGTAATGGAGTCATGCTTTTGTGGGGTTGCGCACGAGGGGGCACCGCAACCGTATACTGGTCAACTTGGACGTATCCGCGCCCACAACTGAGAGGTTTTACTTCATGGGTTTCATCAATTTTATTGCCGAGCTGCTTAAGGACCCGCGCACCGCGATCGCCAGCTGGATCGCCGCCGGCCCGCTTATGGCCTACGGCTGCGTGTTCCTGATCATCTTTATCGAGACGGGCGTGGTGTTCTTCCCGTTCCTTCCCGGTGATTCGCTGCTGTTCGCCTCGGGTTTCTTTGCCCACAACGGCGGCTTTAACATCGTGGCGCTTCTGGCCACCGCATGGGCCGCTGCCATTTTGGGCGATCAGTGCAACTTTATGATCGGTCACTTCTTTGGCCGCAAGATCATCGCTTCGGGCAAGGTCAAGGCCATGACGCCCGAGCGCATCAAAAAGTCCGAGGACTTCTTGGACAAGTGGGGTCACCTGGCCATCTTCCTGGGTCGCTTCTTCCCGTTTATCCGCACCTTTGTGCCCTTTATCGCCGGCATGGGCGGCATGCACTGGCGCAACTTTGTCGTCTTTAACGTGCTGGGCGGCATTACCTGGTCGACGGTCTTTACGCTGCTGGGCTACTTCTTTGGCGGCATCCCCTTTGTGCAGGAGCACTTTGAGCTGCTGATTATCGGCATCGTTGCCGTGTCGATCATCCCGACCGTGGTCGGTCTGGTTAAGGCCAAGCTGGGTAAATAGAACGCCTAGCTCGAGCCAGCGCGCAGACCGTGCAGTTGAGGCCCGTCACCGCTTACGGTGGCGGGCCTTTTTGCTTCGGTCAAATGAAAATACTTTACTTAGTTAAAGAAAAGCGTTTTATCAGACGCGTGCGGGGAGTACAATCTCGTGCATGCGAATCGACGTGCCATCGGCTTTGATGCTGCTCGCGTGTCCCGTCCGGCTCTACGCTCCGGGCGTGCGACGTTGCGACGCGGTCGGCCTCGGTCCTTGCGTGCGGGTTCGCGAGTATGCAACTGTGTATGTAAGGAGCGACATATGACTGTCGAGAAGAAGGATATCGATTGGGGTAGCCTCGGCTTTGGCTACATGAAGACCGATTACAGCTACGAGGCTCATTGGAAGGATGGCGAGTGGGACGAGGGCGGCCTGACCACCGACCACACCCTGCATGTCTCCGAGTGCGGCGGTATCTTCCATTACTGCCAGGAGGTCTTTGAGGGCCTGAAGGCCTACACCGCCGAGGACGGCAGCATCGTCTGCTTCCGTCCCGACATGAACGCTGAGCGTATGTATAACTCTGCCCAGCGCCTCGAGATGCCCCCGTTTCCCAAGGACAAGTTCGTTGAGGCCGTCAAGCAGGTCGTTTCTGCCAACGCCGCCTGGGTTCCGCCCTTCGGTTCCGGCGCGACCCTGTACGTGCGTCCGTTTATGATCGGCTCCGGTGACGTGATCGGCGTGGCTCCCGCTCCTGAGTACACGTTCCGCATTCTCGTGACCCCGGTCGGTCCGTACTTTAAGGGCGGCCTCAAGCCCGTCAAGCTGCGCGTTTCCGAGTATGACCGTGCTGCACCGCACGGCACCGGCAACATCAAGGCCGGCCTGAACTACGCCATGTCCCTTAAGCCCACGATGGAGGCCCATCGCGAGGGCTATGCCGAGAACCTGTATCTCGACTCCGAGTCCCGCACCTATGTCGAGGAGACCGGTGGCGCCAACGTCCTGTTCGTGAAAGAGGATGGCACGCTCGTCGTTCCGCAGTCGCACACCGACTCCATCCTGCCCTCTATCACCCGTCGTTCGCTCGTTCAGGTTGCTCAGGACCTGGGCATGACCGTTGACCAGCGCCCCGTCGAGTGGGCCGAGGTCAAGGCCGGCACCTTTGTGGAGTGTGGCCTGTGCGGCACCGCTGCCGTCATCTCTCCGGTTGGCGAAATCGACAACAAGGTTTACGGCGCCGACGAGACCGTGACCTTCCCGGCTGGATACACCGAGATCGGCCCTGTGATGAAGAAGCTTCGCGAGACCCTGACTGGTATCCAGTCTGGTGCTGTCGAGGACAAGCACAACTGGGTTTACACCGTCGCGTAATTTGTCTTACCTATCCGGGCAGAGAACAAGTTCCCTCCCGGCGCGTCCTCGGACATGCAAGAAGCCCTCGCTGCGCACTTCGTGCGGCGAGGGCTTCTTGCGTCCTGCGGAGTGCGCCGGGAGGGAACTTGTTCTCTGCCCTGCGGGTTCGGCGATGTCACAACGGGCAATGATTAATCTGAATAAAGATGGTGCGCGGCCTTTTAGGCTGCGCTTTTGCTTTGCTTCGCGCCATGTGGGGGGCGGTGGCGACGTGCATTTTTGCGAGTATTCTGCAGTCGAAGGTCCCTGCATACCGATCTCGGGCAAAAAATCGGGAGTTCTCGATGTTTTCTACGAATGATGGGCGGGGTTATGGGCTGGCAGCGTTTGATTTGCAGGGATATTCGCGGTCTTTGGCATTTATCGTGGCGCCCGAAGCTCTTGGTTATGTTGAATACTCCTAAAAATGCACGACGCTTAGAGGGGGACCTTCGCGAAAAAGGAAACCGCCCCGTCGAAGTATGCATTCGACGGGGCGGTTTATGCATTTGGCCGATTAAGGATGCGCTGTCAAACTACTAGAACTTGACGGTCGGGGCCTGGCGGGCTGCTTCGGCGGCCTCGAAGCCCTGGCGCTCCTTAAACTGGAAGATGCCGGCAAAGATGACAGCCGGGAACGTCTGAATGGCGTTGTTGTAGCTGAGCACGCAATCGTTGTAGCTCTGGCGTGCATAGCTAATCTTGTTCTCGGTATCCTCGAGCGATGCCTGCAGCTGCGTAAAGTTGGTGTTTGCCTTAAGATCGGGATAGGCCTCGGCTACGGCGAAGAGCTGACGCAGCGCACCGGTCAGCACGTTGTCGGCTTCCATCTTGGCTTCGGGCGTGGTGGCCTTGACGGCGGTGTTACGCGCGCTGATCACGGCGGAGAGCGTCTCCTGCTCGTGCTTGGCGTAGCCCTTGACGGTCTCGACCAGGTTGGGGATCAGGTCGTTGCGACGCTGCAGCTGCGTATCGATGTTCTGCCAGGCGTTATCGATGCGGTTACGCTTGGTGACCATGTTGTTGTAGATGCCGGCGATGGCGCAGGCAATCACAATGACAACAACGATGCCGATGATGACGGGAAGCATGATGTCTCCGTTTCGAATGGCCGCGGCGGCATGCGCCAGCTGCCGTTGGTATAACGCTACTAGTATACCCGCAACGTTTTGTCGTGCCGAACTTTCCGGTAAGCGTTGTGTTTTCGGCGGGGTTGGCACCGGGGCAAAGCGCGCGAGGTACAGGTGTAAGATATGCGACAGATTGACGAGTGTTGTCTTTGCCCTGAGGATGGCGATACCAGTGGACCTTCGCATCAAGAAAACCTACCGCGCCCTGTTCGATGCCTTTACCGAGCTTCTCGAGGAGCATCGTTTTGAGGACCTGACGGTTGCCATGCTGTGCGACCGCGCCATGATTCGCCGCACGACGTTCTACAAGCACTTTCGCGACAAGAACGATTACTTTGCCTTTTATATCGATGAGCTCATGTCGGGCTTGCCGCAAAAACAGCCCGATGAGGCCGGCGCGGTATCTGCCGAGGACGTGCGCGCGCTTCGGCACGCGATTTTGGACGATGCCATGGATTTGATTCTGGCGCACGAGCGGCTCATGGATAACATTTTGGCAAGCAGCATGTCGGGCATGTTGACCAACGTTATTTGCGACCGCATTGCCCGCTCCATCCGCGAGCGTGTGATGAACGTGCTTGCCGAGGATGCCCTGGCCCCCGTGTCACTCGAGACGACGTCTGAGTTTGTCGCCGGCGGTATTATTCGACTTTTCACGATATGGTGGGAATCGGGCCACGATCTTGAGCGTCGACCTGAGATAGCCGATGTGGTCGATGCACTGTTTGAGCGGACCATGACACCGGTGCATCACTAGGAGTGGCGGAGAGAGGGGGATTCGAACCCCCGGAACGCTCTCGCGCTCAACGGTTTTCAAGACCGCCGCATTCAACCGCTCTGCCATCTCTCCGTGAGTCGTAATGATAGCATCGTTTTGGATTTGCAACAGGGAAGGCGAACGATGACGATCACCGAAATCGATGAGAAGTTCATGCGTGAGGCGCTGGCCGAGGCGCGCGCCGCCGCTGCGGTGGGCGAGGTGCCCATCGGAGCCGTAGTGGTGCGCGACGGCGAGATTGTCGCGCGGGCGCATAATCGCCGCGAGCTCGACCAGGATCCTTCGGCGCATGCCGAGTTTTCGGCCCTGTGCGCCGCCGCTCAGTCGCTTGGACGCTGGCGTCTTTCCGATTGTACGGTCTACGTGACGCTCGAGCCCTGCTGCATGTGCGCGGGGCTTATGGTTAACGCGCGCGTGGGGCGCTGCGTGTACGGCGCGGCCGATGCTAAAGCGGGCGCTCTGGGGTCGCTATACGACCTCAATGCCGATTCGCGCCTGAATCATCGGTTTAATGTGACCGCCGGCGTGCTGGCAGACGAGTGCCGCGCGGTGCTGAGCGGTTATTTTAGTGGGCTGCGTGGCACCGATGGTGCTGGCTGCGGTTGTGGGGCCGATCTTGAGGCGCATACCGCCCACGCCGAGGCGCTTGCGGGTGTCGAAGATACTGCCGTTGGGGCGGTCGATTTTGGTGCCTCGTGCCGCCGGCCCCGCCGTGTGCAGCTGGCGATCGACTCCTTTAAGGGCAGCGTTTCGAGCGCGCAGGCGGAGGAGGCCGTTGCCGAAGGTGTGCGCCGCGTGTGGCCCGATGCCCAGGTAAGCGCGCTGCCGCTGGCGGATGGCGGCGAGGGAACGCTCGATGCCGTTGCCGCGTGCGGCGGTGAGGTCGTGGCATGTGAAGTCGCAGGCCCTCTGGGCGACTGTGTGTCTGCCCGGATGCTGGTGGACGGCGAGTACGAGTCGGCTGTAATCGAGATGGCCGAGGCGGCGGGTATTGGGTATTCGCCTTGCACAGAGCCGGCGGCGTTGGCCGCTACGACCTATGGCGTGGGCGAGCTCATGCTTCGAGCGGTTCGTGCTGGGGCAAAGACTATCTATATTGGTCTGGGCGGCAGTGCCACCAACGACGGTGGCGCCGGCATGCTGCAGGCGCTGGGCGCGCGTGTGGTCGATGATCAGGGCTGCGATGTCGCCCCTGGTCTCGCGGGGCTTGAGCAGGTGGCGAGTATCGATTTGGCACCGGCGCTTCGGGCGCTGAATAGCGCGCGTATCGTCGTGCTCTCTGATGTCGAGAACCCGCTCGTGGGGCGTCGTGGGGCACTTGCAGTGTTTGGCGGGCAAAAGGGCCTGCCGACAGACGATGTCGAAGCGCTGGGCAGGTACGACAGTTGGATGGTCGGCTACGGCCGCCTGCTCGATGCGGCGATTACCGGGGTGCGGGCTCAGGGGTTGTTGCGCGTGCCCGAGGGCGTGCGGACATTTGGCTCGGTGCTCGGCGTGCCTGGCGCGGGCGCGGCAGGTGGCTTGGGCGCCGCGCTGCTGGCGCTCGGTGCTGAGTTGCGTTCGGGCGTGGAGACGGTGCTCGATCTGATTGGGTTTGACGAGCGCGTGCGCGATGTCGACCTGGTCATTACAGGCGAGGGCAACATGGACGAGCAATCCGCTGCCGGCAAGGCGCCGGTGGGCGTGGCCCGCCGTGCCAATCGCTATGGCAAGCCGGTAGTCGCCGTCGTGGGCGGTCGTGCGGATAATTTGGATGCGGTGTATGGTCAGGGCATCGACTTGGTCCTGCCGGTCTGCCGCAGGCCCATGCCTCTTGACCAAGCGCTCGACCCCCAGGAAGCCACAACCAACCTCATCTGCGCCGGTGAAGCAGCCGCCCAAGCCTACGACCTCGCCCGCCTCTAAAACCCAACTCCCTATAAGTTGCGGTGGAATAGTTCCTGTTTGGCGGCTCAGGCGGCAAAAACAGGAACTATTCCACCGCAACTTCGAGAATGGCTATCCGAGGCTGGTCGCCTTGGGCCTTGGGTCGGACCGTCCGCCATGAAATGCGGCCATCTACTACGTTTAGCCGAGCGCCCTTGACCATCCCGGATTTTGTGAAATTAAAACCGCAGGTAGAAAGCTTGCCGATTTTCGAAAAAGCCGGCTATGGTTGACCCCTGCGGCCTAAACGTAGTAGATAGGCCCCTTTTGTGGCACGGCAGCAGACCAGTCTTTTTGGGACGGGGCTTATTTGACTACCTGTCGATCTGATTGCCCAAGTAGTCAAAAAGCCCCGTCCCAAATTAGCTACCTTGCCCCATCGGGCGGGAGCGGGTAAGATATATCGAGCGCCTAGCGCGTTCGATGGGTTCGGATGACGACATGTTCCGAATCTGGTCAGGTCCGGAAGGAAGCAGCCATAAGGAGCCTCTGTCGGGCATCCGAATCCATCGAGTGCGCAGGCGTTTTTTGGTGCCGCGGCTACCCGCGAGTGCCGGCAGGGCGCTTGGTGTCTCGCTGGTCCTCGGCTTCGCCTGCGGGATCGCTCGACTACCAAGCGCCCTGCCGGCACCCGCGGGTAGCCGACCAAAACCGCCTGAAGGGTCACATTTATCTGATAATTGAATCCCCGGCGTTATGCCGCTCGCTGGCGTTGCCAAAACATCGGCTGCTACGTGCCTTGGGCGCTAGTGACCGTTGCCCTTACATCTGTAACGAGTTGCTTACGCATCTCCAGGGTTCTCCGTACTATCATGAATCAGATTGAATTGAGATGATGATAGGGAGCGCCTTTTTATGATTGAGCTGCTCAGGCGTTTTGGTGGTAAGTTTCGCCGGTATATGGTGATTGGCCCTGCGTGCAAGTTGATTGAAGTGATCTTTGACCTGCTGACGCCGCTGGTGATTGCCCAGATGATCGATAAAGGTATCGGTGCGCACGACGTGAGTGCCGTCGTCCGCTACGGCATGGTGCTCGCCGCCATGGCTGTAATCGGCATCTCGTTTACGCTTGTTTGCCAGAAGATGGCGGCGCTCACCTCGCAGGGCATGGGTACTGACATTCGCGGCGCACTCTACCAGCACATCAACAAGCTGAGCTATGCCGAGCTCGACCGCTTTGGCACGCCGTCGCTCATCACGCGCATTACCAACGACGTTAACCAGGTCCAGCTCGCTGTGGCGCTGGGCGTGCGCATGCTCATCCGCTGGCCCTTTCTAGCGGTGGGCTCCATGTGCGCGGCCCTTGCCATCGACCTTAAGCTCGGCATCATCTTTTTGATCTGCACGCCCGCCATTGGCCTGGTGTTCTGGGTTGTCATGGCGCGCTGCATTCCGTACTACAAGCAGCTGCAGGCAAAGCTCGACCGCATCGCGCTTATCTGCCGCGAGGGCCTTTCGGGCGCCCGCGTGGTTCGCGCCTTCGTGCGCGAAGATCACGAGCGCGAGCGCTTTGCGCAGGCCGCCGACGACCAGGCCAATACTGCCATCGCGGTGGGCAAGCTCTCGTCGATTCTCAACCCCGTCACGTTTTTGGTGATGAACCTGGGCGTGTGCGCCATCCTGTGGGTGGGCGGCATCCAGGTCAGCGTGGGCGAGCTTACGCAGGGCCAGGTCATGGCGTTTGTGAACTACATGACGCAGACCCTGACCTCCATCGTGTACGTCGCCAACCTGGTCGTGGTCTTTACCAAGGCGAGCGCCAGCGCGTCACGTATCAACGAGGTGCTCAATTGCGCGCCGAGCATCACCGACGAGGGCAACCAGCCGGTCGCGCTGTCCAAGCCGGGCAATGTCGCTCCAGTTCCCGCGCTGAGCTTGAGCCATGCGAGCTTCTCGTTTGGCGCCGGCGCGGCCAATGCTGTCAACGATGTGACGCTGGAACTCCCGCTGGGCAAGACGCTCGGCATTATCGGCGGTACGGGCAGTGGTAAGTCCACACTCGTTTCGCTTATCCCGCGCCTGTACGATGCGGGCACCGGCAGCGTGAGCGTGATGGGCGCCGACGTGCGCACCTGGCCGCTCGACCAGTTGCGCCGTGTGGTCGCGACTGTTCCGCAGCGCGCGTCGCTGGTGAGCGGCACCATCCGCAGCAACCTGACCTGGCGCGACGAGGCGGCAACCGACGAGGAGCTCTGGGCGGCGCTCGAGATGGCGCAGGCGAGTGAGTTCGTGCGCAACAAGCCGCAGGGGCTCGACGCCCCGGTCGAGGCGGGCGGCAAGAACTTCAGTGGCGGTCAGCGCCAGCGCTTGACCATCGCGCGCGCCCTGGTGGGCTCGCCACAGGTCCTGATCATGGACGACTCCGCCTCGGCGCTCGACTTTAAGACCGACGCGGCGCTTCGCCACGCCATCCGCGAGCGCAGCGTGCGCGGTGCCGCCGAGGGCGGGCTGCCGCTGACGACCGTTATCGTGAGCCAGCGCGTCTCGACCGTGCGCGACGCCGACATGATCTGCGTACTCGATCACGGTTCGGTCGCGGGCCTGGGCACGCATGACGAGTTGTATGCAAGCTGCCAGCTCTATCGCGAGATTTGCCAGTCGCAGCTGCGCCGCGAGGAGCTCGAGGGCCGGCAGGGGAGCACGACGCCCACGTCCGCCCCAACCGTCCCCGCATCCGTCTGCGCAAAGGAGGGCTGCTAAATGAATCCGTACACTTCTTCCGGTTCGGTCGCCACGATGACGGCCAATGTGTCCGGTAGCGATAACCTCAACGATCTGGGTGACGGCCCGCGCCAGCCCGGCGACCCCGAGCGCTACCCCGTGGGCGCGGTGACTCGCCGCCTGATGGGCTACGTCCGTCCGCACCGCATCTCGTTTGCGGCGTCGTTTGTGAGTGCCGCCATCTCGGTGATTCTGCAACTCTATACGCCCATCCTCGTCGGCGAGGGCATCGATCTCATCGTTGCCGCCGGACAGGTGGACTTCGATGCGCTGCTGCCGCTTGTCACCAAGCTCGCGATTGTCGTGATGGGCGCTGCGGCGTTCCAGTGGCTGCAGGGCTACTGTGTTAACCGCCTGTCCTACGAGACGGTGCGCGACATGCGCGTGGAGGCGAGCGACAAGCTCAGCCGCATGCCGCTCAGCTTTATCGACAGCCATGCCCACGGCGACCTTATGAGCCGTGTGGTCAACGATGTCGACCAGGTGGGCGACGGCCTGCTGCAGGGCTTCACGCAACTCTTTACTGGAGTCATCACTATCGTGGGCACGCTCGCGTTTATGCTCTCCATCAACCTGACCATGACGCTCGTGGTGGTGCTTGTCACACCTCTTTCCATCTTTGCGGCGGGCGCCATCGCCAAGCTCTCCAACAAGAGCTTTACAGCGCAGCAGCGCATTCAGGGCCAGCTGGGCGGCCATATCGAGGAGTATGTGGGTGAGCAAAAGCTCGTGGACGCCTTCGCCTATGGACCGAACGCGCAGCAGCGTTTCGACGCCCTCAACGCCGAGCTCTACACCGCGGGTGAGCGCGCGCAGTTTATGGGTTCGCTCTCTAACCCCGGCACGCGCTTTATCAACAACATCATCTATGCCGTGGTGGCCGTGATCGGCTGCGTTGGCGTGATTACGGGCGTGCCCGCGGCGCTCACGGTGGGCGGTGTGCAGATCTTCCTGTCTTACGCCAACCAGTACACCAAGCCGTTCAACGAGGTCACCAACGTCATCACGCAGATCCAGACGGCCTATGCCTCGGCGCGCCGCATGTTTGCGCTGCTCGATGCACGCGAGCAGGAGCCCGATGCCGCGGATGCCGTTGAACTCACAGCCCCGCAGGGTGAGGTCGCCTTTGAGCATGTGGACTTTAGCTACGTGCCCGACCGCAAGCTGCTGCAGGACATCTGCATCGACGCCAAGCCCGGTATGCGGTTTGCCCTCGTTGGCCCCACGGGCTGCGGTAAGACGACGCTCATCAACCTGCTGCTGCGCTTTTACGACATCGATGCCGGGCGCATCGTGGTCGACGGGCATTCCTCGCGCGACTACACGCGTGAGAGCCTGCGCCGCGCCTTTGGCATGGTGCTGCAGGACACCTGGCTGTTCGAGGGCACGGTGGCCCAGAACATTGCCTACGGTTGCCCCGATGCCACGCGCGAGCAGATTGTCGAGGCCGCCAAGCGCGCGCACGCGCACAAGTTTATCGTGCAGCTGCCAGGCGGCTACGATACGGTGATCGGCGAGGACGGCGGCACGTTTAGCCAGGGTCAAAAACAGCTGCTGTGCATCGCGCGCGTCATGCTCACCGATCCGGCGATTCTGCTGCTGGACGAGGCAACGTCGAGCATCGATACACGTACCGAGCTGCAGGTGCAGGCGGCATTCGACGAGCTCATGGCCGGTCGCACGAGCTTTGTCGTGGCGCACCGCCTATCGACGATCCGTAACGCCGATTGCATCCTAGTCATGCGCGACGGGCAGATTATCGAGCGTGGCACGCACGACGAGCTGCTAGCGGCAGGCGGCTTCTACGCCGAGCTCTACCGCAGCCAATTCGCCCAGTGAGCAAGACGCGGGACATGTAACGCAGCGCTAGGGCGCGAGCGTGTCAACGGGGGCAACGATGATGCCCTCGGGCGTTGTGTGGACCGGCATGCCGAACCCGATGACGATGAGTTTGGCCGCGGGAGGCCTCTCGCCGCGTTCGACCAGCTTGCGCTCGAGTCGAAGCAGGTTTGCAGACGCCTCGGGGATCTGCGGGCTTCCGAGTTTTACTTCCACGGCAATCCAAGTTCCATCGCGCCTGTGTATAACGGCATCGACCTCGAGATCGTCGGCGTCGTGGTAGTGGGACACCGATGAGTCATTTGCGGCGGCATAGACCTTAAGGTCGTGCAGGACGAGGGATTCGAAGAGCAGCCCCAGTGTCTTCGGGTCGGATGCCAATGACTCCGGATTTGCTCCGAGCAGCGCAACGGCAAGCGAAGGGTCGGCGAGGTGCCTTTTCGCACTTTGCCGCAGCTTTACCGGCGACCTGAGCGCCGGGATCGCGTCGAAAATGTTGGTGTAAGGGTGACGCCCTAGCGCCCGTTTAACGAAG
>UQZL01000040.1 GCA_900545605.1 uncultured Collinsella sp.
CATGACCAGAAGGTCTATGCCGTCCTCTTTTCATGCCAATTTGTTCGCTCTGGTGACCGCTCGCTGATGTTGTCAGAGCATCGGCGTTACCTTGACTGTTGGATGTAGTCGTTGGGGACGTTCTTAAATGACTAGTCGAAGGGGACACTCTTGCCGGCGCTTGGGGACAGTCCCTGAGTGCCGGCAGATTGGGACACTCCTTTGTAAGGTGGCGCTGAAGACTGTCCCCGACGACTAGTCATTTAAGAACGTCCCCAATGACTATGACCCCTTTGCACCAGTTTCTGTCGAGTCGGTGCTTCTTGCGGGTTACCCGTATAATGGTTTGCGTATGAACCGCAACCAAGGAGTTCCAGTTTATGGACCAGAGCCTCTTTAAATTCGACCTGATTGCCGAGGACCCGACGACGCACGCGCGCGCCGGCGTGCTGCACACCCCGCACGGCGACATCGAGACGCCGATCTTTATGCCCGTGGGCACCAAGGCAAACGTCAAGGGCATTCCCACCGAGACCGTCAAGCAACTCGGCGCCCAGATCGTGCTCGCCAACACCTACCACCTGTCCATGCGTCCCGGCGAGGACGCCATCGCCGAGCTGGGCGGACTGCACAAGTTCATGAACTGGCATGGCCCCATCCTCACCGACTCGGGCGGCTTCCAGGTATTCAGCCACAACGATGCCGTCAAGCTCACCGACGAGGGCGTGCGCTTTATCGTCAATGACTACGACGGCCGCCACGTGTTCTGGACGCCCGAGGACAACATGGAAATCGCCATGAAGCTCGGTTCCGACATCTGCATGCAGCTCGACCAGTGCCCCGGCTATCCTGCGACGCGCGCCTACGTCGAGCGCGCCGTTGAGCTGTCGAGCATGTGGGCCGAGCGCTGCTACAAGGCTCACACCCGCGATGACCAGGCGCTCTTTGGTATCGTCCAGGGCGGCATGCATCTGGACCTGCGCCTGCGCTCGCTGCGCCATCTGGAGGAATGCGGTGACTTCCCCGGCTACGGCATTGGTGGCTACTCGGTGGGCGAGGACCACGAGACCATGTTCGAGACGCTGGCACCGCTTGTGAGCGAGTACATGCCCAAGCACAAGCCGCGCTACCTGATGGGCGTCGGCAACCCGACGACGCTCGTGCGCGGCGTGGGCGTGGGCATCGACATGTTTGACTGCGTGCTGCCGACGCGCACCGGCCGCATGGGCACGGCATTTTCCAGCGAGGGTCGCCTCAACTTCCGCAACGCGCGCTTTGCGCACGACGACGGTCCCATCGATCCCACCTGCACCTGCCCGGTGTGCACGGGCGGTTACAGCCGTGCGCTCATCCGTCACATGGTCACGCAGAAGGAGATGCTCGGCGGCATTCTGCTTTCGATGCACAACATCTACTACCTGCTCAACCTTATGCAGCGTGCCCGCCAGGCCATTATCGAGGGCCGCTACGGTGCGTTCGTGAGCGACTGGATGAACAGCCCCGCGGCGGTGGATTACTAAGGGCGACAGATACGCTTGCAGAGCGTGGACAACGGCAATGGTCGAGCGCCAGTCGGTCGTCGCATTCGCTGACACCGGCTGCGCGACCGCTGACCGATAGCTTGCAAGTGCTTGATGCATCGTGGGTACCATACCGAATAGTTGATGCTCGGGCGGGTGTTTGACGCATGGCGTCGACCCCGCCCGTTTTCTTTTTCTCGATAGGAGTACCCATGATTAAGAATGAGAACGTCGAGGGCGAGCCTGCCTACGACGAGACGTACCGCCGCGGCCCCGTGGTCATGCGCGGCCCCATGATTCCCAAGGACAACACCTACGCCAACCTGCTGGCGCCCGAAGATTCGACTGACTGGCTGCATGCCGATCCCTGGCGCGTGCTGCGCATTCAGGCCGAGTTTGTCGATGGCTTCGGCGCGCTTGCCGAGCTTGGCCCCGCAGTGACCATCTTCGGCAGTGCCCGCACGCCCAAGACCGATCAGCTCTACAAGGCGGCGCGTACCGTCGGGCGCAAAATCGCCCAGCGCGGCGTGGCGGTTATCACCGGCGGCGGTCCCGGCGTCATGGAGGCAGCCAACAGGGGAGCGGCGAGCGCCAACGGCAAGTCGGTCGGCCTGGGTATCGAGCTTCCGCACGAGCAGGGGCTCAACAAATACGTGAACCTCGGCATGGACTTCCGCTACTTCTTTGTGCGCAAAACCATGTTCGTTAAGTACAGCTCGGGCGCCATCGTATTTCCCGGCGGCTTTGGCACGCTCGACGAGATGTTCGAGGTTCTCACGCTGGTGCAGACGCACAAGGTCAAGCGCATGCCGCTCGTGCTGGTGGGCAGCGAGTACTGGCAGGGCCTATTCGACTGGCTCAACGGCCCGGTGATGAGCGCCGGCATGATCAGCCCGCTCGATCCTGATCTGGTGCACATCACCGACGACCTCAACGAAGCGGTCGACGTCGCCCTGAGCGGGCTGATGTAGAGCAATCGTGCCGCTGCGACATGAATATGCATGGCAATCTGATGCTATCTAACATCAGATTGCCATTTTTATTGGGTATACTGATGCAAAAGACGAGGGCGAGGAGGTCGCGTATGTCTACTGCAACGATTAAGCCCACGACGGTCCGCATCGAGGAGGGGCTTAAGGAGCAGGCGACTGAGTTTTTAGATTCGGTTGGCCTGAACCTTAATTCGTATCTCAACCTTGCTGTTCGGCAGCTTGTGAACCAGCGGAAGATTCCGTTTGAGATTGTGGGGCGGCCGGAGGTACCCAACGAGGCGACGAGGCGCGCTATGGTGATCGCCGAGGCTCGTGAGCTGGGGATTCTGCCAGACGACAGCCCGTCATTCGATAACGTTGATGAGTTGATGTCGTTCCTCGATGAGGATTAGACGATGTTTGAAATTAAGGTCGAGGCTCAGTTTAAGGCCGACTATAAGCGAGCGATGCAGAGCCACCCGCAGCTAAAAACCGAGTTTAAGGCGGCAGTTGCCGAGCTTGCGGCACACGGCGTGCTTCCGGCAGAGTACGGTGCCCACGAGCTCTCCAACCCGGGCGGCAATTACAACGGTCACATCGATTTTCATCTTTCCGATGGCCTGGTCGACGTGGTCGTTCTCTACCTGCCGCATAAAACCAATCCGGTGATTCGACTGGTAAGAATGGGTTCGCATCAAGAGTTATTTCAGGGCCCACTGAGCTAGCCACTCACTTCTAAGTTGCGGTGAAATAGGGATTGATTTGCGGCTTATAAGCCAAAAACAGTCCCTATTTCACCGCAAGTGATGGAGATGTTGCGTCTGTTGACGCGGCATCTGGCTTTCCCTTGTGGCTGACTTCGTCTAAGAGCTCCGCTGCGATCTCGCTGTTTTTGAACCTGATGCTGCAGTCTTCGTTCTTTGGGAAAGCTAGCAGCGGGATCGTTCCGTACCAGACAGTTTCTTCGTCAATTATCGCTGCACACAAACGTCCTTCTGCTCTGATGGCATACTCGACGTTCATTTCGGCCAAAGTCTCTTTTGCATCTTCACGCGGAGTCGAGGCAAGGTAAATCTCAAGGGCAATCCCTCGGGCAGCGGCGCCTTTGATTGCATCGCCGAGCTTTGCAAGGCAGGCGGCAGATACGTAGGGCGCGGCAATGAAGATGCTCTTGGCGGCGTCGACGATGTCTTCAACCAATGTCTCTACGGCATTCGCCGGCTCTATGAGAATGTTTTGATCGGGCTGCTCGCTGCCTCCGGTCACGTAGACTTCGTACCCAAGCTTGGCGTACGTCTTGAGTCTCTTCTGGTACATGCGGGCGAGCATGGGTATCGACAGGTCGACGTAGTCGAATATCTCAACCCGCTGTTTGCCGTCGTAGTTTCTATGCAGCCTGCCTGCCTGTTGCGTTACGCTGCCATCCCAGGCTATCGGCGTCGCAATAAACAAGTTGTCGAGATATGCAAGGTCGAACCCCTCGCTCAGGAGGCTTTCGGTGGCAACAATGATTCTGTGCTCGTGCTCAAAGCCGGGAAGCTTGCTCAATATCGCTTTCCTCTCTTTAGCATCGATTTCCCCGGTTAAGAGGATGGGCTCGTGTCCGCGGTCGCGAAGGAGCCTGCAAAGCTCCTCGGCATGCTTTTTCCTTTTTGAAAGCACAAGTGGGTGTCGACCGCTTGATGCGGCTTCGAGGGCATCGTCGACAATTAATTCATTTCTTGCCGTATGCGCGCACAGAAGGTCGAGAATCTGATTGAAGCTTGCACCGGGCTCGTAGGCCGGTAGTCGAATTCCGGTAAAACGAGGCCGTACGATGCGCTGGATGCCCTGCTGGATCGCTTGCGTTTTTGGATCGATGACATAGCGAAGCGGTCCGCAGAGCATGGAGAGTGCCCGCGTAAGACCGTCGGAGCGCTCGGGCGTTGCGGAAAGGCCGTATACGTATTTGGCCGGGGCAGACTTGAGAACAAGCTCGAGCTGCGGCGCGGCGGCATGGTGGCATTCGTCGCAGATAATGAGGCCGTAATTGCGAACAAGGTCCTTAACTATTGGCTCTCCGGTTTGGCGGTCTTTGCCAGACAGCGATTGAAATGAAGCGACGTCGATGAGGCCACTTACGGCGGTCTTGCCTCCTCCAATTTGCCCGATGATCGGAGGCTGCCTCTTGCTGATTCGTCCTTTTGGGGTTCGGACGGGTTCTCTGTTGTCCGTAATGTCGATAAATCGCTCGAGCTGGGATTTCCATTGGGTTATGAGTGCAGTCTTGGGAACGATGACGAGCGTTGGAAGACCAATGGCGGCAATAAGATAAGCCCCGATGACGGTTTTACCGAAGCCCGTCGGCGCGGACATGATTCCATCTTCGTACGAGAGCATCTGGTCAGCGGCGATTTGCTGTTCAGGGCGAAGGGCGCCTTTAAATGTCATCACAATTTGATTATCGGATTGGCGTTCGTCTAAATAGTGGGCAGTAACGCCGGTTTCTTGGAGCAGCTGCTCAAGCTTGGTTTTGCAGCCTCTGGGAATCGCGACGCAGCCGCCTCTAAGCTCACTGAGGTCTATGAGCCGCGGTTTACCGAATACTGATTGATGCATAGATTGCGCGCGGAAGAATTCCGGGTTGGCGAATGTTGCGAGCCCGCGGATTTCCATTTGAGCCGCTGGACTCAGAGACTTCTCGGGGGTGTACAGCATATCGGCTTGTGTGACGGGCAGCGATGAGGGAAAGTCTCGCGATGTGAGCGGTAGCCGCTTTCGTGGTTTTTGGGCATATCGTTTGGTTTTGTTTGCCACCGCAACTGTTGCTAGCCCGTGTGGGTTGTTTCCAGTTGCCTCGATCAAATTATGCACCGTCGAGCGCGGAATCAGCTGGATTTGGGACAGGTAGAGCCATTGGTCGGGAAAGGGCTCGAATTGCTCGTCTACAAATACGCTGTTTCCTTCACGTTGTGCCTTGCCTTGAAAGGGAAGTGCGATGAGGTTTCCAAAGCCTCCATCGGGGATAGTGACCTGAGCGGGGAGCATTCGATCAAAGGCCTCGAACGTGATTGTTTTATTAAGCGCCGCGGCTTCGGTTATGAGGTAACTTCCAAACTCTCTGGCAGCCTTTGCGTCGATTGGCTCGAGGAAGAAAAACCAGATGTGTGCGCCGTTGCCGGACCTTGAGCGCTCAACGGCGGCGTTAATGCCCCGTCGTTTTGCAACAAGCCGTACGGCATTTGTTGCCTCTTTCCAGTCCGCTTTGTCAAAATCGATGACGAGAGCTTTCGTGTTGCAGTTCCTGTCGAGCACATATTGCCCGAGGACGTCACGGAATCGGTCATCGTTGCCTTTAAAGTGAGCAATGATTGCGGCATCGCTTAATTCGGGGAAGATGCGATTGCCGCATTCTGCGCATTTGACTCTTTGATGGGCTGCTTTGGGGCAAATTCCCGACTTCCACTCGTTTGCGCAAGCGGGCGTATAGCCGATACCTCCGTCTTTTCTGCGATATCCATGAGCGTAAACATCTTTACGTCCGGTAAAGAGACTGCGAAAGAGCTCGAGTTTGTCACGTGCTGGGCTCGCGCTGGTGACGATGCCCTCGATTCGCGCTCGTTCATCGAACAAAGCGCCAGCTTCTTCCCACTCTTCAAGTGTGGCGTAGCGTACGTCTGAACCGTTGTTGCAAATGACGATTTGTCGGTGTGGGTCCGAGGTGTGCGCGATCGTCTGATCGTATTTAAATTGTGCGGTCCCAAAGAGGGCGTATTGATGTAAAGGCTTGGACATTCGAATGCCGTACTCTCGTCTTAAAGGAGTTTATTGAGATGAGAGTACGGCATTTCGTTTTTTTGGGATACTCGACATCGATTTTGGTTCGGCAACGGTGGGTTGTCGCTCCGTGAACGGTGCCTGGCCCGCGCCGGAACGTGTGGCTGCTGGTCTTAAATGGCTTTAGCGGTCATGAGATGGGCTGGAGGCGTGGGGGTCAAGCCACCAGGAGACCCCGTGGTCAAAAAATGGCAAATATGAGTACTGTTGCTAGGATAGAATCATATCATTTGGAAAGTATTTAAGACCAATTGGCTGCGATTGCATATATCAACCCCCTAAATACGACGATTCGGTGCTTTATGGAGCTTGAAAATCGGTGGAAGTGGGCAATTTCAGCGAAATTTTGCTGTTACTAAAATTGTGACAGTACTCATATTTGCCGTTTTTTCCCACTGGGTATCGTCGGGGGCCAATTAGAGCTCCCCGTACAGCTGGGAACGCGCCGATTGCCAGCAATATCTTGTATGCGGATGGCGCAGCAAAAAAGTTGCGGTGGAATAGGGATTGATTTGCGGCTGATAAGCCAAAAAACAGTCCCTATTCCACCGCAAGTGGTAAAGGTGCCTCTAGTGAACGGGCTGGTAGC
Organism: uncultured Collinsella sp.; assembly: GCA_900545605.1. Classification (GTDB taxonomy): domain Bacteria; phylum Actinomycetota; class Coriobacteriia; order Coriobacteriales; family Coriobacteriaceae; genus Collinsella. Next base: position 6,876 of record UQZL01000040.1, read on the forward strand.
GGGGGCAGTAGCTGATGGCGATGGCGTCCACGCCCACGTGGGTTGCGATGGTGCAGCCGATGGTGCCGGCGCCGGCGTCTACGTAGTCCTGGCCCGCGAGCGCCTCGTTGACAAGTTCCTGCTCCTCGGCGGCGCCGGTCGTGAGCACGCGCACGCTTGAGCCCGGGTGCTCGTCCAAAAACGCGAGGCAGTCTGCCATGGTGTTGGCGACGATGCGCTTGGCGCCGCGGCCCTTTTTGATGGCCTTGATCTCGCCCGACTGCCACTCTGGCGAAACGGCCAGGCGAATGTTGAGCATCTGCGTCAGCTGACCGGCGAGCTTGGGGGCGCGGCCGTTTTTGACCAGGTTCTCGAGCGTTCGGGGAATCAGCAGCAGGTGGGCGTCGGGCAACGTCGCGCGGATCTGCGCCTCGGTCTCGTCCAAGCTGCGGCCGTCCTCGCGCATGGCAAGCGCGTACTCCACCAGCAGACCCTCGGCGCCCGAGCCGGTGCGCGAATCGATGCAGCGCACGTCGAGCTCGTGGGTCTCGGCGACCAGGCATGCGTTGGAATAGCAGGCGGACCACTCGCTGCACAGCGAGATAAAGATCGCGCTGTCGTGGCCATCGGCGCGCACGCGGTCAAACAGCGCCTTGAACTCGCCGGCGCTCGGCTGCGAGGTGTGCGGCAGCTGCTCGGAGCCGGCCATGCGCGCGACGTATTCCTCGGCAGTAATCTGCACCTGGTCGAGCAGGTCCTCGCCCTCGATAATCACATGCAGCGGAATCACGTAAATGCCGAGCTCTTGGGCGCGGGCGGGGGAGATGTCCGACGTGGAGTCGGTTATGATGGCAAAAGACATAATTGCACCTTTCGTTGGGGCGCGACGGCGCCGCCTTCTGAGAGCAAAGTGCGACAAGTATAGTGGAGTTGCTCTACATTGCTAGGTTCAATTGTTGAATAGTCAACAGTTTGAAGTGTCGGTGTGGAAATCATCAACTGGGGAAGAGGGATACCGATGGAGGCGCTGGAGATAGGCAAGCGGCCGGTCGTGCTGTTTGATTTCGATGGCACGGTGGCAGATACGGGTCGGGCGGTGATGACCTCGACACGCAAAACGTTGGCCGCGCGCGGGTTTTCGGAGGCGCAGATGGGTGACCTGCGTCGCATGATCGGGCCGCCCCTGTGGAAGAGCTTTCACGACTTTTACGGCTTCTCGCGCGAGGAGTCGCTTGTGGTGGCCGACGAGTACCGTGCCTTTTTTGATGAGCTGGGACCGGAAGAGTACCCTGTGTTCGATGGAATCCCCGAGTTGCTCGACGGCTTGGCGGCGCAGGGTCATCGCATGGCCGTGGCGACGTCTCGCATGGAGGCAAAGTGTATCGACATGGTGCATGAGCTGGGGCTTTCTCAGTTTGAGGCGGTGGTTGGCATGAATCCGCCGCAGGGACGCGAGACCAAGGCCGATTCGGTCCGCGACGCCCTGGCGGCGCTTGGCGCGACTGCCGACGAGGCCGTGATGATTGGCGACCGCTTTAACGACGTGGAGGGCGCGCACGCGATGGGCGTGCCGTGCATCGGCATCTATTCGGGCGCGGCGGCGCCGGGCGAGCATGAGGCGGCGGGTGCCGATGCAGTGGTGCACTCGGTGGCCGAGCTTGCTAAACTTTTCGCTATCTAATGACGTAATGTGAGGGGCGGGCGTGCCCGTCGCTCATTGCTAAGGAGGTCTTCCATGAATCAGGTGGAGCAGAGCGTCGCTGAGTATGTCGACGAGGTCTGGGAAGATGTCGTCGCCGATATCGAGCAGCTGGTGAGCTATCCGTCCGTGGCCGTTGCTGCCAATGCGGAGCCCGGTGCGCCGTTTGGCCGCCCGGTCCGTGATGCGCTCGATTGCGCGCTCGGCATCGCGCAGAAGCTCGGCTACCAGACGAGCGACGACGAGGGCTACGTTGGCATTGCCGATATCCCTGGTCGCGGCGACAAGCAGCTTGCGACGATCTGCCATGTGGATGTGGTGCCCGCCGGTCCTGGTTGGAACACCGACCCGTTTGCGATGGAGCGTCGCGAGGGCTGGCTGCTCGGCCGCGGCGTGATCGACGACAAGGGCCCGGCGGTGCTGTCGCTCTACGCCGGCGCCTATCTGCTCAAGCACGGCATTACCCCGCGCTATACCTTCCGCGCGCTACTGGGCTGCGATGAGGAAGTGGGCATGTCCGACGTTCACCATTATCTGGAGAACCACGCGAACCCCGACTTTCTGTTTACGCCCGATGCCGAGTTCCCGGTCTGCAATGCCGAGAAGGGCCAGTTTGGGGCGACGTTCGTGAGCCCCAAGATCGATGGCGGGCGCATTGTGTCCTGGAGTGGTGCCGAGGCGAGCAACGCTATCCCGTCGCAGTCCATCTGCGAACTTGCGATTGCCGCCGATGAACTGCCGGCGCCGGTCGAGAACGCCGACCGCCTGGAGATCACGACGCTCGATAACGGGCATGCGCAGATTTTTGCCCACGGCATTGGCGGTCATGCCTCGATGCCCGAGGGCACCATCAACGCCGTCGGCCTGATCGTGTCGTATCTGCGCGAGGCCGAGGACGCGTTTGGTGCACGCGACGAGCGCCTGCTGACGCCTGCCGAGCACGAGTTTGTCAAGTTTTTGGCCTTTGTGCATGCGGACGCCTATGGCCGCGGCCTGGGCATCGATGCGACGAGCCCGGCGTTTGGCCCACTCACGTGCAATCCCGGCGTCATCCGCGTGGTGGATGGCCACATTGAGCAGGTCATCGACGTGCGTTTCCCCGACAGCACGAGTGCCGATACCATGTGCGAGCAACTTGAGCCGCTCGTGGGCCGCTTTGGCGTGACGTATCGCGTGGGCCGCGCGAAGGTGCCGTTCTCGGTTTCGGCCGACGACCCGGCCGTGAAGGCGCTCATCGACACCTATAACGAGTTTACGGGCAAGCATGCCGAGCCCTTCGCCATGGGCGGCGGCACGTACGCGCGCAACTTTGCCCGCGCCGTGTCGTTTGGTCCCGAGGAGACCGGCCTTGAGCTGCCCGCATGGGGCGGCCAGATGCACGGTCCCAACGAGTGCGCCAACGAGGATCAGCTCAAGCAGGCTCTCAAGATCTATATTGTGGCGATCTTAAGGCTCAACGAGTTGGAGCTTTAAGGTTACGGCGTTTTGCCAATCTAAGTTGCGGTGGAATAGTTCCTAGAATCGGCTGCTTGGCAGCCAAACAGGAACTATTTCACCGCAACTTCTTTTTATCGGTGTAAAAGGCGCGCCACGCTAAATGCCGGGATTGTTATTCGTTTGTAAAGGCTGAGCCGCGCTTGCGGTAAGGGTCTATCAGATGCCCGTAAGAAACCGCAGCTGGCGCGGCTGCCGTTCGATCGAGGTCGTATCTTTCCAAACAGCAAAGCGGGCAGGGTGCCCGCGAGTCGCATGTATGAAAGGAAGATCATGCTCGATCAGGCTTATTCTCGTCGTCAGTTCCTCGGCCTCGCTGGTGGTCTTGCCAGCATCGTCGGTCTCGGCCTTGTTGGTTGCGGTGGCTCCAACACTTCCGACGCCGCCGACAAGGGTAGCGCCGCTGCCGCTGCCGAGTCCGTCTCCGGCGAGGTGACCTACGACGGCGCCTCCTCGTTCCAGGCCCTCGTCGAGGCTGCTGCCGAGAAGTTCATGGACGCCAACCCCGACGTCTCCATCTCCGGTTCGGGCAACGGTTCGGGCAAGGGCCTGACCGCTGTGGCCGCCGGCACCGTCACCATCGGTAACTCCGACGTCTTCGCCGAGACCAAGCTCGAGGCCGACCAGGTCAAGAACCTCGTCGACCACGAGGTCGCCGTCGTGGGCATGGGTCCCGTCGTCTCCAAGAACGTCAAGGTCGACGACCTGTCCCTCGAGCAGCTCAAGGGCATCTTCTCCGGCCAGATCACCAACTGGAAGGAGGTCGGCGGCGACGATGCCACCATCGTCGTCCTCAACCGCAAGGCTGGCTCCGGTACCCGCGCCACCTTCGAGGCTGCCGTCTTTGGCGACGAGGCTGTCGACTTTAAGGGCGACGCCGAGCTCGATAAGTCCGGCGACGTCCAGACTCAGATCGCCAGCACCGACAACGCCATCTCCTACCTCGACTTCTCGCACTTCGATGATTCCAAGTTCAACGCCATCAAGGTCGAGGGCGTCGAGCCCAAGAGCGAGAACGTCACCGACGACTCCTTCAAGATCTGGGCTACCGAGCACATGTACTGCTCCAAGGACGCCGACGATGCCACCAAGGCTTTCCTCGACTTCATGCTTTCCGACGATGTCCAGGGCAAGCTCGTCGAGGAGCAGGGCTTCATCCCCGTCTCTGCCATGAAGGTCGTCAAGGACGCCAGCGGCAAGGTTTCCGCTAAATAAGTAATCGCCCCCGGAAAGGTTTGCAATGGCAAAACAGCTGCCAAAGCGCGACCTTGAGAACCTGGGCCTGGGCGTCACGGGCGCGTGCGTAGCGCTCGTGACGCTTGTTGTTGCCGCGCTCATCTTCATGGTCGCTCAAAAGGGCCTCTCGGCTTTCGTTAAGGACGGCGTCTCGGTCGTCGAGTTTTTCACCGGTACCAAGTGGGACCTGGCCAACACGGCCGAAAACGGCCTGCCCTATACCGGCGCCCTGCCCCTGATCGTCACCTCGTTTGCGGTCATGGTGCTCTCCACGCTCATTGCGCTGCCCATCGCCATCGGCTCTGCCATCTTCGCGGTCGAGATCCAGCCTAAGTTTGGCTCCAAGGTCTTCCAGCCGCTCATTGAGCTTTTGACTGGCATCCCTTCGGTCGTCTTTGGTCTGATCGGCTTCCACGTGGTCGTCGGCCTTATGAAGAGTGTCTTCCACGTGAGCACGGGTCTGGGCATCCTGCCTGGCGCCATCGTGCTGGCCGTCATGATACTGCCGACCATGACCACGCTTTCGGTCGACGGCCTGCGCGCTGTTCCCGATAGCTACCGTCAGGGTTCGCTCGCACTGGGCTACACCCGCTGGCAGACCATCTGGCACGTGGTGCTCAAGTCCGCCATGCCGTCGCTCATGACCGCGGTCATCCTTGGCATGACCCGCGCCTTTGGCGAGACGCTTGCCGTACGCATGGTTATCGGCGGCATCGAGGCCATGCCGACGTCGCTGCTGTCGCCGGCTTCGACAATCACGACCACGCTCACCACGTCCATGGCGGTCTATGCCGAGGGCTCGGCCCAGGACGATGTTTTGTGGGCGCTCGGTCTGCTGCTGATGGGCATGAGCCTCATCTTCATCCTGATCATCCACCTTATAGGCCGCAAGGGGGCGAAGGCTCGTGGCTAGCACGCGCATCCACATCGACGAGGCGAGACTCGGGCGTGTCCAAAAGCAGGACCGCATCGCCACGGGCGTGCTGACGGCGATCGCCGCCATCGTCATGCTCATCGTCATCTCCATGGTGGCCTACATCCTGTTCGAGGGTATTTCGACGCTGCTTAAGCCGGGCTTCCTCACGCAGCCCGCGCGTGCCAACGGAACCCAGGGCGGCGTACTCTATCAGCTGTTCGACTCGTTCTATCTGCTACTGATCACCCTGATTATCTCGGTGCCCATCAGTCTGGGCGGAGCGGTCTTCCTGGTTGAGTACGCGCCGAACGGCCCTATCCGCGACATCGCCTCTACCGCCATCGAGACGCTGTCCTCGCTGCCTTCCATCGTCGTCGGCATGTTCGGCTTCCTGGTGTTCTCGGTGCAGTTGGGCTGGAAGTACTCCATTATCTCCGGCGCCGTCGCGCTCACCATGTTCAACATCCCCATCCTGGTGCGCGTGATTCAGCAGGCGCTCGAGGACGTGCCGCAGGCCCAGCGCGATGCGTGCCTGGCCATGGGCCTCACCCGCTGGGAGGCCACACTGCACATCCTGATTCCCGAGGCCATGCCCGCCATCGTGACCGGCATCGTGCTTTCGGCCGGCCGCGTCTTTGGCGAGGCTGCAGCGCTGCTCTTCACCTCGGGCATGAGCTCGCCAGTCCGCCTCAACTTCTTGAGCTTTAACCTGTCGAGCCCCACCTGCGCGTGGAACGTGTTCCGCCCCGGTGAGTCGCTCGCCGTGCACATCTACAAGATTTACGGCGAGGGCAGCCCCGAGGCGCAGCAGATCGTTTGGGGCACTGCGGCGCTGCTTATGATTTGCGTGCTGCTGTTTAACGTAATCGCCCGTATCGTGGGCAAGCAACTGGCAAGGAGGATGACGGCCGAATGAGCGAGATGAATGCAACGCCCGCAACAGAGGCGGCCACGTCCGAGACCCAGGACTTTCTGTCGAGTGTGGGGGAGAGCGAGAAGCATGCTCGCATAAGCGGCAAGGCCGTGAGCGACGAGGTCGTGCTCTCCACCAAGGACGTCAACGTGTACTATGGCGACCATCATGCGCTGCACGATACGTCGCTCGACTTCCACAAGGGCGAGATCACGGCGCTCATCGGGCCTTCGGGCTGCGGTAAGTCGACCTTTTTGCGCAGCCTTAACCTGATGAATCGCGAGATTCGCGGCTGCCGCGTGGAGGGCGAGATCAACTACCGCGGGCGCAACGTGAACACCAGGACCGAGAACACGTACGAGCTGCGTCGTTCCATTGGCATGGTGTTCCAGCAGCCCAACCCGTTCCGCAAGTCCATCCGTGACAACATTACGTTTGCGCCCAAGCGCCACGGTATCACCGACCGCGACGAGCTCGACCGCATGGTCGAGGAGAGCCTGCGCGGCGCGGCGCTGTGGGACGAGGTCAAGGACAAGCTCGACAAGAGCGCCTATGCGCTTTCAGGCGGTCAGCAGCAGCGCCTGTGCATCGCGCGCACGCTGGCGCTCAACCCCGACGTCATCCTGTTCGACGAGCCCTGCTCGGCGCTCGACCCCATCTCGACGCTGGCGATCGAGGACCTTATGTCGTCGATCGTCGCCGAGCGCGCCATCGTTATCGTGACGCACAACATGGAGCAGGCGTCGCGCGTGTCCAACCGCACGGCGTTCTTCTACATGGGCGATATGGTCGAGTACGACGAGACCGACGAGATTTTCCAACGGCCCAAGGATAAGCGGCTGAATGATTACCTCACCGGCATGTTCTCCTAGTCCGGGACATGCTTGAGGCCCGCGGCGGCCACGGTCGCCACGGGACTGATTGGAGAGGCGGGTCATCTCTTTTGGGAGATGGCCCGCCTTTTTGTGTCGCCGCCAGACCGACCACCACAAAGGGGACAGGCACCTTCGTGGTGGTTTGGGGTGGTGCTCGCTGCTATCATGGACAACGTTGAATTTCTACGAAGGAGCAGGGCATATGGCGATTCTTTTGGGATGCGATTCCGTCAGCCTAGAGTTTCCCACCAAGCATATTTTCGATAGCGTGACGCTCGGCGTGGGCGAGGGCGACCGTATTGGTATTGTCGGCAAAAACGGCGACGGCAAGTCGACGCTGCTGAGCGTGCTCGCCGGCACGCTGGAGCCCGATGACGGACGCGTGACGCACCGCCGCGGCACGACGATTGGATTGCTCGGCCAAAAGGATAACCTGGTCGATACCGACACCGTGCATCATGCCGTCGTCGGTGACACGCCCGAATACGAGTGGGCCTCGAGCCCGCGTACGCGCCAGATTCTGGCCGGCCTTATTAGCGATGTGCCCTGGGAGGGCACGGTGGGCGAGCTTTCGGGCGGCCAGCGCCGTCGCGTGGACCTCGCGCGCCTGCTAATCGGCGACTACGACGTGCTCATGCTCGACGAGCCCACCAACCACCTGGACATGCGTACCATCAACTGGCTCGCGCGTCACTTAAAGGCTCGCTGGCAGCGCGGTCAGGGCGCGATGCTCGTGGTCACGCACGATCGCTGGTTCTTGGACGAGGTCTGCAACAGCATGTGGGAGGTCCACGACGGCCAGGTCGATCCCTTCGAGGGCGGCTACTCGGCATACATCCTGCAGCGCGTGGAGCGCGACCGCATGGCCGCCGTCACCGAGGAACGCCGTCGCAACATGGCGCGCAAGGAGCTTGCGTGGCTGAGTCGCGGCGCCCAGGCCCGCTCCACCAAGCCCAAGTTTCGCGTGGACGCCGCTCGCGAGCTCATCGCCGACGTGCCGCCCGTGCGCGACGAGCTGGAGCTTAAGCGCCTGGCGGTGAGCCGTCTGGGCAAGCAGGTTATCGATGTCATCGACGTGGATGCCGGCTATGCGGATACCGATGGCGCGCCCAAGCAGGTGCTCTCCGACGTGACCTGGCTCATCGGTGCGGGCGACCGCTATGGCCTGTTGGGCGAGAACGGCGCCGGCAAATCCACACTGCTTGACGTGATTCAGGGCAAGATTGCGCCCCTGCGCGGTCGTGTAAAGATCGGCCAGACGGTGCGTTTTGGCGTGCTATCGCAGCAGCTCGAGGAGCTCGAGCCCTACATGGGCGACACGATCCGCGAGGTGCTCAGCAACTATAAGAAGTATTACGTCATCGACGGCAAGGAGACCTCGCCCGAGAAGCTCTGCGAGCGTCTGGGCTTTACGACGCAGCAGCTCTGGAGCCGCATCGGTGACCTTTCGGGCGGGCAACGCCGTCGCCTGTCGCTGCTGCTGACGATCCTGGACGAGCCTAACGTGCTCATCCTGGACGAGCCGGGCAACGATCTGGATACCGATATGCTGGCGATTGTCGAGGACCTGCTCGACGGCTGGCCGGGCACGCTGATTCTGGTGACGCACGACCGCTTCCTCATGGAGCGCGTGACCGACCAGCAGTGGGCACTGCTCGATGGCCATCTTACGCATATGCCCGGCGGCGTGGACCAGTACCTGCGCCTGTGCAACGCCACCGCCGAGGGCGAGCCCGTGGGCGCACCGAGCGCCAAGACCGGCACGTTCGACACCGGCGCCGCGGCAGCTGCGTCCGAAAAGCCCAAGTCGAGCGGCCAGCCCAATGGCCTTTCCAACGCCGAACGCCAAAAGCTCCGCCGCGAGGTGGGCTCGCTCGAGCGCAAGATGGAGACGCAGCGCGCCCGCGTTGAGGAGGCCGAGGCAGCAATGGCCCAAGTCGATCCCACCAACTACACGGCGCTCGGCGAGCAGCAGGCAAAGATCGACGAGGCTCACGCTGCCATGGACGAGCTGGAGATGGCGTGGCTCGAGGCGAGCGAAAAGCTCGAGGGCGAGGAGTAGGCGAGAATGATCAAAGCCGCGTTTTTCGATATCGACGGCACGCTGCTGAGCTTTAAGACCCACCGGATTCCGGCGTCGGCGCAGCAGGTGCTCGACAGCTTTCACGAGCAGGGGATTGCGTGCGTGATCGCCACGGGCCGTCCGACCTACCAGATGCCGGACTGGCTGTTCGACCTGGGCTGGGATGCGTACATTACGCTTTCGGGCCAGCACTGCTTTGATGCCGAGGGGGTTTACCGCAGCTGCCCGATCGATTCGGACGACGTCGCGGTGATTGTGGACCAGGTGGCGCAGGGGCGCTACGACTCGCTGTGCATGCAGGGCGAGAACTCGTTTGTGAACCGCCTGTCCGAGCGCGTGGTGACGGCTGGCAGCAACGCGGGAATCGTCTACCACGAGGAGCCGTTTGAGCACGCCTTTGACGCACCGGTCTACCAGTTTTGCGCCTTTGTGGACCCGGCCGACGAGCATATCGTGACCGACGCCGTGTCGCATTCGCTCACCACGCGCTGGTGCGACCTGTTCTGCGACATTATTCCCGCTAACGGCGGCAAGGACCTGGGCGTGGCGGCGACGCTCGAGCGGCTTGGTATCGACGCGAGCGAGGCGATTGCCTTTGGCGACGGCGAGAATGACCTGTCAATGTTTTCTGCCGTGGGCACGAGCGTGGCCATGGGCAACGCGCAGGAGACCGTGAAGGCCGCCGCGACCTACGTAACGACCGCCGTGGACGACGACGGCATCTACAACGCTGCGAAGCACTTTGGATTGATGTAACTGCGGGTCGGCACCCGGCGCCTGGGGACACTCCTTGTGGGGCGTCCCCATTTTGTTTTCGTCCCGCACGTTTTGTGAAACACGGCTAACTTTTAGACAAAGTAGTAAGACATGGGCAACTTTTGCGGTAAAGTTAGCCGTGGAAAGTATCCAAAGGCTAACTAGCAATCATCGCGAAAGGCGGCCCATGGCCCTACGTGAATCCGGAGAAGACTATCTCGAATCGATCTACGTTCTGTCGGAACGTCAGGGCATCGTGCGCTCGATTGACGTTGCGGAGTACCTCGGCGTAACTAAGGCGAGCGTTTCCAAGGCCATGGCGACGTTGGAAAGCAACGGCTATGTCGAAATGGGCAAACGAGATGTTCACCTGACAAAGCGGGGGCTGGAGGTCGCTCGTCAAATGTGGGAGCGTCACTGCTTTTTCGTGGGGCTGCTAGAGGACGCGGGTGTTTCGGCTGAGGTCGCGTCGCAAGAGGGCTGCCACATGGAGCATTGCCTGAGCGAGGAGAGCTTTGAGAAGCTGAAATCGATGCTGGGGCGGGACGGCGACCGGGATCAGTAACCCCACCAACCAAGTCCAACTCAGACAAGGAACCCCGCCAGCAAGCGATGCCCAAGAACCACCAGCAACGTCACCGTAGGCCGGGACCGGGCTTGGTTTTGAAAACATTCCGCAGGCCAGAATCGCCCCCGTTCGTAGCTCCGAAGGAGCAGAACGGGGGCGATTCATTGGTCGAGGACGTTTTCAAAACCAAGCCCGGTCCCGGCCGGAGGGAC
>UQZL01000041.1 GCA_900545605.1 uncultured Collinsella sp.
GCCCGCCGCGTGGCCGATGCCGCGCCGAGCGCGCCCCGTCCGTCGCTCACCCGTCTCCGTACCGGCAAGCGCATGAGCCGTCCGGTGCCGAGCGTGTCACTCAGCCGCCGCGACCTACGCTTCTTTAACGCCTTCCCGCGCTTGCGCATCAATCGCTACGAGGGCGTCATCCGGGCCACCGATCTCCGCGACCGAGCTCGCGAGCTGTTCCGGCGCTAGGCGGGGCGGGCGCGTTCACGGCTTCCTTGCTCGCGTATTTCCCGTTCGTTTCGCGCCCGTTGCCGCGCCGTTTCCAAGATTGCGGCACCGTTTCCATTCGACAACGCAGCGTTTAACAACGCCGTATCTGGTCTACACCAGTTGCCCCTCGGCCGCATTATGGGCGCCGACAACGTTCATGCGACCAAGGGGGACGAATGTACGATACGGGATCGACAACGTTTATGCTCATCTGCACCATGCTCGTGTTTTTAATGACACCGGGCCTGGCGTTTTTCTATGGGGGTCTGTCTAGGCGCAAAAATGTCATCAACACCATGCTTATGTGCTTTGGTGCCATTGGCCTGGTTGGTGTGCTGTGGATTGTTGCCGGCTGGTCGCTGGCCTACGGCGGCGACGGCTCGAGTCCGTTTATTGGAGGCCTTGACCAGCTGCTGTGCCTGCCGGTGCTCAACCAGGTGCTGCAGGCTGCCGAGGGCAATGCTGCGGACGGTGCCGTCTACCCTCAGATCATCAACATTGCCTTCCAGATGGCGTTTGCCATGATCACGGCCGCTATCGTCACGGGCAGCCTGGCAGGTCGCGTTAAGTTTGGTGCCATGACGGCCTTCCTGGGCATTTGGCTGCTTGTGGTCTATGCGCCGCTCGCCCACATGGTTTGGGGCGGCGACGGCTCCTTTATCGGCGACATCATCGGCGCGCTCGACTTTGCCGGCGGCGACGTGGTGCACATTTCGTCCGGTCTTACCGGCCTGATCCTCTGCTTAATGCTCGGCCGTCGTCGCGGTTTTGGCATGGTGAGCTATCGTCCGCATAACGTGCCGTTTGTAGCACTGGGCGCCGGCCTGCTTTGGTTTGGCTGGTTTGGATTTAACGGCGGCAGCGAGTTTAAGGCCGACGCCGTGGCGGCGCTCGCCATCCTCAACACCGTGACGGCCAGCGCGGCGGGCATGGTCTCGTGGCTTGCCGTCGAGCGCGTGCACACCGGTCGTCCCACGCTGGTGGGCGCCAGCACCGGTCTGGTTGCGGGCCTTGTGGTGGTCACGCCGGGCGCGGGCTTTGTCGAGCCGTGGGCGGCGCTGGTCATGGGCCTGATCGTCTCTCCCGTCTGTTACCTGGCCATCAGCCATCTCAAGACCAGGTTCGGCTACGACGATGCGCTCGACGCGTTTGGCTGCCACGGCATCGGCGGCATCTTGGGCGGTGTGCTCACGGGCCTGTTCTGCGTGCCGGAGCTCTCGTGGACTGGTAAGGGCGGCCTGTTCTACACGGGCGACGTGTCGCTGCTCATCTCGCAGATTTTGGGCATTGTGGTGACGGTCGCTATTGTACTGGTACTCGATTTGGTGATCGCCGCGGTGGTCAAGGCGCTGTTCCACGGTAGCCTGCGTGTGGACGAGGCCGACGAGGCGCTGGGCCTGGATGCGAGTCAGCACGGCGAGAGTGCTTATCCCTCGTTCTCCGGACTCGATTAGCAGCTTCCCCAGGCTCCGCACCTTGCCCTTCAAACCGTCGCGCGGCTTCCCCAGGCACCGCACCTTGGGTTTCAAACCGTCGCTTGCGTACAAAAGTACGCGGCGCTCCTCTTTCAACCCAATCTGCGGCACCTGGGAAACCCGCGTTTCATGTAAAGGGATACGTTAATTATTGAGAGGAATTCACTATGAAGAAAATTACGGCGATCGTTCGTGCTGAGAAGCTCGAGGTTCTTAAAGACGCGCTGTTTGCTGCTGATGTTCGCGGTATGACTATCAACCAGGTGCAGGGCTGCGGCGCGCAGCATGGCTGGAAGGAATACGTGCGCGGCAACGAGTTGCTTGTCAACACGATCCCTAAGGTGCAGTTCACCCTTATCTGCGCCAATGAGCACGTCGACGGCATTGTCGACATCATCTGCAATGCCGCCCGCACCGGTGCCGTTGGAGACGGCAAGATTTGGGTCGAGCCGGTCGAAGAAGTCATCCGCATTCGCACCGGCGAACACGGCCCCGCCGCGGTGTAGAATCGACCGCCTGCCATCCACAACGTTAAAATGCTGCAATGAGGCACAAGACTTGCGTTGCGGATGGACGGATTATGGGGCGTAATAAATATCCCGAGGAGACGGTCGCGAAGATTCTCGACGCGGCGCTGGAGCTATTCTGCGCACAGGGTTATGAGGGGACGAGCATTCAAGATATCGTCGACCGCCTCGATGGCATGACCAAGGGCGCTGTCTATCATCACTTTAAGAGCAAAGAAGAGATTTTCAACGCCGCATTTGATCGGGCAATGGTTCCGATTGTTGAGCAACGTCGCTCAACGCTTGGTATCGGCAATATGACTGGAGCCCAAAAACTCAAGCGACTGTACGCGTCCGAGTCCGTCGTTCCACAAATTGAGCTATGGGCACGCATGCATCCTGCGGCGGATCCGGTAAAAAGCTCGCGTCTACTGGCGATGCAGTACCAGGGCTCGTTCGACGAGTCGGCCGATGGCTGCCTCTTGCCAGTGATCGAGGAGGGCATCGCCGACGGCTCCATTGCGTGCGAATGCCCGCGCGAAGCGGCGGAGGCCGTATCGCTGTTGGCGAATCTTTGGCTGCTGCCATTGTTCCGTCCGCTCGAGCCCAAGGAGCGAATGCTCGCTCGCGCACAATGTTTGGCGCAGATGGCGGCCGCGGTGGGGCTCGATTTGGGGGAAGAAATGCTTCAGACAACGGCGCAGATTTGGGACGTATGGGACCGCGCCGGGTGGTAATATAGATACTGACGGTATGTAATTGATTTGTAAGGGTAGCCACGGCTGCCCTTTTCAAGTCATTAAATACATACTAACGGTATGTATAGGGGATAGGCTTATGGCTGAAATGCGGAGGAGTAGCGTCTCGTTGGCGCAAAAAACAGTGCGATCTATCAGGCTTTTCGGTCTTCTTGTTGCACAGCTGTGCGCGTATTCGATGTTGTCGGCACTGTGCTTTGTGTGCCCGCTTTACTTGTTCGATTGCAGCGGCTCGTCAACGTTATATGGTGCCGTCGCGGCGATAGCGTTCATACCGGGCGTGCTCGCGACTCCGGTTGGCGGAATCTTGGCGGATCGGGGGAGACATCGCGGGGTTCTTGTGGTGCTCGGCATTGTTCTGATGGCTGCATCGCTGTTGTTTATCCCCATGAAGCGGTCGCTGCCTCTTGCGATTGTCGTGGCAGCAATGCTTTGCGTCCAATATGGCATCCAATCGCTGCTGAAGCCGATGCTTCAAATTGAGACGGTGCGCATGACGGGCCCAGAAAAGGTTGAGCGTGCCACTGCGTTGGTCTCGCAGATAACCATGGCGAGCAATATCTTGGGGCCTGTAGTCGGGACGGCAGTCTATGGGTGCTTTGGTATCGATGCTCTATGCGAAACCGCGGCGTTGACGTTTGCGATGTCAGCCCTACTGTTCGGGGGCGCACTCAAGCAAAATGCCTCATCTGGAATGACAGGGGACAGTACGACTTGCTCGACATGCCAAAGCGATTTTCGGGAGTCGATTCGGTACCTGTTTCAAAACGCATCATTGCTCGTTGTGTTTCTGCTTGCGGCTATTTTGAACCTTGCGTTAGTTGGGTTAACGATTGGTGCTCCCGTTATTGTTGCAAAGCATCTCGGGATGCAATCATCCTTTGTTGGGATTATTGAGGTGGCTATGGGCTTGGGTGGTCTTGTCGGCAGTGGTTTGGTCGGTATTTGGCCGCATCGTTTTTCCTTCAAGGGCATATGTCGATATGTTGCGATGATTAGTTTTGGAGTCGTACCGATTATTGTCGCACTACTGAGCGGTCCTGATGAATTAGCGTTTGCCGCGCTTGCGGCCGGCTCGGCATGGGTTATGGCGTGGGCAAGCATTACATCGGTCGAAATCGTTTCATTCGTTCAGCGGTCAGCGCCAAAGGAACTCTGCGGAAAAGTGCTGGCACTCGTTTATATGACGCTTTCCTGTGCAACGCCTATTGGCCAATTGGTTTACGGGCTCGCATATGATCGATGGACACCGGCGATTGTATTCGCAGGCATGTTGGCGGTGCTGACGTTGACGACGGCGCTGTTTAATCGGCTGAAAAGTCGCTTATGGCGAATGTCTTAAGGCGCTGGGGAACCGTGAATTTGTGGAGGCAGTGGCACGTCGCGCCGGGACGGCATTGTTTGGGCATGCCTCTCCTTCGTCTACAATATCGTGCAGACGAAGGAGAGGCATGCCCCATGATCAAGATGTTTGCGAGTGACTTAGACGGAACGCTGCTGAACGCCCTGCACGAGGCAGATGGGACTATCCGCCGCGCCATTCGCGAGCTGACCGAGGCTGGCCTGCATGTGGTTCCCGCGACCGGACGCTCGACGCTGCCGGTCGGCGAGCATGGCTTTACGGGGCTGGCGCTCGATGCCTGTTGCTCTAACGGCTCCATCGTGCGCGACAGTCATGGCGAGGTGCTCAAAACCTGGACCATCGACCCACAAATCACCGAGGAGCTGCTCAAGGAGTTTCCGGATATCTGTTTTGACTGCTCCACGCCCGACGGCATGTTTTCGAGCGGATCGTTCGAGATGCATCAGGCGGGCTTTAAAAAGGACAGCCCCATCAAGCGTATTGTGATGCGCGGCATGCGTGCGCGTGGCGGGTACCACGAGGAACAGTACTTCGACCAGTCGATCGGCGACATCTTGCGCCACGATGTGTGCAAGATCAACTGTCGCGTGACCTCGCCCGAGCTTGAGCGCGACCTTAAGGCGTACCTTGCCGAGCGCTCGGACCGCGTGGTCAACGCACCGTTTGATCCGGTGATGTTCGAGATCACGGACGTGGCATGCAACAAGGGCGAGAGCGTGGCCTGGCTGGCGGGTTACTACGGCATTGCCGAGGACGAGGTCGCGGTCTACGGCGACGGCGGCAACGACATCGCCATGCTCAAGCGTTTCCGCCACAGCTACGCGACCAAGAATGGCAGTGACGCGGCCAAGGCCGCCGCGAGCGCGACCATCGGCAGCTGCATGGTCCACGCCGTCCCCAAACACATGCTCGCCACCATGCGCAAGCAAAACTCCCGCACCGTCATCGAATAATGTGACAAAGGGACAGTCCCTTCGTCACATTCCAAATATTGCCTTTACGTGTTGATGCACACGGTGTGCAATAATACTCGCACTGTGCAATAGCGCACAGGCTGAGTAACAAGGAGGACGCTTGTCCCAGCTCGAGAAATGCGATCGCCGGTCCCTTCGCTCGCAGCGTGCCCTTCGCCAGGCGCTTGCCAGCGAGCTTGCCGAAAGCGGCGACCTTTCGCGCATTAACGTCGCGTCGCTCACCGAGCGTGCCGGCCTTACGCGCCGCACGTTCTATTCGCACTACCGCGATATCCCCGACTTTATCAGCCAGATCGAGGACGGCTTGCTGGCCGAGATCCGTGAGCGCATTGAGCTCATCACCGCAGCTCAGCTGCCTGATCTCTATCACAACATCGATGAGCTCGAGCCGGCGCCTGGTTCGGTTGAGTTGCTGCGCTACCTTGCGGCCAACCGCGACTTAATCGGTGCGCTGCTGGGTCCGGGCGGCGACCAGGCTTTCATTAAAAGAATCATCGACACCGCTCGTGAGGCTGTGGTGCCGCGTGCGCAGACGGGCATTTTGGGCCTGGCGCTGGGCACGTTCTTTGACTATTACGTTACCTACGTCGTGAGTGCCGAGGTCGGCATGATTCAGCGCTGGTTTGAGCGTGGGCTTACCGAATCGCCCGAGGCCATGGCGCGCATTATGACGGTGCTCGCTTTTGTGCGCCCTGGTGACCTGTATGGCCAACCCATTGATATCAACGTGCCGGAATACGGCATGAAGCTATTGAACCTACAGCTCGAGGACGCGGCCGACACCGCCGCAGCTGTCGAGTCAAACAACTAAGAGGAGAGACAATGAGCAAACTCGTCGAGGGCATCAAGGACCGTATGGTCGCTGCCGCGCGTGAGGCTGCACCCGCCGTGGTGGATGCCGCGCAGAAGGCCGCGACCGCGGCTGCCGAGAAAGTTGCCGAGGCAGTTGCCGATGCCAAGAACGTGGCAGGGGAGGCGTCCGTCGTCAGCGAGCCCGCCACCGCCGAGCCCGTAGCCGCCGCCCAGGCCCCCGAAGGCGCGATCTTCAGCCCCGAGGCCGCCCGCGGCAACCTGCACCTGGGCATCGACGTGGGCTCCACCACCGTTAAGCTCGCTGTGCTCAACGACGACAACCAGATTGTCTACGCCAAGTACCAGCGTCACCACACCGACGTCCGCGCTTGCGCCCGCGACTTGTTCGAGGGTGCCGCGACCGTGCTGCCGACGGCCCAAATGACCTGCGCCATTACCGGTTCGGGCGGCCTGCTGCTGTCCCAGTGGCTCGACCTGGAGTTTGTCCAGGAGGTCATCGCCAGCAAGCGTGCCGTCGAGACCCTCATCCCGGCCACCGATGTTGCCATCGAGCTGGGCGGCGAGGACGCCAAGATCATCTACTTCGACAACGGCATCGAGCAGCGCATGAACGGCACCTGCGCCGGCGGCACGGGCGCCTTCATCGACCAGATGGCCACTCTGCTGCACACCGACGCCAGCGGCCTTAACGAACTCGCGGCCAACGCCACCACCATCTATCCCATCGCCAGCCGCTGCGGCGTTTTTGCCAAGACCGACGTACAGCCGCTGCTCAACGAAGGCGCCCGTCCCGAGGACGTCGCCGCTTCCATCTTCCAAGCCGTCGTGACCCAGACCATCTCGGGTCTGGCGTGCGGCCGTCCCATCCGCGGCAACGTCGCCTTCCTGGGCGGCCCGCTGCAGTACCTCTCCGAGCTGCGCCACCGCTTCTACCTCACGCTCAACCTGGACGAGGAGCACCGCATTGTGCCCCAAAACGCTCACCTGTTTGTGGCGAGCGGCGCCGCCATGGCGCATGAGTCCAACAAGCTCAGCACGTTCCCGCAGCTCATCGAGGCTATCGATGCCTTGGGTGACACACAGGGTGCCGAGGTCGAGCGTCTGGATCCGCTCTTTGCCACCGACGAGGATTTTGCCGAGTTCAAGACTCGCCACGACACCGAGGTCGTCCCCAAGGGCAAGCTCGACGGCTACACCGGCCGCGTGTTCATCGGTATCGACGCCGGCTCCACCACCATGAAGGCCGCGCTCGTGGGCGAGGACGGCCAGCTGTTGCACACCTGGTACGGCAACAACAACGGTGACATCCTGGGCACGGCCAAGGTCATCATGGCCGATTTCTACAACCACATCCCCGCTGGCTGCACCATCGGCCACGTGACAACTACGGGCTACGGCGAGGCGCTGCTCATCGAGGCGCTCAAGGCCGACTCCGGCGAGATCGAGACCGTTGCGCACCTGCGCGGTGCCAAGGCATTCCTGCCCGGCGTCGAGTTTATCCTGGACATCGGCGGCCAGGACATGAAGTGCCTGCGCGTCAAGGACGGCGTTATCGAGCACATCATGCTCAACGAGGCCTGCTCGTCGGGCTGCGGCAGCTTTATCGAGAGTTTCGCCGTGTCTATGAACATGGACGTGCGCGCGTTCGCCGACGCCGCCATCCATGCCAAGGCCCCGGTCGACCTGGGCAGTCGCTGCACGGTCTTTATGAACTCGCGCGTCAAGCAGGCGCAAAAGGAAGGCGCCACGGTGGGCGACATCGCGGCCGGCCTGTCCTATTCCGTCATCAAGAATGCCCTGTTCAAAGTCATTAAGTTGCGCGATCCCAAGGAGATCGGCAGCCAGGTAATCGTTCAGGGCGGCACCTTTATGTCCGATGCCACGCTGCGCGCGTTTGAGCAGCTCACCGGCGTTCACGCCGTGCGCCCCGACATCGCCGGCTGCATGGGCGCCTATGGTGCGGCCCTGCTCGCCCGCGATCGCGCCGGCGCCGACGGCACTTCGACCATTCTTTCTGCCGAGGACATCGCGCACCTCACCGTGACGCAAAAACACGTCCGCTGCGGTCGTTGCTCCAACAACTGTCAGCTCACCGTCAACGATTTTGGCGGCGGTAGGCGCTTCATTACCGGTAACCGCTGCGAGAAGGGTGCCGGCCACAAAAAGCAGAAGACCGAGGCCCCCAACCTCTTCAAAAAGAAAAACGAGCTGCTCTTTAACCGCGAGGTGCTGAGCCCCGACGAGGCCCCGCGCGGCACCGTCGGCATCCCGCGCGCACTCAACATGTACGAGAACTACCCCTTCTGGCACGCGTTCTTTACACGCCTGGGCTTTAGCGTGCAGCTGTCCGACCAGTCGAGCAAAAAGACCTACCAGGCGGGCATCGAGTCCATGCCGTCCGAGAGCGTGTGCTATCCGGCCAAGATGAGCCACGGCCACGTGATGAACCTTATCGACCGCGATGTCGACTTCATTTGGATGCCGTGCGTGCGCTGGGAGCGCAAGGAGGATCCGACGGCTGGCAACTGCTATAACTGCCCTATCGTCATGAGCTACCCCACGGCGTTGGCACTCAACATCGACGAGATCCGCGAGCAGAACATCGAGTTCCTGTACCCATTTGTGCCCTATCACGATAAGACCGAGCTCAAGCGTCGTCTGTACCAGGTGCTCGCCGTCGACCGTGTGGCCGATGCGCAAGCCGGTCGCGGTCGCGTGCGCGGTCCCAAGATCACGCGCTCCGAGGTCGATGCCGCCGTCAACGCTGCCTTTGAGGCCGACGCGCGCTTCCACGAGGACATCCAGACCATGGGCGAGGAGGCCCTTAAGTGGGTCGAGGACCACGGCGGCCACGGCATTGTGCTCGCCGGTCGTCCCTACCATAACGACCCCGAGATCAACCACGCCCTGCCCGAGCTTATCTCGAGCTTTGGCTTTGCGGTCTTTACCGAGGATTCGCTTGCGCACCTTGTGAAGCCCGAGCGCCCCATCCGCGTGGTCGACCAGTGGATGTACCACAGCCGCCTGTACGCCGTCGCCCGTTTTGTGACGATGCGCAACGACCTGGACCTGATCCAGCTTAACTCTTTCGGCTGCGGTCTGGACGCTCTGACCACCGACCAGGTGCAGGAAATCCTTGAGGCCAGCGGTAAGATCTACACCGTGCTCAAGATCGACGAGGTGTCCAACCTGGGCGCCGCGCGCATCCGCATCCGCTCGCTCATGGCAGCGCTCAAGGACCAGGAGGCCGAGCGCCTGACAGAGGCCACGGCCGCGGGCGAGGCCTACGAGCAGGGCGATGCTGCGCCGGTGGCTCCCTCCACGGACGCTCCCGCGTTCGCGAGCCGCAAGTACACGTTCGAGGCGCAGCGTGAGAGCGCCTCGACCGCATGGCCCAAGGTGCCCTTTACCGAGCAGATGCGTGACGAGGGCTATACCATCCTGTGCCCGCAGATGGCGCCGATCCACTTTGACCTGGTCAAAGAGGTGTTCCGCGGTGCCGGCTATAACTTGGAGCTGCTGCCCTCAACCGATCACGACGCCGTCGAGGCCGGCCTGCGCTATGTGAACAATGACATTTGCTACCCGTCGATTCTGGTGACGGGCCAGATTATGGAGGCCATCGAGAGCGGTCGATACGACCTGTCCAAGACGGCCGTGGTTATCAGCCAGACCGGCGGTGGCTGCCGTGCCACCAACTACATCGCGCTCATCCGCAAGGCCCTGCGCGAGAGCGGCCACCCCGAGATTCCGGTGATCTCGCTTTCGGCCGTGGCGCTGGGCGAGGACAACCCCGGCTTTAAGATTACGCCGGCGCTGCTTAAGCAGGCAGTCTACGCGGTGCTCTTTGGCGACGTGATGATGCAGATGCTCTATCGCTGCCGCCCGTACGAGGCCACGCCCGGTGCCGCCAACGCGCTCTACGAGGAGTACATGGCGCGCGCCCGCAAGCTGGCGCCTAAGTTCAACAGGCACAACTACACCAAGCTCGCTCGTGAGGCCATCCGCGCATTCGACACCATGCCGCTTGTGGGCGAGGGCACTAAGCCGCGCGTTGGCGTGGTCGGCGAGATCCTGGTCAAGTTCCATCCCACGGCCAACAACCACGTGGTCGATGTCATCGAGCGCGAGGGCTGCGAGGCCGTGGTGCCGGGCTTGCTCGACTTTTTCCTGTACTCCATGAGCAACGCCGAGCTGCAAAAAGACGAGCTGGGAAGCTCTGCTACCACGCGCGCTAGCATGCAGGCGCTCATTAAGCTAGTGGACTGGATGCGCACGCCGGTGGAGGAGCTGCTCGAGAAGTCCGAGCGCTTTGAGGCGCCCGAGCGCATCGGCACTATGGCCGACAAGGCCCGTACAGTGCTTTCGGTGTGCAACAACATGGGCGAGGGCTGGTTGCTCACGGCCGAGATGCTCGACCTGATCGATCACGGCGCGCCCAACATCATCTGCGCGCAGCCCTTCGCGTGCCTGCCCAACCACGTGGTGGGCAAGGCCGTGATCAAGGAGCTGCGCCGTCAGCACCCCGAGAGCAACATCGTCGCGGTGGACTACGACCCCGGCGCATCCGAGGTCAACCAGCTCAACCGCATTAAGCTCATGATCAGCGTGGCCAAGGAGAACATGCGCGCCGGTAAGGGCTTTAAGCTTGAGAAGGTGGCGCCGCTCGCGATGGACGAGGTCACCGGCCAGATGCGTGCCCATGACGGCTGCGTGAGCTGCGGCTCGGTCGACGAGAGTGCCGTGGCGTCGGTCGCTGAGCGCCTGGGACGCGGCATTAAGAAGTAGTTGGCCTACTTCGAGCCAGATATAAGACAAACGGGTGGCGGCCGTATCGGCTACCACCCGTTTTGCTGGACATATGTTGCGTAAACGCCCCAGCTATCACCCCTTGCGAACTTAGATTCCGGAAGTATGCGGCAAAATCTGAATAGGCCGAGCACACCGGATATGTCCAAGCTCTGTACCTGCGGTTTTATTAACGGAAAACGGGGGTGTGCTCGAGAGTTTCAAAATTTGCCGCATACTTCCGAAAACGGCGTCTCGGTGGCACAAAAAATCGCCCTCGGAACCCTGAGATAATGAACAGGTGTAGCCGTTCGCCGCAAAATACCGTCCGTTTATAGAACCAACCCCCGGCTCGTAGCCTCCATACGGTTGAATAAATACACATCTATGGAATTACGTAAGAGAGAACTGTTCCTATGAGCTACAAGACCGTTTGCGTTGCCGGCGGCGGCGTGCTGGGAAGCCAGATTGCCTTTCAGGCAGCCTACTGCGGCTTTGATGTAACGATTTGGCTGCGCAGCGAGGGCAGCATCGGCCGCACCCAGCCCAAGATCGATCATGTTCGCGAGGAGTACATCGCTGCCATCGAGGGCATGGCGGACGGTACGGGCGAGTGGTGTGCCGGCATCGCCGACAGCGACCAGCCCTTCGACAAGGAAGCGGCACTCGCCGCCGTTGAGCGTGCTTACTCCACGCTCAAGCTGGAGCTCGATCTTGCCAAGGCAGTGGCCGACGCCGACCTGGTCATCGAGTCTATGGCTGAGGACACTCAGGCAAAGATCGACTTCTACAAGAAGCTCGCCCCGGTCCTCCCGCAAAAGACCGTTGTCGTAACGAACTCCTCTACGCTGCTGCCGAGCACCTTTGCCAAGTACACCGGCCGCCCCGAGAAGTACCTGTCGCTGCACTTTGCCAATTCCATCTGGAAGAACAACATGACCGAGGTCATGGCCCAGAGCCAAACTGACAAGCGCTACTTCGACGAGCTCGTCGACTTCGCCAACGACATTCGCATGCTGGCACTTCCCGTCAACAAGGAAAAGAACGGTTACCTGCTCAACTCTATGCTGGTGCCGTGGCTGCTCTCGGGCCTTGACCTGTATGTCTCGGGCGTGAGTGACCCCAAGAGTATCGACCTCGCATGGACGCGCGGCACCGGCGCTCCCAAGGGTCCGTTTCGCGTATTCGACACGGTGGGCATCAAGACGGCCTACAACATCGTCATGCAGTATCAGAAGGTCCCGGGCCTGGTGAGCCCGCTGCTCAAAAAGATGATGATGCCCTACAACTTTAAGGCTATGGCGTCCGTCCTCAAGAAAATGCTCGACGAAGGTAAGCTGGGCGAAAGCTCGGGCGAGGGCTTCTTCAAGTACTAAAAAATGATCCCTCGGGGACGGAGGAAAACGGATCATTTTCGGCCGCCAACAGTGAGAAGATGGACCCAGAAATAGAAAGGAGTGACAATGGGCCGGCTCGGGCTTTGAGGACAAGCTGCTGCAAGCCCAGGGCGATTTTTCGCTCAACGCGGGCCAGCACAGTGTGACGTATCTGTCGAGTTCTGACACGGCAACGACCGGTCGCTACCAGGTGCTGCTGTACGACAACAACTTTGGTGCGGCCGAAAGCTATCCCAAGTTCGACTGGGGCCAGCTGGGCGCCGCGGTGGTGACCGACTACAACGAGGGCACGCATTCGTTTGGGCGCATCTTTACAGTGGACGAGACGGCGCGCACCTACGAGCTCGAAGACCAGATCGCCGTGCCGTTTTCGGGCTATGTGAGCAGTGCGCAGCGCGTTGGTGATTCAAATAGCATGCTCGTGGCATCGGGCCAGGCCAAGACCTTTATCGAGTACGACCGCTACGGACTGCCCATCGCCACCTACGAGATGGAAGCCGAAAAGTACATCTACCGCGTGTACAAGTACGAGCTGTAGGGCTGTGCTTAGGTTTGACCAATGGAGTATGAAAACACGCCGTTCGCCGATGCCCCCTCCGCGAGTGGCGGCCATATGGTTTGATGTCAGAAACATATAGTTGTCGCCAGCCTGCTGGCGACGTCCCCCCCTGATATCGGAGGTTCCGGGTATGTTTCGCGCTCCGTTAAACAACTATCGGTTGGGCTAACTATGGGTCGCAGTGCTATTTCGATAGCCCTTGCAGTGGTCTGCCTGGCTGTGCTCCTGGGCGCTACAGGGCTGTTTGCTATAAGCCGAGAAACGTCCTATATGCAGGAATGCGCTTCCGAAGGGTTTGCCATTGACGGTTACTATCGGGATGACAAAACGAGTCGGGAAACCCTGGCTTTTCTTGAGGAGGACAACTGTCGATGGCAGCTGGTCGACCAAGACGGAATCTGCACAGATGGGCAGTTTAAGCGTACGGATGGCCCCAACATCCTGATATTAAAGAAGGAAAACGGCGAAGAATTCGGTACGGTCCACGTGGCGTATATGTCACGCCGACGCGAGCAGGGCCAGCTCTATCTATTTAGAGATACCAGGGTGACCCGTTTTTATCTGGTGAGTACCGGTCCGGCGTTTACAGTGGAGTCTGGCGATGTCGATCCGGACAGTTGATTCACGGCAATAAAACAGTGAGCGGGGTGCGGGTGTAAACTGCACCCCGCTATTTGCTCGTGTCCGTATCGCGTCTGCGCCTCGTCGTAGCTTGCGTCCGTACGAGCATTCATCCCGCCCCACATCACTTCACATCAAACTCCACGCGATCGAGTTCGGGTACGTTGAGGTCAATGAGCTTGCGAGCGACGTGGCGGTCGTGTGCCCCGAGCGCCTCGCTTGTCGTCACATGGGCGACGATCTCGCGCTCGACGATGCCCTCCTCGTCGCCTTCGGTGGCCGAGGTCTCGACGGCGACGGTGTAATCCTTAAAGCCTGGCAGCACCGCCGCAAGCTCGCGCGTGGTTTCGGTGACGCCGTAGCCGTCCTGCACGCCGGCCTGCGCCGAGCCAATAGACCCCGCCGTCATAACGATGCAG
This sequence comes from uncultured Collinsella sp., assembly GCA_900545605.1. Taxonomy (GTDB): domain Bacteria; phylum Actinomycetota; class Coriobacteriia; order Coriobacteriales; family Coriobacteriaceae; genus Collinsella. The sequence continues at coordinate 13,914 of UQZL01000041.1, forward strand.
GGGATGGCAAAGACTACCGTGCCCACAATGATGCGGCGGCGCACCTTGCGTGATAACTCGTTGACCTCGGCGTTTTCTTCAGCAGTCACAATACCGTCGCCGTTGAGGTCGCGCTTGAGCGGCACGCGCAAAAGAAGCAGTACGGCTTCGGCGGCCAGTGCGATAAAGACCACGTTGATGCCAAACTCATAAAACGCCGAGAGAAACAGCGACCCGCTTGCGATGGCGATGCCATAGCCCGCCGCGCACAGGGGCGGCATGAGCGCAGTCGCCACAGCCACGCCGGCGATGAGCGTGGCGGGTTCCTGGTCGCGCGAGTTGCCCAGGCCACCCGCAAAGCCGCCTGCGAGTGCGACGGCAAGGTCCCACACAGTCGGTGTCGAATTGTCGATGATGGCGGCCGTGGTGGTGCCAAGGGGCGAGAGCTTAAAATACAACGTGGACGTGACCAGGCAAAAGGCCATCTGTAGAGCCAAGCTCGCGATGGCCTCGACGGTAATCTCGCGGTCGAGCGTGGCGATGCCGTATGCCATGGCAAGGACCGAGCCCATGAGCGGGCAGATGAGCATGGCGCCTACAATGGCGATATCTGAGTCGATATCGAGGCCGATGCTCGCAATCAACATGGCAATGATCAGGATGCATAAGTGCGAGCCAGTCAGGCGCGCCCCGTTTACAAAGCGCTTGCGAATCACGTGATAGGGCGCGCGTCCCTCGCGAATGTTGAATGCCTGCTTTAGAAAGCGGCTTGCGTTCTCCATGGCCTCGCTGTGGGCGGGGCGGATGCCATGGCGCCGATGATGGCGTTCGCGCAGTCGCTTGATCTGTTGTTTATCGAGTTCCATGTCCACCTCGTTCTGGCACGTGCCGCGTATCCCGCCCGTCGTCTTTACTCTACACCGCGTTGAGCGAGGTGTCAGACAGGGTTTGTTGACCTGGAAGTCAGGCCAATCGGCATGACTAAAAACGCCGTGAGGATCATAAGAGTCAAATAGACAAAAAGTGCGGGGCCGGATGGTCTCCGACCCCGCGCTCTGTACGGGTACGTTGTTGTTGGGTTTATCCCAGCAGGCTCAGACCGACGGAGACAAACGCCAGGATAACGCCGACGATGGACTCGCCGCCGAGCAGGCCGCTGGCGACAACCAGGCCCTGTTCCTGGAAGGCGGCGTCCTTGGCAGCCCTCTCCTCGTCAGAAAGACCAGCGGTGGCATCGCGGTGGGCGGACCACTTGTCGTAGGCGAGCTTGACGCAGGAGCCCAGGAATGCCGTGAGTGACATGTAGAACGGCAGGTACACGCCCAGGCCGATCATCATGGCCGGAATGCCGAGCCAGTACATGACGATGCCGGCGATAAAGCCGCCAACGAACCACGGCACGCTCGGGATGCCCGAGACCATGGTGGCGACGACGCTTGCCTGCGCGGCGACAAAGCTCTTGTCGGGGCCAAAGGCGTCCGGGCCATAGGCGGTTACGAGCGCGACCATGACGGCGGCGGCGACCAGGGCGCCCACGATGCCGCCAATGGCTTGGCCGATCCACTGCGCACGCGGGTTGGTGCCCAGCACGGCGCCGGCCTTAAAGTCGTTCATGACGTCGCCCGCAAGGCCGCACGCCACGGCCACGATGCCGGCGATGAAGAACAGCTTGACCTGCGCGAGCTGCGCGAAGGCAGCCACGATGAGCATGACGATGAGGCCAAAGATCTCCATGGGGTCGATACCCGTCTGGCCGCAGCTCTGCGCGCTCATGATGGTGGTGACAAAGGTGAACAGCGTGACGATGACGGCTGGAACGGGGCCAAGATCGAGTACGATGGCAACGATCACGGCGATGGCGGCAGCGCCCAGGCCGATGATACCGGCGTCGAGCTTAAGGGAGCCCGAGATGAGCGACTGCTCGTCGGTGTCGGTGGAGCTGTCGGCGGCGAGGCCGCGGACGATACCGGCGACCTGCGGCAGGATGTCCTTGAGGACGACGGCGACGCCAAAGCCCATCATGAGGCCCATACCCAGGGACTTAACAATGCCCTGTGCGGTCATAACGTCAAACAGACCGGCAGCGGTGCCGCCGACAATGATGCCAAAGTTGCCCAGCAGCGCGCCGGCAAACCAGAACGCGACGGGGGCGAAGCCCACCAAAAAGCCGATGGACAGCAACATGGGCGAGTTATAGATGGCAAAGGTCACGCCGGGGATATTGAGCGTACACAGCATGCTGGGCACCACGCCCAGAGCGTCGCGCAGCACGCTGTAGATGCCGGCGATGGCCATGGAGCCAAAGAGCTGCTTGCCGGTCTTGCCGCCGGCCTCGGTTGCGCGCAGGGTCTGAGCTGCGGCGTTGCCGGTGGGGAACTCAAGCGCGGCGTCCACGATAAAGTGACGGTGGATGAGTGCCGTGGCCAGCAGGCCTAGGATAGTGCCGGCGAGTGCCACGATAAACATGTCGAGCCAACTGATCTGGTCGGCATAGCCCAGCATCCAGGCGCCCGGGATGGTAAACGCCAGACCGCCAGCGACCATGGCGCCTGCGGACATGATGGTGTGGGTGACGTTGGCCTCGTTGAGGCTGGCGTTGCCCATGAGTTTCAGGAAGAACAGCGAAATGACGGCAGCGAAAATGATCGGCCAGGGGAGGGCGCCCATCTTGAGGGCGGTGTAGGCCGAGCTTGCCGTGATGATCACGCAGCCAAGGACGCCGATGACGACGCCACGCAGCGTGAGTTGCCCGCGCATCGAAGCGCGGTTCGAGGGATTGCTCATATAAAACTCCTTTGCGTATATCCGCTTCCCCCAGGAGCGCCGTTACGGATACGGCGCGGGAAGTCGGGTTACCAAGGGCCGCCGCGTGAGCTCGCGCGCGACCGCGCACCAGTATAGCCGCAAGCAAGTCATTTTGGGATGACTGGTTTAGGTGGGCGATATACTGCTGGGCAGACGAAAGGAGCGCCGGCGATGCTTAATGGGTGCGCATATATATTGACGGTCGACGTGGGCAACACGTTCATTCGCTTTGGCCTGTTTGCAGAGGATTCGGCCGCGGCGCAGGAATGTCCGCTTGCGACGTGCGAGATCACCACGCCGTCGAGCATCACAGCGGACGAGGCGCGCATGCGTCTCGTGCAGGTCATGGCCGCACTGGCGGCCGATGCGGGCATGCCGGGTGCGCTTGTGCCCGCGGCTGCCGTGCTGAGCTGCGTGGTCCCGGCGCTCGAGCGCCCGTGGAAGGTAGCGCTTTCCCGTACCTGTACGGGGCGCGTGCTCACCGTAGGGCCGGGACTTAAGACCGGCATGCCCGTGCACTACGATG
>UQZL01000042.1 GCA_900545605.1 uncultured Collinsella sp.
ACCGCGACCGCCACGGTCACCGCCACGGCCACCGCGATCGCCAAAACCGCCGCGACCGCCACGGTCGCCGCCACGGCCGCCACGGTCGTCACGGCCGCCGCGAGGACCGCGGTCCTCGTCCAGGCCCATGGCGACGAGCGGAGCGATAACCTTATCGAGAGCGGCCATCAGCTCGGTGGCCTCCTCATAAGAAAGCTCGGGCAGGAGCTTCTCCTTCTTGTTGGCAAGCTCGACCAGGCCCTCAGCGGCATCCTCGGCGGCGAAGACAACAATCTTGCGCATATCGCCCTCGGCGTCGTCGATGCGGCCGACCAGATCGGCAGCCTCGGCCTCGGCCATCAGGCCATCGAGCTCACGGAGGCGCATGCCCAGCAGGTCGGACATTTCCTTCTGCTCCATCTTGGGCTTGAGGTCAAGAAGCTTGATGGCGCGCTCGATGTTCGCCATGCGCTCGGCCTTGGCCTCCTCCTCCTTGGAAATAGCAAAGCGACGGCTACGCAGCAGGCGGGCGGCCTTCTGCATCTTGTCCATCAGCTCTTCGTCATCGTAATCAACGGCGGCCTCGACAACCTCGGCCTCCTCCTCGGCGGAAACCTCGTCAGCAGCCTCAACCTCGGCAGCTTCGGTCTCCACGGTCTCGACTGCCTCAACCTCGGCAGCCATGGTCTCGTTCTCGGTCTCGTTCATGATCTCTTCGTTCTCGGACATGAGACTCCTTCTTGGCCCTCTCGGGCATCATCGCCCCATTCGCGGGGCCCGTCGCGCACTCTTTGCGCTTTAAACATTCATGCCTCTCGGCAAAACGTCCATTAGTTTATGGTGTCGCCATCCAATCTAGCTGCAGAATCTATGTGCACACATTAATGCGACATGTGCGACTCGCGACGAGCGTACACCAGCGACGTCGCGAACCCGACCACGGCAATCACAGCCGCCACACGCACGGCAGTTGCAAATCCAATCGCCTGGGCAACGTCGGTCGCAGCGCCAGCCGCGCCGGCAGTCGCCGCAGAACTCGAGAGCAGACCGATAAACAGCGATGGGCCAAACGATGCGGCAATCATGTTCCACGTGTTAAGCAATGCCGTTCCGTGGGGATGCTCAGCGGCAGGCAGCGTCTCCAAGCCGGCCGTTTGCGAGGGGCTCAGCACCAAACCGACTCCGGCATACACCACAACGGTCAGCGCCACGACGACGCCGATGTTCATACTTGCCGCCGTCATCGAGATGGCAGTCTGCCCCACGGCAATCAGGGCAAAGCCGACCGGCAGCAGCGGCCATGCGCCACGGGCGTCCATCACGCGTCCGCCCACAATCGAGGTCACGGCGTTGCAGGCAATCGCCGGCAAAATGAGCAAGCCCGCAATAAGTGCGATCATGCCGCATGCGCCCTCAAAATAGAGCGGCAACAAAACGCTCATCGAGAACGTCGTCATCATCGACACCACCACAAGCAGGCACGCGGGCCAAAAACGAACGCTCGCCATGGGACGCACGTTAAGCACCGGATGCTCGAGCTTGAGCTGACGGGCCGCAAACAGGCCGAGCAGCACAATGGCGGCGAAAAGCGCCACGATGCCGGCAATCGGATTGGTCGAGAACTCGCCTACGGAATACACGAATGCCGTAATGCCGGCGGCGAGCAAAACAACCGACAGAATATCAAGCGTGGTGCTCGAGCGCTCTCCGACATTCTGAACAAGCTTAACGCCCGCCGCAGCGACCACAATGCCGCCCACCAGCGGCACTACGAACACCGCCCTCCAGCCGAACAACGTGCACATAAGACCGCTGATTACGGGTCCAAACGCCGGCCCTAGCGTAATGCAGGCACCGCCCAGGCTAAGATACAGACCGAGCTTCTCGCGCGGGGCGCAAGACAGCACCACGTTCATCATGAGCGGGAACAAGATGCCCGATCCCGCAGCCTGCAAAATACGACTTGGTAGCAAAACGCTAAACGACGGAGCGATCAGACACAGGACTTCGCCGGCGACCATACATCCGCATGCGAAAAACAACAGCTTGCGCGTCGAGAAACGGCCGGACAGGAAGGCCATGATGGCCGTAAAGATCGACGTCACGATCATGTAGCCCGAAACGAGCCACTGCGCCGTGGTGGCACTCACCGAAAAGGCTGCCATAATGTCGTGCAACGCCACGTTAATGATGTTCTCGTTAAACGCGGCAACAAAGGCTGCAATATACATAACGACGAGAAGCGCCGCAGTGGCCGATGGCGTTGCTTGAACTTGTTGCTGAGATTTGCTCCCCATGCATTTCCTTCCTCTTGGAACGACAGTCGCATCGCCCCAGAGGAACAGTCCAGGGCGAAAAAATGAGCCCTAGACTTACGCCAGACGCCGTACACGACGAATCTGGCAACATGGTCCAACGTCAAAAGATTGTAACGCGGACGCGCAGCTTTCCTTCCGCGCTATTATTAAAAGTCCACGAAAGCATAAGACATGAGGAGCCCGCCATGATTAAGCCCATCATGAAATCCGAGTTCTTTTTGCGCCTGCCTTCCGAAGACGCGGGGCCCGACGATGCCGCGACCGGGCAGGACCTCCTGGATACACTCCACGAGCATGAGCACGAGTGCGTGGGGCTCGCCGCCAACATGATCGGTGTGCGCAAACGCATCATCTGCGTAAAGGACGGCAACAGGGCGCTCCTGATGTACAACCCTCAAATTCTTGAACAGGTCAATGCCTATCAGACGAGCGAAGGATGCCTCTCGCTGATCGGCGAGCGTCCCTGCACCCGCTATCGCCGCATTAAGGTTGAGTATTTGGACGAGGACTTCGTCCACCGCATCAAAAACTTCTCGGGCTACACCGCCGAGATCATCCAACACGAAATCGACCACTGCAACGGGATTGTTATTTAGTTCCGCCGATTCAAGAAAGCTCCCTGCAGCAAAACAACTGCAGGGAGCTTTTCATAGTGCGGAGTTTCTATCCCCTACGACTGGCGATAATGATCGAAGAAGTCGGCGAGGTCTTCGAGGGACTCTTTGAGTACTTCCATGCGCGGCAGGTACACGATACGGAAGTGGTCGGGCTCAGCCCAGTTGAAGCCGCCGCCACGCGTGATCAGGATCTTCTTCTCGTGCAGCAGGTCAAGGGCGAACTGCTCGTCATCGGTGATGTTGAACTTCTTTACATCCATCTTGGGGAAGATGTAGAACGCCGCACGCGGCTTAACTACCGAGATGCCGTCAATCTTGCTGAGTGCCTCATACACAAAGTTGCGCTGCTCGTAGACACGGCCGCCGGGACGGATGTAGTCGTTAACGGACTGATGGCCACCGAGTGCCGTCTGAACGATCGACTGAGCCGGCACGTTGGAGCACAGGCGCATGTTGGAAAGCATGTTGATGCCCATGATGAAGTCGCTCATGCAGCGCTGGTTGCCCGAGAGCACCATCCAGCCAATACGATAGCCCGCAATCATGTGCGACTTGGAAAGGCCACTAAAGGTAACGCAGGGCAGGTCGGGGGCGAGCGAGGCAATCGAGACGTGCTCGTAGCCGTCCATGCACAGGCGGTCGTAGATCTCATCGGCAAAGATCATCAGCTGATGCCTGCGTGCAACCTCGACGATGCCCTCGAGCACCTCGCGCGGATAGACGGAACCCGTGGGGTTGTTGGGGTTGATGATGACGAGGGCCTTGGTCGCGCTCGTGATCTTGGACTCCATATCCTCCAGGTCGGGATACCAATCCGCCTGCTCATCGCACAGATAGTGCACAGGATGACCGCCGGCAAGGGTTGCGCACGCCGTCCAGAGCGGATAGTCGGGGCTGGGGATCAGAATCTCGTCGCCATTGTCGAGCAGCGCGTTCATCGAAAGCTGAATGAGCTCGGACACGCCGTTGCCCGTGTAGATATGCTCCATCTGAACGTTGGGCAGGCCCTTGATCTGCGAATACTGCATGATCGCCTTGCGCGCGGAGAACAGGCCACGCGAGTTGGAATAGCCTTCGCAGTCGGGCAGCTGCTGGCGCATGTCCTTGATGACCTCATCGGGCGTGCGGAAACCGAAGGGCGCCGGGTTACCGATATTGAGCTTGAGTATGCGCTCACCCTCGTCCTCCATACGGGCAGCCTCGTCGACGACGGGACCGCGCACGTCATACAGGACGTTATCGAGCTTGGTGGATTTAGAAAAAGTACGCATGGTGGTGCTCCTTGCAATTTGAGCTGAGGGATGGGGTTCGGGCTTGGAATCGTTGCGGGGTGATGATGCCTCGCCTTGATCGGCGTCGCCGGCAAGCAGCCAGGTAACATCGACCTCCAAAATACGAGCGAGCAGCTCAGCCACATCGCGCCGCGGGATCGTCTTGCCGCTCACATATTGGCTCATCTGACTCTTGCCGAGTTTTTTGCCGAGCATCTCCGATGCGCGGATCACGTCCGACTGGCGAACGTCGCGATCGGACATAGCCTGTCGCAGGCGATCGCTAAACGTCTCTTGGGCCACTAGAACCTCCTTGCTGGCAAAGTTCAATTTATAGAATACGAATTGAACCAAGGTTCAATTTAGGCAGCAGTATAACGCGGCACCTCATTCGAAAGTTCAATTTCATAAGAAAATGCACCAGACTCTGAGATTTGCCCAAAGTGGGCAATGACACGCACACGTTTAGAGGTATTCGAGGAAACGGACGGCGGCAAGCGAAACATCGGCCGTTCGATATATCGCATTGATCTGCCGATGAGGATGTCCCTCGAGCGGACGCACGGCAACATCGAACTGACAGCGACGCAAGATGAGCGCGGGAAGAATGCTAACGCCCAGGCCGTCCTCGACCATAGCCATAATCGCATAGTCATCCCAGGTCGACAGCTTAGAGCGCACCGCCAGGCCCGCGCGGCGAAACAGCGGCGTAATCTCGTCGTCGCTACCGCGTTCCAGCAGGATAAACTGCTCGTTGGCCAAATCGGCAAGGGAAACGACCTCCGCGGTGGCAAGCGAGGAGTCCGCTGGCACCACGGCCATCAGCTCGTCTTGCACCAACGGTCGCGACGCCATGCCGGCGCCGCGGGGCTCACGCGGGATAAAACCCAGGTCACAACGACCCTCAGCCACCCATTGTTCAATCTCTGAGTAATCGCCCATCAGCAACTCATAATCGACGTCCGGATGATCGGCGCGAAAGCGCGCAATCACCGGCGGCAGCACGTGGGTCGCCACACTCGAAAACGTACCGATGCAGATTTTGCCGCGCATGAGCCCGCGCATCTCATCCACCCGTCGCTGCAAGCGAGTGAATTCCTCGCAGAGCGCCTCGACAGCCGGCATGACCTGCCGCCCGTCGGCAGAAAGAGCCACGCCCTCGCGACTGCGGTCGAGCACCTTAAAACCCCAGTCGGCCTCAAGATCGGCCACCATACGGCTCACGCCCGACTGCGAATAGCTCAGGCGCTCGGCAGCACGCGTAAAGCTTCCGGCGCGCACCGTCTCCAGCAGCACCTGCATCTTTTGAATATTCGTTTCCACGACACGCCTCCACCTTCACATGAATTTTTGTCATGTTAGCCATGCATTATATTCGCTTTTCTTCTATTGCCAGTTCACCCATAGTGAACATGCTCGAATATAGAGGGGACGGAAGCGCATGGACAACGGACTGTTTACGTACTTAGCAGCATTGATATTGTTTGGCTCCAACGGCATCATTGCCGCCGCCATCGCGCTGCCGAGCTCCGATATCGTGCTACTACGCACGTTTTTGGGCGCATTCTCGCTTGTCACCATCCTCGCCATCACCCAAAGCCATAAGTTGCAGGCGCCATCTCGCCCCCGCGAAGCCGCAGCCCTCCTCCTCTCGGGAGCCGCGCTGGGCGCCAGCTGGATTTTTCTGTTCCGCGCCTACCAGACGATCGGCGTCGGCGTATCCTCGCTGCTGTACTACTGCGGCCCCATCATTGTCATGGCGCTCTCCCCACTCATCTTTGGCGAAAAACTGACCGGCGGCAAAATCGCCGGGTTTATCGCCGTCGCCTGCGGTGCTTTTCTCATTGCAGCACAAGGTCTAGGCGGCAATATGTCCATTGCGGGTATCGTCTGCGGTATCGCCTCGGCATTTTGCTATGCGCTGATGGTCATCGCTAGCAAGGGTGCGCCACACATCGAAGGCCTCGAGAACTCCACGCTCCAGGTGAGCGCCGCCTTTGTGACCGCGCTGGTCCTCACGCTCATCACGCAGGGCGCTCCCTCATTCCTGTCCGCCGGCGTCGCCGCCAGTATTGATTGGCGCGCCGTCGTCATGCTCGGCGTCATCAACACCGGCATCGGTTGCCTGCTCTACTTTAGCGCCGTCGCCAAGCTGCCCGTCCAGACCGTCGCCGTCGTCGGCTACCTCGAGCCGCTTTCGGCGGTCGTGTTCTCGGCCGCCCTTTTGGGTGAAGCCATAACACCGGTCCGCCTGATGGGCGCCGCGCTTATCATCGGCGGCGCGATTTTTTGCGAACTCGCCGGCAAACGCGCAAACGCCAAGGCTGGCATCGCCCAGACAGTACGTGCTTAAAAGCCCCTGCTTTGAAATGCTACCTGCGTAGACAATAATCCCCAGCTGAGGATTATTGTCTAAAATAACCCGATGTGCCAAACTGCTCTTGTATGTATAAAGACGGCATAAAGTTTTTGTCCTAGACAGATAACCGGATGTCTAAGGGAGTCCTCGTGGCACACAACAAACTGGAGGCAAACCTCCAAGACCAGCGCGGGCAAGGCGGGCACGGAGCCATCCCCCTCTCCGCTGGCATGCTGCTCGTAACGCTCGGCGTCGTCTATGGCGACATCGGCACGAGCCCCATGTACACCATGAAATCAATCGTCGCCAACAACGGCGGCATCGGTACCGTCAGCGAGGACATGATCCTGGGCGCGCTTTCGCTCGTCATCTGGACCATGACGCTCGTGACCACGGTCAAGTACGTGGTAATCGCCATGAAGGCCGACAACCACAACGAAGGCGGCATCTTCGCCCTGTTTAGCCTGGTGCGCAAGGTGGCACCGTGGCTGATTCTCCCCGCCATGATCGGCGGTGCGGCGCTGCTCGCCGACGGCATCCTCACCCCCGCTGTCACGGTCACCACAGCCATCGAGGGTCTGCGCACCATCGAGTGGGGCCACGCGCTGTTGGGTGACGGGCAAACTAACGTCATCATTATTACCATCATCATTATCTGCGGTCTGTTTGCCATGCAGCGCGCCGGCACCTCGTCCATCGGCAAGCTGTTCGGTCCGCTCATGACGCTATGGTTCCTGTTCCTGGCGGGCGCCGGCCTGCTCAACATGCTCGGCAACCTGTCCATCTTGCGCGCCCTCAACCCCATTCGCGGCATCATGTTCCTGTTCTCGCCCATCAACCACTCGGGCATCATGGTGCTCGGCTTCGTCTTCCTGTCGACGACCGGCGCCGAGGCACTCTATTCGGACATGGGTCACGTGGGCAAGGCAAACATTTACGCATCCTGGCCGTTCGTAAAGGCGGCCCTCATCCTTAACTATCTGGGTCAGGGCGCCTGGCTGCTCGCCAACAACTCCAATCCCCAGATGCTCGCGATGGATATCGTCAACCCGTTCTATATGATGCTCCCCGAGCCCCTGCGCCCCTTTGCCATCGTGCTTTCGGCCGTAGCGGCCATCATCGCCTCGCAGGCGCTCATCACCGGCTCGTTCTCGCTGGTATCCGAGGCCACGCGCCTCAACCTTATGCCGCATCTGCGCATCCACTACCCCAGCGACACCAAGGGCCAGCTCTATATTCCGCTCGTCAACAACATCATGTGGGTCGGCTGCATCTTCATCGTGCTGCTGTTCCAAAACTCCGAGCGCATGGAGAGTGCCTACGGCCTCGCCATTACCGTGACCATGCTTATGACCACCACGCTTTTGACGAGCTATATCGCCGGCATTCTCAAGCACAAGCTGGGCGCCTGCGTCTTCGCCCTGCTCTTCGGCGCCATTGAGCTGTGCTTTTTCGCCTCGTGCCTCACCATGTTCTTTGACGGCGGCTATGTGATGATCTTCTTGGCCGCACTGCTGTTTGGCCTTATGTATGTGTGGCGTCGCGGCACCGCCATCGAGCGCACGCAGACGATCCTGCTGCCCGTCTCCAAGTACATTGACCAGCTCAACCGCCTGCGCAACGACGAGACCTACCCCGTGCTCGCCGACAATCTGGTGTTCCTCACCAACAGCCCCGACCCGCTCACGCTCGACCGCGACGTGCTCTATTCCATCTTGGATAAGCATCCCAAGCGCGCCAAGGCATACTGGTTCATCAACGTGCACGTTACCGACGAGCCCTATACGCACGAGTATTCCGTCGAGACCTTTGGCACGGACTTTTTGTTCCGCGTGCGCCTGGACTTGGGCTTTAAGGTCAACCAGCGCGTTAATGCCTACCTGCGCCAAATCGTTGGCGACTTGATGGCATCGGGTGAGCTGCCGCCGCAGCATCACACCTACTCCATCTACGAGACGCGCGGCAACGTGGGCGACTTCCGTTTTTGTATGCTGCGCAAGATGCTCGCCCCCGAAACGGACATCAACCGCAATGACCACCGCGTGATGGCCATCAAGTACGCCGTCCGCCGCGCCTGCGGAAGCCCGGCACGCTGGTACGGTCTCGAGAACTCGGCCATCATCATTGAGTACGTACCGCTCTTTGCCCGCATGCGCCCGGCCGTCAAACTTGTGCGCACCCAGGTGCCGCTCGAGGTTCAGATCGAAGAGGCCGAGGAAATGGAGGTCGACATCTTCTCGGACGACTTGGTCAACGGCAACGAGGCCGGCAAGAGCATGAACGTCGATCCCACCGAGCTGCTCGAGAGCGTCGCCGATACGCCCGAACAGCAACTCGACGGACTCGAGAGCACCCAGTTCAACGACGCCAACTTCTAACACGCCACCAGCCATTGACGACAACGGCCTCGCATCTCATAGGAGGTGCGAGGCCGTTTTATGTCGCAACGGACCAGTGAACTACGAACGACGCGGCTCGGGAACCACGAGCCTATCGGGGCTCGCGCCCTCGGCATCCATCAGGCTCACGTAGCGAATCGACGGATCCCCATACATCGCGTAGTAATAATTGCCCGTGCGCGCGCTAAAGCATCCGGTGTAGATAGTCTTCTCGAACTTGCCATCGCCCATCCTGGACGCTCCCTCGATCATCACCACGCCCTCGAGCGAGCGGAACATGCGAACGACGTTTTCGGTCTCGCTCTCCTTTTGCGGGTAATTGGCATTGAGGTACGCCGCCTTTACAAAACGGCTCGGCGAATAGCAATCGCCCGGAATGCCGCGCATGCCGGCACCGGCTCCATAGGGCTTAAGCTCGGCGCCACGCCATGTCGCCGTCTGCGGAAAATCGCTTGTGGCGGTGATATAGGTGCGCAGGTTTTCCATGTGCCACGGGAAGGTCGGCTGGTTGGCAAGGGTGTCGACCGGATCGTCGTATACACGCAGGCCGTCAGCCATCATCTCGACCACGATGCTGCGCTGGCTGTCGCCGATAATCCAATGGAGCAGCGACACGCCCAGCCCCTCTCCGGCAGATTTGGCGACAATCACCGTGTCGCGCAGCGCGGCCTCGACCTCATCGACCGTCGAGAACGTCGCTGCCACCCACAGGGGAAACTCATAGGCCGCGATATTGGTCTTTCCATCAACCGGGCCCTCGGCATACTCGGCATAGCCGGGAAAGTTGAGCCCCGCCACAGCCAGACCCGCATCGTTACCACAGTCGAAAAACATGGGATAGTTCTTGTAATCGATGCACATGCCGATTACCGCGTGTGCCGCCGACGCATCGTCGATAAACGAATACGGGATGTGAAACCCGCGCGGCATCACGCGAACCTGTTGGCCGTAGTCAAAGCTCCAGTCGAGGTTGCGGCCTAGATACATGTGGCCAGAATTATCGGTAAATCGAATGCTCGTACACATAGCGCCTCCTAGCTTTACGTTCTTGCTAAGCTCATTGTCACCAAACAAAAAGGCGCTAAACACAAAAGCCCGGACATGACAACAATGTCACGCCCGGACCAAAAGAGACGAAGTGCGGTGCTTTGGTCCCCTTAGACCAACTTTCCAAGACAGTGGTCGATCATATGCTGGACCATCTGCGCCTCGAAGCCCACAAAGTCCTGCTTGCGCTCGCGCATCTTGCCATCGACGATCTGGTCAAAGGCAACCTTGCACTTGATATAGCGCGTGGACTTGGTGACCTCCTCGTGCGTCAGGCAGCTCTCCTCCATCTTGCTGGCGCCCAGGCCAAACACCAGACGGGGGTTGTAGAGCACGTGGGGCTCGCCGGCGTCGTCCAGGTAGACGCAGACCTTCTTGGTAACGCCGATCTGGTTGGCGGCCAAGCAGCCGGCATCATCGAGCGACTTGATGGTATCGATCAGGTCCTGAGCAACCGACTCGTCCTCGACGGTCGCAACCTCGCAACGCTGGGACAGGATAGCCTCGTCGTGGCAAAGCTCTTTAATCATACGTTCCTCCATAGGGGTCGTTGTAACCGCTTAAGTATACGGTACCCACACATTTTCATGCGATAAATACCGTCCGTCTGTTACAAAGCGCCGAACATCAACATGCGAGGAACAGCAAGGTTGTAAAGGCGATATAGTAAATGAGTTCGTGTCAATCGGCCTAAACTCGGGGCCGAACAAGGAAAGGGTATGCATGGACGAACTTTTTCACGTCAGTGAGCGCAAGTCCACAATCGGGACCGAACTTCGCGCTGGACTGACAACATTCCTGGCGATGGCCTACATCATCGCCGTCAACCCCGCAGTGCTCTCGGGCGCTGGCATTGATGCGGGAGCGCTCGCCTGCGCCACCTGCCTGGGCGCCGGCATCATGACCATCTGCATGGGCATCTTCGCCAACCGCCCGCTCGCCTGCGCGTCGGGTCTGGGCATCAACGCCATGATCGCGGGCATCGCCACCACCATGTGCGGCGGCGACTGGCACGTGGCCATGAGCGTTATCTTCCTCGAGGGTATCGTCATCTTGCTGCTCGTCCTGTGCGGCCTGCGCGAGGCCATCATGGACGCCATCCCCGTGGTCCTGCGCCACGCCATCTCGGTGGGTCTGGGCCTGTTTATCGCCATGATCGGCCTGTGCGACGCCGGCATCATCACCGCTGGCGCCGGTACGCTCGTCGGCCTGGGCGACATCGCCTCCCCCACCTTTATCGTCGGCATCATCTCCATCGTCGTGACGGTTGCCCTGGCTTCCCGCAACGTGCCGGGCTCGCTGCTCATCGGCATCATCGTCGCCGTTATCGCCGGAATCCCGCTGGGCGTCACCCATGCGCCCGAGGGCCTCATCGCACCGCTCGACTTCTCGACCTTCGGCGCCCCGTTTGCCAGCACTGCCGACGGCAACCTTGCCATCGTGAAGGTCCTGACCGACCCGATGCTGCTCGTCGTTGCCTTCTCGCTGCTCATGAGCGACTTCTTCGACACCATGGGCACCGCGATGGCCGTCGCCAAGCAGGGCGAGTTCTTGACCGAGGACGGCAATGTCGAGGACATCCGTCCCATCCTGGTCGTCGACTCCGTGGCCGCTGCTGCCGGTGGCTTTATGGGCGTCTCCTCCATCACCACCTTCGTCGAGTCCACCTCTGGCGCTGCCGACGGTGGCCGCACGGGCCTCACCTCCGTCACCACCGGTGTGCTGTTCATTCTCGCCGCGTTCTTCTCCCCCATCGTCACCATCGTTTCCAGCGCCGCCACCTGCGGTGCTCTGGTCTACGTCGGCTACCTCATGATGAGCGAGGCCTCAGAGATCGACTGGTCCGACGTGTCGCAGGGCTTCCCGGCGTTCATGATTGTCGCCGGCGTGCCCTTCACCTACTCCATCTCTGCCGGCATTGGTCTGGGCTTTATCGCCTACGTGGTCGTCGCGCTCTTTAAGGGCGAGGCCTCCAAGATCAAGCCGCTCATGTGGATCGCAGCCCTCGCCTTCCTCGTCTACTTCTTTGTAGCGTAGGCGCAAGATTCGCAATACCAAACAGCAAAGCGCGGAGTCGCATCGAGCGGCTCCGCGCTTTGCTTTTAAAGCCAGGCACCACACGGACACGCGATGTATTGCTTCGCAAGTTTTGGACGTTTTGCTCTCCAAACGGCACTACCGACGGCTACATCCTGCAGATATGCTGGATATAACCGCATAGGCCCTATGAGGATGGGAGTAACCATGGCCGCCTTGTTCACGACCCCCAAGCGCAATGACAAAACCTCTGGAGCCCATTTTGTTGAGCCCGACCTGCGCCGTCGCACGCTGCTCGCACACGGCAGCTGGCGCCGCGTGACGCGCCGCATCGTTGTAGGCGCCGTATGCGCGCTTACGGTAAGCTCGCTGCTCATGCCGAGCATCTCGCTCGCAGCCGAGTGGGTGGACGTTGGCGGCGTCCGCCACGAAGCGGCCGCGGGCCCCACGGGAGACGCCGCCGGTACCTGGTCATGGGATGGCGCCGATGACATGAAGCTCAACGGCTATAACGGCGGCGCGATCGAGGCAGCGGGCAAGCTCAACGTGAGCTACGAGGGCAACAACACCGTCACTAACGACGACGGCCGCGGCATCAAGGTTAAGGATGGCGCGAACGAGAACGCCGAGCTTAATATTCAGGGCGACGCGTCCAGCACGCTCAACGTGACATCTTCTCGTGACGCCATCACTTCCGTCGGCAACATCAACATCGACGGCGCTGGCACTGTCAACGCCACGAGCACCGAGCACGATGCCATCGATGCCGGGGGCGATGTCACCATCAAGGGCTCGGGAAACGTTAACGCCACGGGCGATTCGGATGGCATCAGGGCCGACGGCAACATCACGATCGACAACAGCGGAACCGTCACCGCCAAGGCCACCGAGGATCAGGGTATCGATGCTAACGAGAACCTCATCATAAAGGGCGGCGGCAAGGTAGAGGCAAGCTCTATCGAGGACAATGCGATTTGGACCGACGGCAGTATCGAGATCTCGGGTGGCAGCCAGGTCAAGGCAAGCTCCGAGGAAGACGCCGCCATCGACGGTAAAAACAGCCTCACGGTCACGGACGCTTCCCTCAACGCAAGTGGCGTTGGGTATGGCATCTATGTCTACAAGGGCATCACGCTCGATGGCGCGACCGTGACGATCCGCGCAAGCTCAGATGGCGGGGAAGTCAGCGCACTCTTCACCGATGAGGACGACATCGTCATCAAGAACGGCTCGACTGTGGATGCGCTCGCAGAAGGCAGGTTCTCGGTTGCAATCTCCACCAGTAATTTCTACTCCGGCGAAGCGGGTGGCCATATCTACATCAGCGACTCCGTTGTCAAGGCCATAGTCCGCTATGCCGAGACCGGCGGCGACGGCCCCGACCACTACAGTGGAGACCAAAACGACAAAATCATCCCTGAGTCCGAGGGCCTGAACATCGGCATCTTCGCGCAGACCAGCGAGGGCATCACGCCCGCGACCATCTCGATCGTCCGCAGCAGGGTCACGGCCGAGGGAGACACGGCGGCAATCTTCGCCCTTGCCATGAGCGCGGACGGCAAGGCGATCGGCACCATCGAAATCGAAGGAGCCACCATCCAGACGCCTGAAGGCGGCAAGGTCATTGACTATCGCAACAAGGAAGAACTCAGCGACGGCATCGTCTACGAGGCGGGTCAAACCATCGGCACGGGCGACGCCGTGATCGACTCCCCCTACAACGAAGCAGTCGCCAAGAGCACGGTCATCGTGCCTCCCGAGGAGCCCAAGCCCGAGGAAAAGCACGGCAAGACCAAGCCCGAGGGTTCCAAGTCCGAGGGCACGAAGACAACCAAGACCGTTGCAGTTGCAGCCAAGGGAGCCAAGACCGTCGGCAAGCTCGCGGCAACCGGCGACACCTCGAACGCAGCCATCGTGGCAGCCGCCCTTGCGGGAACAGCCGCCATCGCCGCAGGCGCCCTGGCGAGTCGCAAACGCTCGTAAACACTTTTTCGCACAGGACGGGTGGATCGCAGCCCTTGCCTTCCCCGTCTACTTCTTCGTAGCGTAAGGGCAAGGCTGCAAAAGCTGAACAATAAAGCGCGGAGTCGCCATGCGGCCCCGCGCTTTTCTTTTAGCGTCGGTCCCTGCGCCGGCGTGCGGCCTATTTCTCCCCCATTTTGGCCATTTTGCCCTCCAAACGGCACTACCGCCGGCAACATCCAGCAGATACGCTGAACCTAGCCGTATAGGCCCTATGAGAACGGGAGCAACCATGGTAGCCTTGTTCACGACCCCCAAACGCAATGACACTACCGCCGGAACCCATGTTGCCGAACCCGACGTTCGCCGTCGCATAGGACTCGCGCACGGCAGCTGGCGCCGCGTGACGCGCCGCATCGTCGTAGGCGCCGTGTGCGCGCTCACGGTGAGCTCGCTGCTCATGCCGAGCGTCTCGCTCGCGGCGGAATGGGTCAAGGTCGGCGAAACCAAATACAACGCCGGCACTGCGGCGGGCGACGAGACCGGCACCTGGTCGTGGGACGGCGCCGACGACTTGAAGCTCAACAACTATAACGGCGGCGAGATCCAGGCCGCAGGCAAGCTCAACGTGAATTACTCGGGAAACAACATCGTCACTGCCGACTGGACCGAAGGCATCAAGGCTTCTCATGGCAAGAATGAGAACGCCGAGCTCAATATCCAAGGCGACGCGGGCAGCACGCTCAGCGTGACATCTACTGAGGACGCTATCCTCTCCACGGGTAATATCAACATCGACGGAGTCGGATCCGTCAACGCCACGAGCGCTGGGTTTGATGCCATCGACGCCGAGGGCGATCTCGCTATCAAAGGTTCGGGCAACGTCAACGCCACGGGCGTATCGGATGGCATCAGGGCAAACGGCAATATCACGATTGACGACAGCGGGGCCGTCACCGCCAGGGCTACCAAGGACAAGGGTATCGGAACCGACAAGAACCTCACCATCAAGGGTGGCGGCACAGTCGAGGCAAGCTCAGCCGATGGTGAGGCCATTTGGAGCGGCGGCAACATCAATATCTCGGACGGCAGCCAGGTCAAGGCGAGCTCCGAGAAAGACGCCGCCGTCGAGGCCAAGGGCAGCCTCGCAGCCACAAACGCCTCCCTCAACGCAAACGGTGTTGAATATGGCGTCTATGCCCACAAGGGCATCACACTCGATCATGCAAACGTGACAGTCCGCGCAAGTAAAGGCAGATACGGTGACGCCATTGCCCTCTTCACCTACCAAGACGATATCGTCGTCAAGAACGGCTCCACCGTGGACGCGTTTGCGGAAGGCGAGGTTTCGGCTGCATTCTCCACCAGAAACGATCGACCCAACGAGGAGAGTGGCCACATCTACATCAGCGACTCCGTTGTCAAGGCCATAGCCCGCTATGTCGAGAACGGCGACGGCCCCATCCCCTACAGCGAAAACCAAGATGGTGAGACGAGCCCCGAGCCCCAAGGCGAGAACATCGGCATCATCGCCCAGACCAGCGAGGGCGTCACACCCGCAGTCATCTCGATCATCCGCAGCAAGGTAACGGCCGAAGGAGATACAGCGGCAATCTTTGCCCGTGCCATGAGCGCTGACGGCAAGACAATCGGCACCATCAAGATTGAGAACGCCGCCATCCAGACGCCCGAAGGCGGCAAGGTCATTGACTATCGCAAGCTCCGTGACGGCATCTACGAGGCAGGCCAAGCCATCGGCACAGGCGACGCTGTGATCGACTCCCCCTATAACGAAGCTGTCGCCAAGAGCATGGTCATCGCACCTCCCGAGGTAGCCAAGCCGGAAGACCCCAAGCCCGACGAGACCAAGCCCGCAGAAAGCAAGCCCGCGGAGTCCAAGCAGAGCCCCAGGCCTGAGGGCTCAAAGCCGACCAAGGCCGTTGCGGCTTCAATCACGAAAGCCAAGACTACCGGCGTGCTCGCGGCAACCGGCGACACCTCGAGTGCGGCCATCGTGGCAACCGTCCTTGCGGGAACAGCCGCTATCGCCGCAGGCACCATGGCGAGCCGCAAGCGCTCTTAGACGCCTCTGCGCACATGGCAGCTCCCGCGAAGGCCCCGAGTCCCAGCACCGTTTAACAACGCCACCGCCGAGCTCCCCTCCGGCGGTGGCGTTTTCCATATGCGTCCGCAGGGTATGCACGAGATTGTCTTTGGTCTAGCCCAACCTGCATGAGCCGGCGTGCGACAATGGGGGCCGTCGATATCACAACGCCGAGAGAAGCCCGTCATGGAAGCGCATCAAAAGCAGATAACCGTTCATGCACAGCATGCCGAAAGCGCACCAGTCATCTATCTTCCCGTGGTCATGGGCGACGGCACGGAGGTTTATGAACGCTGCCGAGAGCTCAACTGCCCGCCCTTCACGCTTGTCGGCATTGGCAGCCTCAACTGGAATCGCGAGCTGAGCCCCTGGGGATGCGACGGAACCGTGCGCGATGCCGAGCCCTTTGGTGGACAGGCCGCTGGTTTTCTTGACGAGTTGTTGAAGCAGATAATCCCAGAGGCCGAATCATCGCTCCCGCAACCGCCCACCTGGCGCGGCGTTGCCGGCTACTCGTTGGCGGGTCTTTTTGCACTGTGGGCACTTTGGCAAACAGATGTCTTTGAGCGCGCGGCGAGTGCATCGGGGTCGCTGTGGTTCCCCGGCTTTATCGACTACGCGCGCGAGCGCACGATGACAGCTACGCCCGACGCCGTCTATCTGTCACTCGGTAAAAAGGAAACCAAGACGCCCAACCGCATGATGAGGCACGTGCTCGACGACACGCGCGCAATGGAAGAGCTACTCATCGAGCGAGGCATCCCAACAACGCTGGCACTCAACCCCGGCAATCACTTTGCCCAGACCGACCTGCGCATGGCCCACGCCATACACTGGATACTGACGCATCAAAACCACCCCTAAAAGGGGTGGTTTGCTCTTAGGGTATAACCCTTGGATTT
>UQZL01000043.1 GCA_900545605.1 uncultured Collinsella sp.
GCTTGCCGCGGCACCGGTCGCCGCGCTCACCCGCGATGGGCTGCTGTCTCGCGCGCTCCATGCCGAGCCCGCGCGCTCGATCGCCGTCATGCCTAATAACGAGGAAGCCGCCGTTGAGGTTTGGCCATCGCTTGATCAGGCCGCCGCGGCGTTTGAAGCTGCAACCGGCATGGATGCCGAGGAGCAGACCGCGGATACCGAAGACGAGGCCGCCAGCGCCGCCATGCCCAAACCTGCCGCCACGCTCGACCTGGGTGACGGCAAGCCGCTGCCCGTGCTGATCCCTGAGTCCGAACAGTTCGCCAACCGCCTGCGCAAGAACGCCCGCCTGCGCCGCAAGTGGGCAAAGCGCGAGGGCGTGACCTGCTACCGCGTCTACGACGCCGACCTGCCCGATTACTCCGCCGCCATCGACCTATACGAGGGTTGCCCGCAGACGCCGGGTCGCTGGCTCGTCATCGCCGAATACGCCGCGCCCAAAACGATCGACCCCGCACTGGCTCAGGCCCGCATGCTCGACATTTTGGCCATCGCGCCGCGCATCCTGGATGTCCCCGCCGAGCACGTGCACGCTAAGGCCCGCATGCGTTCGCGCGGCGGCTCGCAGTACGGCAAGCAGGGCGCCGGCAAGGGCGGCTCAGGCGAGCGTGCCAACATCGCGCGCCGCCGCCTGCCGCTCATCGAGGAGGGTGGTCTCACCTTTGCCGTCAACTTTGACGACTACCTGGACGTGGGAATCTTCCTGGATCACCGCGTCACCCGCAACCTGGTCCGCGAGCACGCCAAGCAGGCGCGCCGTTTTCTCAACCTGTTTGCCTACACCGGCACCGCCACCTGCTATGCGGCCGACGGCGGCGTTGAGGAGACGGTGACGGTCGACCTTTCCAACACCTATCTGGACTGGGCCGAACGCAACATGCGCCAGAACGGCTTTGTGGGCCCGCAGCATCATTTTGTGCGTGACGATGTGCTCGCCTGGATTCGCGACCAGCGCCAGACGCGCAACCGCTGGGACCTGATCTTTGTCGACCCGCCCACGTTTTCCAACTCGTCCAAGATGGGCCGTCGCACCTGGGATGTCCAGCGCGACCATGTTGAGCTGCTGGCCGGCGTGTCGCGCCTGCTCGCACAGGGCGGCCATGCCATCTTTAGTTGCAACCTGCGCGGTTTCCGCCCCGAGACGCGCAAGCTCGCGCGCGCGGGCGTCGTGCTGGAGGACATTACGACGCAGACCATCCCCGAGGACTTCGCGCGCAACCAAAAGGTGCATCACTGCTATATCGTGCGTCGCCTGCCCATCGAGGACGCCATGGCCGAGGTCGGCTTTAGCGCCGAGGAGATTGCCGAGCGCGTCGAAGAGCTGCGCAACCCCGAGGCTCGCAAGCCCCAAAGCGCATTGAGGCCCACGCCCACGGGGAGCGGCAAGCCGAGTGACGCCGCTAAGCCAAAAAAGAAAAAGTTCTACGCCAGCAAACCTAAGAACAGGTAGGCTTCCATGACTCCTTGGGGAGGAAAGGCGGGCATGCTCTTCCCTCCCCAAGGGCTACCGAAAGCGCGACAAGGGAATCGTCCCCTTGCCGCGCTTTTCTTTTACTGTGTTTCTAGTCGTGCGTGACCAGACGATAGCCGATTCCCACGTGCGTCTGGATATAGCGCGGATGCGCGGGGTCGGACTCGATCTTTTTGCGCAGCGTCCCCATAAAGACACGCAGGCTCGCCAGGTCGCTCTTGGTCGCCGTTCCCCAAATCTCGTGCAGGATAAACTGGTGCGTGAGCACCTTGTCGGCATTATGGGCCAGCAGGCACAGCAGCTTGTACTCAATGGGTGTCAGGTGCAGCTCCTCGCCCGCCATCGTGGCGATGCCGGCATCAAAATCGATATGCAGCTCGCCGGTATCAAACGAGCCCTCGGAGGCCACACCACCGGTCTGCGCATACGAAAGGCGCCGAAGCGTGGTGCGGATGCGCGCGAGCAGCTCCTCAACCGAAAACGGCTTGGTCAGGTAATCGTCGGCGCCGGCATCGAGCGCGCGAATCTTATCCGCATCCTCGCTGCGTGCCGAGACCACGATGATCGGCATGCCCGACCACGCGCGCACCGACTCCACCACCTTGACGCCGTCCATATCGGGCAGGCCCAGGTCGAGCAGCACAATACTCGGTGACTGCGACGAGGCGGCGGCGATGGCGGCATGAGCGGTCTCCACAGCCATATGGCGCAGGCCGTGCGCCTCGAGCGCGGCAACGATAAGGTTGCGAACGGCGGGGTCGTCCTCAACGACCAAGATGAGCGGTTTTACGGCAGAGTTCGGCACGGCGCTACTCCTTATCAAACGAAACATCGGCGGCGGGAAGCTCAATCGTAAAGACCGAGCCGTGCGGATCCGCCGCGGTAACCTCTATGCTACCGCCATGTGCCAGCGCAATGGAGCGGCAGAGCGAAAGCCCCAGGCCCACGCTTCGGTGGCTGTCGGCCAAACCGTGGTTGGCGGTGTAGAACGACTCAAAGATGCGCTCGCGATCCTCGGGTGCGATGCCCGGACCGTCATCGGCAACCGAGCACGCCACGCATCCATCGTCTACGCCAATCGAAATCACGATATGCGAGCCTGCGGGCGTATAAGTGATGGCGTTGTTCACCAGATTGACCACCAGCTGCACCATCAGGCGCGCATCGACGTTGACGAGCGCCGGCTCATCGCACGCCACCACCTTAAGGTCGTGCTCGCGCACGGCAGGGTTCACGTGGCGCAGCGCCTCCTCGACGATATCGTCCATGAGCTCGAGTGTGGTCGACAGGCGCATACCGCCACCCTCGAGCTTGGTGATGGCGAGCAGGTTCTCGACGGTGGCGTTGAGCCACAGCGCATCCGAGCGAATGGATAGCAGCAGGCCGCGGCGCGTCTGGGCATCGAGCACGGCGGTGCCGGTCGAGCCTTGGTCGAGCAGGACATCGGCATTGCCCGAAATACTGGTGAGCGGCGTACGCAGATCGTGCGAGATGGAGCGCAGCAGGTTGGCGCGCAGCTGCTCATTTTTGGCAAGCACCGCCGCCTCCTCGCGGGCCTCCATGGCGCGGGCGCGATCGAGTGCCAGCTCGCCTTCGCTCACGATGGCATCGGCAAGTGTTCGCTCCTCGTGCGTCAGCACGTCGGGTTCGGCAACGATAGCCAGCACGCCCACCACCGAGGCGGGGTCGCCCGAGCGCGCGAAGCCGTCGCCTGTGCGAACCGTCAGGTAGATGCCATAAAACGCCGAGCCGCCAAACGTGGCGTCGAGCGGCGTTCCCACATAGGCGGACGCCGAGAGCCGCGGCGGCATCTGCGGCGCCAGTTCGTGCACCGGTGCGGCATCGCCCACGGCCGTGTATGTCGCACGCGGCAGCAGGTCATCGCCCTCGGCATCGGCGCTGTACCACACGACCGGACAGCCCGAAAGGCGCGCCAGCTGCGTTGCCATGGCGTGAACGATCTGCTGCTCGTCGGCGCACCGCTGCAGCATGCGGTTGGTCTCGAGCACCATATGCGTGCGGCGGTCGCTGGCGGCAGCCTGTGCCAAGGCGCGGCGCAGGGCCAACGCAATCGAGCTCGACACAAGCGAGACCACGAACATGATGAAGAACATGCCGGGATAGCCGCGGTCGATAAGCGACAGCGAGTAGCGCGGGTCGACAAACAAGAAGTTGTAGAGCGCCACGGCGGCAGCCGAGCTCAGCAAGCAATACAGGCGACTCCAGGTAAAGAATGCGCACAGCTGAACGGCGAACACATAGACGATCATGATGCTCGGCGCGAGACCCGGATGGTCGAGCAGCGCGCCCACAATCGTCGCCGCGACCAGCAGCCCCACCGATACGCAGGCGTCATACAGAGGAGTGCGGCGCGTCAGCGTTGTGCGCCGCCACCAAAAGCTATCGGCAATATCGCCGTCCGTACGGACGTCCATCAGTGCCCCGCCCCTCTCTCAAAAACAAAAACCACCACAAAGGGACAGGCACCTTTGTGGTGGTTTCCCTTGTGGTGGTTCCAAGTGTAAAGCCTTTGCAGCCTGCGGTCGCTAGACAAACAGCACGTGCGCGAGCAGGGCACACACGCACACCGCTCCAAATACCAGCGCCACGATCGAAATTACGCGATCGGCCATATCCATGTTGGCACGATTCGTAAAGAACCGATCTTCGGCGGCGTCGACGCGCGCCTCACGCACCATTTCGACCACCGCCTCATGGCCATCGAGCGCCTTTGTATCCATGTTTACCTCCCCGGCCCCAATCTTGTCCATCGAAAACCAACTCCGTGCAACCTGTCGGCGCCTACGGGCGCTCGTTGGGAGCCAGGCGTTGCATCTTGTTCACGGCCTTGAACTTGGTGAACAGCGGCACGTACTCAAAGCTCACGTTGGAGTTCTCCAGGCCGTACCAGCGTGCAGGCGTGCCGGCGGCGCGACGAATGATGTACTTGAGCGTGATGGCCGTACGCTCGCTCGGCTCCACATCGCTTTCGGGCGCCAGAAGCTTACGGATCAGGACGAACTTGAACGTACCGATGTTGCCCGGATCCTTGTAGACCGAGTAGTCATGCGTCTGCGCCGGCAGCTCGCCGGTGGCAGCCAGGTCCTGAACGACCTGACGCAGGTAGGCATTGACGCGCTGGTTAATCTTGTAGCCCAGGTACAGATGCACGCGGAAAACATAGTCGGTGCCGAACGTCTCGACCGAATAGGCAAAGGTATGCGGCTCGTCCATGGTCTCGACGTTCACGAACCACCAGGCGCGAGCACGCTTGGGATGCTTGTCCAAGATCGAGTAGACGATATCACGGTCGATGTAATCGGTATGGGTGTCCTTGGTCAGGTACACGATGTTGTCGCTCATGCGCTCGTAACGGTCGTCGTCGCGCAGGCGCTTGAGCTGCGGCAGATAGCTGCGCAGCGGCAGCAGCGTAAACTGGCGCTGCTCGACCGCCGTGCCATTGTACCAGCACACCATAATGCCCATGATGAGTGCAGCCATGAGGATGGTGAAGTAGCCGCCGTGGAAGAACTTGGTGAGCGAGCTCACGAAGAAGAAGCCTTCGAGCAAAAGGAAGAAGGCCGCGAAGATCCACGGAGCAACCTTGAGCTTGCGCTCCTCGTGCAGGTAGAAGAAGAGCAGCAGCGTGGTGCACATCATAGTCAGCGTAATGGCAAGGCCGTAAGCGGCCTCCATGTGTGCCGAGTTCTGGAACAGCAGCACCACGATGACGCAGCCCACGAGCATGACGTTGTTGACCATGGGGATGTAGAGCTGGCCTTTGGTCTCGGCAGGGTAGAAGACCTGCATGTGCGGCATGAGGTCCAGACGGCTGGCCTCGGACACCAGCGAGAATGCGCCGGTGATGAGCGCCTGCGAGGCAATGATGGCCGCGACGGTGGAAAGGCCGACGGCAAACGGGCGCAGGCCCGGGGCGAGCATCTGGTAGAACGGGTTGAGATCGGCAATGCCCATGAGCTCGGGGTTGGCAGCGTTGTTCATAAGCCAAGCGCCCTGGCCCATATAGGAAAGCAGCAGGCAGCACTTAACGAACGGCCAGGTAGCGTAGATGTTGCCGCGGCCGACGTGGCCCATGTCGGAGTAGAGCGCCTCGGCACCGGTGGTGGCGAGGAAGCAGCTGCCCAGGATCATGATGCCCGCGTGGTTGTTGGGGCTCAGCAAAAAGGCGATGCCGCGCACCGGGTTGAGGCACAGCAGCACGGCGGGGTGCTGGAAGACAAAGAACAGACCCGTACCGCCCAGGAACAAAAACCACAGCGTCATGATGGGGCCAAAGGCGTGGCCAATCTTGGCCGTGCCGATGCGCTGCACCAAGAAGAGCGCGATGATGATGGCGAGCGTGATGGCGACAACGCGGCCCTGGTCGTCACCGAGCACGGCATGGACCGCCGGAATGGTGCGCAGGCCCTCGATGGCCGTGGTCACGGTAACGGCAGGCGTCAGGATGCCGTCGGCGAGCAGCGCCGCGCCGCCCAGCATGGCGGGGATGATAAGCCACTTGCCGCAGCGCTTGACCAGGCTGTACAGGGCAAAGATACCGCCCTCGCCGTGGTTGTCGGCGCGCAGCGAGATCAGCACGTACTTGACGGTCGTCAGCAGCGTGACCGTCCACACGACAAGGGAGAGCGCGCCGAGCACGAACTCCTCCGTAACGCTTCCGATGCCGCCGTTGCCGGCAACGAGCGCCTTGGTTACATACATAGGGCTGGTGCCGATATCGCCATACACCACGCCCAGCGTGACGAGCATCGCCGAGATGCTCACAGGAATCGCAGCGTGCGAGGCTGCCTCCTTGGCCTTTTGTTCCATAAGCCGGTTTCCTCCCAACTTTAATGTTCGAAGGGATTATAGGCAATCGGCCCATGTTTTAATGCACTGTTTTCCCAGCTAGATAAACATTTATACGGCCTTTAGGCCACCGCAGCGATATGGAATGTGACAAAGGGGCTGTCCCTTTGTCACATTCGTCATTTTCCGAGCCAATTTTTGAACCACCACTCCATGGAGCGGCTCATCTCGGCCATAAAGGGACTCGTGTGCTTGCGGGTATAGATGTCCACGACGCGCTCCCCCACCTCGCGGGCATGCGGACGGAACATCGCGTCCATCTCGGCCACCTGCGCGTCCATGGTCGCAGCATCGGCGCGGCAGTAGCGCTCCTCGTGCACCAGGTTCACCACGGGATGCGCAATAGCCGGGCGCTCCTTGCGGGGCGTGCCGATGATGAGCATCGACAGCGGCATGGTATAGGGCGGCAGATCGAGCAGCTCGGCAACTTCCTCGGCATTCTCGACGATATCACCGATGTAGCAGCTCCCCAGGCCCAGAGCCTCGGCGGCAACCACGGCGTTTTGCGCGGCGATCACGGCGTCCTGGGCCGCGATGGCAAAGTCGCCCAAACCCGGCGCGCGGCGGGGCGCCTTACCCGTGCGCTCGACAAACTCGGGCTCAAAGCAGCCCACGTGCTCAAACAGATCGATCCACTTGGCATAATCGACCACAAATATCAGTGCCCAGGGCGCCTTGGCGATCATGGGCTGGTGGTCGCACAGGTCGGCCAGGCGGTCGAGCGTTGCCTGCTCGCGGATGCTCACGATGGAATACATCATCATGGCGCCCGCCGACGGCGCACGACTCGCCGCATGCAGAATCGCCGCCCGCTGCTCGTCGGTCACCGCCACGGGACGGTCATCGTCATCACGCGCGAAGGCACGCGTGGAGGAACGGTGCTCCAACGTGTCCAGCACCGCATTGCCCGTCGTCTCGACCGGATAGCCGCACGTATCCACAGCCTTGGTGCAAACCTGCTCGTTCATCGCCTCATCCTCGCTAATTCTTTAAGAAGCCTTTACGTTTCCGTGTAATTCCCGTCCATTGTCGCGCAGGTCGCCACTCCATTGCGCCACACCGCCACACGTGCGCGTTAATATGGCTGGTTGTTGTGCGCAGCCACCAATTGCAGCGCATATCTTGGTAACAATCGGGTAAACCCCCGCTTTCGTAGGTTTTAGTTTGTGAGGAGTCTCAGCATGTTCGCTGCCGCCATCTCGCTCGTCGGTCTTGCGGCGACCGTCTACCTTGTCTTGCGCGAGGCCAAGGCCATTCGCGCTCAGTCGGGCACCGTTGCCAAAAGCGCTCTTGGGTGGAGCGTCGCCTTCGGCCTGTTCCAGCTCTTTTTGACCATTTGGGGCGCCATTGGCCTCGTCGCCCAAAACGAGCCGCTCGCCTTTGTGATGCTCATCCTAACCAACGCCATCCTCACCGGCTGCGCTTGGGCCAGCATCGCACGCGAGCGCATCGCCCCGCGCGTCTTTGAGTTCGCCGCGCCCGACGCCCCCGCCCCCACCGGCAAGCTCGCCCGCCTGCGCGGCGCCTTTGTGGGCAAACCGCTCGTCGCCGCTGTCTTGTGCCTGCTGCTCGCCGGCGTCTTTGCGCTGCTGGGAATGGAAGTCTCGTCCAACCACGACTTTACCTGGGTCTACCCCCTGTGCATCCTGCTCGAGTGGGCCATCATCACCGTGCTCATGACCGGCTTGTTCTTCCTATTCCAGCGCCACGGCGCAGCTCCCGCGGTCCTGGCCTTTGCCCTCTTTGTCCTGGGCATTGCCGAGTTCTTCGTCATCACGTTTAAATCCATGCCCATCCAGCCGGGCGACCTTTCGGCCATCTCCACCGCCGCCGCAGTCGCCGGCAACGGCTACACCTTCTCGATCTCGCTGTTCTGCGTGCTGTCCATGGGCTTTACCGCCATCGCCATGCTGCTGTGCGAGTACGCCGGCCTGGTGGCACCGCACCGTCAGAAGGGTACCGCCAACGCCAAGCGTATGCTGCTCACCAACCTGCTCGTGGCAGTGCTGTGCCTGGGCGGCGTAACCGCGCATGTCACGCTCATCGACTACTACAACACCCTCGGCATCACCGTCTACACCTGGCGCCCGCTCGAGAGCTACTGGCGCGAGGGCTACCTGCCCGCCTTTATTAGTGCGGCGCAGTCCATCAAGCCGCCCAAACCCGCCGACTACTCCGTCGACGATGCCAAGGCCACGCTCAAAAAGTACGCCAAGGCCTACGACAAGTCCGACGCGGCCAAGAGCGACGAGCGCGCCGCCGCAAAGGAGCAGTTCGACAGCGAGAAGCCTACGGTCATCGCCATCATGAACGAGACCTTCTCGGATCTATCCATCTACCAGAATATGCGCGCCGGCTACGAGGGCCCGCAGTACTTTAAGAGCCTGTCCAACTGCCTCAGCCGCGGCAAGCTCTACGTGAGCGCCTACGGCGGCGGTACCGCCAATACCGAGTTTGAGTTTATGACCGGCAACTCCATGGCCAACCTGGGCTCGGGTGTGTACCCCTACACCATCTACAACATGGAAACGACCGGGAACCTGGCAGAGCAGTTCAAGTCGCTCGGATATTCCACCACAGCCATGCACCCCAACCACGCGACCAACTGGAACCGCGAGAACGTCTACAAGGACTTTGGCTTTGACCAGTTCCTGTCCATCAACGACTTCCAGGGAGCCGACACCCTGCGCGGCATGGTGACCGACCAGGCTACCTACGACAAGATTCTCGAGTTGCTCGACCAGAACGCCGATCCGCAGTTTATCTTCGACGTGACCATGCAGAACCACTCGGGCTACGACACGGGCCTGCTGCCGGTCGACAAGCAGATGCATCTCAACATCGACACAACCGACCTGGACGCCAAGACCGTTGAGGACGGCACGCTGTCCGATGTCGACGAGTACGTCTCGTGCATCGAGCAGTCCGACCAGGCGCTTCGCTACTTCCTCAACGCCCTGAGCAAACTCGATCGCAAGGTGGTCGTGGTGTTCTGGGGCGACCACCAGCCGTTCTTCCCGTCCAAGTTCAACGATAAGTGGTTTACCGGCGAGGACGATGCCACGCACCAGGAACGTCTGTGGCAGACCGACTACATCATCTGGGCCAACTACGACGTTGCCGGCTGCGACCAGACAAGCGAGGTCGACGACCTGTCCACCAACTACCTGTCCACCCAGCTGATGCAACTGATCGGCGCACCGCTGACCGACTACCAGAAAGCGCACATGACGCTGCGTAAGTCGCTGCCCGCCATCAACTCGGTGGGCTACGAGGACGCCAGCCTGCGTTGGGCGCTCTCCTCCAACGTCACCGGTGACGACGCCGCTGCCGCAGCCGCCACCAAGGCGCGCGAGGATTACGCCAAGATGCAGTACTACGAGATGTTCCGCGACGGCAAGAACGTCTACACCGAGCATTTCCAGACCGAGGCCAACGAGACCGACCCCAACCTGGCGCCGGGCACGACCAAGATCAAGTAGCTGCTAGCTGCTGAGCCACAACTGAAACGTCTGTCCAGGCGGAGGCATATAAGGTTCCCTGCTCGGACAGTCCTGCGCAAGACGAAGGCCACGTTATGTGGCCTTCTTTGTTTGCGGAACTCGCGATGAACCTTATATGCCTCCGCCTGGACAGACGCCCTGATGTTGGGGCGTGGCTTGTCTTGGGTGTATCGCCGAACATATATAAGTTGAAGGCCACGTTATGTGGCCTTCTTTGTTTGCGGAAAGTGTGTCCCGGAATTCTTGTCTGGAATGGGATGCAGTTTCCGCTTGGGACCCGATTGGGAAAGTGTGTCCCACTATTCAGCTGGATTCCGGGATGTATTTTCCGGTTGAGGCTCGTTGGGAAAGTGCGTCCCACTTTGGGGGCTGATTCTGGGACGTGGTTTCCGGTTGGCTCTCGTTGGGAAAGTGCGTCCCATTTCTCGGCCTAATTATGGGACGCAGTTTCCCGTTGAGGACCCTTTGGGAAAGTGCGTCCCGGTCTGGGCGCTCAAACTGGGATGGATTTTCCGGATGAGGGCTTGACGGAAAATGTGTCCCGTTCCGGGCGCTAATTGTGGGATGCAGTTTCCGCTTGCGGAGTCTCCACTCAACAGAAAACCCGGGTGGCCTGTTTTTTGGCTACCCGGGTTTTTGGGTTGTCGATATGTTCGACTGGCTACTAGTGGGTCTTGCGGCGCTTGATCAGCATGATGAGGGCTATCACTACGAGCGTTGCTCCCGCTGCTGCTGCGGTGGCGACTAGGGCGAATGTTTGGTCGCCGGTGTTTGCGAGGTTCTTCGCTGCGGTCGTAGTCTTGACCTTGGTGTCGGTCTTAGCTCCGTTGTCGGACTTGGGCTTGTCCGGGTTCGTCGGGGTCTCAGGAGTCTCGGGGTCCTTTGAGCCTTCGGAATCGGTTGGGCCGGCGGTGTTTACCAGCGTATGGTCCAGGAACTTCTTGGCGCCCGCACTTGCCTGTGAGAACAGGCGGCGCGTGCGGATCGGGGTGGCGTTCACCGTTGTGGGCGCCGTCTCCTCGGCCTCGATATTCACGAGCGTCGTGCCGGTGTCGAGGCCCACGTCGTTGTATCCCACGTGGCAGTAATACTGCGCACCGTCATCGTCTGCGGTCAGGTCAATCTCGAGCTTTGAGGCCGTTCCAGCCGCGAGGTTGCCATCGGCACCCACGAGCTTAAACTCTGTCTCGCCGCGGCCCTTGCGGTACCACATATAGGTCGGTGCCGGCCCTGTTTCGCTATCGTCGGCACCGAGTTGCTTCACATGGCCAATCGCCGAGAGCGTCAGGTGGCTTCCCGCCGTGCGCTCAACCGAAGAGTCGTATCCAAGATCCGACCCCTCCGCAGCATCCGCCGCAGGTCCGCTCACGGTCATCGTCATGCCATCGGGCATGGTCTTGACCGTGATGATTGCCGAGCGAATACCTGTTTCGGTCGTGGATCCATTCTTAACGGCGGCGATGGCGAATCGATACTCCGTATTGGGCTGCAGCCCATCCCACTTGAGCGAGGTCTGCGTGTTGTCGGCAATCTTCCAGCTATTGACAACCGCATCCGCCGCATTGCTCTGCAGCATGCCCACGCCGTAGCTAAAGCCACTCTTGTTTGCGAGTACATCGTCCCAGCTAAACGTAACGCTGGTCGAATCGACGGCGTTTGCCGTAAAGCCCGTCACGGCCGGCGCGTCGGGCATCTCGACGTCCTTAACGTCATAGCCCACGATCCAGAACTGGTCGGTGTCCTTGGTGCCGAGCTTGTCGCCCGAGTCTGCCTCGAACTTGTCGACATCCACCGCGTTGACGCCCAGACGCCACACAAAACCGTACTTGCCCTGCGCGGCCTCGGGCAGGTTGTCGACGGTGCCGCCGTATTCGGTCGATTCACTCGAGGAGTTACCCGTAGTAAAGCCGGCGTTGGCACCAAAGCACAGGCCGC
Organism: uncultured Collinsella sp.; assembly: GCA_900545605.1. Classification (GTDB taxonomy): domain Bacteria; phylum Actinomycetota; class Coriobacteriia; order Coriobacteriales; family Coriobacteriaceae; genus Collinsella. Next base: position 11,818 of record UQZL01000043.1, read on the forward strand.
CAAACAACTCGTGCTTTGCGAGCTTCGCGCCCATGACAACGCTGCCGTTCAGCGTCAAGCCGAGCTCGAGCTCCTGCTCCTTGCCCTCCTCGACTTCGATGGTCTGCTCAATGCTCGCCCCCGACTGCGCGGCGGCGCCGTTAAACCCATCGTGCGTGTAGGCGCGCGTTACGCCAGGCTTGCCCAGGCCAAAGGAATCCCCAACGGGAGTCTCGCCGTTGAGCGCCGTTTGATAGGTTCCGGGTTCTCCCGACCGGTTGGTCAAAAAGTAGCTGAGCGGCGTCATATTGTGCTGTTTGGCAATGCGGTCATAGGCCTCGACATTAACGACCGAGGTCCGCGCGCCGAGCGACACGGGCGCCGCCATCACGCCCTTGCCACCAGTTTCTTCATTTTCGATCTCATACTCGTAATAGACCATCGGAATCGTGTAGAGCACGGCCTTGTCACCCTCGCCGGCATGCGACTCATAGCTTACGCTTGCGCTGACCGTGCGCTCGCTCCGGTAGTCATAGCATCCCTCGGCGGCAAAATCGACTGAAGCATTCATCGCGACCAGGGGCGGACCGGTCTGCACCTCGACGGCAACGCCCAACTCGGCGCCAATGGTATAGCCCTGGGATGTCCCCGTGCCCTTTTCCTCTCCGTATGACGTGCCGCCCAACACCAGATAGCCGTATGCCTGCTCCAGATCCTCAACATAGGGCGCATCCTGCAGCACGGCAAGCACGCGCGGGTTGGTATAGACCTTGTAGCGGTCCTTGTACGTGATCTTGACGCTGTCGTTGTCGACATCGGGCAGCGCGAGCGAGATAAATGTGCCATAGGTAGTGCCGCGACGGTTGCTCTCGCTAATCACCTGCTCCTCGCCGCGGCGCACCTTTCCGTTCTCGTCGAGCGAAAAATGCGAGGCGGTCATCCAATAGTAGTCATCGTTCTTGCGCAGGTCCTCGTCGCGGTGCTTGCCCACCACAGCGATAAAGCTCTCGTTATAGCGGTCCGAACCCGAGACGCTGCCCGCCTTGACGTCGCTGATCCACACCTGCTCTATACCCTTGTGGTCATGCTTGTTGCTGCTGTTGTATTGCTGACCGCTCATGCTCATGGTTCCGACCATGGACCCCAAGCCCTGAGCCCCGCTCTGTGCCGTGTTGCAGGCAAAGTCGCGGAACACATCGCCGCCCACGAGCACCTCGTCGACCGCCAGCTGCTCGGACAGGCCGTCAAGGTTGGCAGTGGCAAGGGCAATAGGCGCCAAGGTGCACGGATAGCGCTTATCCTGAGCGCTATCCTTCCATGCGCTGTTGGGCACATGCATCAGCCCATAGGAGGCGAGGAGCCCGTCTCTGTATTCCTTGCAATCGGAAAGCTTGAACTCGCCAGACTCCGAGTCAAAATACGCGTAGCGGTACAGCGCGCCGTACAGCCCCTTGCTGCCGTCAGAAGCGCCGTAATCAAAAGCGCTGCGTTGCCAGTCATAGCCCGCAAGAATAAGGCCCGTGACGGTTTCACCCGTCTTCTTTCCTTCTTCATCGTAGGCGGCAAACGTGCCGAACGTCGCATTCGCAGCGACCATGGTCTTGCCGTTCGCGGAGAGGGAGATTGCGCCCGCGTCGCCCAGAGCATCGACATGGACGAGCGCACCCTTGGATGCATCCCACGAAAACAGCTCGCAATGCGTCGACTTATCAATATTCTTCTTGCCGTAGGGTGCCGAGACCACGATGGCGAGGTCATCGCAAAAATCGCGATCGAGGTCGCCGGCCGCTAGCGAAACGACAGGAGCTGACTGAAGCTGCGTCCAGGAGTCGTTCCCGCCCTTGTTGTGCGTGGTGTAGTCCGCGGCGTTACCGGCATCGATCTTGACGACGCTTTGCTTCCAGTTGCCGCCCTCCAAGTCATACATGTCGACTACAGCCTTGCGCACGCCGTTCTCGTCGACATAGCAGCCCGCGTAGACAAAAAGCTCGTCGACGCCGTCGCCATCGACATCGCCCGCCTCGACATCAAAGACGGCGTCGTGCTCTTGCAGGTAACCGGCATCCAGGTACTTAAAACGGCCTTCGTACATCATATTAGTGTTGACCGTCACCGGCAGGTGTGTGTCGAGAGTGCGCGTACGCCCGTTGCTAAACGAGTAGAGGACCAGCTCAACCTTTCCGGCGTATGACTTGCCGTCAATCGTCGTGGAGGAACTGTCGCCGTAGGCACGGAGCTCGGCAACGCGGCTCTTTTTGCCCGTGCTGGCGTCGCTGCAGAACTCAACACTCGTGGCGTGAATGCCCGAGAAACCGTTGTTGTCGTTGGCGAATACTGTTGAGGACTCATTGTTGCTTAGGTACGACCAGGTGCCGCCACCGTAGTCGCTATGCTTGTAGAGATCGCTGTTCGTATCGAAGTTGTTGACGTTTTGCCAGAACTTTGCGGCGCCCCACACACTTCCATAGCCATCGGTGAGTTTGCTGCTGCCGCCAATGTCACCGCGCTCGACGTTCTCGAGCTTGTCGCGCAGAGTGTAGCGATTGCCATGGCTACCGTTAGCTGCCATATAGACCTCGCTGCGCGTGGCAAACGTCGTGGGAGTGGTGGTGGGGTAGGGGCCAACGGTATCGGCCGGAATGTCCTCGCTCGTGCCCAGGCCCAGGTCGCTATAGTCCTGCTCGGTCATATCGGTGATCTCAGGCGTGTCGGCCGCCTGGGCGACGTTGGGAGCCGCCGTGCAACAGGCGACACTCGTTGCAATCAACGCAGCAAGCGCCGCCGTCCCAACAAGCGGGATTTTCGACAACCGGCGAATGTGGGGGTGTGGAACGTGCATGGGGGACCTCGCTTTACTCGAGTGGAGTCGGCTCATTTTTGCAAATGATACGTCCGACGCCCGATATCACGTGTCTCATTTTCGCCAACGGCGTGTCTCATTTTTGAGAATCCGAGATGCCGCGGAGATCTTATCCCAGCTCAAAGGCCATTTCTGGGATGTATTTTCCGTCGAGTGCCTCATCGGAAAACTGCATCCCATTTCAAGCGTCGATTCTGGGACGCATTTTCCGAAAGCCTGCCCATCCGGAAAGCCCGTCCCACTTTGGACGCATCCGGGCACGGAACCATCGACCTATCAGGCCTCCCATCAATAAAGAGGCGTCCTCCCGGACGGCGGGGCACGAAGTTCATCGCGAGTTCCGCACGCAAAGAAGGCCACTTAATGTGGCCTTCGTCTTGCGCAGGACTGTAGAGCAGGGAACTTCGTGCCCCGACGCCCGGGAGGACGTTTCATTTAGAAAGATGGACCGACCACCGTCAGCGATGGGAGCTACTCCCCCAGCACGACCTTTTTGGCGGCTGCAGCCATGTTATCCAGATCTTCCTTGGTGGGATGGTCCTTCGCGGCAACCCAGTTGTCGAGCAGCATCTTATAGCGCGCGTTTTCGGGATCTTGCTCGAGCATGGCCTCGTAGCGCTGCTTGACCGCGGGGCCCATCTTGCCCTGGCACATCGCCCAGCCCGCAAGCTCGGCATCCTCTGCCAAATTGGACGACACGCGATCGATAATCTGCTGATAATAGCTCTGATCGGCACCAAAGCCGCAGGTACCAAAGAGGAAAACGCGCTTGCCGTGTAGGGCGGAGAGCAACGCCGCGACCGAAGGCGTGCATGTGCCCTTGTCGCACCAAAAACCGACGAGCACGGTATCGGCCGCGCAAGCCCCCTGCGCTTCGCGCGCGACCTGCTCGGCATCCGCATCGTCGCTCAACGCCGCGGCATGGACAAACTCAACGCCCGCAGCCTGCAGGGCGCGCTTGATCGCGCCCGAAACCATCCTGGTATTACCGCTCTTGCTGTTAACCACCAAAGAGCATGTCATAGTCACGTTGCCTCGTTTCCCCCAAAACTAAAGCCACTAATGCAATTTATTAGATGAATATCTTAGTACTAACGTGACAGATGTAAACCACCGTCTGCCGATTGGCGACGCAGGCGACATCAATGGACAAAAACGCCCGCAGCGCAAGCCCCGAAATCTATAAGCTTTGAGACAGCTAAGCTGCCCTATGCCCCGAATCGATGACAACCGTCACCACAGATACCCGCCAATCGTCACCATAGTTCGTGGTTGATTTCCGATCTCAGCCGAACACATTGAGCAAATAGGCCATTCCCGCAGT
>UQZL01000044.1 GCA_900545605.1 uncultured Collinsella sp.
GCGGCACCTTTGTCGGCGGCGTTATCGCGCCGGGGCTGGCCCTCGGCGCCCGCTCGCTCTCGGCGGCAGCAGCGCGCCTACCCCAGGTTGAGCCCTCGGCGCCGACGCACGTCATCGGCCGCAACACGCGCGAGGCCATGCGCTCGGGTGTGGTTTTGGGCGAGGTGGCGCGCATCGATGGCATGCTCGACATGGTGCTTGCCGAGATGCGTGCGACCAAGGCCGCGGGGGAAGGCAGCGTGCCCATCGTCATTACTGGCGACGATGCCGAGGCGCTTGCGGCGCTGGTCGGCCATAGCCTGACGGTCGACGATGCGCTGACGCTGCGGGGTCTCGCCGAGCTCTACCACATCAATCAAAAGCCCCGCCGCGCGTAGGGCGAGGGGCTGGTGGGATAAGCGCCCCTACCTTCCACCTGCTACAATGGGTCAAACTATTGCGATTTCGGAGGTGTCTGCCATGTCGGACGATCTTCATCAAACTGCGTCGGGCAAGCGCCGCGACGTTATTAGCTGGGATGAGTTCTTTATGAGCGTGGCCATCGCCGCGCAGCGCCGCAGTAAGGACCCCAACACGCAGGTGGGCGCGTGCATCGCCAACACCAACCACCGCATCCTTTCGGTGGGCTACAACGGTACGCCCTCGGCGCTCAACGACGACTTTTTCCCGTGGGGTACGAGCGACGACCCGCTGCAGGACAAGCACAACTACGTGGTGCATGCCGAGGCAAACGCCGTGCTTAACTACCGCGGCTCGCTCAAAGACCTCGAGGGTTCCACAGTCTATGTCACGCTATTCCCGTGCCACGACTGCGCCAAGATCTTGGCGCAGGCGGGCGTGGGCGAGGTCGTCTACCTGGACAATAAGTATGCCGACACCGATGACGGTCGTATCAGCCGCCGCATTCTCGATTCCTGCGGCATCAGCTACCGCCAGGTTATCGTCGATGTCCAGATTGGTACCGTGGGACAAGCTCAGCAGTAATATGCGTTGTCGCTATCTGGCGACGAACGCAGCTCAAAGAGCCCCGTCCCAAATTGACTACTCGTGAAAGTCGCGTCTGCGCGCATGGACGGCTCGTGAGCGGGTACATGGCTGTAGTAACATAGCTTCTGTCCGCGGGCGTGCCCGCGTTATTGTGAGAAAGGAGCCCCTGTGGCTGTTAACGAAGAGCTGCTTAAGAAGGTTCTTGAAGAGATCCGCCCCAACCTGCAGGCCGATGGCGGCGATATGGAGTATGTGGGCGTCGACGACGAGGGTGTTGTCAAGCTGGAGCTGCAGGGCGCCTGCGCCGGCTGCCCCATGAGCTCGCTAACCCTTTCCATGGGTATCGAGCGCATCTTGAAGGAGCATGTGCCCGGCGTTACCCGCGTTGAGCAGGTCAATGCTTCCGGCGAGGCCGAGGACCTGTACGACGAGTACGCGCCGTTCTAAGATGCGAAAGCTGCGGACGGTACGCTCCGCATAGACGTTACGCCCAGATATGCGGCTGCGAGCGCAAGGCCCGCGGCCGCATTTGTATGTAGGGAGCAGGGGGATCGATATGCTCAACGACCTCTACCATATGCTTGATCCCGTCGCGATCTCGGCGGGCCCCATCACCATTTACTGGTATGGTCTGGCCTACGTGGTCGGCGCTCTGCTCACGGCGGTTGTTATGTACCACACGCAGCGCCGTTGGGGCTTCGACATTACGATTGATGACCTGACGAGCGTCGTGGTCGGCGCGGTCTTTGGCCTCATTATTGGCGCGCGCCTGTTTTACGTCGTCTTTTACGGCGATGGCTACTATTGGACCCACCCGCTCGAGATCTTTGCCACCAACGAGGGCGGTATGAGCTTCCACGGTGGCCTGGTCGGCGGCATCTTGGGCGGCATCATCGTGTGCCGCATGTATAAGCTCGACGCCTGGACCATCGCCGACCTTGCTGTGATCGGTGCTCCGCTGGCGCTGTGCCTGGGACGTTGCGCCAACTTCGTGAACGGTGAGCTGTGGGGTAAGCCGACCGATCTGCCTTGGGGTGTGGTCTTTGGCGGCACCGCGGGCGATATGCCGCGCCATCCCTCCCAGCTCTACGAGGCGTTTCTTGAGGGCGTCGTGCTCTTCTGTATTTTGCAGGTGCTCAGCCGCAAAAAGCCGCTACTGCCCCAGGGCACGTTTATGGGCGTGTTCGTGATGGGGTACGGCATCGTCCGCTTTCTCGTTGAGTTCGTGCGCGTGCCCGATGCCCAGCTGGGCTATCTGCTGGGAGGCGTCATCACTATGGGCCAGCTGCTGAGTTTGCCGCTCGTGATCGCCGGCCTGGCGCTCATCATCTTCGCCCGGCACCGCAACCAGCCCCAGCGCGTCTACCTGGACGCCTAGCCACCACATACCACCACAAAGGGAAAGACACCTTGGTGGTGGTTATGCCGGACAACGATGACAGAACCGTAACGTTTCCCCAGATAAAACCTGCCAAAATAAACCTGTCCCTTTTTGGCAGGTTTCTAGAAAGGCTTTCGGACTGTGAAGGATTCCGACCTCTCCACAACGGCTGCGCGCGACGCTGCCCGCATCGTCTGGTTTAAGCGCTATCCCGCCAAGCAGACGCTCATCGCATTTTTGCTCGCGCTGTTGGCGACCACGGCGTTTTCCATCGATCCCGCCCCGGTGTCGAGCAACGCGGTCTTGGCGATTGACCCCAAAGCCTCGGGCATGCTGTACGTGTGCTACGAGGTGCTCCTCTCGTTTGCCGGCCATACCGACGCGGTCATGCTGCTTGCGCTTGCCTGCCTGCTTACGCTGCCGTTTCGCTACGTATTCTTTGGCCGCGGCGACGCTTGGCGTCCCTCGGTGATCCTTCCGTCGCTGTTCTTTGCCGTCTGCATGGTGTTTGGCCGCAGCTACGACCTCACCGATTCGGCCGAGATCGTGCTCGGCGACAAGGCCCGCATCATCTGTGCCTGGATAGGCGGTGCGGGCTGGATGCTCTTGGCGGTCGTTGCTTTCTACCTGGCTTTTGAGTGTCTAGATTGGTTGAGCTCTCGGCGCATTCCGTTTTCCGAAGCGCACTTTGGCCGCGTATGGCGTGTGGCTCACGCCGTGCTCTCGGTCCATCCCTTTGCCGGGCCCTTCCTGGTGCTTATGGTCGCCTGGGCGCCCACGCTCATCGCTTCGCTGCCTGGCCTTTTTATGGGAGATACGGGTGCGCAGATTCGCCAGTGGTTTAACTACCCCAACGGCACGAGTGACTACCTGCGTCTGCTCAATCCCAATGTGTTGCTCAACGGACATCACCCCGTGGCGCACACGGCTATCATCGGTTCGTGCGTCCAGCTGGGGCTTTCGCTGTTCAATAGCGCCGACGCGGGTCTTGCCATCTACACCTGCGCCCAGTTCGTCATTACGGCCGCCTGCATGGCCTATTCCATCTCGTCGCTGCGCAAGCTGGGCGTGAGCCTGCCGGTCCGCGGCGTGATCTTGCTGTTCTTTGTGTTTATGCCCATGTTCTCCAACTACGCGGCGCTGCTTACCAAAGATGTGCTGTTTGCCGACGCGTTTTTGGTGCTGTTGGTGCAGACCGTGAAGCTCGTGGCCTGCGGCCTGCCCCGTCGCGATGCCAATGCCGAGCGTGCGGGCGAACAGAGGCCCGTGCTCTTTGCGCGCCATGACTGGCTGCTGCTCGCTCTGGGCGCCATGGGTTCCACGTTTCTGCGTAACGGCGGCCTGGTGTTTCCCCTGGCGGCATGCGTAATCGCGGCGGCGTTTTGCGCATGGGACGCGCATGTGGCTCATCGTGCAGCCAGGCAGACTGGTGCTGCGCCTTCGGGCGCCATCCCGCGTTTCCGCTGGGTGGGAGTTCTTGCGGTGCTTGCACTCTGCCTTGCCTCCAATATGTACTTCACCAAGGTCTTTATGCCGGCGCACGACATCACGCCTGGTTCCAAGCGCGAAATCCTCTCGATTCCGTTCCAGCAGACGGCTCGTTTCGTCCAAAAGCACGACGGCCTCAACTCGGGCGTCAACCCTACGGTTAAGGAGGACGGCACCATCGTGGAGGCTCCTTGCGACGGTTCGGTGACCGACGATGAGCGTGCCGTGATCGACCGCGTGCTCAAGTACGAGAACCTGGGCCGCCGTTACAACCCGGATAAGTCGGACGCCGTCAAAAATTGCTTTAACGAGTATGCCTCGCAGGAGGACATCAAGGCCTATTTTGAGGTGTGGGCTCAGATGTTCAAAAAGGATCCCGAGTGCTATATCTCGGCGCTCATCAATAACTACTACGGCTACTTTTATCCGAGTGCCCGCGATGCGTGGGTCTACAGCACGGCGCGCAGTGCCGAGATTATGGCGAAGCCCGATAACCTCAAGTACTTTGACTTCCATCCGGTCGATAGCAAGGTCGTGCGCTGGTGCGACCACCTGATCAACCTGTATCGCGTGGCAGTACAACGCATCCCGTTTATCTCGCTCACCATGAGCTCGGCCACCTATGTGTGGATCATGATCACCGTGGTGGTCTATCTGCTACGTCGTCATTCGTGGCGCGGGCTGGCCATTTGGGTGCCGCTGCTGGGCGTGCTCGCCGTGTGCCTGATCGGTCCCTGCAATGGCTCGACCTACATGCGCTACCTGTATCCGGTCATCGCCTGCATGCCCTTTGCCATCGGCGCCACCATCACCCGCAGTGACCTCCTCTGGTCCTAATTTGGTGCATTGGGGTCAGGTTGCTTTGCACCAAAGGGTGGCATCATCACGACGCCTTCATTTTGGGGTTTATCTCGCAGGCCAGTAGGTATATCATAACGACGTTTGTTTATATTGCCCGAGCATCTGCGCTGGGCTTTAGGTCGAAACCGATAGGAGACACGTATGTCCGGACACTCTAAGTGGGCCACAACCAAGCATCGTAAGGGCGCGCAGGACGCCAAGCGTTCCGCCCTCTTCTCCAAGCTGAGCCGCAACATCACCGTTGCTGCCCGTCTCGGCGGTGACCCGCTGCCCGAGAACAACGCCAGCCTCGCCGCTGCCGTTGCCAAGGCCAAGGCTCAGTCCATGCCCAAGGACAAGATCAAGTCCGCTATCGACAAGGCCTTCGGTTCGGGTGCCGATGCCGCCGTCTACGAGAACATCGTGTACGAGGGCTACGGCCCCGCCGGTGTCGCCGTCTACGTTGACTGCCTGACCGACAACCGCAACCGCACCGCCGCTGATGTCCGTTCCGCCTTCTCCCACGCTGGTGGCAACCTGGGCACCTCCGGCTCCGTCGCCTTCCAGTTTGAGCGCAAGGGGCAGATTGTCGTCGCCAAGGAGATCCTGGACGAGAACGCCAAGAAGGAGACCATGATCGCCAACGGTGCTGCCGGTGACGAGGATGAGTTCATGATGGCAATCGCCGAGGCCGGTGGCGTGGACTACGAGGACGCCGGCGAGGAGTGGATTGTCTGGACCGCTGCTAACGACGTCATGGCTGTCTCCAAGGCACTCGAGGAGCAGGGCATCCAGGTCAAGGGCTCCGAGACCACCATGGTCCCGACCACCCCGACTGAGGTCTCCGGTACCGACGCCAAGAAGGTCCAGCGCCTCATCGATCGTCTCGAGGAGCTCGATGACGTCCAGGACGTCTACAGCACCATGGATATGACCGACGAGGTCATCGCTGCCCTCGAGGAGGAGTAGCGCCTGCGCGGGTTAAGCCGCGCATATCTGGGCATAATGAAACGAGCATGCAAGCCTCGTGGAATAGATGAGCCGGATCCGCGTGCGTACAGCACCGGACCCGGCTCTTTTATAATGATGCGAATCGTTTTGCATTCTGTGGACCGAAACCTGAAGGGAGCGCGCGTGCGCGTACTCAAACGAGCCCTAGCGATCGTGTATCTTGCCGCCGCCATCGTGGCGCTGGGCACGCTTGTCTGCCAGTTCTGGGGACCGTATACGTATCGCTTTATGCTGCTGTTGCGTGACACCATGCCTCGCGTCGTCGTTACGGTGTGTGCCGCCATCGTGGCACTTGGCGTGCTCATCGGTTTTTTCCGCCTGATGTTCGCGCGTCGCGAGCCGTCCTGCGTGCATCCGGCGGGGGAGCGCAATATCGAGGTTACGCTCGCAGCGCTTTCCTCGTGCGCCCGTGCCGCGGCGGAGTGCGATGATCGCGTGATGGTTGAGCATATCGAGGCGCGCGTTCAAGGCTCCGACGAGTCGCGCGTTCGTTTTAAGGTCGAGGCCATCGCGCTGGATGATAAAGACGTCGCTTCCCTTGCCGCCTCGATGCAGCAGCGCATCGAGAAGGCCTGCGACACCATGCTCGGCACGCCGGGCACGACCGCGCGCGTCCGTTTTTTGCCGTCCAAGACTACCGTCCAGACCGTGGAGGTTTCCGGTGAGTGATACCAACCAAGACAAGACCGCCCGCACGCCGCGCCTGACGATCGACCAGAACGCTACGCCGGCAGGCGAGTCCGCCGACACCAAGCCCGAGGCCGGCGAGCAGCACGACAGCGCCGCCAACGACTTTGACGAGGCCATGGGGCTCATCAAAGGTACGGGCGCTGCTATCTGGAGCTACGCCGTGCGCCACCCCAATACTACGCTCGGCGCCTTGGCAGGCTTTATCCTCGCCGTGCTGGTACTTACGTTGGGCCTGTGGGACACGCTCGTCATCGCATTCTTTGTGCTGATCGGTGCCGTGATCGGCCAGATTCGCGATGGCGAGAACGGTATCGTCAACTTCTTCGGCCGTCTGTTTAGCGGCCGCTAATATGTATTCGACTGTCGCATCTGCGGCAGGCATAAGGAGGAACCATGGCTTTTAACACGAAGGTCGATGTGGCCGATACCGAGCTCGAGGCGAATGAGGCCGTCGCCGCCGAGGCGGAGGACGTAACGCTCGAGGACGAGGCGCTCGTCGAGGCCGAGTCCGAGGACTCGCTGACCTATTCCAACGGCGTGATCGAGAAAATCGTCGCCATGGCCACCCGCGAGGTTCCGCACGTTCTGGGCATGAAGGGCAACCTCATGCACTTTGTGCAGGAGCAGTTTGGTGCCGAGAACCTGACCAAGGGCGTGACGGTCGAAGTCACCGATGACAACCGCGTGGTCGTCAACATCTCGGTTATCATCGAGTATGGCGCCTATGCGCCTGCGATCTTTGACGACGTTAAGGCGCGCGTCACTGAGCGTCTGGCCGCGATGGCCGGCCTTGAGGTGGCAGGCGTCAATCTGCGCATCGAGGATGTCATCACCCCCGAGGAGTACGAGCACCGCACCAGCCAGCACGAGTAACCTACCAAAAAGGGACAGGTTTGTTTTGGCAGGTTTTATCTGCGAAAACACCAAACGGTCGACCGCGCAAGCAAAAGTGCGGCCGGCCGTTTTCTATATGCCCTCAATGCGGTCATACCGCTCGTCTAACTAAGGGTTGCAATCTTCGCGTTCCGCGTTACCCTAATGGGCGCATTGTTTCCAAATTGTTAACGAGGGGTTGCCGTAATGGCCGACGAACACGAGACCGAAAGCAAGGCATGGGCGATTGAAGCCGCTGCGGCAGAGGCGGCATCGCGTGCTGCCGAGGAGGTGCATCGTCCTCCCGTGGTGCCGATGGAACGCGTTGTCGGTCGCGAGGATATCGAACGTGGCGAGCGCGCCGGCCGCAAGCGCAGTCAGGAGCCAGGCTTTCCGCGCTTTTTTGCCGAGCTCAATCTGGGCCTGATCCTCACGGCCTTTGCCATCGTGGCTTTCAAAACGCCCAATCACTTTGCCTTCGGCGGCACCTCGGGCGTGTCGGTCATTCTTTCCACGCTGTTCCCGACCCTGCCCGTCGGCGTCTTTATGTGGATTATCAACGCGGTCCTGGTCATCCTGGGTTTTATTTTTTTGGAGCGCAAGGCAATCCTTTGGAGCGTCTTTGCTTCGTTTGCGCTTTCGGCCTACGTCTCGCTGTTTGAGCTCTTCATTCCGACCGATGTTTCGATGACGGGCGATATGTGGCTCGACCTGTGTTTTGCCGTCATCTTGCCGGCGCTGGGCAGTGCCATTGTCTTTGACATTGGCGCCTCGACGGGCGGCACCGACATCCTTGCCATGATTCTCAAGCGCCGCACGACGCTCGAGATCGGACGCGCCTTGCTGCTGGTCGATATCGGCATCGTGACCATCGCGGCTTTCCTGTATGGCCCGCGCGTCGGCCTGTACTGCGTGCTTGGTCTGTTTGCCAAGACGCTCGTGGTCGATAAGGCCATCGAGAGCATTCACCTTCGTAAGGTCTGCACGATTATTTGCGCCGAACCGCGCAAAGTCGAGGAGTTTATCGTCAAGCATCTCAACCGCACAGCAACAATCAGCCGTGGTTACGGCGCCTTCTCGGGCAAGTGCGTCACGGTGATTATGAGCGTGCTGAGCCGTCGCGAGGCAGTGCAACTACGCCGCTATGCCCGCGAGATTGACCCCGACGCCTTCATCACCATCGTCGATAGCTCCGAGATCGTGGGCAAGGGCTTCCGCGGCACGAACTAGCGCGGATGTACCCTTCGAATCATTGGAATAAAGCCACCTACGTTGCAAATCGGTCATCTTGGGGTATTTGTCCCCACATTGGGCGATAATGTTGCCAAAGACATCGTTTGCGATCCAGGTGATTCGCTCTAGATACGAAGGGATGATTTCGATGTTCTGTTCGCAGTGTGGCGCCCCCATGGGCGATAACGACAAGTTCTGCGGCGTGTGCGGTGCCCCTAATACCGAGGTCAAGGCCGCCGGCCCCGCTCCGCAAGCTCAACCTCAGCCGCAGGGTCAGCCGTTTGCCCAACCGCAGCCGCAGCCGTTCGTTGCGCCCCAGCCGGCTATGAACGTGCTCAAGGGCTGCATGGCGCAGGCCTTCAACGACATGATTAAGGTTCCCGGCGCCCTGGTTCGCGTATGCCAGATTGCCTTTTTGCCGGCGCTGATCTGCGTCGTATCGGTGCTGGTGCTGTTTATCCCCGTTATCGGTGGCATCGCGGCGGCCATTGGCTTTTTGCTCGCGTACGTGGCAAGCGTGTGCGGTGCCGGCTTTGCTATCGAGTGGGGTCGCGACCTGTCGCTCAAGGACGATAACGGCATGGAGCGTCCGCTGCTGCGCTCGACCTCCTTTGGGCTGGGCATCTTCTCGTCTGTCATTACGAACGTGCTCGGGTTCGTGGCCATTATTCCGGTGATTGGCGTGGTGTTCTCGGTGCTTGAGAGCGCTGTGATCGGTGCCGTTGGTTCGTACTATTACTTCGGTTCGAGCGGCCTCGAGGGCGCACTCATCGGGTCGATGGGTCTGCTTGTCTTTGCCATGATCGTATCGGCGGTGTTGGGCATTTTCTTTAAGATGTTTGGTGACGCTGCCGTGATGCACTTTGCAGTCGCCGGCCGCGTGGAAAGCGCGTTTTCGCTCGAGAAGGTCTGGAAGTCCTATAAGGCCAACCTGGGCAAGCTGTTCTGCGCCTCGATTCTCCCCGAGTTTTTGACGGGCATTGTTTCCAATATCATCACCTGGGTTTTCACCGCCATCTTTGGCTTTGTTGCCGCGCTGGGCATTAGCAGCTATGGCTACTACGGCTACTATTCTCGTCCTTCGGGTCTTGAGGCTATCATCGAGGGTGGCGGCATTACGCTCATCCTGTTCCTGATGATCGTTGCCTTTGTCACCGTGTTCCTGAATGTGTTTGGCACGATGCTCAAATATCGTGCCGTTGGCTACTGGGCCGCGCGCCATGCCAGTGAGTGGGCCGATGAGGATACCGACGATGTCCTGACGTTCGTGCTCCCGGGTGAGAAGAAGCCTGCTCCTGCGGGGTTCAATCCCACGGCCGCCACTGGTGCTGCCCCTGCGCCTGCCCCTGCCCCGGCACCTGCGCCTGCCCCGGCACCCGCGCCTGCACCTGCTCCGGCACCTGCCCCTGGACCCGCACCGGCGCCCGAGGCGACGCCTGCGGAACCCGATTGGAATGCCGTTGCCACGCCGGCGGATGAGCCGGGCGATAATCCTGCTGCCGAAAACAATCAAACCGAATAGTCGGTCGAGGCGCCCTGGGCAACTGAGCCCGGGGTGCCTTTTTCTACTGCGGAAGCAAGAAAATGCCTGGGAAAACGGTTGCAGCAAAAATTCTCGGAAATTGGTCAATGTTGCGCAACAACGTCGCGGCTATTGTTGAGAACATAGACGTGTAAGGTTTGAAGGCGTGCAACGCCTTAGGAAAAGGAGAAGCTTATGTTCTGTCCCACTTGTGGTTCTCCCATTTCGGATGATGCCAAATTCTGCCCTGTCTGCGGTTCTGCCGTCGGTGCCGCTTCCGCTGCTCCTGCTCCGCAGCCTGCGCCTCAGCCCCAGCCTGCTCCGCAGCCTGCGCAGATTCAGCCCGCTCCGGTTCAGGCAGTTCAGCCCCAGCCTCAGCAGCAGTACACCGGGCAGCAGCAGTACGCCGGCCAGCAGCAGTATGCTCAGCAGCCCGCACCTGCCCCGATGGGCTATGCTCCGATTAAGACCGACCGTAGCGTGATCGGCTGGCTCCTGCTTTCCATCGTGACCTGCGGCATCTATTCGTATTACTTCCTCTATTGCCTCGCCCGCGACATCAATGTCATGTGCCAGGATGACGGCGATTACACACCGGGTCTGGCAGCGTTCATCCTGCTGTCGTTCGTGACCTGCGGCTTCTACGCACTCTACTGGTACTACAAGATCGGCAACCGCCTGCAGGCTAATGCTCCTCGTTATGGCCTGATGTTCCAGGAGAACGGTACCACCGTTCTTATGTGGCAGATCGTCGGCGCGCTGCTGTGCGGCCTTGGCCCCATCTTTGCCATGAACATCATCATCAAGAATACCAATGCCATGGCAACGGCTTATAACGTCCGTCTTGGCGCTCGTGCCTAACGATAAGAGCGGCGTGAACAGCTCCCAGGGACATAAGGGCGCGGCGGAACTCATTCGCCGCGCCCTTTCTTGCATCGGCGCGCTCTTTGTCGCCTGGCTCGCACTCTACCTGCTCGATATCGGCTGCGTGTTTCGCCTGATGACGGGCGTTCCCTGTCCGGGATGTGGCATGACGAGGGCCTGGCTGGCAGCACTGCGCCTCGATTTTGCGGCGGCCTTTGCCTACCATCCGCTGTTTTGGGTGGTGCCGATTGCGTTTGTGCTCGCGTTCGTGCGCGAGGAGGTGACGTCGAGCAAGCTAAAGCGCGGCATCGACATTGCGGTTATTGTTCTGTGCGTGCTGGTCGTTGCCGTATGGATCGTGCGCCTTATCAACCCGGCAGACGCGGGCCTGCTCTTTGGTGGTCACGCTCCCGCCGGAGTTCCCACCGATATCATCCACTTCGAAACCCCACGCTGGCTCACCATTCTTCACTCTTACCTGTCGTGACGGAGGACGCGCTAGAAAAGCGGTCGACACATAAGCGGGGGCGAACGTTGAGATAACGTTCGCCCCCGCTTTGCTCTAGCTAGGTTGTTATGGGTGGGCGTGACGGCTACTCGTCGCGCTTCTCCTCGTGGCGAGCGGCGGCACGGGCATCGTGAATGCCCTTGATGGCGGCATGGCGGGCGGTGCGGGCGTCGTGCACGGCGTCGCGGGCCTCGGCGGCCGTTGCCTTGGCAGAGCGCAGCTTGGCTGCCAGGTCGGGATTGGTCTCGGCAACCGCGGCGATCGTGGGGCCGTCGAGCTCTTCTTGCGTGGGCTCGGCCAAAAAGTCGATGGCATACTGAGCGGCTACCATGGAGCCCTTGGCGAGCACGCTCTCGTCGATCTTATAGAAGCAGGAGTGCTGGGCATAGGTGGCGCCAATCTGGGGGTTGCGCGTGCCAACAAAGGCGAGCACGCCCGGTACGCGGCGCAGATACTCCGAGAAGTCCTCGCCCGAAAGCGTGCCGCGGTAATGGCCCTCGCTCGCGGGACCCAGGCACTTGAGCACAGCTTGGCGGCAGCGTTCGCTCGAGGCGGCATCGTTTTCGACCTTGTAGTTGGCGATGGTGTAGTCGGTGAGCTCGGCCTCGGCGCCCAGAGCAGCCGCGGTGTGCTCCACGATGCGGCGCATAAGCTCGGGCATCTCCTCATGCGTCTTGTCGCCATAGGTGCGCACCGTGCCGGCGAGGTACGCCGTGCCGGCGATAACGTTGCGCGCGGTGCCGCCATGCAGCTCGCCGACGGTGATGACGGCAGGTTCGTAGGGGCTAATCTCGCGCGAGACGATGGTCTGCAGGGCGTTGACGATTTCGGCGGCAACCATAACGGCGTCGTGGCCGCGCTGGGGCATGGCGCCATGGCACGAGGTGCCGCGGACGTCGATGCGGAACCAGTCGGTGTTTGCCATGCGTGGGCCGGGCTCGCAGCTTACGGTGCCGGCGTCGACCTCGCTCCAGATGTGCGCGGCGTAGGCGCCGTCGACGCCGTCGAGCACACCCGTGCCAATCATGAGTTTGGCGCCCTGGCCGTTTTCCTCGCTGGGCTGGAAAACGATGCGAATCTCGCCGTGGATGTCATCGGTCATGTGGCGCAGAATCTGCAGCGTGCCGAGCATCATGGCGATATGGCAGTCGTGACCGCAGGCGTGCATGCAGCCCTCGTTGACGCTGGCGAACTCCTCGCCGGTCTGCTCGGTGACAGGCAGAGCGTCGATATCGGCGCGCAGCAGGATACGGCGGCGCGGCGTGCCGTCCTCGCGGTAGGCATCCGGCGCGGTACCGCGAAGCGTCGCCACCAGGCCCGTCTTGAGCGGACGCTCGTAGGGGATATTCATGGCGTCGAGCTGGTTGGCGATGTCGGAAGTCGTGCGCTCCTCGGCAAGGCTCAGCTCCGGGTGCTTATGGAAGTGCCGGCGCTGCTTGATGATGTAGGGTTCAAACTCGGCGGCGATATCCTGGATGGCCGCGGTGACGTCGTCTGCCGCGCGAACCTCGGTTGCCGCCATAATCTGCTGTGCCTTGGTCTTCGTCATGGTCGATTTGCTCCTTGTTGGCTCGATCGCAAAATCGTACAGGCTCTCTCCAGTATGCCACCTGCCGCTAGGGCTGGTAAAGTTGCCGTTTGCCGCTTGGGTTTTTGTTGCAAGGGCGGGGGAGTACACTCGGGGGTGTTGAATTTCCTGCCAGAGATGGGGACGCCCATGCAACATATCGATCGGATTATCCGCTCCAAGAACGTTTTTACCGCCCAAGACGGCATCGATACCGCCCGCGAGCTGGCGATTGCCATTGCGGGCGATCGCATCGTCGCGGTCGGCGCACCCGATGACGTGGTTGCCGCCGCCCCTGCCGCCACGCCGGTGGTCGATTACGGCGAACAATTTATCTGCCCCGGTTTCCATGATGCGCACCTGCACTTCTTCCATACCTCGGTCGGTTCCTCGCCGTACATGCTCATGGATATGGGCACGTCAGAGGCGGCACTGGTGCAGCATGCGCTCGAGTTTTCCCAAGGCTTGCCCGATGACGCCTGGGTCGTGACCCAGGGCTGGCGCGATTACCGCTGGGATCCGCCCGAGCACCCTACCAAGGCTTCCCTCGACGCCGCCTTCCCCGATCGCCCCTGTGTTATGTATTCGGGCGATGGGCATACCCTGTGGCTCAACAGCCGCGCACTCGAAGCCCTCGGCGTGACGCGCGACAGCGAGCCTCCGGCGGGTGGCAGCTACGACAAGGATGCAAATGGCGAACTCACAGGTATCGCTCACGAGGCTGCGGCCATGCGGCTGCTGCCGCGCTGTCTTGAGTGGCTGGGCGAGGACCGCATCGCGAGCGCTTACGCCGTCCAGATGAAGCGTATGGCCGAGCAAGGCATCACCTCGATCTGCGATATGTCGCTCATGCCCATGCCGGGCTGTGACTTTATTCGCGACGATGTTTACGACAAGCTGCAGGCCGCCGGCAAGCTGGGCATCCGCGCCCATCTGTTTCCCACGCTGCTGGATGACCAATCGCGCTTGGAAGAACTCCAGACCCGCTACGCGAACAACGCGCTGCTCTCGGCGCCAGGCTTTAAACAGTTCTTCGACGGCGTGTCGAGCGAGCATACCGCATACCTCACTGAGCCCTATACCAACCCGCGCTTCCCGGGCGACCAGGGTCGCCTGACGGTTCCTGTCGAGCGCATGCGCAAGTTGGTTCTGGCGGCAGCCGAGCGTGGCCACACCGTGCGCATCCACGTTATCGGCGACGGTGCCATCCATGCCGCACTTGATATCTTTGAGGAGGCGGCAGAGCTCTACGGCTTGCCCCAGCACGGTCATAACACACTCGAGCATCTGGAGAATTTGCTGCCTCAGGACATCGATCGTCTGCGCAAACTCAACGTCATTGCCTCGAGCCAGCCTTGCCACATCACGCTCGACCCGGGTGGCCCGGAGCGCGACCTGGGCCTGGAACGCAGCCGCATCATGTGGCCGTTTGCGACCTATAAGCAGCGCGGCATCCGCCAAGCTTTCGGTACCGATAGCCCCATCACAGCCGTTACCAGCATGAACGTGCTCTACACGGCCATCACGCGCCAAGACCCCCGCAGCCACTGGCCCGAGGGCGGCTGGCTCCCCAGCGAGCGCATCGACGCGGCTACAGCTCTGCGCAACTACACCCTGGGCAGCGCCTACGCAGCAGGTGACGAGCAAAACCTCGGCAGCCTAGAGCCCGGCAAATACGCCGACCTGGTAGTCCTGGACCAAAACCCGCTCACCATCGACCCCCAAGAGCTGCAAGCCACCAAAGTTCAGGCAACCTATCTGGCAGGTAACTTGATTTACGAGCGCTAATTAATCATGCCGTATCGTTAAACGCGGCTCGGGCAGCCTATTTTGGGATGGCGCTCGAGCCGCGTTTGTTTGCCGATGGGGGTTCGTTAGGAGCGTCCCCGCTCTGCTGGATTTGGGCGCAGGGTGGAGGCACGGCTGCCCCGTGAGTTCAATTGGGACATCAGCAATGCTGTCTCTTGGTGTTTCGCATACTTTCCATTGCAGATTGCATAAAAAGGATGGGATGTTCTTTCTGGCCCTTATGTACCCCCGCCTGGACCGTGCAAAAAACGGAGTATTCAGCAACGCAAGCCCCGCCGGCGCCGCTGCAGTCGGGTAACGTTGTGGAGATTGACGTCATTTCGGGCTCCGGTGCGACGCGAGGCATGCCTTTTTGTCCTGACGGGGCCTGCCTGCCGACCCAAGTCGCCTGTCGAAGGCGTCTTTGGGACCAATAAGGAATGTCCAGTGCGTATGCAGCCGTCCTGGTCTGCTGAATACTCCCAAAAATGCACGGTGCTCCCTGGGGGACCCGTGCGCGCGGCGAAAACTATGCCCATGTCGCTATCCGCATCGCCATTTTGCTGCACTGACTTTTCTGAATGCCGGGCCCGATAACGTTGGCTCAGCTCCCGTGTGGCTCCGGAGGGGCGGGGCATAAGGTTTATCGCGAGTTCCGCACGAGCCGAAGGCCACTTAATGTGGCCTTCGTGCGAGCAGGACTGCCCGAGCAGGAAACCTTATGCCCCATTACAGTTTGAGTCGTCCGAAAGGGCGGCTCTTTTCCGTTGCATGGTTA
>UQZL01000045.1 GCA_900545605.1 uncultured Collinsella sp.
GGCTCGGAGGACCTGATGACCGCCGGCCGCGTGACCGTCAACGGCCAGGTCGCGACCGAGCTGGGCACCAAGGTCGACGTCGACCGCGACCATATCGAGGTCGACGGCATGCCCGTCAAACTCAACCAGGGCGCCGTGTACCTGATGCTCTACAAGCCGACCGGCTACCTCACCACCATGAGCGACCCGCAGGAGCGCCCTTGTGTGGCCGACCTGGTCCCGCGCGACCGCTTTCCGGGCCTGTTCCCGGTGGGTCGCCTAGACCGCGACACCACGGGCCTATTGCTCTTTACCACCGACGGCGACCTGTCGCAGGATCTGCTGCACCCCAGCAAGCACGTCTACAAGACCTACCAGGCGCTCGTGGACGGCCACCTGACCGATCGCGACTTGGAACCACTCCGTCGCGGCATCGAGCTCGACGATGGCCTATGCCAACCGGCGATCTGCCGCGTCATTAACGCGCGCGAGGCCGAGGCCGTAGCCCCGCAAGGCATCAAGCCCGGCACCACCGCCGTGGAGGTCATCATCCGCGAGGGCCGCAAGAACCAGGTCAAGCGCATGCTGAGCAAGATTCACCATCCGGTGATCCGCCTGCATCGCTGCAACTTTGCCGGCCTGGAGCTCAAAGACGTGGCTAAGGGCTCGTGGCGCGAGCTCACCGACCGCGAGGTGCAGATTCTCAAGGCCGGCGGCATCCCGCCTAAGCAGGCCAGCTCCAAGCGCGCCGCCGCGCCGGCGACCAATACCGCGAGTCGCACGCGCCACCACGGCAGCCACGGCTCCGCACCCAAGCGCAACACCTACCGCGAGCGCTACACGGGCTAGGCAACCCGCCGCGCATCAACGCCCGCGTCCCATACCAGCACGTCAACCACCGAAAGGAAGCATTGCATGATCGTCGCCATCGACGGCCCCGCCGGTTCCGGCAAGTCCACCATCGCCAAGGAGATCGCCCGCCAGCTGGGCTTTAACAAGCTCGACACGGGCGCCATGTATCGCGCCGTCACCTTCGCCGCGCTCGACCGCGGCATCGATCTGGACGACGAGGCGGCAATCGACGCCCTCGCCGAGCAGATCGAAATCCGCTTTACCAACAGCACCGGCGAGGATACGCGCCTGACCATTGACGGCCAGGACGCATCGGCTGCCATTCGCACCCCACAGGTCGACGCTAACGTATCCAAGGTCTCGGCCTACCCGGGTGTGCGCGCGGCCATGCTCATCCATCAGCGCCGCGCCGCCGAGGACCGCGATATCGTGGCCGAGGGTCGCGATATCGGAACCGTCGTGTTCCCCAACGCGCAGGTCAAGGTGTTCCTGACCGCCGACCCGCGCGAGCGTGCCCGTCGCCGCGTGCTGCAGCGCCACCAAAACGACGCACAGCCGCTCGCTACCGAGCAGCTCGAGGCCGAGGTCGACGAGACCCTCGACGCCCTCAAGCAGCGCGACAAGCTCGACAGCAGCCGCGAGGTCGCGCCGCTCGTGCCCGCCGAGGACGCCGTGCACGTCGACTCCACCGCCCACACCATCGACGAGGTCGTCCGCATTATCGAGGACCTCATCAACCAAAGGAGGTAGCCCATGCGCCTGTTTAAGCAGACGCCCGAGGATTACTACAACGCCCCGTACGCCGAGTTCCCCGCGCTCATCCGCGGCACCGTCTTCGTGGTCATGGCAATCCTTTGGGCCTTCTCCAAGCTCATGTGGCGCTGGAAGGTCGAGGACGCCGATCTGCTCTTTGAGCGCCAGGAAGGCCGCGGCAGCGTGGTCATCTGCAACCACACCTCGATGGCTGAGCTGCTGGCCGTTGAGACGGCGCTGTTCTTTGGCGGCCGCCGCATTCGCCCCATTTTTAAGTCCGAGTTCGCCAAAACCAAGATCGTGCGCTGGGCCTTTAGCCGCGTGGGTGGTATCCCCGTCGAGCGTGGCACCGCCGACATGAAGTGCCTGCGCGCAGCCCAACACGCACTGCAGCGCGGCGAGGACGTCCTGATCTTCCCCGAGGGCACACGCATCCGTTCGCGCGAGATCAAGCCAGAGGTCCACGGCGGCTTTGCTCTCATCGCCCAGATGGGCAAGGCGCCCGTCAACCCGCTCGCCATCTGCGGCTGGTCTGATATTACGCCTGCGGGCAAAAAGCTCATGCGTCCCAAGAAATGCTGGATCCGTGCCGGCAAGGCCATCTCGCTATCCGATGCGCCGGCCGAGCTCAAGCGCAAGGAGCGCCTGGCATGGCTTGAGTCCGAGGCCATGAACCGCGTCTACGCCATGCGCGACGACCTGTGCGCCGAGCACCCGGGTAGGTTCTAGCCATGGGTGAGAACGTCATGAATACTGCCGAGGCTGTGCTCGGCAAGGCAGACGCGCCCACCATCGAAATCGCTGCCCACGCCGGCACCTGCTACGGCGTGCAGCGTGCGCTCGACATGGCATTGGCGGCCGCCCCGCAGGCGGGGGAGAGCACTCTGGTCCACACGCTGGGTCCGCTCATCCATAACCCCATCGTGGTACGCGAGCTCGCCGAGGCAGGCGTCGGTCTGGCCGACACCTTGGACGACGCCGCATCGGGCACCGTGATTATCCGCGCCCACGGTGTGGTGCCGCAGGTGATCGAGGCCGCTCGCGAGCGCGGCCTTACCGTGGTCGACGCCACCTGCCCCTACGTGAAGAAGGTCCATGTGGCGGCCGAGCGCCTGGTGCGCGAGGGCTACCGCGTGATCGTCGTGGGCGAGCCAGGCCACCCCGAGGTCGAGGGCATTCTGGGCCATGCCGGCGATGACGCGCAGGTCGTGAGTTGCGCTGCCGATGCGGACGCGCTTCCGCTCAAAGGCAAGGTGGGCCTGGTTGTGCAGACCACCCAAACCGCGCAGAACCTGGCCGAGGTTGTGGCCTCCATCACCCCGCGCGTGCAGGAACTGCGCGTGATCAACACCATCTGCGCCGCCACGAGTGAGCGTCAACAGGCAGCCGCCACACTTGCCAACCGCTGCGACTGCATGGTCGTGGTGGGCGGCAAAAATTCGGGCAACACCCGTCGCCTGGCGCAAATCTGCGCCGACGTCTGCGAGCACACGCACCACATCGAGGAAGCTTCCGAGCTCGAGGCCGCATGGTTTGCCAGCGCGCGCCACATCGGCATCACCGCCGGAGCCTCCACCCCGCAAGAACACATCGAACGCGCCGTTGCGCGCATCAAGGAGCTTTGCCGCTAATCATGGACCAGACCGTACCCGCATACGCCGCCGAGGTGGCCGATTACGGGCGCAGCCGCGACCCCGAGCCGGGTGAGGGCGCGCTCGTTAAGAACGTGCGTCCCGAGTCGCCCGCATGGGATGTGGGTATCGAGCCGGGCATGCGCGTGCTCACGGTCAATGGCGAGAAGCTGACCGATATGATCGTATGGCTTTGGGAAGCAGACGACGACACCGTCGAGCTGGAGGTTTTCGACCCGCGCGACGGCACCGTCACCCCCGTCGAGCTTGACCGCTTTCCCGGCGAGGACTGGGGCCTAGAGTTCGATGGTCCCATCTTCGACGGCATGCGTACCTGTGTTAACGCCTGTGTGTTCTGCTTTATGACGATGCTGCCCAAGGGCGGCCGCTCCACGCTCTACATTCGCGACGACGACTATCGCCTGAGCTTTTTACAGGGTAACTTTGTCACGCTCACGAACCTTTCCGACGAGGACGTGCAAAACGTTATCAATCACAACATGAGTCCGATGAACGTGTCGGTCCATGCCGTGAGCCCCGACGTCCGCCGCCGCATGATGGGCCGCAACGCCCAGCGCGGCATGGACGTGCTCGAGGCCATCATGGCCGCCGGCATCGAGATTCATGCGCAGATTGTGCTATGCCCTGGCATGAATGACGGTGAGGAGCTGGAAAAGACCCTGCGCTTTTGCGAGGAGCACGAACAGATCACGAGCCTGGGCATCGTGCCGCTCGGCTTTACCAAGCATCAGAACCGCTTTACGTGGTCCTACAGCGACAAGCCTGAGCTGGCGCGCGAGACCATCGCCATGATCCGACCCTTCCAGGATCGCGCGTACGAGCGCTTTGGCCGCCACACGTTCCAGATGAGCGACGAGTTCTATCTGGACGCCGGTATCGAGCCGCCCGAGGCCGATTTTTACGACGGCTACCCTCAGTACTACGACGGCATCGGCATGATCCGCTCGTATCTGGACGAGACAGACGATGTCCTTGCCGCCGACGCCGAGCGCCTTGCCAGCGTTCGCAAGGCTATGACCGCCCGCGACCAGCGCCTGGTATGTCTTTCGGGCGCCAGCGCACGCGATACCGTCGCCCGCTTCGTGGAGTCTCCACAGGGCCTTTCCGGCACCGTCACGGCCATCAAGAACCGCTACTTTGGCGGCAACGTGGACGTGACCGGCCTAATCGTCGCGAGCGACATCCTGGAGCAGCTGCCGCAAGACCTGTCGGGGGTTATGCTCTTTGTGCCTAAGCTCATGTTCAACGCTGACGGCATGACGCTTGACGAGTATCATCGTGACGATTTACTCGCAAGCCTTACCAATCGCGGCGCCGAGGTTCATGTGGTGTCGACCATGCCGCATGAGCTGCTCGATACCCTGGAGCACATCCTTGGCATTGTGCCTGCCGACTCTACTAATTCCACTGACCCTACCCATTAAAGGAGAGCAGATGAAACCTATCGTCGCCGTCGTTGGACGCCCCAACGTGGGCAAGTCCACGCTCGTTAACCGCCTAGCCCAGACCTCGGACGCCATCGTCCACGAGTCCCGCGGCGTCACGCGCGACCGTTCGTATCACACGGCCGACTGGAACGGCCGCGAGTTCACTATCGTCGACACGGGCGGCATCGAGCCGCTCAAGAGCGATGACGTGTTTGCCACGTCCATCCGCGACCAGGCACTCGCCGCCGCCGAGGAAGCCGCCGTCATCCTGTTTGTGGTCGACGGCCGCACCGGCGTCACCGAGGAGGACGAGTCGGTCGCCCGCATGCTCAAGCGCTCCGACAAGCCGGTCTTTCTGCTGGTGAACAAGCTCGACAATCCCGATCGCGAGAACGACAACATCTGGGAGTTCTATTCGCTCGGCATCGGTGAGCCCACGCCGCTCTCGGCCCTGCACGGCCACGGCACGGGCGACCTGCTCGACGACATCGTCGCCTTGTTGCCCGAGGAAGAGGACGAGGTCGCCGACGAGTTCCCTGACGCGCTCAACGTCGCCATCATCGGCCGACCCAACGCCGGCAAGTCCTCGCTGTTCAACCGCATCCTGGGCGCCGACCGTTCCATCGTGTCGAACATCGCCGGCACCACGCGCGACGCCATCGATACCGTTGTCGAGCGCGACGGCAAGCACTACCGCATGGTCGACACCGCGGGCATTCGCAAGAAGAGCACCGTGTACGAGAACATCGAGTACTACTCCATGGTTCGCGGCCTGCGCGCCATCGACCGCGCCGACGTGGCGCTGCTCGTCGTCGATGCCTCCGTGGGCGTCACCGAGCAGGACCAGAAGGTCATGGGCTTGGCCATCGAGCGCGGCTGCGCCATCGTGGTGCTGCTCAACAAGTGGGACCTGCTCGACGACGACCGCAAGCGCGAGGCCTGCATGGAGACCGTCGACCGCCGTCTGGGCGTCATGGCTCCCTGGGCCCAGTACCTGCGCATCTCGGCCCTGACCGGCCGCAGCGTCGAGAAGATCTGGGGCATGGTCGACGCCGCCGAGAAGACGCGCTCGCAAAAGATCAGCACCTCGCGCCTCAACACGTTCCTCACCGACCTGCGTGAGTTTGGTCACACCGTGGTGGACGGCAAGCGTCGCCTGCGCATGCACTACGTGACCCAGACGGGCGTCAACCCGCCGACGTTCACGTTCTTCGTCAACCACAGCGACCTGGTCAACGACACCTACCAGCGCTACGTGGAGAACCGTATGCGCTCGACCTTCGATTTTTCTGGCACGCCCATTCGACTCTTCTTTAGGAAGAAGGAGCAAAAGGATGCATAATCCGATTCTGCTGACCGCCATCTGCGCCGTGGTCTCGTTCTTTATCGGAGCGATTCCGTTTGGCCTGATCCTGGGCCGCGTGTTTAACCACACCGATATTCGCAAGGCGGGCTCCGGCAACATCGGCACCACCAACGCCCTGCGCGTAGCCGGCCCCAAGGTCGCGGCGCTCACGCTGCTGCTCGACTGCCTGAAGGGCGCCATCTGCGTCCTTATCGCGCGTCCGCTCATTGCCGACTTGGGCTATGGCTTCCCCGTGAGCATTATGGCCCCCGGTGCCGCCGGCGATTGGATGCTCGGCGTCATCTGCCTGGCGGCCGTATGGGGCCATATCTTCTCGCCCTACCTCAACTTCCATGGCGGCAAGGGCATCGCGGTCGGTCTGGGCGTAATCCTCGCATGGTACTGGCCCATTGGGCTTTCGCTGCTGGGCATGTTTATCGTGGCCGTCGCCATCACCAAGTTTGTGTCGGTGGGCTCGCTTGCCGCCGCCATCGGTCTTCCCATCGCTGCCTGCGCGGTCTTTCCGTACAGCAGCCTGGGACTCAAGTTTTGCATGGCGATGATCGGCATCACCGTGGTGTGGGCCCATCGTGCGAACATCAAAAAGCTCATGGCCGGTAAGGAGTCCAAGCTCTCGTTTACCAAGCGCGTCACCGAGCCCGACGATAAGTAGGAGAGAGTCATGAATGTTGCGCTGATTGGCTCCGGCTCCTGGGGAACCGCCGTCGCCGGACTTGCCGCTGCGCGAGCCGAGCGCGTGACCATGTGGGCCCATAGCGAGCAGACGGCCGCCGGCATCAACGGCTCGCATCGCAGCCCCCGCTATCTGGTGGACTACGTGCTGCCGGAAAACGTTGTCGCCACGACCGAGCTCGCCCAGGCGCTCGACGGTGCTGATGCGATCATCTTTGCCGTGCCTTCGACGCATCTGCGCGACGTCTGCCACCAGGCGGCGCCGTTCATCGCGGACGAGACGCCGGTTCTGTGCCTCACCAAGGGCATCGAGCCCGAGTCCGGCCTGCTCATGAGTGAGGTCATCGCCAGCGAGATCGGCAACGAAGCGCGCGTGGCGGCGCTCTCGGGCCCCAACCATGCCGAGGAAATCTGCCGCGGCGGGCTTTCGGCTGCCGTCATCGCCAGTGAAGACCAGCAAGTGGGGGAGACCTTTAAGGAACTGCTGCTTTCCACGGCCTTCCGCATCTACCTGTCGCAGGACATGACCGGCGTCGAGGTATGCGGCGCCATGAAAAACGTTATCGCTATCGTGTGCGGCATCTCTGCCGGTACCGGCGCGGGCGACAACACGCTTGCTCTTATCATGACGCGCGGCCTGGCAGAGATCAGCCGCCTGGTGCACGCCCGCGGCGGTCAGGCCATGACTTGCATGGGACTTGCCGGCATGGGCGACCTTATCGCCACCTGCACCTCCGAGCATTCGCGCAACCGCACCTTTGGCTTCGAGTTTGCCCACGGCGTGTCGCTCGACGAGTACCAGGCCCGCACGCATATGGTGGTCGAGGGTGCCGTCGCGGCCCGCAGCGTCAGCGAGCTCGCCCGTTCACTGGGCGTAGACATTCCGCTCACCTTTGCCGTGGAGCAAACGCTCTACAACGGTGTTACTTTGGATAGGGCGCTCGAAATTCTCACCGATCGCGTCCCCTCTCAAGAGTTCTACGGACTCGCCGACTAGCGCAGAAAGGCTACTACCATGGGTTCCATCAAAATCGCTCCGTCCGTCCTCTCGGCCGACATGGCCAACCTGAAGGGCGAGCTCGACAAGATTGCCGGCGCCGACTACGTGCACTTCGACGTCATGGACGGTCACTTTACCGGCAACCTGACCTTTGGCGTTGACATCCTTAGGGCCGTCAAGCGCTCCACCGATGTTCCAGTCGATGCGCACCTGATGGTGTCGAACCCCGACGAGACGGTCGATTGGTACGCCGACGCCGGTGCCGACATGATCACCGTGCACTACGAGGCTTCCACGCATCTGCACCGCACGCTCACCCATCTGCAGCAGCGCGGCGTCAAGGCCGGTGTGGTGCTCAACCCCGCCACCCCCGTCTGCGTGCTCGAAAGCATCATCGACGTTGTCGACATGGTGCTACTGATGAGCGTTAACCCCGGCTTTGGCGGCCAGAGCTTTATCCCGGGCACTATTGCAAAGCTGCACGAGCTTACGGCCATGTGCGAGCACCACGGCGTGTCGCCCATGATCGAGGTCGACGGCGGTATCTCTTCCAAAAACATTGCCGAGGTCGTCAAGGCCGGCGCCAACGTGCTCGTAGCCGGCTCCGCCGTATTTAAGTCCGAAGATCCCGCCGCCGAGGTTGCGCTGCTGCAGAAGCTGGGCAATGAGGCAGCACAGGAGGCATAAACCCTTATGACCGCAGGTCAAAACCGCATACCCGTGAATCTTGACTATGCCGCCTCGACGCCCATGCGCGCTGAGGCGCTCCTTGCGCAGCGCGAGTACGACAACAGCGAGCTTGCCGGCGTCAACCCCAACTCGCTGCACTCGCTTGGCCGCAAGGCCGCCGCACGCCTGGAAGTCGCCCGTCGCGAGATCGCCCGTAGCTTTGGCGCACGCGTTCGCCCGTCCGAGATCATCCTTACCAACGGCGGTACCGAGGCCAACCAGCTGGCGCTGCTCGGTCTTGCCGAGGGCGCTCGTCAGCGTGATCGCAAGCGCGATCGCGTAATCGTTTCGGCCATCGAGCACGATTCGATTCTGGACAACCTGCCGCTGCTGCGTGCCGCCGGCTTTACCGTCGACTTGGTGCAGCCCTGCCGCGCGGGCTACATAGAGTCTGCCACGCTTGTCGAGCTGCTCGGCGACGACGTTGCGCTCGTGAGCATTATGGTCGCCAACAACGAGACCGGCGTGGTGCAGCCTATCCGCGAGCTGGCCGCCGCCGCACATGCTGCCGGCGCCTTGTTTCATACCGATGCCATCCAGGGCTACTTGCACATTCCGCTCGATGTCACCGAGCTGGGCGTCGATGCCATGACCGTTGCCGCGCACAAGATCGGCGGCCCTGTGGCATCCGGTGCGCTCTACCTTAAGAACCGCACGCCGCTGCGTCCGCGCATCTTTGGCGGTGGACAGGAAGCCGGCCGTCGCGCCGGTACGCAGGATCTGCGCACGCAGCTGGCTTTTGCCGCTGCCGCTTCCGTGTTGCTGCCGAATGTGGGCCAGGAGCGTGCGACGCTGCAGGCCCTGTCCGACAAGCTCTACGCCACGCTTACGGCCCATCCTCGCATTCACGCCACGATGGGCGACTACGCGCAGGCCGATCGTCTGCCGGGTATGGTTTCGATCTACGTCGACGGCATGGACTCGGAGGAGCTCATCATCAAGCTCGATACCGCCGGCTTTGAGGTTTCGGCCGGATCGGCTTGTTCGAGCGGCAGCATGGACCCGAGCCACGTGCTCAGCGCCATGGGCATCGGCCGCGAGCAGGCATTGGGGTCGCTGCGCATCTCGTTTGATGACCGGGTGAACCCGGGCGATCTGGACGACTTTGCCCAGACGCTGTTGTCGATCGTAGGTGCCGCATGATCGTCGCCCAGCTCGAGCGTGCCCTGCTGACGCGCTACCCCAAGGCGGACGCCGAGGGCTGGGACCACGTAGGCTTATCCGTGGGCGACCCTGCCGCCGAGATTACCAACGTGGCCTGCGCGCTCGACGCGACCGAAGCCAACGTGAACCGCGCCCTCGAGGCCGGTGCCAACGTGCTGCTGACGCATCATCCCATCTATATCAAGGCGCCCGAGGCCTTTTGTCCGGCCGATTCCGCGCGTCCCCAGTGCAGCGCTGCACTATACGAGGCAGCTCGTTGCGGCGTGAGCATCATCTCGCTTCACACCAACCTGGACCGCTCGCACGAAGCACGCGTTCGCCTGAGTGAGTTGCTGGGCGCTGAGCCCATGAGCTCGCTGGAGCATGTGGACGAGCCTGAGCTCACCGGTCTGGGCGCACTCGCGTCCCTCCACGACGCCTGCAACCTGCGCGATCTCGCCAACCGTGCCGCCATGGCCTTTGGCAGCGACCCCCGCGTATGGGGCGACGCCGAGCACCCGTGCCGCACCGTCGCCATTCTGGGCGGCTCCCTCGGCGACTTTGGTGAGCTCGCCATCGCCGCGGGCGCAGATGTTATTGTGACGGGCGAGGCGGGCTACCACGTGGCGCAGGACCTTGCCCTGCGCGGACTGAGCGTGATTCTGCTCGGCCACGACCGCTCCGAGGAGCCGTTCGTTGATATATTGATGAACTCTGCAGTTGACGCCGGGGTCGACCCCCGTCATGCGATTAAAATACTGAACCCTTGCCAATGGTGGACTGTGACAAAAGGAGAGAACTTATGAGCGCCGGCGCTACGCTACTCAAGCTGCAACAGATCGATTTGGAGCTCGCCCGCAACAAGAGCGAACTTGCCAATATGCCGGAGCTCAAGGAGCTCGCCTCAAAGCGTAAGACCTATGTGAAGCTCAAGTCCGAGATGACCAAACTCTACGCCCAGCGCAAGGATCTGGACATTGAGCTCGACGACCTCAACACCACCGAGATCCAGATCAATAACGCCATCGAGGCTGCCAAGAAGCGCCACGTCGACGGCTCTGATTACCGCGAGGTGCAGGACCTGGAGAATGAGCTCGCCACCCTGGCCAAGCGCCTGGACAAGATCGAGCACACCCGCAAGGACGTCGTCGTCGCCCATAAGGAGGCGCTCGACCGCGAGGCTCGCGCGCAGGCCATTATCGCCAAATTCGAGGAGGGCGTGAAGGCCGACACCAAGGCCGCACGAGCCAAGGCCGCCGACCTGCAGGCCCAGATCGATGCTGCAACCAAGGAGCGCACCGCCCTTGCCGCCACGCTACCGACCGACGTGCTCACCGATTACGAGCGCCTGCTCAAGCAGTTCCGTGGCCTGGCCGTCGAGACCATCAAGGGCAACATTCCCACCATCTGCCACACCGCGCTGCAGGCATCGTCCATGAGCGACCTCAACCACGACGGTAGCGAGATCGCACACTGCCCGTATTGCCACCGACTGCTGGTGCTCCCGAGCAAGGAAGCGTAAACGATGGCGGCACCCAACAATTCAATGCAACTTGAGGGAAAAACGATCCTGCTGGGCATTACCGGCGGGATCGCCGCCTATAAGTCGTGCAATATCGTGCGCCTGCTGCAAAAGCGCGGCGCGCGCGTCAAGGTCGTTATGAGCGAGCATGCTACGGAGTTTGTGGGGCCGCTCACCTTCCGCGCGCTTACGGGCGAGCCGGTCGCTGTGGGCCTGTTCGACGATCCCTCCGACCCCATCCACCACATTTCGCTCGCGCAGGAGCCCGACCTGGTTGTCGTGGCGCCCGCGACGGCCAATATCATCGCCAAGATGGCCAACGGCATCGCCGATGACCTCATCTCCACCACGCTGCTTGCCACGCCGCGACCCATCGTGATCGCACCCGCTATGAACAACGGCATGTGGAAGGCACCGGCGACGCAGGCCAACATGGCCACGTTGCGCGACCGTGGCGTCCATGTGGTGGGACCCGGCAGCGGCTACCTTGCCTGCGGCGACGTGGACACGGGGCGCATGAGCGAGCCCGAGGACATCGTCGAAGCCATCTGCGAGGTGCTCAGCCCCGCACCTCAGGACCTGGCGGGCAAGCGCATCGTGATCACCGCCGGTCCTACGCACGAGCCGATTGACCCCGTGCGCTTCATTGGCAACCGGTCGTCGGGCAAGATGGGCATCGCCCTAGCGGGGGAGGCCGTTCGCCGTGGTGCTGCGGTCACGCTCGTGCTGGGGCCGACGTCACTCGACGTGGGTCGCGGCGTGGAGTGCGTGCGCGTGCAGACCGCCGCAGAGATGCTGCAGGCGGCGTTAAACGCCTTCCAGACGGCCGACGCTGCCATTTGCGCTGCTGCTGTCGCCGACTACACCCCCGTATCCCCTGCGGACCACAAACTCAAAAAGGCCAACGAACGCTTGGATCGCATCGAACTGGTCGAGACGGTCGATATTTTGGCCGAGCTTTCACGCCAAAAGGGGGAGCGGTGCGTGATCGGATTTGCAGCCGAGACCGATAACGTCGTGAAGTACGCTGAGCGTAAATTGGCCCGCAAGGGCTGCGATGCGATCATCGCCAACGATGTCTCGCGCGCCGATTCGGGCTTTGGAACAGACACCAACAAGGCCTGGATTGTGAGCACAGCGGGTACACAGGAACTTCCCGTACTAACAAAACCCCAGCTCGCAGATACAATTTTAGACTTGCTCAAAAATAATTAAAAAAGTTCTTGCACAAGTCCAAAGTTTCGGGTTAATATACTCCCTGTTGCGAGCGAGAGCAGAGCAACAAATAAAAGCTTCGGGACGTGGCGCAGCTTGGTAGCGCACTTGACTGGGGGTCAAGGGGTCGCTGGTTCGAATCCAGTCGTCCCGACCAGAAGTTTGCAGGTCAGGCACCTAGTGCCTGACCTTTTTTGTTTTAAGCAATTGCTTAATTTTGATTAAGCAACAGGGTGCCAAAAATCTACCTGCGCGATAATCGCCTTTTGCGGTTACTTGTGCGTTTTGCACGCGCTTGAGCCGATTTATTAACGCGATATGATTCTACATACGCGCAGCAGGTACACGCCAAGAACGGGCTGTATTTATCGCGGCGATATACACCGATATAGCCACTGTAACGAACAAGCGTGTCGCTGTATTTATTCCAGTAGTTCACTTGACCGGTGGACAAGTGAGCTGTTGCAACGAAACGCCAAGAAGAATGGGCTCTATACGAGGACGCCGCAGGGGTAATGGCGGGGGAGTGCTACGGGCGCCCTGAGAGCCGCTGTATGACCCCATGTCTCCTTAACTCGATAATTTGTGTTTCAAGCCACGAATCGGTCGAGCAATTGCCAAAAGAAAGGCCCATGCAGGATTGCACGGGCCTTACATCAGATCAAATTTGAGCTAGAAGCACCAAACGGGGCAGACGCAATACGAGTGCCCCGCGTAGTCGGCGTACGTCGGGTCGCCGCTGCTGTCGACATTGAGGAAGTAGTAGGAGTTGCTCGGATTCACCGAGCGCTCCCACCAACTGCTGCCAATCTTCAGACAGGCATTAACAGAATAGTTCTCCGTCACCTTGCCTTTGAAGGCCTCGTACTGGGTGCCCTCGGAGGAAGTCCAGGGATAGGATGCCCAATAGGAGGTGGGGGGGGCGATCTCAGAGTAGCTGAGCAGGAACAGCTTGTCCGAGGTAGCCGTCACGGCGGCGTTCTTGTTCTCATCACCGCCCCCGACATTGTTCGATAGCTTTTTGACGGCCTTCACCTTTGACTGGAAATCGGAGGGCATCAGATTCCAGATCTTGCCGGAGTTCATTTTCTGACGGAGTTCAGACTTCTCCCAACCGCCGGCGTTGGTGTCAATCGCGTTCATGGGGGACCAAATGCCCGTCGTGGTGGTGAGGAACGTGAGGCCCGCCTTGCCGGATCCGCCTGCAGGGTCATCATGATTGATGCCGATAATGCGGTAAGTCAGCGTCTTGCCATCGGTGAGCTTCATCGAGAACTCGGTGCCGGCATCCATCGCGGCCTTCGCCTTGGCGTAGGCGGGCGACGCCTCGCCCTTGGCGGCGATGTCCTCGGCAACTGCCTTCTGCTCACCGAGGGTCCAGTCCTTCGCGTGTCCTTCGCGTCCTTGGCGAGCGCCGCCTGGACGGTCGCGGAACCCGCGCCGTTACCGCTGCCGGAACCGCTCGGTTCCCAAGTCCCACCTGCTGTCCCGTTTACCAATACTCCCGCCACCGTGTTGAACTGGTTCCTGATTGCCGACGAGACCCAAGGGCCGGCTATCATCACAACCAGGACGATAATCGCGATGACCAGAACGTACTCGATGGCTCCTTGGCCTCGGAGGCGGGTATTCCTAGGAGATACCCACCCCCCGAAGGTTAATTGCCGCTGCATGCATATGCGACACTCCCTTCGCATGGGGATTGATATTGCATGCAGAGCGTACGTTAAAGCGAACCGACTAGCCCGTAACGTGCCGCTGAGGCAACGGCGGCACGGGTGCCCGCGCCACATAAACTGCTTGCCGTTTTGTTTCTTCAGACCTACTGCCACGCCTTCGGGAGGATAACGCCGGGGGCGCAGTGATTGAAGTCACTATGATTGGCATAGGTTGGGACATTCCAATCGGAACAGTCGAGGTTTAGATTTTTGCAATAGCTAAACATGCCGAGCATATCCATAACATCTGAGGTCTTCCACCCTGGTCCAAATTTCACGCTTTTCAGCGAACTGTCGGTGGAAAAAAGGAGACGTAAATCGCCGGCTTTCCGCGTCGACCATCCGGAGATGTCAATCTCCTCGACCTTGTAAAGGTTTTTGAGCGCCGAGTCGAATTCGACG
The DNA here is from genome assembly GCA_900545605.1 of uncultured Collinsella sp. Taxonomy (GTDB): domain Bacteria; phylum Actinomycetota; class Coriobacteriia; order Coriobacteriales; family Coriobacteriaceae; genus Collinsella. The sequence continues at coordinate 14,431 of UQZL01000045.1, forward strand.
ACCGAGGGCGTATCCCAGCTTGAAATACTGAAGGAAGTCGCATTGCCGCAATACGCGAATGCGTGCTGCAGATTTGTGCAGTTCGACATGTCGAACTTTGCCAGATCAAAGCTCTTGCAGTTCTCCATGTACTGAAAGCAAAATGCCAACGAGTGGATTTCTATGCCATCGTCAATGGCCTTTACGGCCACGATATTACTTCTGTTAGGCCACCAGGGGGCAGTCGTCTTGCCGTCGTTTCCCATGGTCGCGCTGGCGTATCCATTTTCGAACCCCGTATACACCGCCGTCACGCGGCGGCTGTTGAGCATGTCACCGACTCTGGGGACCCCGCGGCGCTTGTAGAACATGAGGCTGTGGTCGTCCTCCGAGTACACGGCGAACGCTATCCCGTGAACGGGGTCCACGATGTCGGCGTCGGTCAACGACCCGTTGCCGCCGCCCGTGCCGCCCGACTCCCAGCTCCCCTTTGAGATTCCGTTGCCGAGCGTCCCCGCCACCGTGTTGAACTGGTTTGTGATCGCCGACGAGACCCACGGTCCCGCGATCAGCACCACCAGGACGATGATCGCGATGATCAGTACGTACTCGACTGTCGACTGCCCCTTCGGGCGGCGGGTAAATCTGGGAGATACCCCCCCCCGAAAGGAATTTCCGCTGCATGCATGTGCGGCTCCTCTCGGATTGCTTTGGCTGATGCTGCAGAGGATAGACGCGATTACTAAGGATGAGTCAACAATGCCGCAGCGGCATTCACACTAAGAGGGTAAGGCGTTCGGAGTGACATCCCGTTCCAAAACGTATACTTGATTTAAGGCGGAGTGGAATGTGGGCGCGCAAGGAGATGCGGAATCGA
>UQZL01000046.1 GCA_900545605.1 uncultured Collinsella sp.
TTGGGCTGCGGGCGACTGCCGCCGCGGTCCCGCCACCGTGGTCGAGGCTATTGCCGACGCCGCCGAGGTCGCCCGTGCCATCGCCGGCGTGGACTTTAACAAGTACGCCGACCAGAATGCTCAGGCCGGTCGCGAGGACACCTGCTACGAGCGCAAGGGGTCGCTGTGCCGCGACAAGCGCAACTGCACCAAGACCCGCTGCCTGGGCTGCGGCTCGGTGTGCGAGGTCTGCTGCGACGTGTGCCCCAACCGCGCCAACGTGGCAATTAAGGTGCCGGGCCTGGCCAAGCATCAGGTCGTCCATGTCGACGGCATGTGCAACGAGTGCGGCAACTGCGCTGTGTTCTGCCCCTACCAGGAGGGTCGTCCCTACAAGGACAAGCTCACCCTGTTCTGGAGCGAGCAGGACATGGAGAACTCCGAGAACGAGGGCTTCCTGGCCGTGGGCGAGGACCACTTTAAGGTCCGCGTCGCCGGCACGGTCCGCACCGTCTCGGTCGATGCCGTCAACACCGGCCTTCCCGAGGCCGTCCGCCTGACCATCAAGGCCGTGCGTGACAACTATTCGTACCTTCTTAAGAAATAGGCGAGTCTCTTATGGCCAAATCCATTCAACATAACGTGGCCTACGTTGCCTGCGGAAGCGGTTGCGCCTCCGCAGGCGGCGACGCCCGCTGCAGCGAAGGCTGCATTGGCTGTGGCGCCTGCGTCACGGCCTGTCCCCACGGCGCCATTGCGCTGGTCGATGGCATCGCCCGCGTGGACCGCTCCAAGTGCATGGGCTGTGGCCTGTGCGGCATGGCGTGCCCGCAGCGCGTGATTGCCTTCGTCCCCGGCTACCAGAACATTCTGGTGCGCTGCAACAACACCGATAAGGGTGCCATTGCGCGCAAGGTCTGCGACACGAGCTGCATCGCTTGCGGTATGTGCGCCAAAAAGTGCCCTGCCGGCGCTATCCGCATCGAGGACAACTGCGCCCATATCGACGGCGTGGACTGCCTGTCGTGCGGCATGTGCGCCGTCGTCTGCCCCCACGGCGCCATCCACGACCGCACCGGCATCGCCGCCGGCGTGTAGAAGGGAATCACCATGGCACAGGAATTCACTTTTACCGTTAACGGCGTCGAGCGCACGACGACCCAAAACAAACCGCTGCTGCGCTACCTGCGCGACGACCTGCACATTCACTCCGCCAAGGACGGCTGCTCCGAGGGCGCCTGCGGTACCTGCACCATTCATGTGGACGGTGCGGCCGTCAAGGCGTGCGTGCTGACCACCGCTCTTGCCGCCGGCCGTAACATCGTGACCGTCGAGGGCCTGCCCCAGGACGTGCGCGAGGCCTTTGTGTACGCCTTTGGCGCCGTGGGCGCCGTGCAGTGCGGTTTTTGCATTCCCGGCATGGTCATGGCGGGCGCAGCGCTCATCGCCGAGGATCCCGAGCCCACCGAGGAGCAGATTAAGTACGCCATTCGCGGTAACGTCTGCCGCTGCACCGGCTACAAAAAGATTATCGAGGGCATCTCGCTGGCCGCTGCGGTGCTCCGCGGCGAAAAGCAGATCGATGAGGACCTGGAGCGCGGCGATGACTACGGCGTGGGCAAGCGCGCCTTCCGTATCGACGTGCGCAAGAAGGTGCTCGGCGAGGGCAAGTACCCCGACGACATCGACGAGATCGACCAGCCGGGCCTGACCTATGCCAGCGCCGTGCGCTCCAAGTATCCGCGCGCCCGTGTGCTCTCCATCGATACCTCCAAGGCCGAGGCCCTGCCCGGCGTGGTGGGCATCCTGCGCGCCGAGGACGTGCCGGTCAACCAGGTCGGCCACCTTATCCAGGACTGGGACGTCATGATCGCCCAGGGCGACATCACCCGCTGCGTGGGTGACGCCATCGTGCTGGTGGTAGCTGAGGACGAGGCGACGCTCGAGAAGGCCAAGAAGCTCGTAAAGATTGATTACGAGCCGCTGGAGCCCGTGCGCAACATCGCCGAGGCCAAGGCCGTCGACGCCCCGCGTCTGCATGACAGTTTCTTTGCCTTTGGCAACACGGTGGAGCTCAAGGACAACGTGTGCCAGAGCCGTCACGTGACTCGCGGTGACGCCGCCAAGGCGCTGGCGGAGAGCGCGTTTACCGTGACACAGCGCTTTACCACGCCCTTTACCGAGCATGCCTTCTTGGAGCCCGAGTGCGCCGTGGCCTTCCCGTACAAGAACGGCGTCAAGGTGCAGTCGACCGACCAGGGCGCCTACGACACGCGCAAAGAGTGCGCCCACATGTTTGGCTGGGATAGCGAGCCCGAGCGCGTGGTTGTAGAGACTATGCTCGTGGGTGGCGGCTTTGGCGGCAAGGAGGACGTGTCCATCCAGCACCTGGCTGCGCTCGCTGCATATAAGTTCCAACGTCCTGTGAAGTGCAAGCTCACGCGTGCCGAGTCGCTTGCGTTCCATCCCAAGCGCCATGCCATGGACGGCACCTTTACGCTGGGTTGCGACGCCGAGGGCAACTTTACCGGCCTGGATTGCGAGATCAACTTTGATACCGGCGCCTACGCTTCGCTGTGCGGCCCGGTGCTCGAGCGCGCCTGCACGCATGCCGTCGGCCCCTACAAGTACCAGAACACCGACATTCGCGGCTTTGGCTACTACACCAATAACCCGCCCGCCGGTGCGTACCGCGGCTTTGGCGTCTGTCAGTCCGAGTTTGCACTCGAGAGCCTGATCGACTTGCTGGCAGAGAAGGTCGGCCTGGATCCGTGGGAGATTCGTTACAGAAACGCCATCGAGCCGGGCGAGGTTTTGCCCAACGGTCAGATTGCCGACTGCTCCACGGCGCTTAAAGAGACGCTGCTCGAGGTCAAGGATGCCTACTATGCGCATCCCGGACACGCCGGTATCGCCTGCGCCATGAAGAACGCCGGCGTGGGCGTGGGCCTGCCCGATGCCGGCCGCTGCAAGATCCGCATCGAGAACGGCGTGGCTGTGGTCTATGCCGCCACGTCCGACATCGGCCAGGGCTGTAACACGGTCTTTTTGCAGGACGTTGCCGAGGCATGTGGCCTGCCGCTTCGCTGCATCGCCAACGGCGAGTGCTCCACCGAGAACGCTCCCGACTCCGGCACCACGTCTGGCTCGCGTCAGACGGTCGTGACCGGCGAGGCCGTGCGCGGTGCCGCCTTCCTGCTGCGCGATGCCATGGTTGGCATCGAGGCCGGCAAGCCCGCACCCGACGCTCCCGTGAGCGCGCATGGCGACGGCGTCAAGATCGAGTACGACGACGGTCGCGCCTATCAGCTGCACACGCAGGAGCTCGTCGCTGGCCAGGGCATGCATCCTCAGGATCCCGCGGCCGCCATCAAGGCACTCGAGGGATGCGAGTTTGGCTACGTGTATCTGGAGCCGACCGACAAGCTGGGTGCCGACGTTCCCAACCCCAAGAGCCACATCTGCTACGGTTTTGCCACGCATGTGGTCATTCTGGATGATGACGGCCGCGTGAGCGAGGTCTATGCCGCGCACGATTCCGGCAAGGTGGTCAACCCCATCTCCATCCAGGGTCAGATCGAAGGCGGCGTGCTCATGGGTATGGGCTATGCGCTTACCGAGGATTGGCCGCTCAAGGACTGCGTACCCCAGGCCAGGTACGGCACGCTCGGGCTGTTCCGAGCGCCCGAGATTCCGGATATCCACGCCATCTACGTGGAGAAGGACGAGCTGTTGCCCGTGGCATACGGCGGCAAGGGCATTGGCGAGATCGCAACGATCCCCACGGCGCCCGCCGTGCAGAACGCCTACCGCGCGTTTGACGGTAAGCTGCGTCCAAATCTGCCCATGGTGGATACCCCGTACAGCCGCGCTCGTCACCGCGGGTAGGGTAGGGCGCGGACGGCCATTGCTGACGAGCTGTTCGCGCTCAACATCAACTACATACGCTGCGCCTTTGGCCCCGGCTCCATCGCGAGCCGGGGCCCTTTGTTTGGAGTGGAAACTGCGTCCCGGATTTGGCGCTCAGAACGGGACACGCTTTCCGGATGGCATGTTTGGCGGAAACTACGGCCCAGTTTTTGGCTCCAGAACGGGATACATTTTCCGGAACGGTCCACGTGCGGTGGTGTACCGACCCTTTTGCGTGCGCCGCTTGTCGAATTACGTTATAGCTAGCTATATTATAGGAAGGTATAATATAGCTAGCTATAACGTAAAGGAAGGATGGCCCTATGTTTATCGGAAGAACGGCGGAAATGTCCGAGCTCAATCGACTGTATGGCACGGGCTCCTTTGAGATACCTGTGATTTACGGCCGCCGTCGCGTGGGCAAAACGCGTCTTATCACAGAGTTTATCCAAGGCAAGAAGGCTATTTACTTTCAAGCTCGTCGCACCAATGCAGAGGCAAACCTGCATGGCTTTAGCCAGGCGATACTTGCGGGCTCCGTTGGTGTTGCTGGCGTGTCGTTTCGTAGTTTTGACGAGGCGTTCGATGCATTGGCTACCATGGCTCGTACGGAACGTTTGATTGTCGTGATCGACGAGTATCCTTATCTCGCCCAATCGAATCCCGAGATCAGCTCGTTGCTGCAAGACAAGATCGATCACTTGTACAAAGAGACCAAGCTTATGCTTATCCTGTGCGGGTCGTCGCTTTCGTTTATGGAAGAGCAGGTGTTGGGCTACGAGAGTCCGCTATACGGTAGGCGTACGGCCCAGTTTAAGATCATGCCGCTCGATTTTATGACGACCCTCGGCCTGTGGCAGAGCATGGGTCGCGAAGACGCTGCAGTTTGCTATGGCATGACGGGTGGCATTCCTGCATATATCGAGAAAGTCGATCCTGCCGCACCGCTCAAGGACAACATCAAACGTCTTTTTCTTACTCCTACGGGCTATCTCTTTGAGGAGCCGAGTAACCTGCTATTGCAGGAGTGCCGCAATCCCGAGCAATATGATGCGATCGTGCAAGCAATTGCCCAGGGGCGCTCGAAGATCTCGGAGATTGCGAGCTCTACGGGAATCCCTGCGAGCAACGTAAAGAGCTATGTGGATAAGCTGGCGTCGCTTGGGATTGTCGAGCGCGAGCTGCCCCTAAACGAGACGAGCAATAAGCGAGCCGTGTATCTGCTGAGCGATCAGATGTTTAGGTTCTGGTACAAGTTTGTTCCGCAGAACATCGGGCTGATTCAAAACGATATGGCCGAGATGGCGTATGAGCGCATTGAGCCGCACGTATCGGATTACATGGGTACGGTCTTTGAGCTTATATGCAGACAATACGTGTACGAACTCGCGCGGGCGGGCCAGCTTGATGTGGTTCCGGCAAGCGTTGGGCGCTGGTGGGGGACGGATAATCGCACGCATACGCAGGAAGAAATCGACTTGATTGTTGACGATGGCGAGGGCACTGCGCTGTTTGCGGAATGCAAATGGCGCAGTGAACCGGTGGGCGAAGACGTGCTGCAAAAGCTCGTGCATCGAAGCGAGCTCTTTAGGCGGCAGCACAAAAGCTATGCGATCTTCTCGAAGCGAGGCTTTACGCAAGGATGTCAGGAAGCTGCGGCGAGCAGGGGAGATGCCAAGCTGATTTCGTTTGCCGAGATGTGCGAGCGGAGATAACCAAGCACGCTCTGATGTGATGCTCGGAATGGGTCGCGCTAAGGATGCCAAGCGTAAAACCTTCAATGAAAATGGCGTAAAAACTACATCTGTCATGGCGTAAAAACTACATTGAAAGTAGCGTAAAATCTGCATTGAGAATGGCGTAATTTCGCATATCGCGTGATAGAGAGGGACGGCCGTCTATGGATGCACCAAAGAGATTGACCCAAAAGGGATATAGGCCCCGGCTCATAGAGGAGCGCCTCGACACCCTTATGCGGGCGTTTGGCTGTGTGGAGATCAACGGCCCCAAATGGTGCGGCAAGACCTGGACGGCGCTCTCTCGCTCGGCGAGCGTCTCCAGGCTCGATGAGCCTGCGCAGCGTGCGGCGGCAGAGGTCGACCCAAGCCTGGCGCTCATCGGCGATGCGCCACACCTGGTCGATGAATGGCAGGAGGTGCCCGAGGTTTGGGATGCCGCCCGGCGTTTCGTGGACGCGAGCGGCAACGAACGGGGGACACTTTTGCTCACGGGCTCGACCGCGCTCAAAAGCGAGGAGCGCAGCCATGTTCGTCATTCCGGCACGGGTAGGATCGCCCGTCTGTCAATGCGCCCCATGGCCCTGTGTGAGTCGGGCGACGGCGAGCCGCTCGTGTCACTGGCAAGCCTCTTTAAGGGCGAGGATTTTGCCCCTCAGCGTCGCGAGAGCACGGTGGATGACGTCGCCCGCTGGTGCTGCAGGGGCGGTTGGCCTGCAAATCTTGGGCTTTCGGAAGATCTTGCGCGAGAGACGGCAAGCCAGTACGTGCACTCGGTGCTCGACGTCAACGTGCTGGACGAGGGCATGTCGCCCGAGCTTGCACACGGCCTTTTGCGAGCTCTTGCCATGAACGAGAGCCAGGCTGTCACGTACAAGACGCTCGTAAAGGACGCCTCGTACGGTGAGGCGGGCCCCGACGAGAGGACCATCGCTGCGTACTTGGACCTCTTCAACAGGCTCAAGCTGACCGAGGACCTGTGCGGATGGGAGCCGCCCATGCGCTCGAAGGCCCGCGTTCGCGTGCGCCCCAAGCGCTACTTCTGTGACCCGTCACTTGCGGCGGCGTTGCTGGGGGCTACCCCTGAGCGGCTGCTTGGCGATATGCAAACGCTGGGGATGCTCTTTGAGAATCTCGTCCTGCGCGACGTGCGCGTGTTCCTTTCCACCTACGGCGGTGTCGACAACAGTGTCCATTATTTCCGAGATGAGAAGGGCCTTGAGGTCGATCTGATCGTTGAGCACGACGGGCGCTGGGGAGCCATCGAGGTCAAGCTGAGTGATGCGAAAGCAGACGATGGAGCGAGAAATCTCAAGGCGCTGGAGAGGAAAGTGCTCTCCAATCCTGCCGCCCAGAATGCCGCGCCGGCGTTTTTGGCGGTCGTGGTTGGAAAGGGGAGCATTGCCTACACACGCGACGACGGCGTGGCGGTGATTCCCATGGCGGCACTTGGGGCGTAGTGGTTTTGCGGGCGTGCCGTGCTTCCTTTACCGAAAATCCATTTGGTAAACCAGATGCTCGCGGATAGAATAAAGTTGACGGCAGCCCAAGGGTGATAGCTGGGCAGCGCCGTTGCTTGGTCAAGAGGTCAGTGCCTTAATGGCAGCGACTTGTTATGCTTCGAATGCTGCTTGAGTGCCTCGGAAAGTTCGATAAGCGCCGTGAAGAGCGAGACCAAAGCAACCAAGAGCTCTACGAGCTCTGATGGGCCCGGGATGACCGCTGATTCAAGTCACCGGGCCTAAATCTTTTTCATGCATTTGAATAGAGCGGGCGACTCTCTTGGGGCCGTCTGCATGGCGTGTGCCTGGCGCGCGTGGCATTGCGCTCCGATTTCATGTCCGCACGAGCGCCTAACCTTACGGCAATGTAGCCGCTTATGTAACAAGCGGCAAGCAACGGAGAAAGGCCCTAACCGTGTCAGCTGAAAAGACGCCGTGTATCTCGGCTATCGATACGACGAACTTTGCGCGCCAGATTGTGCTGGACTTTGAGTTTGCGCCGGTGCCAAAGCAGCGCCAGCGACGTGGGCTGCGTAATGAGATTATCGAGGTCGGCGCCGTCAAGCTCGATTACCACGGCAACGTTATGGGCGAGTTCTCGCAGTTTGTGCAGACGGAATTTACCGAAGGCGTTGCGTTTTCCGTCCGCGAGCTTACGGGGATATCGGCCGTGGACACTGCGATGGCCGATCCGCTCTACATGGTAATCAAAAGGCTCAGCGATTGGATCGGTCGCTACTCCGCACAGGTAGTTTGCTGGAGCGGGGCGGACCGTCGACAGCTTTTGACCGAGTGCCAGGCAAAGCACATCGATCTTTCCGCATTTCCTACGGATTGGGCCGACCTGCAGGCGTTTTACACCTCGATCATGGACGTGGGCAGCCACGGGTGCGTCTCTTTGAGTGACGCGGCGACGTGGTTTGGCATCGAGTTCGACGAGTCGACGGGTCACGCCCACAGCGCCCTTGCCGATGCGCGCGTGACCGCCAAGCTGCTCAAGCAGGTGATGGACGGGGACTACCGCGTGAGCCCGCGCGCCCAGGAAGTCCGCCAGCGGTGGGGGATGGGCGAGCGAGCTCAGACGCGCCTTTCTAGCAAGTGCCCCGAGCTGGGCGACCTGCTGCTGAAGCTGAAGGCGGAGGGGAGGTAGGCGGGGCTCCGGGAATGACCTCTGACTCAAGTCAACGGGGCTCATTTTGCTTTCTTTGGAGCTTTCTCACGGGGCTGACTTTACTTCGTCTCATTTAGTATAAAGCGGCTGCTAGATTGCATAGTGATGATAAAATTAATCAACTCAACATCAATAGCTGTCGCTTTGCGCAATGAGGGGTTCCGAGACGTATGAACGAGTCTGACACACGGCTTAAACTCATTGATCCTGCGATTATGAAGTCGTGGGATCGCAATACCCAAGTCTTCACTGAGTATTTCTTTACCAGTGGCGAGATTGTTGTGCGCGGAAGTATGGTCACCCGTAAAGACAAGAAGAAGGCTGACTACCTTCTGATGTATGCTCCGGGCATCCCTATCGCAATCGTCGAGGCTAAGGATACGGAGCACACCGTTGATGCCGGTCTCCAACAGGGGATGGGATATGCCCAGCTGCTCGATATTCCGTTTGCGTACAGCTCAAACGGAAAGGGTTTTGTTGAGCACGATTTTCTTACCGGGAAAGAGCGCGCTCTTGCCATGGACGAGTTTCCCACTCCGGCGGAACTTTGGACACGATACTCAAAAGCTAAGGGGCTTGAACATCCGTATAGCCAGGAGATTGTGACCGCTCCGTATTACCAGGAGCACGGCGGCAATCATCCTCGCTACTATCAGTGCATCGCCATCAATCGTACGCTTGAAGCTATTGCGCGAGGTAAGAATCGCATCTTGCTCGTTATGGCAACGGGAACGGGAAAGACTTTTACGGCTTTTCAAATCGTTCATCGCTTGCGACAGACTACCGAGGTTCGTAAGGTTCTCTATCTGGCGGACCGCAATATTCTCGTCGATCAGACCATAGACGGCGATTTCAAGCCTCTCAAGAGGGTTACAACCAAGGTCGTAGGTCGAAAGCTCGATTCTGCTTACGAGGTCTATTTCTCGCTCTACCAACAGCTTGTTGGAGAAAACGGTGAAGAAATATTCCGCGAGTTCGACTCGGAATTCTTCGATTTGATTATCGTCGACGAGTGCCATCGCGGAAGCGCCGCGGCGGACTCCGCATGGCGTAAGGTACTTGAGTATTTCAATTGTGCAATTCAAATCGGTATGACGGCTACGCCAAAGGAGACTGAAGAGGTTTCAAACATTACCTACTTCGGCGAACCTGTCTACACCTACTCCCTTAAACAGGGAATCGAGGATGGCTTTCTCGCCCCGTATAAAGTTATTCGTCCTAAGCTGAACGTCGACATTTACGGATACCGTACTGAGGAAGGCACCATAGATGATCGCGGCGAAGCTCTGCCCAAACGTGTTTTCGAGAAGCAAGACTTCGACAGCGAGATTGTCATCAAAGAGCGCTACGAGGAAGTTGCCAAGCGGATAACTCAATTTCTAAAGGAGACGGATCGTTACTCCAAGACCATAGTCTTTTGCGTTGACATCGAGCATGCCGAAAATATGCGACGTGCCCTTGTAAACGAGAACGCCGATATCGTAAGAGATCACCCCACCTACATCATGAAGATTACGGGTGACGACAGGGAAGGTAAGGCTCAGTTAGATAACTTCATCGACCCCGACGAGAAATACCCGACCATCGTTACGACTTCGAAGCTTCTCACCACTGGTGTTAATTGCAAGACGTGTAAGGTAGTCGTGCTCGACAACAAGTTCGGTGAGCACGGAATGACGGAGTTCAAGCAGATTATCGGCCGCGGAACCCGTATCTGTGAGGACTACGACAAACTCTATTTCACCATCCTCGATTTTCGTGACGCATCGCGTTTGTTTGCAGATCCCGAGTTTGATGGCGAACCTGTTGTTGTGTTTGAGCCTAATCCGGGTGACCCCATTGCGGATCCGGGTCCCGGCGGCAATGGCGGCAGTCCCGTTCCGCCTCCGTCTCCGATCGTAGACCCACCCGTATTGCCGCCGGACGATCCGTCCTCCCATGTGAAATATCACGTTCATGGGGCCGACGTCTATGTAGTGTCGGAGATGGTGCAGTATTACTCCTCCGATGGCCTTCTTGTAACTGAGAGCCTTAAGGACTATACGCGAAAAAACATTCTCGGCGAATACGACACTCTTGACCACTTCCTAGCGGCGTGGAACTCTGAACATAAGAAACAAGCGATTATCGATGAGCTGCGCGCGCGTGGCGTATTCCTGGATGAGCTGCGGCTCGAGACTGGACAGGAGCAAATGAGCGACTTTGACCTCATTTGCCACATTGCTTACGACCAGAGACCTCTTACGCGCAGCGAGAGAGCCAATAGTGTCAAGAAAAAGGGCGTGCTCTATGAGTATGCCGGCGTCGCGCGTGAGGTCCTTGAAGCGCTTCTCGACAAATATGCGACGTCGAACCTCGTAGACTTGGACGACACCCACGTCCTCGACCTCGAGGAATTCCGTCGGTTTGGCAGCCCAATGAAGATCGTCGCCGCATTCGGCGGCAAACAACAGTACATTCAGGCAGCGCAGATGCTCGAGGACGAGCTCTACATCGCATAGAGAAAGGTAACGATAGCAAATGGCACTGGGATCTCTCGTAAAGACCCTGCAGAACATCATGCGCAAAGACGCCGGCATCAATGGCGATGCGCAGCGCATTGAGCAGATGACTTGGCTTTTCTTCCTCAAGATTTACGATGCCAAGGAGCAGGAGTGGGAGTTTCACGATGACTCCTATCAGTCCATCATCCCCGAGCGCCTGCGCTGGTATAGCTGGGCGCACGATGCGAAAGACGGCAAGGCGCTTACTGGCGATGAGCTTCTCGACTTTGTGAACAATGATCTATTCAAGACTCTTGAGAGTCTTGAGCTTGCACCTGATGCGCCTTTGCGACACGTCGTCGTCAAGGCTGCTTTTACTGACGCCAACAACTACATGAAGGATGGGATTCTACTTCGTCAAGTCATCAACGAGATTGACGAGTCGGTTGATTTTACCGAGTACAAAGAGCGCCACGCCTTCGGTGAAATTTACGAGACCATCCTGAAAGACTTACAGTCCGCGGGTAATGCCGGCGAGTTTTACACGCCCCGAGCGGTGACTGACTTTATGGCCCAGGCACTTGCGCCCAAGCTCGGCGAGACTGTGGCTGACTTCGCGTGTGGCACGGGCGGCTTTTTGACGAGCGCCCTCAAGATTCTCGACTCCCAGGTTCAGACTCCAGCCGATCGTGAACTCTATGCAAGATCGGTCTACGGCATCGAGAAGAAGCAGCTCCCTTACCTGCTGTGCGTGACCAACATGCTGTTGCACGATATCGATAATCCTGAAGTCTTTCACGATAACTCTCTCGAGAAGGATGTTCGCGAGTGGAAGCACAAGCCTGACGGCCAGTTTGACGTCGTACTTATGAACCCGCCCTATGGCGGGTCCGAGAGTGCATCGGTGCAAAACAACTTCCCTGTTGCACTCCGTAGCTCCGAGACCGCAGATCTATTCCTTGGACTCATTCTTTATCGTCTTAAGCGAGGCGGCCGCGCTGCTGTTATCATTCCGGATGGTTTTCTCTTTGGCCAGGATAGTGCAAAGACGGAGATCAAGCGTCGCCTGCTTGAGGACATGAACTTGCATACTGTCTTGCGCCTTCCACAGAGTGTTTTCGCTCCGTACACGAGCATCACTACTAACGTTCTGTTCTTCGATAATACGGGGGCCTCTGAGGGCGTTTGGTTCTATCGCATGGACATGCCCGAGGGGTATAAACACTTCTCTAAGACCAAGCCCATTAGGATCGAACATTTTGCACCTGTAAAGGAATGGTGGGAGAACCGTCGGGATATCGAGGAAGACGGCAATCCCAAGGCCAAGTACTATACGGTTGACGAGTTGCGAGACGGCGGTTTTAACTTTGACGTGTGCGGCTATCCTCACGAGGAAGAGGAGATCTTACCGCCTGACGAACTGATCAGGAACTACAAAGAAGAGCGCGCTAAGCTCGATGCCGAGATTGACCAGAAGCTTGCTCGTATTTGCGAGATTCTTGGGATTGAGGCGTAGATGAAGGCAAAAGACCTGAAGAACTCAATCCTGCAAATGGCGATTGAGGGAAAGCTCGTTCCACAAGACCCGAGTGATGAGCCTGCAAGCGTCCTGCTTGAGCGTATTCGTGAAGAGAAGCATAAGCTTATTGCTGAGGGTAAGGCTAAATTCCCGAAGGGCGGGGAGAGCATTATCTATATCGGTTCCGATGGCTCCCCCTATGAGAAGCACGTGGACACTAAGGGACGCGTTCTGAGCGACAAGTGCATCGCGGACGAGGTTCCGTTTGGGATTCCGGAAAGCTGGGCCTGGGCGAGATTTAGTGAAGTCATTGGAATTGCAGCGCGTTTGGTCGACCCGTTGAAATATCAGGACTTTCCTCATATCGCGCCTGACAACATCCAAAAAGGCACCGGAAAGCTCTTGTTCTGTCATAGTGTTAAGGCCGACGAGGTTAAGAGCGCCAATCACCTGTTCTCTGCAGGACAGATTCTCTATTCGAAGATTCGTCCAGCTCTTCGAAAGGCGGTTATCGCCCCTTTTGATGGGCTGTGTAGTGCGGATATGTATCCGCTCAACACCAAGCTGCAACCTGAATATGTCCTCACGGTTCTCCTCAGCAATTTCTTCACTGAGGAGACGCTTAAGGGTGATACGCGTGTCAAAATGCCAAAGACTAATCAGAAGTCATTGAACGTCATTCTGGTCCCAGTTCCGCCTCTCGCCGAGCAGCGCCGCATCGTCGAGCGGGTGAACGAGCTCATGCC
>UQZL01000047.1 GCA_900545605.1 uncultured Collinsella sp.
GCCTTGACGACCTCGGTGGCGGCCTTCTCGGCAGCGGCCTTGCGCGCCTTGACCTCGGCAGCCGCGCGGACCTTCATGGCCTTCTCGCGCGCGGCCTTCACCTCGGGCGTGATAACGCTCATGGGCTCGGCAGTCGAAACCTGGTAGAAAAAGCCCTTAAAGTCGATCTGCATATCGGTAATGGCAAGACCAAACAGGTCGTGGGCCTCATTTTCAAACGGGAACACCGCGGGGTAATACGAGCTGATGGACGGAATCTCCTGGTACTGGTCGATGCCCTCAACCACCAGATTCTCGATCGCATAGCTGCCGTCCTGCGCAATATGTTCCTGAGCAGCGTGAACGTTGATAAACGTATAGACCAAGCGATACGAGCCGTCGTCGACGTTGCGCTCGGTGTGCATTTGCACAAAGCGGGCGCCGACGCCCTTGAGTGCCTGGACATGCGACAGGAGCTCGTCGATCCCAACGGTGGTATAGATAGCCTTTTGCATTACTCGGCCTCCTTTGCAGCGGCGGGTGTCCCAGCAGGTGCGTCGCCAGCGGCGGGTGCGGCGGACCTGGTGGACACGTTGGCCTCGACGCCGTCACCGGCACCGTCAGCCCCGGCCCCCGCAGCCACAAACCCGTCCTCGCCCAGCTCAACGCCACCATCCCAGGTTGCGGCACCGCCCACGGTGAGCGGGTCACCGCCAGCACGCATCACGGCCTCCTTCTGGTCCAGGATGCCGCAAGCCTCCACGATGGCGTCGATCACGGTCTCGGGGCGAATAGCGCACCCGGGCGCGTACACGTCCACGGGAATTGCGCGGTCCACGCCGCCGATCACGTTGTACGCATCGCGGAACACGCCGCCCGAACACGCGCAAATGCCGCACGCCACCACGCACTTGGGCTCGAGCATCTGGTTGTAGATCTGGCGCACGACGGGCAGGTTCTGGGCATTGACCGAACCCGTCACCAAAAAGATATCCGCATGCTTGGGGTTGCCGGTATTGACCACGCCAAACCGCTCCGCATCGAACAGTGGCGTGAGCGAGGCCAGCACCTCGATATCACATCCGTTGCAGCTCGAGCCGTCGTAATGAATAACCCACGGCGAGCGCGACATTTTATGATCCATGGATGCCGCCTCCTAAATAAACACGTCGACGAGGATGGGCATAAGGTTGAGCAGGCCAAACACCAGCGCCACGCCCCAGCCGAGCTTAAAGCAGCTGCGCCAGGTGCTACGGGCGAAGGTGTTGTCGATCAGCACCTCGACAAAATACGTCGCAGCCATCACGACCAGGGCTACGACCCAGCTCACCGGGTTGTCCCAAACAAAGAACATGCCCACCCACATCAAAAACAGCACGGTCTCGCACCAGTGCATAAGGGTCATCTTGGCCAGCGTGCTGCCGCTCATCTCGGTGGCGACGCCCTGGACGATCTCCTGATGTGCGTGGTGCGAGTACGAAAGGTCGAACGGCGACTTGCGCAGCTTGATGGTAAGCACCGCGAGCAGCGCGAGGAAAATGGGCGCGCTGTACACGATGATGGGGGCCGACTGCCCCGTCACGGCGATGGAATCGAAGCTGTCGGTGGCAAGGTACAGGCCCACGCTCATCAGCAGAACGGCGGGCTCGTAACTCATGACCTGCAGCAACTCGCGATCGGCGCCGACCTGCGCAAATGGGCTTTGCGTCGAGGCGGACGCCAGCACCACAAAGATTGCAGCGAGCGTCACCATAAAAGCGCACAGCAGCGTGTTGGAGCCCGACACAAAGATGCCGCCGCCCACGACGGTGAAGATGAGCGCGCACGCCATATAGGTATCGTCCATGGTGTTTACGCTGGCAGGGGCCTTGCGCAGCAGCTTGGCAACGTCGTAGAACGGTTGCAGCAGGCGCGGACCCACACGGCCCTGCATGCGGGCCGAAAGCTTGCGGTCAAGGCCGTCAATCAAACCGCCCACAAGCGGCGCCAGCAGGGCGAACACCACGGTGCCAATAAAAATGCCCACGACGCCCGAGCCTTCGAAATACTTGCCGCGCAACACCGAGGGCGCGCTCATGGCAAGTCTCTCGGGCCCAATCCACGCGCAACACAGCAGCGCAAACAAGATAATGCTGCAGCACACGACGCTACCCACGGGGCTAATACGCTTCTCGCCAAGGACGTCCTCCGAGTACCAATTGCGCTTTTCGGCCTTCACCTCGTGTCCCATCGAGCCGCGGAAATGGCGATATTTGTCGGTTCCCACGCCCGAAAGGTACACGTTGACGTGCGGCTTATTGCTCACACGGAACGACGTCAGCAGCACCACGGCGATAAAAGCCACGATAACCACCATCAGATACATGGCGTCCTTGCCAATAACGTACGGCACGCGGCCAAACACCATGGCCAAGTAAGGCGACACCAGACCGCTCGAGATAACCGGAAACGCCACGCAGCACAGAATCAGCAGCGCGGCGATGGTGTTGAGCGCCATCCATTCGGTCTTATGGACATTGACCTCAACGTTTTGAGCCGTGGGGTCGACGCCCGAAAGCTTGGCAAGCCACTTGCCCCAGAAGAAGAACGTCGCGGCCGAGCCAAAGGCAAGCACCATGATCATGAGCACGTTGCCAGTCTGCGCGAACGCCACCAGGGCGCCCCACTTGGAGACGAGCATGCCAAACGGCGCCACAAACATGCCCATGATGCCCAGCATCATCAGACGCGTCAGGTGCGGCATGCGGCTGAACATACCGTCCATGTCCTCGATATTGCGGCTGCCGATATGATGCTCGGCCGTGCCCACGCACAGGAACAGCAGCGACTTTGCCACCGTGTGGAACAGGATCAGAAAGATGGCCGCCCATACGGCCTCGGGCGCGCCGACACCCAGGCAGGCACTGATGAGGCCCAAGTTGGAAATGGTGGAGTACGCGAGCACGCGTTTGGCGTTGCTCTGCGAGATGGCCATAAGGGCAGCGAGCAAAAACGTGATGGCGCCCACGCTCGTGACCATAAAGCCGGTCACGGGATAGATGGCATAGAGCGGGCTCAGCTTGACCATCAGGAACACGCCGGCTTTGACCATGGTTGACGAGTGCAGCAGGGCGCTCGTGGGCGTGGGGGCAACCATGGCACCCAACAGCCAAGTGTGGAACGGCATCTGTGCGGCCTTGGTGAGCGCGGCGAGCGACAACAGGATGACCGGCATCACCAGCAGCGCGGACTGCGCGGTTCCGGCGCCGGAAAGCTCGATCATGCCCGAGATGGTCAGCGGCATGCCGTTAACGTGCAGGTACATGAGTCCGGCCAAAAACGCGATGCCGCCCAGCATGTTGAGGATGATCTGGTTAAAGGCGTTCTTGATGGCCTCGGGCGTGCGCGTATAGCCAATCATAAGGAACGAGCACACGGTGGTGATTTCCCAGCCGCAGAACAGCCACTCAAGGTTGTCGCTCGTCACGATGACGAACATGGCCGAGAGGAACAGGAACATAAGCGCCAGGAACTGCGGACGACGGTCGGGCGCGGTCTGCCCGCGCAGCGCGGCCTCGTGCTCATCATGGGCCTGGAAGTCCTTCATGTAGCCCAAAGCGTAGATACAGATAAGGCTGCCGACGATGCCGACGGCGAGGACCATGATCACGCTCATGTAGTCTAGGTAGAGCGGCGTCGCCGTGACGGCTTCGGCCGCAGGCAGCGTCATGGCTGCAAAGACGAGCGAGCCCACCAGCTGGACTATGCCGAGCACCGTGGTAAGCACGCTCTTATATTTGTGCGCGTTGTACAGGATGACGGCGCACAGAATTACGTCGATGACGGAGCTGATGATCGAGAGCGCATGCGAGGTACCGGGGGCAATCTCAAAGCTCTGCGGACCCGTGCAAAAAAACATGACGGCGACTACAACTGTCACCGCCATGATAATGCCGGAGCCTATGAGTCCCACCGCATCGCGGGCGCGGTCACCGCGCGCGAGCAGCATGCCCAGCGCCGGTACCAGCGGAAACAGGGTAAGGAAATACAGTAGCGTCATACCATCACTCCCCCATGCAAAAACGCTGCAATTGTTTAACGTTATAGCTCAATTGATGAGTAGCGGCGGCGGGTTTTCGGTCAACTGGGGAGTTTTAGGCGTACAGGGTAAGGAGTCTGTCCGCACTGGAGTAGAGGGTGACGTTTCCTTACCGCAGCGACGGGCGCGCGGGCCACTGTGTGCGGTTTATTGGTCACGTTGAAGGATGCCCCGATAGGCTCGCGGCGGTTCGAAAAGTTGGCGCGGCAAGAAAAATGCGCCTCGTGGGCGCACCATCCCGTTCGCTATTCCGGCTTTTTAACGCGCGGCTTGCGACCCCGCGGCTTATCGACCAGCGCCGCCTCGCCGCCGTCGCGGTACTGGCGGCACCAGGCCTTGACCGAAGACTCGCTGGGAATCTTGTGCTTGATCATAGCCTCGCGAACCGTAAGGCCGTTTTCCATGCGGTCCTTAACCACGGCGAGTTTCACCTCGTACGAATATGTATGATGGCGAGTGCCCGCGTTGAGCACGGCGTCGGCACCGCCCACGGCATACGCGCGGGCCCACTGACGAGCCGTGGCCTGGGGAATGCCGAGCTCCGCGGCGAGGGCGCGATGACCGACCCCCTCTTGGAGGATCTCGACGGCGCGCTGCCTAACCTCGGGCGCATGCGTGCGAGTCCTAGTTGCTTCCGACATACCTGCCACTTCTTAGCCTTAACCGTTAATCTGCTTTCTTACGTGCAAGTTAGATAGTAGCATTTTACTGTTTGCTCAAAGCAGTTAATTAAAGTAGACGCGGCGTTATCTGGGCATTTGGCACCAAATTACGACATTTCTTTATCGATTATTTACGCTGGTAGCTGACTCGCAGCTAATCGTCATTCGCTTGTCAACAAAATTGGCATCTCTTTATGTCCTTTGGTATAGAGGATATGGTTATTAACCCCTCCCCCAATAATTTTGAGTGATCCGCAAGGCAGTAGACGTCCTCACTCCTCATGATTACCTCGCATTGCTATCCACCGGAGCAAAACAAAAAGGGCGGGACCTGCTGCGCTTGCAGGCCCCGCACCGGTTGACACCCGACGGGACACAGCCGGGCGAGACGGATCCGTGCTACCGCCCCGCCTGGCCGCGATGTTCAACTACAGCTCGTTGGCCGCGTGATACGCCGTGCGAATGGCGCTCGCAATGTCGGCGGTGCGCTCACCCGAGCAGTCGCCCACGCAGGTCACGGGCACCGTCACGCCATCCAGGTCAAACGCGTTGGCCTTGGAGCCCACGGCCATCACCACGTAATCGCAGGCGATCTTCACCGGCTCCTCGGCGCCGGCCTCAGTGGTGCGAACGGCCTCCACGCCCTCGTCTGTAATGGCGGTCAGGCGGGTCTTCACGTGCTGCTCCACGTTGTGCTCTGCAAAGTCACTCATAATCAGCGGCAGAATGGTCTCGGACTCGCCCGCGGCAATCTTGTCGAGCATCTCCACGATCGCCACCTCGCAGCCGTGCTGCAGCAGGTACTCGGCGGTCTCGGTGCCCACCAGGCCGCCACCAATGACGGCGACGCGGCCCGTAAGCTCCACCTTGCCGGCCAGCACATCCCAGCTCGAGACGACCTTCTCCGAGTCGGCACCCGGAACGGGGATGACCACGTCGTGTGCGCCCACAGCCACAATCGCGGCATCGGCGGCGTTGAGGTCCGCGGGGCTAGCGACGTGGTTGAGCTCAACCTTCACGCCCAGGCCAGGCAGAATCTTCTCGTAGTACTCGACCGAGCGCATGATCTCGTCCTTGCGCGGGGGCGCGGCCGCCAGCACAATCTGGCCGCCCAGATGGTCGCTCGCCTCGTAGACGGTCACGTCGTAGCCGCGCTTGGCTGCCACGCGCGCGGCCTCCAGGCCGGCAATACCGCCGCCCACCACGGCGATCTTCTTGTCGCCCTCGCCCGGCTTGATGGCGATGGTCGCCTCGTCGCCGTTCTCGGCATTGAGCACGCACGAGATGTACTTGCGATTTTGAATCGCGTCGACGCAGCCCTTGTTGCAGTTGAGGCACTCGCGGATGGGCTCACCTGTGGCGGCCTTCAGCGCAATGTCGGGGTCGCACATGAGCGAGCGGCCATAGGCGATGATGTCGGCGGCGCCGTCTTCCAGAATCTTCTCGCCGGCCTCGACCGAAACAACACGGCCGACGGTTGCCACCGGCACGGAGACCAGGGCCTTGACGCGCTCGGCCACGGGCAGCGTCCAGTTGTAGGGCATGGCGCCCATGGGCGGAATGGTGTCGCCCATGTTGCCGGTGTGGTTGGCCTGTGCGACCTGGATCATGTCGATGCCCGCGCCCTCAAGCAGCTTGGCAAACTCGCAGGCCTCGTCGGGTAGCAGGCCGCCCTTGCCGCGCGGCGTGCCGTCGGGGTTCTCCATGATCACGGGGAGCTTGTACTCCACCATCAGCTGCGGCGCGGCTTCTTTAATTGCAGCGACGACCTCCAGCGCGTAGCGAACGCGGTTCTCGAACGAGCCGCCGTACTCGTCGGTGCGCTGGTTGAGGATGACCGAGCACAGCGAACCCACCAAGCGGTCGCCGTGGACCTCGATGGCGTCGATGCCGGCCTGCTGCGCGCGGGCGGCCGAGGCGGCGATGGCCTCCTTGATCTGGGTGAGCTGCTCTACGCTCGCCTCGTTCACAAAGTGCTGCATGTCGTGGTGCAGCTTGGCGTATGCCTGATTGCGGATCTCGTTGGACTCGGCCATCTTGGCGGCAAAGGCCTCCTCGTCGCCGGCGGCCTTGGCCTCCTGCGCGGCCTTGGCGGCGGCCATGGAACCCATGACCATGCGGCCGACACCGGGCACGTCGTACTCGGGGTGGAACAGCTGCAGCGCGACCTTGGCGCCGTGCTTGTGGACGGCATCGGCCAGGGCCTTAAACGTGGGGATTTGGGCGTCGGTCGCCAGCTTGGGCGTGGGGCTTGCGGTCATGACGGGAGCGACGTCGCCGATGACGATGTAGCTCACGCCGCCACGGGCCAAGCGCTCGTAAAAAGCCAGGCTGCGCTCGCCGATGGAGCCGTCGCGCTCCTCGTAGCCGGTGGTCAGCGGCGGGAACATAATGCGGTTCTTGAGCTCAAGGGGGCCAACCGTAATGGGCTGGAGCAGCTTGGATGCAGGTGCGGTCATGGACATTCCTCTCTTGTAGGCGCGGCGGCGATGATGCCGCGTAGTTGTCTAGAGGATATGGCATGGGGGTACAGCGGCACAACGAAAATCGGCGAATATCAGGTGGCGGCAGGTGGATGGGGGTGGGCGGGGCGGCCCTTCGGTTTGTCTCAATCTGTAACAGTTACGCGGCAAAACTGGGTCTTACTGTTACAGATCGAGACAAACCAAACCCGCCTGCTAGAAAATCTCAATCTATAACAACAACTCGGCAAAATCCGTCCCTCGTGTTACAGATTTAGACAAACCGTCCAGGCGGGGACTCAACATCTCAATCTGTAACACCTAGCCGCCCAAATCGGGTCTAGATGTTACAGATCGAGATTTTGTTTGAGAGGCTGAGAATTGGACCGAAAACACGGTCCCGGAATAACAAAAAAGCTCGCCGGCTAGGCCGACGAGCTGCAAGTTCTTGGTCGCGGGGGCAGGATTTGAACCTACGACCTCCGGGTTATGAGCCCGGCGAGCTACCAGACTGCTCCACCCCGCAATGTCTGGGCGCCTCATGTGCGCAAGAAAGAATATTACTCGGGAGTTCGGTAAACGGCAAGGAAAATCTCGTAGAGCATAATTCCTTCATATTTAAACCCCTCAGCCCCTATCACCGTAAACGAATCGCAGCCGAGCGCCGTCGGCGGCGCGTATACAATGGTGCGCGTCCTTTTATGCCAACACTGGGAGTAGACATGCTGCTCGCTATCGATATGGGAAACACGCAGACGGCCATGGGCCTGTTTGACGGAGACGAGCTGGTGCAGTCGTGGCGCATGCCCACCGACCGCTCCTATACCGCCGACGAGATCCATGTGCGCCTGATGGGTTTCTTTAAGATGTACGGCCTTTCGCTCGACGCGGTCGACGCGATCGCCTTTGCGGGCGTGGTGCCGCAGCTCTCGCGCGAATGGCACGCCGTGGCTGACCGCATCGCGGCAGACGCCATCGTCATCGGCCCGCAGACCGCCGCCGTGACCAAGCTGCGTGCGGCACGCCCTCAGGCTGTGGGTGCCGACCGCATCGCCAACGCCGTTGCGGCCGAGACTTTCTACGGCGCGCCGGCAATCGTGGTGGACTTTGGCACCGCGACCAATATCGACGTCATCGACGAGGACGGTTATTACATTGGTGGAGCGATTGCGCCGGGCATCCGCATTTCGATGGACGCGCTCGCCGCCCGAGCCGCCAAGCTCGCCAGCGTTCCGCTCGAGGCGCCCGAGCACGCCATCGGCCGCGATACCGAGGAGTGCATCAAGGTCGGCGCCGTAACGGGCGCCGCCGCCATGGCTGAGGGCCTGGTCGCGCGCATGAAGCGCGAGCTGGGCCGCGAGGATGCCACCGTTATCGCCACAGGCGGTCTCGCCGGCATCGTCGCCGATTCGACCGATGCCTTCGACGTGGTCGACGGACAGCTCACCATCAAGGGTATCTGCGAAATCTACCGCCGCATGCAGGAGCTGGGATAGAGTAAACGCCAGGTCGCAGCAACCAGCCTCCAACCCTATTCCTCAAAATCGAAAATTTTTCAGTTTTGAGGAATAGGATTTTTTGCTAAGCCTCGCCGCACAACCACCTCGCCAGGTCCACGATCTGCACCCCATCGCGATCCGTGGCCTCGTGATGCGTGCGGGCAAGAATCATCTTGGGATACGCATCGCCAATGCTCAGCAGTGGCGAAATCTCGCGTTCAAATGTCTTATCCGAGCTGATGTCGTCGCTCACCTGAATGTAGAGCTTCTCGCTTCGCTTGATTGCCACAAAGTCTATTTCCTTTTTATAGAGCACACCGACGTATACCTCATATCCGCGGCGCAGCAGCTCGATTGCCACCATGTTCTCGTACACGCGACCCCAGTCCATATCGCGTGTACCGAGCAGTGCGTATTTGAACGCGTGGTCTGCCAGGTAATACTTCTCGCCGCTCTTAAGGTATTTCTTGCCGCGAATGTCATATCGACGAACTTTATAGAAGGCAAACGCATCGCACAGGTACCCCATGTACGCACCGACCGTCTTGTTCGTTATCTTTAGCCCATCCGCGTTCAAAACATCCGTAATGTTGCGCGCCGACGTTATGTTGGAGACGTTGTCCATCATGTAATCGGCAATGCGCAGCAGCGCCGATTCGTTTCTCACGTTATGCCGCTGCACGATATCTCTCACAATGAGCGTCTTAAAGACGTTGGAGAGATATTGATAGCGCTGCTCCTGCAGTGGATAAGGGTAAGAGCCAGACATACCGCCGGTTCTCGCGTACTCATCGAAGTCGCGGTCAACCTCGCTCTCGTCGCCATAGGAGCGATACTCTTCAAACGAGAATGGGAAAACCTCGATCTCGAACGTGCGCCCCGTAAAGAGCGTCGACAGGTCGCTTGACAGCAAAAAGGCGTTCGATCCGGTAATGAAAATATCGTACTGCTCGGATGCATGGAGGCTGTTGATCGCGCGTTCAAAGCCGTCGCACATCTGAACCTCGTCGATAAGCAGGAAGTTTTGCTTGTCGGACACTCGATGCTCTTTTACATAGGCGAGCAGGGCATGATATTCGAGCAGGCTCTCGAACTCGTCGAGGTTGTAATTGATATGGATGACATTCGAATTGGACAGATTTACCTCCACGTAATCGCGGAGGGCCTCGAGCAATTTTGACTTACCGCCACGGCGAATGCCCGTTATGACCTTGATATCCGGCACGCCAATAAGGCTCGTCAACGTGTCCATATATGACGTTCTATTGATGAGTTTCATTGGTGCCTCCCTGCGGTCTTCTATCGCTATTCCTCAAAAACGAAAATTATTCAGTTTTGAGGAATAGACTCTGCAACGAATATACCTCGTTAAAGGCCGAGCTGGCTTAATTCTATTCCTCAAAATCGAAATATTTTCAATTTTGAGGAATAGAACCGCGATGCCACCCTGTAGTCGCGTAAAGACCCTCCCCGGCACAGCCGAGGAGGGTCTTGTTGTCATCGCTATCTTTGAGCGCGGGCGCCTCGCGTTACAGTCCGCGAATCCGTACGGCCTCGGGCGGAAACTCCTGCTCGCCGGCATCGGTCTTGATGGTCGCGCGGCCCCAGATGTCCAGGCCCGCAAACACACCGACCACAAGCGGCAAGCCGTTGGGCGACACCGCCGCAACTTGGCGGCCCAGCAGCGGCACCATGTCGAAGTACTCGCCCAACACGGGGGCCAGCGGACCGGCAGCGCCCTGCGGCGTGTTGGCAACAACCGCCCAGGTGTCCACACGGGTCAGCACGGCGGCGGCCAACTCCTCGACCAGCGCTTCGTCAGCCACGTCCACACCAAGCTCGCTCAGCGCCGAACGCTCAATATCCACCGTCACGGCACCGAACATGCCTGCGGCACCGGCGCCACCGTTGACGGAGACGCGTGCAAACGACGTCTCAAACGCAGGCGCACCGCACACGATATCGCTCGGCCACTGGATACCCACCTTACCGGCAAGGCCCAACCCCGGCGTCGAAGCCGTGCCCACGAGCGCGTCCATCATGCCCATCGCGGCCACAAACGGCAGGCCGTGGAAGGCATGCATGTTCACATCCGGGCGCACGACCAGCGAAAACGTCAACGACGCCTCGCCCGCGCTCCAAGCGCACCAGCCCGCGGACGCACCCTCGCGGCCCGCGTCACGCGCGGCGTCGAGCTCGGTTCCGGCGGCAACAGCATTCATCTCGATCATCTACATACGCCCCAATTCGCCCACGATATGACCCACGCGGTCCTCGGGCTCCTTGACCTCAACGCCGTTGTAGCGGAAGAACCGCGCCGGGTCGTGCATCAGGTCCTCGAGCGGCACCAGCACAAAGTCGCGCTCGCCAATGAGAGGATGCGGCAGGCGCAGCTTTTTGCCGCCGTGGGTCTCGCCATCCATCCACAGCAGGTCCAGGTCGATGGTGCGCGGGCCGTTGGCCTTGGCCTTTTTGGAGCGGTCGCGCCCAAGCTCGGCCTCGATCTTCATGAGCTCATCGAGCAGCACCAGCGGCGCCAGCTCGGTCTTGATCTCGATGACGGCGTTGGCAAACGCGTCCTGGCGCGTCTCGTAGGCCGGCTCGCTCTCGTAAATCTTGGAGGAGTTGGACACGCAGGTGAGTGGAATCTCGGCGATCATCTCGCGTGCGGCGCGGATGTTGTCGCAGCGATGCCCCAGGTTGGAGCCCACAGCCACAAACGCGCGGCGCGGCTGCGGCTTGGCAACCGCCCAGTAACCGTTCAGGAACTGCGCAAAACCCGCGGCGTCGTGCACGCGCACGATGTTGGCACCGGCCTGGATGGCGCCCAGGCACACGCCAAACGTAGCGGCATCGCGCTCGGCGGCCTCGGTCACGCCCGAGACGGCGCCCACAAAGCGCTTGCGCGACACGGCACACATGAGCGGATAGCCCAGTGACGCCATCTTGGCAGTCTCGCGCTGGATGACGATGTCCTCGTTAGCCGACTTACCAAAGCCCGGGCCGGGATCGATGCAGATGCGGTCGCGCGACACGCCGGCATGGATGAGCGTGCGGGCCTGGTCGGACAGAAAGCCCATGACGCGGCGCATGATGGGCGCCGAATCGGGCAGGGTGAAGCGGCGGAGCTGCGAGGTGGGCACGTAGGCTTCCTCGCGGCGGGCGCTGCGGCGCATCATGGCGGCCAGGCGGTCATTGGACTCCGATGCAGCCTCGGTGGCTGCGGGCGTGGCC
>UQZL01000048.1 GCA_900545605.1 uncultured Collinsella sp.
TCGTCGCCCACGACCATGAGGTTCTGGTACTTGGCGGCCAGCAGGTTGGCGATCTCGTACTGGACGTGGTTGGTGTCCTGATACTCGTCGACGCTAATGTAGCGGAAGCGCTCCTGATACTTGTCGAGCACCTCGGGGCGGGTGCGCAGTAGCTCGAGCGTGCGCACGAGTAGGTCGTCGAAGTCCATGGCGTTGGCAGCGCGCAGGCGGCGCTCCAGCTCCATATAGACCTGCGCGGCCTTTTTGTCGTTGGGGCTGTCGGCGGATTTGAGCATGTCCTCGGGCCCGATCATGGCGTTTTTGGCCGAGCTGATTTTGCTACGGATCATGTTGATGGGGAACTGCTTTTGCTCGATGCCGAGCGCCTGCATAATGTCGCGCACCATGCGCTTGGAATCATCGTCATCGTAGATGGTGAACTGGCCGGTGTAGCCCAGCAGGTCGGCGTCCTCGCGCAGCATACGCACGCACATGGCGTGGAAGGTGCACACCCACATGCCGCGAGTGCCGTTGGGAATGAGCGCTGCCAGACGCTCGCGCATCTCGGCCGCAGCCTTGTTGGTAAACGTGATGGCAAGCACCTGCCAGGGCTTAACGCCCAGGTCGCCGAGCATGTGCGCAATGCGGAAGGTCAGAACACGAGTCTTACCCGAACCGGCGCCGGCAAGCACCAGCAGCGGGCCCTCGGTGGTTAGAACCGCCTCGCGTTGGGCGGGATTGAGGCTATCGATATCGATGAGCGGCTTGGCGGGCTTGGGCGCCGGGGCCGGGGCGTCGTAGATGTCGAGCGGGACGAGCTCGGGTTCCGGCGCGGCGGGGGCGGTGTATACATCGAGCGGCACGGGCTCCGGTGCGGGCGGCACGGGTACCGCGGTGTTCTTTTCCCAGGGCAGCGGCTGGGTCATGGGCGACTCCTCATCTGACAGACGGCGCGCCTGCGGGCAGCGCCATAGTTTGAGCCGTACCAGTATACCGAGCCGCGCGGACACCGACGCAAATCACACCACGACTCCGTGCGCCACCGTCAGGCCCGCCCCATCGCCCAAAAAAGAGGGCAGCATAGACCTTTTGGTCATGCCACCCTCTTTGAATGACAAGTTGTCGCTCTGGCCGCCGCGCAGCGTCAACCAAGTTACAGGCCGAGCATGGGCTCCAGAACGAAGAAGTATGCGAGCACTACGATGCCCAGGATGATGCGGTAGACGCCGAAGCACTTGAAGTCGTGACGGCGGACGAAGCCCATGAGCCACTTGATGGCGATGAGCGAAACCACAAAGGCCACAACGCAGCCCACGCCCAAGATGGCGATCTCGTTGGTGCCGAACGTGCCGCCCTTGATGAAGTACTTGACCAGCTTGAGCGCACTCGCGCCAAACATAACAGGAATAGCCAGGAAGAACGTGAACTTAGACGCCACCGAGCGCGTGCAGCCCAAAAGCAGGCCGCCGATGATGGTAGAGCCGGAGCGAGATGTACCAGGCACCAGCGAAAGCACCTGGAAGCAGCCGATACCCAGCGCAGTCTTCCAGCTCAGGTCCTCGAGCGTGGCGATGGAGCCAAAGTCCAGGTTCTCGTCATCGTCCTCATCCTCAGCGGTAGCCGTGGCGGGCGCCGCAAAGTGCGCACCGGCGGGACGTCCACCCGACACCACAGCACGCGAACCAAACGAACCGGCAACGGCCATTTCCTCGCGCTTGTTTGCGCGCCAGTTCTCGATCACGATAAACAGCACGCCGTACACAATGAGCGCCAGCGCCACGACGGGAGCATTGTAGAAATGCTCCTCCATCCAGTCGTTGAGCGGCAGGCCGATCGCCGCCGCAGGAATGCAACCGAGCACAATCTTGCCCCACAGCATCCAGGTGTCGCGACGGCCCTCCTTGCCCTTGCTGGGCGAGAACGGATTGAGCTCATGGAAGAACAGCACACAGACGGCCAGAATGGCGCCAAGCTGAATCACGACCAGGAACATGTTCCAGAACGTCTCGCTCACGTTCATCTTGACGAACTCGTCCACCAAGATCATGTGACCCGTCGACGAAACAGGCAGCCATTCGGTGATGCCCTCGACCAGGCCCATGAAGGCAGATTTTAGAAGCTCGATAATATCCAAAGGGACCCCCTCGTTAGACACCCGCCGGTAGATGTTCTGCGGACGATGCGGGCGATGTCCCATTATCAACCGTTGGCGGTGCGACCGCGCCTACCCTTACCAAAAAACTCGCCCGTTCACAGAATTGCGAGCAGTTAAACCGAAATCCTTGGGTATAACTGCAATAAGATAAAGTGTCCGGCGGCCAACGCGCCCGCGTCCGCCCGATGCACGAGCCCCGCACCCGTGCGATAGACCAAGGAGGAAACCATGAACGAGGGCTACACCAAGGTATTTGTTTCACTCGACGGTACTGAGCAGCAGGATTTTGTGCTCGCACGCGCCATCAAAGTCGCCGCGAACAACGGCGCTAAGCTGATCATCGGCCACGTCATCGATTCCACGGCACTCGAGAGCGCCGGTTCCTATCCGGTCGATCTGGTCAACGGCCTAGAGGAGGCATTTAAGAACTCCATCGCCAAGCAGCTCGAAGAGGCCAAGGCCAATCCCGACATTCCCGAGGTCGAGGTCATGATTCGCGCCGGCCGCATTCGCGAGACGCTCAAGGACGAGATGCTCGACGTGGTTAAGCCCGACCTGGTGCTCTGCGGCGCCCGCGGCCTGTCCTCGATCAAGTATGCGCTGCTGGGTTCAATTTCGACGTTCCTGCTGCGCAATACGGACTGCGACATTTTGGTCGTGAAGTAGGTTCCTTCCCGTCGGCGCAAGGCCTGCGGGGTTATCACGCCGACGTCCTCGCCGCTTCGCGGCTGCGGGATGTCGGCTTAGATAGCCCCTCCCGGCCTTGCGCCTTCGTCACCGTACTTCAACGAGTTATCTGATTAAAAGATGGCGTGCCGCCCCGTTTGGGGCGGCACGTTTTTGTTATGGGGCGATTCTGTTTAGGCGGGTTTGTACTTCTGGAATGATCTTATCGAACATTGCTTCTGCCTCAGGGAAACCTTCTTCTTTGAGGCTGCGCGCTGCATCTCTCAGTGCGTCTGGCACCTCACTGCAGGTGTCGTTAATCATTCCGGTGACGATCCCCTGGGGCAAACCCGCCTCGGCCATTTGCCTCAACACCGACTCGCGAGTCACATCATCGATTTTTCGGCTTCCGCCAAACGAAACCCCCATCTCGCGAACGAGATTGGGATAGATCGTTGTACACAACACGTCGTAGAGCGGCGCCAACCTCACTTGCTTCCAGTCCTCGTCCCACACGAGTGACCAATTCTTAAGATGGTTGTCGCAGTTTCCTACGGCATAATCGAACAGTTGGTTATAGCCAACAAGAAACCTATCCTCCATCTGATTCGTCGACACCCTTCGTACCGCGTCGACGATAAGCCCCAGGTAATTGACGCCCGTTGGCTCATATTTAAGCTCGCGCGAAATGCCTTTTGCCTGACAAATGTCCTCCTGGTGCAGACGATTTGGAACCAGCAGCCCATCGAGCGAACGACCACCATTAGACATCGCTCGGTCAAACCGCTTCACGGCGATAATCGGTTCGGCATCTTCAACTCGAATTAGAAAGCACTCTTCGGCTGATAGATCCATCAGCGAAGCAGCTCTCACGCACATCGCTTCACAAACCGTCTCGCCCGGAAACGCCTTCGACCCCGCTTTGAGGATATGCGTCGATGGGGCTGCCCCGTGGGGCAGATACCATCCGCCGCATGAGTCATCACCCGCATGGTAGAGGCCGATTTTCGCCTGAGCGCCCGCAAGGGAAATTCGACTCTCGAGCGCAAGACCAAAGGCCACCTCCGCTGGCGCGTACGCCAGCTTGTTCAGCTGCTTCTCCCCTATCTCCTCATAGCCCATTTCGAGACCGTCGGCCGAAGGTTCTCGCGTCAAAATCAAAGCGCCGACGGGTTCGTTGCGAACCAAATCGAGGACCTTAAAGTAATCGCCGCGTTCCGCCCGAGCCTTTTTCTCAAGGTCTCTATTGAGCTGTCCCTCTGGAATAATGCCGGAGAAAAAGGAGCTCGTTACGTCCGGGCTGAATGTCTCGGCCGACAAGGGCAACGAGGACGAAATCGGAACCGCGTCAGCATTCTCGAGGTACTCGGGGACATAGGTGAATAGCGGAAGCCCAGCATTCTCTTCCAATATGCCAAGCAGCTGGTAGGATCCCTTAAACTCACGATGAACGAACAGCGTGCCGCCCATTATTTTCCCCTCACCTTCAGAATAAAATCGATATCCACGATGGAGGCGTAGTCGAAAATGACGCCGATTTCGACCGTTGTCCGCCCCCGCTCGATATCGCCTATCACACGAAGGCTGCGACCCGTCATAGTCGCGACGTCGCGTTGAGTTAGACCAAGTTCACGCCTTCTAAGCCTAAGGGCCTTCCCCATCTCGCCCGGATCGAAAACCATGCGTTCCGAGAAAGCAGTTTCAGACGGCTTAAGTTTGATGCGCCCATCGAGCACTTTAGTCGTTGTCACCGTTCTCATGTCGCTCCTTAGCTATGTTCCCATTCGTGAACATAGTATAGAACTGTAAAGCTATGTTCCCGAACGTGATTATAGCTTTACAAGTAATACCTATATTCACGTTCGTGAACATAGTAGCCAAAGCAATCGTCATCCTCCTAAACGAGAAGATTCCGTCGATTGCGCCACGCGGACCGGCTACTCGAAGTATTGGAACTTGTTCGTTGAGAAGGCGAACGTGACGACAAAGCCTTCGCCCGGCTCCGATGCCGCGGTGACATCGATGCCCATCTTGGAGCACAGGCGCGCCACCAGGTAGAGGCCGATGCCCGTTGCGCGCTTGGTGGTGCGGCCGTTGTCGCCGGTAAAACCCTTCTCGAACACGCGCGGCAGGTCGGCCGCGCTCACGCCGCAGCCGTTGTCCGCGACGGTAAGCTCGATGCGCTCGCTTGCCAGGCCCTCGTCCAACAATGCTCCCGAAAACACGATCTTTGCGCCGTCCTTACGCGCATATTTAATGCTGTTCTGAATGAGCTGACCCAGAATAAACTCGAGCCACTTCTCGTCGGTAAAGACCTCAAAGTCGAGGTTCTCGCACACCGGAGCCACGTGCGCCGCAATGAGCTCGCGCGCGTTGGCCTTAATCGCGCCCGTCACCAAGGTCTTAAGATCCCAGCGGCGAATCAGGTAGTCGCGCTCCACGACTTCCGAGCGCGCGTAGTACAGTGCCTGGTCGATATAGCGCTCAACGCGAGCCAGCTCGCGACCCAGGTCATCCACACGCGACAGGTCGTCTTCGCTGCCGTCCAGGTTTTCAAGAATCAGATGGGCTGCCGCCAGGGGCAACTTGGCCTCGTGGACCCAGCTCTCGATATAGTCGCGATAGTCATCGGTCTGGCGCCGGCCTTCGGCAACTTCGTCGCAAGCGGCTTTGCCCACCCGGCGCAAGACCTCGTACTCGAGCTCGCCCTCGGCATAGGTCGGGCATTGCACCATCTCCTGCACCCACGCAGGGCTCTCCAGTTCCTCGGCCGCGTGCTCCAGCTGACGCAAAAAACGACGACGGCGCGCGTACTCGATCACGATGCCGAGCATACCGAAGATAAAGGACACGCCAACCGCCACGACCACGATAGAAACGGGTGCGCCGGCGACCGTCAGCACAAAGCAGCTCAGCAGCACGCCGCACGTCCACACGGCGACGGGAAGCAGCGCATCTTTAAAGAACTTGCCAAACGACATAGCCGGCCCCTAGACCGAATAGCCTTGGCCGCGATGCGTCGTCAAATACCCCTTGATGCCGATTTTTTCGAGCGTGGTGCGCAGGCGGTTGATGTTGACGGTGAGCGTATTGTCGTCCACGAAGGCGTCGGAGTCCCACAGGTCCTGCATGATGGCCGAGCGCGAAACGATCTTGCCCGCGCGGCTCAGAAGCAGCGAGAGGATACGCAGCTCGTTTTTGGTGAGCTCGGTGCTA
This sequence comes from uncultured Collinsella sp., assembly GCA_900545605.1. GTDB lineage: Bacteria > Actinomycetota > Coriobacteriia > Coriobacteriales > Coriobacteriaceae > Collinsella. The sequence goes on from UQZL01000048.1 coordinate 6,017, forward strand.
GTGCCGGTTTGCGTGTTGGTGACCATGGAGCGGGCGAGGTCGAGCTCCAATCCCTTGTGGACGAGCGTGCTGCGCTCGCCTGCCGCCGCGGTGCGACGCAGCAGTGCGTTGATGCGCGCCACGAGCACGCGCGCGCTATAGGGCTTGGGAACAAAGTCGTCCGCGCCGAGCGTCATGGACATGACCTCGTCGATCTCGGTCGTGCGCGACGTGAGGACGATGATGGGGACCTCGGATTCGCGACGGACTTCGTGGCAGATGTGCTGGCCGTCTTTGACGGGAAGCGTCAGGTCGAGCAGCACCAAGTCGGGCGCGGCGGCGAGAATATCGCGCGAGACATGCTCGAACGACTCGCAGGCCTCGACCTCAAAACCGGCACGGGCAAGGATATCGGCAAGCTCGCGACGAATGGGCTCGTCGTCCTCAACGATATAGATTAGCGCCATGGATTCCGCTCCCCTCTTGGTTGTCTTGCCCCATTATGACCGCGGAGCCGCAGGTGCGCGCCTCGCGCGGCACCAAGGTGACAGAACTGTTCGCAAGCGGGGGCGTTTTGTCCGCCTCACGCTCGCGACGGAAACGGAGACCAAAATGAGTTTTTAATCCCCGTCCCAGAAAAATCATTTAGCGGCGGGCACGGAGCTTTTCGTAGCCTTCGGCGAAGAAGGCGACCGTCGCGGCGTCGGCCTCGGCGGCGTCCGTCTCAGTTGCGGGGACCACGCCGTGCTCGTCGCTCACCAGGAACAACGCGCCCTTAAGCTGCGCGGGAATGTCTACACGCGTGACCGGGATGCCCTTGGTCTGGGCCAGCTGCTCAATGAGCGTCGCCGTGCCGCACAGGCACTCGTCCGCCGGCGCCACAAAGGCCAGCTCACCGTTGTTGACAGCAGCGAGCAGCTCGGGCGCCACGCCGGTCTCGTCGGCCTCGGAACGGGCCTCGGCAGAGCGGGCACGCAGCGCCTTGGCCGAAGTATCGGCCAGCGGCTCGTACTCCCCCACCGTCATGGCGGCGTTGCCGTTGATGTCGATCACCAGCATGAGCACGCCGTCGTGTGCGGTGTAATCGCCCTCGGCAAGCGACCACTCAACGTGCTGCTTGGCCCAACTGAGCATGTTATGGGTAAGCGGCTCGCCCTGCACCAGGCGCTCGGACAGCGCACGAATGTGGCGGTTGAGCATGGGTACCTTTTTGTTGGACATGCGCCAGCGGCAGATAAGCGCGGGCTTGTCGAGCGTAAACTTCTCGACCGCCTCCTGATTGGCGCAAAAGTCCTCGTACGCACGCTGATCCTCGGCATTGCCAAACAGCTCGGCATCATCAATCTGGGGCATGGTTGTACCTTTCGTGTTAGTCATTCCGTCCTCTTATACCAAAAAGACGGCCCTCCAAACGGAGCAGCCGTCTTTTGCGGAGATTATTTTAGAAGCGAGACGGTCCAAGGGACGAGATAACATCCCATCCTCCCCAGTCAACCTAACAGGTCGGCGAGGGTTGCCCAGGTGCCGCAGATTGCCGTGAAAGAGGAGCGATGCGTACTTGGGTACGCGAGCGACGAATGAGCGGCAAGGTGCGGTGGCTGGGCAAGCCGCAGCGCCGCTTCCCTGCTTAATGGCGGAAATGCCTGGCACCTGTGAAGACCATCGCAATACCATGCTCGTTGCAGGCCTGGATGCTCTCGTCGTCACGCTTGGAGCCGCCGGGCTGGATGATGCAGGTCACGCCGTGCGCGGCAAGCACGTCAACGTTGTCGCGGAACGGGAAGAACGCGTCGCTTGCGCAGGCAAAGCCGCCCTTCTCCACGCCCTCGCGCTCGCAGAAGTCCTCGGCACGCTCGCAGGCCAGCAACGCGGAATCCACGCGGTTGGGCTGACCCGGGCCCATGCCAATGCCGGCCTTACCCTTGGAGACCAGGATGGCGTTGGACTTAACGCCCTTGCAGACCTTCCAGGCAAACTCGAGCTCGGCCATCTCGGCGTCGGTGGGCTTGCGGTCGGTGGGGAACGTAAAGGTCGCGGGGTCCTCGGTCACGTGGTCGACTTCCTGCACCAGCATGCCGCCGTCGATGGAGCGCAGCTCCACCTGGGCACCGTGGTCCACGCCGCCGGTAGCCAGCACGCGCAGGTTGGGGCGCTTGGTCATGCGCTCGAGCGCCTCGGCGGTATAGCTCGGGGCGATGATGACCTCGACGAACTGCTTGTTCTGGTCGGCGAAGTGCTCAACCAACTCAAAGGGAACCTCGCGGTTGCAGGCGATGATGCCGCCGAAGGCGCTCTTGGGATCGCAGGCGAAAGCGCGGTCGTAGGCGGCCGTGATGTCCTCGGCAACGGCGGAACCGCAGGGGTTCTGATGCTTGAGGATCACGCAGGCCGGCTCGTCGAACTCGCGGACCAGGTTCCAAGCGGCGTCGGCGTCCAGATAGTTGTTGTAGCTGAGCGGCTTGCCCTGAATCTGCTCGGAGCCCACGAGCGGGAACTGAGAGCTCGCGGTGTTCTCACAGCCCTCGGCAAAGCGATAGACCGTGGCCTTCTGCTGCGGGTTCTCGCCATAGCGCAGGTCGTCGACCTTTTCCAGCGAGATCTCGAGCTTGGCAGAGGTGTCCGCCACGTCGCTTGCCTGGGCGGCAAGCCAACGGGAGATAGCCGTGTCGTAGGCGGCGGTAGTCTGGTAGACCTTCACCTGCAGGCGGCGACGGGTGGCAAGCGTGGTGCAGCCGCCAGTCTCGTGCATCTCGGCCAGGACGGCGTCGTAGTCAGCCGGATCAGAGATGACGGTAACGCTCGCAGCGTTCTTAGCGGCGGAGCGCAGCATGGAGGGACCGCCGATGTCGATGTGCTCGATGGCGTCCGCAAAGGTGACCTCGGGGTTGGCGACGGTCTTCTCGAACTCGTACAGGTTGACGACGACCAAGTCGATCAGCTTAATGCCGTGCTGAGCGGCCTCCTGCATGTGCTGCTCGGAATCGCGGCGGGCCAGCAGCGCGCCGTGAACCTTGGGGTGCAGGGTCTTAACGCGGCCGTCCATCATCTCGGGATAGCCCGTGAACTCCTCGATGGGGGTTACGGGAACACCCGCGTCCTCGATGGCACGAGCCGTGCCGCCCGTAGAGATGATCTCGACGCCAAAGTCATCGACCAGCGTCCGTGCGAAATCGACGACACCCGTTTTATCGGTAACCGAGATCAACGCGCGTGCGATCTTCACATCAGATCCCATGCAGTCCTCCTGTCTGGTACGCCGCCGTGCTCTGTGAGTCGGTGATACGTCGATCTGCAGCGCTCGCGCAGCGGCATTGAAAATACTGATTCAATGTAGCGCATCGAGCGCATCGATGCACCCCGCAACGGGCGCATGTGCAGAAAAAGTTTGCGAGCGGAGGGGATGGGCACGGCACCGGGCACGGTGAGTTCATGGAACACAGGGGCACCATAATTAGATGCCAATAGCGTGGTAGAACTGTGCTCGATATGCATCCGCAAAAGAAAGAGGCACCATGGTCTCGCGGGTTCTCTACCGACCGTTTGATACCGAAGACTTCGACGCCATCGCGCTGATCCTGCAACAGCTTTGGCATAACAATTCGGATAACGATGAGTACAACCGCCTCGAAGCCGCGTGCGACCTCGCCTATTGCCTTTCATCCTCGACGTTTTCGCAGGTCGCCGTAATCGACGGCGAGGCGCGTGGCATTTCGCTTGCGCGCGCCGGACACAGCTCTGGCGCCACCGTCAACGAACATTGGATGGACACCGAACGTGCGCTGCTATCGCAGATGCGCGAGCTGGAGCCCGAGGCATGCGCCGAGTACCTCTCGTTTGTGCGCGCCACCATCCGGACCAACAACCGTCTGCTCGAGAGCAGCCCGCTGCCGCACGAATACGAGGTCACGCTGCTCGCCGTCGACCCCGACGTCCATGGCCTGGGCGTTGGCTCGGTGCTGCTCGATGCCGCCGTCTCGCACCTGTCCTCACGCGGGGCAACGAGGGCGCACCTCTATACCGACTCCAACTGCTCGTGGAAGTTCTACGAGCTGCACGGCTTTAAGCGCACGTCCACGCACCGCGCCAACCGCGAAGAGCGCCGCCACAACATGCCGCGCGAAAGCTTCCTCTACGAACTCGACCTAACCGCATAAACCTGGCAGTTAGGGACGTTCCTTTTAATATGAGCAGGACATTGTCAAGAGGCAAAATCGGGCCTGGCCCCAACGATATGGGGTCAGGCCCTCTCCCTATATCAGCCCGTCCGCGGCGACCTCGGCGTGTCTTACCGACGCTCGTCTTTGCAGTTTAATATCCGCCCGCGGCGATCTCTCGCTGGGCAATCCGTTGCTACGGCTGAGGCTTCTACGTCGAACCGACAGTCTGTGCACGCGTGTGGCGCCCTGGGCGCTCGCAGAAAAGGGACCTGAGGTTCGCCTCAACGGCTTCGGATCGAACCGCTTCCGGGGTGATCGGCTTATGTGCGGGGGACCGCCCCCCCTACGCCCCCTCGGCCATGAGGCCGACCGCCCACACCCAGCAGGCGAGCTCGCGCGCCGTGGCCACGTTCGCCTTGTTGTTGTGGACCCCGCGCGCGAGCAGCGCCTTCCGCCTCTCGACCAGCCTCCGCACGCCCTTGGCGGCATGCCTGCGGGCGACCCGGTCCGGGGCCTGGCCCCTGGCGGGCTCCTTCGGCCGCCCCGAGCACGTCAGGTAGTGCCACGCGGCCTCGACCAGCGCCTTCCTCAGGTGTTTGTTGCCCGCCTTGGTGATCGCGCCCCTGCGGTCGCTCTCCCCGCTGGAGTGCTCGGAGGGCGTCAGGCCGACCCATGCGGCGAACGACCGGGCGTTCCCGAACCTCGAGAACTCGCCGGCCTCGAACACGAGGTCGGCGGCCGTCGCGGTGTCGACGCCCTTGAGGCAGCGCAGGGAGTCGACCCTCCTCCTCCACCTGGGCTTGCGGGCCTCGGCCTCGACGAGCCCCTCGAGCCTCGCCTTCTCCTCCGCCGCCCGCCTGACCGCGTCGACGTAGTAGGCGAGCACGTCGTTGTCGGCCCCCTCCGCGAACCTAATCGACTCGATCCAGGACCAGTGCGCCCGGGTCCAGTTGCCCTTCCTGCGGCCGGTGGGCGTCCTCTCGTCGAAGACGAGCCCGTGCCTGAGCAGGAACTTGGAGAGCCGCTGCTTCGAGCGCGAGAGGTCGTCCCTCGCGTCCTCGAGCGCCCTGGCCAGGTCGCGGGCGGCCTCGCACTCGTCGTCGGGGACCCACACCTCGACCACGTTGCCGACCGACAGCATGCGGGCGAGGAACTCGGCGTCGTTGCGGTCGTTCTTCCTGCGCCTGTCCGCGCTGGGCTTGATCATCTTCGAGACGGCGCCGACCGCGCAGCCGACCCCGAGGCCGGTGAGCCTCTTCTGCAGGTCGAAGCCCGTGACCCCGGACTCGTACACGCACCTGGCCCCGGGGTCCACGGAACGGACCCACTCCGCGACGGCGCCGGCGTCGTAGCCGAAGGTCGCGGCGCGCACCTCCCCGGTCATGACGTCGAGGGAGACGGCCTTTATCGAGCGGGCGTGGACGTCGAGGCCGACGAAGGTGGTAGTATCGAGCATGGGAGCCCCTTCCATGAATGCGGCGTGGCCGCCGCGGTTGGATTAGACACTCACCATTGTCGGCCTAATCCGCGGTCTTTCATGCAGCAGGGGCTCTCAATGTTTT
>UQZL01000049.1 GCA_900545605.1 uncultured Collinsella sp.
GAGCAGAACGGGGGCGTTTCATTGGTCGAGGACGTTTTCAAAACCAAGCCCGGTCCCGGCCGGAGGGACCACAGGCGCTACAGGTTCTTGACACCCATCGCGCGCATGGCGTTCAGGATGGCGATGATCGCCACGCCCACGTCGCCGAACACAGCAAGCCACATGTTAGCGATGCCCAGCGCTGCCAGCACAAGTATCAGCAGCTTAACGCCCAGCGCAAAGATGATGTTCTGCCAGACAATCGCCATGGTCTTGCGTGCCACGCGGATCGCGCGGGAAATGTTGGACGGCTTGTCGTCCATGAGTACCACGTCGGCGGCCTCAATCGCGGCGTCGGAACCCATAGCGCCCATGGCAATGCCAACATCGGCGCGCGTAAGCACGGGCGCGTCGTTGATACCGTCGCCGACAAAGGCGAGCTTGCCCTTGCCGCTTTCGGCCGCGAGCAACGCCTCAACACGCTCGACCTTATCGCCCGGCAGCAGCTGCGCGTGGAACTCGTCGAGACTGAGTTGCTTGGCCACAGACGCCGCAACCTCCTCGCGGTCGCCCGTGAGCATGACGGTGCGCTTGACGCCGGCGGCGTGCAGGTCGCTGATCGTCTGCTCGGCATCGGCCTTGACGGTGTCGGCAATTACAATGTGGCCGGCATATATGCCATCGACCAGCACGTGAAGGATCGTACCGACGACCTCGCAATCGGGTGCTTCAACGCCGGCTGCGGCGAGCATCTTTGCGTTGCCGACGACGACGTGCTTGCCGTCGATGGTTGCCGTCACGCCGTGGCCTGCGTCGTTGGCGGAGTCGTTCACGCGCTTGGGGTCGACCTCACCCTGGTAGGCGACGCGCACGGACTGCGCGATGGGGTGATCGGAGAACGACTCCGCAAGGGCTGCGACCTCAAGCAACGACTGCTCGGTATAGCCTGCTTCGGGGTGCACCGCGACAACCGAGAACGTGCCGTTGGTGAGCGTGCCGGTTTTGTCGAAGACGACGGTGTCCACGTCGGCGAGCGTCTCGAGGTAGTTGGAGCCTTTGATGAGAACGCCCAGCTTGGACGCGCCGCCGATGCCGCCAAAGAAGCTCAGCGGCACGCTGATCACGAGCGCGCACGGGCAGCTGACGACCAGGAAGGTAAGGCCGCGCAGAATCCAGTCGGACCAGGTACCGGTGACCAGGCCGCCGCCAAGGGCGAGCACCACGGCCGCGCCGGTGACGGCGGGGGTGTAGACGCGGGCAAAGCGCGTGATGAAGTTCTCGGTGCGTGCCTTCTTTTCGCTGGCATTCTCCACGAGCTCCAGGACGCGCGCGACGGTGGACTCGCCAAAGGGCTTGGTGGTGCGCACGTGGATGAGGCCCGTCATGTTGATGCAGCCGCTGATGATATCGTCGCCGGACTTGGCGGGGCGGGGGACTGACTCGCCCGTGAGCGCGGCGGTGTCGAGCTGGGTTTCGCCCTCGACGATGATGCCGTCGATAGGCACGCGCTCGCCAGGCTTGACTACGATCACGGTGCCGACGGCGATGTCATCGGGGAAGACCTGCTCGAGTGTGCCGTCGGGTTGCTCGACGTTGGCGTAGTCGGGCGCGATGTCCATCATGGCGCTGATTGACTTGCGGCTTTTGCCCACGGCATATGCCTGGAACAGCTCGCCGACCTGGTAGAACAGCATGACGGCTGCGCCTTCGGCCATGTGCGGATCGGTGTCGGGGAAGAGCACCATGGCAAACGCGCCGATGGTCGCGACGGCCATGAGGAAGCTCTCGTCGAAGGCCTTGCCGCGGCGGACGTTATTGAATGCCTTTTGTAGCACGTCGTAGCCGGCAATCAAAAACGGCACGAGGAACAGCACAAAGCTGGCGTAGATGTCGCCCGGGGTGCCGAATGCGGCGGTGAGGGTGCCGAGCTCATCGAGGGCGTACACCACGGCAAAAATGCCCAGCGCTACCAGGATGCGGTTGCGCTTATGCTCGAGTGACTCTTTCTTCTTGCGCTTCTTCTTTTTCTTCTTGGGGTCGGCGGTGGCCATGACTCGTATCCTCCCAATTGAATGTATGAACACTCGCTCATATAATTTCGCGAGCAAAGGCCGCGGCAAGCGCGGCCTTGCAGGCTGGCGTAAACCTGGGCTAGAGAATGATCTCGCAGTCCGGCTCGGCGTCGGCGGTGAATTCCACGACGCGGTTGAGCACCTCGTCGAACTCGGTGTCATCGGCCTCGAGCGTCAGCTTCTGGGCCATAAAGTTGACGGACACGGATTTGACGCCCTCGAGCTTGGCCAGCTCGTCCTGAAGCTCGCGCGCACAGTTGGCGCAGTCGATCTCGTCGAGCTTAAACTGCTTTTTCATGGTGGGTTCCTTTCCCTGGTTTTGCGGCTTGGGTGCAGGCCGCGCTGGTACCGTGGTTGGTTGCTATTCGCAGATATGGCTCATGCCCTGGTTGAGCATGGTGTAGACATGATCGTCGGCAAGCGAGTAGAGGATGTTGCGGCCGTCGCGGCGGAACTTGACCAGGTGCGACTGCTTAAGCGTGCGCAGCTGGTGCGATACTGCCGACTGCGAGGTCGCGGTCGCCTCGGCGATGTCGGCCACACAGAGCTCGCGGCCCATGAGGGCATAGAGAATCTTGATGCGCGTGGTGTCGCTGAAGACCTTGAACAGGTCGGCGAGGTCGTAGAGAAGCTCCTCGTCGGGAAGGTCCTCGGGCGAGCAGGTGGTGGGGATCACGGGTTCGTTGGCCTCGATGTCGGGTTTCGTTTCATCAGCGTGTTCGCTCATTGCAGCATCCTTTCATATGAACATGCGCTCATATAACTTACTTCCGATTATATGAGCGCATGTTCATATGTCAATATCGTTTAGGCAATCCGTCGTACAAAATGATGAGGAAAAGCGGACGAGATCCCGGACTAAGCGGTTTTGATAGGTGATGCCGGGGTGGGTGCCCCTGCGCCGTGCAAAAATTGGAGTATTCTGCAACGATAGGGGGTCTGTTAATTTATCGCAGGCCAAATAATGCAGCTAAAGATTTATCTTAGGCTGGTAAACCGATGAGCTATTCCTCAAATGTTGCCTAACGTTCTCACGCAAGAGTGATTTCGCTTCACTTTTGGATCCACTCGAGGGTGATGGACACCCGGCTCTGCTGAATACTCGCAATTTTGCACGTCGCTAGGGTACCCACCTTGTTAGTCAGCCTGGTTTCCGGCCCCGAAGACCCTGCCCTCGGGCGTGAAACTACTTGTTTGGTTGAGTGATGGGCTGTCGGGTTCGACAGTCTGCATGTCATCGATTGACGGAACCTCGTTAATCGTCGGATCGTCCAATGTGATGCCTTCGAGCATTGCTTTTTCGAGGTCGATTTGTTGGCGCTCTTCGGAATCTTGGCGAAGCTCCTCCTGGATTCGTTTCTTCTCCTCAATAAACCTTCTGAGCACAAACAGTCTCAGGTCCTCTTGCATGATTTGAAAGTCTTTTGGCAGACGCGAGGGGCGTATACCTTCTTTTCTTTGGATTGCCTCCATGACCCTAACGAAAGAGCTGGCATGCATAAAGGAATAACGGCTGACGGTGATGATTCCGTACCCCATGGACGCAAGCGCGTTCTTGCGTTCTTCGTCGATGGCGCGGTCTTCTTCCGCGTCGTGATAAAAACCGTTGTATTCAATATCTGTTCGAGATTTCTTCAGATATGCATCCATAAAGAACTTTTTGCGTCTCGTGAGATTTTTTGCGGCGGCGGTGACCTTCACCTCGTAGTCGGTCTCAGTTCCCTTTATGCCAAGCCCTCCTTCGCTTTTGGGCAGCGTAAGCATCATGACAAAGGCCGTTTCCATGGGAGATCGGCATCCGTCGCGTACACATTGAATAGCCTTTCGGGCAAGGGCCAAACCATCGCATCTGGTAATGGAATTAAAGAACTGCTTTAGCCTCTCGGTCGAGGTAAGTGGGAAACGCTCGGTATAAGAGATAGAAGAACCGTTTCCAAGGGAATAAGCGCCGCACAGCTCAAAGTAATATTCCACCAGTTCGCGAAAAGGGAGATAGGTGGCGGCCTGAAGTGCGCAAAGCTCAACGCCAGCAATGTAGATGTCATCTTCTAGCTCTATGAAACGCGAGCATGAGAATCGCTTTGACGAAACGTGGCATTGACAGTTCATCGCGTAGCGCGCGTTCCTGCGATCAAACACCATTACCTCGAGGGATTCATTTGCGTCGCGGGCAACATCATGTTTGGCAAGCCATTCTGCAGCCGCGTCGAGGAGCGTTCCGGTGGGACACGATCCGTAAATTGCGACAGGGCTGCAGGACTCGATGTCTTTCGCAGACACTGAATGCGCGGCCTGGTAGACCGCTTTTGCCGTGGTATGTGACAATACGATACTCATGGTATATATCGTGTCAGCTAATGCCGTGTTGATGGCGCTGAGTGGAAAAGTCGTTTTAGAGGTCTAACCAAATGCTGTCCAAAAGCTTGACGCAATTATGGGTTGGTACGCCCTAAATAAATGTTTCCGCAGCTCGGCTATAGCATAGGAATACTCAATTGCTGCACATTTGGTATCGATGCATCGCCATCCGAGCACAAATCACGTGTCGGGAAAGTGGCGAAATAGTTAAAAAATAGGGTTCAGAATTTGTGAAGAGCGGGCCTGCTTATGGAACGTAGGGCGGCCCCGCTGCGGGGTTTCCCGCTGCGGGGCCGCTCGTGAGCAAGCAGTGTTTGTCGCAGGCGTTGCTATTTCGCAAACAGGTTCTTGAGGTTGAACTCGGCCTGGACGGTACGGAGCATGAGGTCGGTGTCGTCGAGGCCCAGGTGCTGCTCGTTGGCGTCGGCGGCGAGGGTGCCACGGCGGCGCGCCCAGTTCTCGAGCGCAGCGGGCGCGGACTCGCGGGGGAGCGAGCGCACGTCGGCGTCCAGGCTGCGGCAGATCTGGCGCGAGTCGATGACGATGATCTTTCCTGCGCGGCGTGCCTCGGCATAACCGTCCAGATGAATTTTGAACCAGCTGTCCTCGAAGGCGGCATTGTGTGCCATGTACGGGTACTTCTTCATGAGCTTGAGCAGCTGCTTCTGCAGCTCCTTGTTCTCGCGGAACGGCTTTTTGCCGTCGATGTCGTCCCAGGTGATGTGATGGATGTTCGATAGCGGCACATCCTCGCCGCGGTAGATGTCGGGCAGGCCGCAGTAGTGTGCTTCGGCGTCATGCGGCACGGCGTCGCTGGTGAGATCCATGATCTCCCAGCCCACGTTGATGATGTAGCCGCGCTCGGGCGCGCGACCGGTGGTCTCGATGTCGATGCCCAGCACCGTGCCTTGGATGGGCTTGCGGGCATAGGCCACGCCGAGTGCGTCGCGGTCACCGCGGATCTCGCGCATAACCGATGCGGCGGTGCGCTTTTGCATCTTACCGATGGCGGCGCAGGTGTCGGCGTCGGACAGGCCGCGCGAGAGCGTCGCGGGCGTCACGTTGCGCAGGCGCGCCTCGCCAATCTGGTCGCACAGGTCGCGGTTGCGGTCGGCCAGGTCGCGCACAGTGGCAAAGTCGAAGCCGGGGTCGCCCTCGGCGGTAAAGTACTCGGTCTCGAGCACCTTGAGAGCCTCCTCGCCCTTCTGGCGCTCGGACTCCATGGCACCGTGGTCGCCGTAGATAAACATGGGGATAAACGGCTGGCGCTCGTATTCGAGTGCTTGCGAAACATTCATAGACTGCTCCTTGGACGGGCCGCGTCGCGCGGCTCGGGGTTACTGAGTTGTGGCGAGATGATAGTTTACCATGGGCAACTATTGGCACCGCGCCCGGGACAACTACAATACCCTAGTTGACCGCTAGGACTTTTACAATGCTGCCGAAAGACACGAAAGGTTCCATCCGTCATGGATTTACTGATAGATATTCTGCTCGACGCTGGCAAGGACACGCTGTCGCTAGTGCCGTTTTTGTTGGTGACGTATTTGGCTCTTGAAACCCTTGAGCACGTTGCGGGCGACCGCGTCAACGGCGCTATCAAGCGCGCCGGAGCCGCGGGTCCGGTTGTCGGATCGTTGTTGGGCATGGTGCCGCAGTGCGGATTTTCGGCCATGGCAGCAACGCTGTACGCCGGCCGTGTCGTGACGCTGGGCACGCTGGTTGCCGTGTTCCTCTCGACCTCCGACGAGATGTTGCCGCTGTTGCTCGCCGAGCAAGTTCCCGTGCAGGCCATGGCGATGCTCCTGGCTTCGAAGGCGCTGATCGCGCTGGTCACGGGCTTTATCGTGGATGCTGCTATCCGCGGCCTTCGTCGTAACGCCCGCGCGCATGCGGCGATTCGCCGTACCGTGCTGGGGACCGCTGCCAATCCGGCTCATGTGAATTGCGCGCACGACGACCATACCGGGGGCGACATCATTGACGAAGTGGCCGAGGCGGGCGTAAGTGCCGATCACATTCACGAGCTGTGCGAACGCGATCATTGCGGCTGTGATGAAGACGAGGACGAGCACGGGCACGACCACAGCCACGACCATGGTCACGCGGACAAGCACGAGCACCACCACGACCACAGCCACTCCCACGAGGGCGCGCCCATTCTGTCGATCATCCGCAGCGCGATCTCGCACACCGTGCAGGTGTCGGTATTTATTTTCCTGGTGACGCTGATTCTGGTCGCCGTGCTCGAGACCTTTGGCGAGTCCGCAATCGAGCAGTTCCTGCGCGGCAACGAAACGCTCGCCGTCCTGGGCTCGGCGCTTGTCGGTCTGATCCCCAACTGCTCTGCTAGCGTCGTTATTACGCAGTTGTACCTCGAAGGTGCGCTGCAGCTGGCGCCGATGCTCGCCGGCACGCTCATTTCCGCCGGCGTGGGCTACCTGGTCCTGTTCCGCACGAACCGCAGCGCTCGCGAAAATGCCGTGTTCCTGGTCATGATGTACGTCATCGGCGCCAGCTGGGGCCTCATCCTATCCGCCTTCGGCCTCTAAGTAGGCCTAGCAAAACGGGCTTCAAAATAGCCATGCTCGGCGCCTGCGCAGTGCGGCGACGCATGGCATTTTGAAACCCGTTTTTTTGTTGAGCCATGGACCCTGAGCGTCCACACCGCCCAAAACAAAAAGGCAGATTTTTAGGCATGTCCCAAAAATCTGCCTTGGTTAGTGCAGCAGCTCGGTGAGGTTGCGTTTAAAGCGGGCTCGGTCCTCGCTGGTGAAGGCTGCCGGCCCGCGGGTGCGTCCCCCGGCGCGGCGAACCTTCTTTTCCTCGTGGCGAATAAACAGCTGCATGTCGATGGTCGCCTTATCGTAGATGCGCCCGCGCACGCCGATGGCGGCGGCATCGCGTCCGAGCACCATACTCGCCAGGCCTATGTCTTGTGTCACGACCACGTCGCCAGCCTGCAGGCGCTCGATAATGGCAAAGTCGGCGCTATCGGCTCCCACACTCACATCGAGCGTCGTGACCCAAAAGCCTCGACGAGCGTGCTCGGCGTCGCGCGGATCGTCGCGGCGAATGTGGCGTTCCAGGTTCTGCGTGCTGTTGCCGGCAATCACTACGGCAACGCCCGCCCTCCGCGCGCAGTCGATCGACTCGCGCGTGACCGGGCAGGCGTCGGCATCAATAAAAAGCGTCTTTGGCATCTAGTGCACCAGTTTGCCAAATTGAATGGCGCGAACAGTCAGCGTCACGCCAAACACCAGCAACGCGGCACCGCTAAAGATGACGAGCATCTTGGCCGACCACAGCGGATAGATAAACACGAACATGCCCGCGATGATGGAGAGTGCGCCGCTCAGGATGGCGAGGGCGCGGTTAGACGAAAGCTCGGACTCCAGAATCGACATGACGCCCTCGACGATCCAGCCAAAGCCGGCGACGACCACTACAAGCGTGGTGAGCGTCGCGGTCGAGAAGGCCTGATTGCGCAGGATTATGACGCCGCCCAGAATGATGAGCAGGTTGGAGATGATGCTCGTCACGCGCCAGCCGGTGGGCAGCAGCGGCTCGAAAACAGCGGTAAACAGCCTGATCGCGGCCGTGATCACAAAGTAGAAGCCCAGAACAGTCGTCAGGAAGACGAGGGACTTGGCAGGCGCAAACAGCAGTGCGATGCCGGCGACGAGCGCTAAGACGCCCGTGATGGCGTAAATCCAGCGCACGGCCTTGACGGCCTTGCCTGCCATGCTTTCCTCGTCAAATCCAAACGCGCTCGATTGCTTGTCATCGTTCTTAAAGATGCCCATGATGTCTCCTTTCCGTGCGGCGTAAGCCGTAGCTCTTGCAACCAGTATCGCCCAAGGGCGCCGTCGCGTGGGGCGGAAAGGGCGAATGGGAGCCTCACCTTCCCGAATTGTTATCTTTGTTCCCGTTTGGATGTGGGATATTCAACAGGTGTAGAACATTGCGGCTCTGTTCGTTATTGCCTACGTTTTAGGTTAGATTTTCTTAAGGACAATTGGCTTTTATTGAGGGGTCCCTATGAACGAAACAGTTCCCGCAGCGCCGGTAAGCGCCGAGTCGATGGCAAAGCAGGGTTGCGAAAAGCTTGGCCTGGACACGTTTGACACGCTGGTCCGCCGCGCCCGCACGTGCCGCCGATTTGACGAGTCCATGCGCGTACCGCGCGAGTTTTTGCTCGAGCTGGCGGAGCTGGCACACCTGGCCCCTTGCGGCGCCAACGCTCAGCGCCTGCGCTTTCATGTGGTGAGCGGTGCAGAGGACTGCGCGCGCGTATTTGATGAGCTCGCGTGGGCCGGCGCGCTTAAGGACTGGCCGGGTCCCGATGAGGGCGAGCGCCCGACCGGCTACATCGCGATTCTTGCCGAGCGCGCTGTTCCGGGTAAGCCCGCCGCGCCCATCACCGAGGTCGACACCGGCATTGCTGCCCAGACGATGATGCTCGCCGCTCGCAGCGCCACGCCCGAGGTGGCAGCCTGCATGTTCAAGGCCTTTACGCCCCACGCGATCGATGCCATGGGGCTCGATAACGACAAGTATGAGCTCAAGCTGATCATGGCGTTTGGCGTTCCGGCCGAGACACAGGTGATCGATGCGATCGATTCCAACCCCGACGGCTCCATCAATTATTGGCGCGACGAGGCGCAGGTGCACCACGTACCCAAGCGTCCGCTTGCCGACGTGCTGCTGTAGTTGTGCGTCGTTGCGGTGCAATCCGGCGGCAAAATCACCACAAAGGCTCCTGTCCCCTTTGTGGTGGTACGAGGGGAGGGTGTGTGGCAGATCTGTATTTGGTGCGGCATGGGCAGACTGAGCTCAATGTGCAGAGCATTTTGCAGGGCTGGCACGATTCGCCGCTTACGGCGCGTGGGCGCGAGCAGGCGCTGACGGCGCGTACGGCGTTTGCGGCGCGTGGCGTGGCCTTTGATCATGTGTATTCCTCGCCGTTGGGCCGGGCGCGGCATACGGCCGAGCTTATCGTTGGCGAGGGCCGTTCCATTGAGCTGGTCGATGACCTGCGTGAGTGGCATTTTGGCTCGCTGGAGGGCACATCAAATCGCGAGATGCCGCCGCAGCCCTGGGGCGATTATCCGGTGGCCTTTGGCGGCGAGTCGGAAAGTGAGCTTCGCGCCCGTATGGTCGCGGCGCTGTCCCGCATCATGGCCAGGCCGCAGCACGACTGCGTGCTGGCGGTTTCCCATGGCTCAGCCTGCCAGGAGTTTCTTGAGTATGTGACTGGCGGGGGAGAGCTGCCCGACAACGGTGCCGTGCTTCATTTTGGCTATTGCGACGGGGCGTTTTCGCTCTTGGGCTGGTAACGAACGAAAGGACCCCTATGAATAAAGATCTGTATCTGGTCCGTCATGGACAGACGATATTCAACCTTAAGCGTATCATTCAGGGGTGGAGTGATTCGCCGCTTACGCAGTTGGGTTGCGACCAGGCGGCGCGCGCCGGCATGTTTTTACGTGCGCGCGGCATTGAGCCCGATCATGCCTACACCTCCACGCTGCATCGCACCGAGCAGACTATCGCCAACTTGTGGCCGGGCTTGGCGTACGAGCGCCTGGACGGCCTGCGTGAGTGGTTCTTTGGCGACTTTGAGGCCGAGCGCGTGATGCTCATGCCCGAGCGCCCGTGGCGCGATTTCTATCGTCAATTTGGCGGCGAGGGCCAGATGCAGGTGCGCGAGCGCATGGTGGCGACGCTGACCGAGCTTATGCAGCGTCCGGACCATACGTGTGTGCTCGCGGTAAGCCATGGCTCGGCTATCAAGGAGTTTATGGATCACGTGAAGGGTGCGGCGGCCGACGAGCGCGATCGCGTGCCGGGCAACTGCTCGGTGCTGCACTTTGCGTTTGACGACGAATCCGACACGTTTGAGTTGGTCGAAGTCTTTACGCAGGAGGATTACGCGCGCGAGCTGGGGCTTGAACCACTTGTGGCGGCAGCAGGCCCGCAACGGGGATAACGCGAGCGTGGCGGCACGGGTCGCTGGCATAACTTCTCGACGCAAAAGGGGCGGAGATGCATGTACCTGCTGCATCTCCGCCCCCTGTTTGTTGGGCTGCCGATTTTTGTGCTGGACGGTCTGGTCTTGCTAGAACCGCGCGACCTGGTGCGTGAGCAGACCCGTCGGAACCTGCGGCACGCCGCCGCTGACCTGCGCGGCGGGGAAGAGTACAGCTACGGCAAAGTTGAACGGCTCTTTGCCCGTGTAGGTGCCGGCGGCACGGGCATCGTCGGTCAGCAGCTGCGACGCCCCGGTTATAGCGGCGGCGTAGGCGGGGTCGTCGGCCAGTGCCGGCTCCGGTGCTTGGTCGAGCATGGCGCGGATGGCCCCGACGGCCTCCTCGCGCTTGACCTCCCACGCGCGGTGCGTAATGCCCGCGGGGTCGGTGACGGCGTAGAGCGACGCGCCCTCTTTGGCGGCGCCCAGGATGATATCCATGACGGGCGAGGCCTCGTAGGCGAGCGACACGGGACGAGGCTGAACTTTGAGTTCGGCGATCGCGTGCGCAGC
>UQZL01000050.1 GCA_900545605.1 uncultured Collinsella sp.
TGCAACGGAAAAGAGCCGCCCTTTCGGACGACTCAAACTGTAATGGGGCTTTTTTGACTGCTATCATGGGTGGGATTGTTGCGACCAGCTAAAAGAGCCCTGTCCCAAATTGACTACCGAGAGGATCTGCCATGGAGCGCATCGCGAGTTTTTCCGTTGACCATCTGCTGCTTGAGCCCGGCGTGTATGTGAGCCGCGTCGACCGCGATCCGGCGACCGGTGCCGCCGTCACCACCTTTGACCTGCGCTTGACCACGCCCAACAAAGAACCGGTTATGAACACGGCCGAGTGCCACACCATCGAGCATCTGGGCGCGACGTTCCTTCGCAACCATGCCGAGTGGTCGAGCCGTATTGTCTACTTTGGCCCTATGGGCTGCCGCACGGGCTTTTACCTGGTTGTGTTTGGCGAGGTGACGAGTGAGGAGATCTTGCTGCTCGTGCGCGAGTTGTTCGAGTTTGTTGCTGGCTTCGAGGGCGATGTCCCCGGTGCCGCTCCCGAAGAGTGCGGTAACTACCTGGACCAGAATCTCCCTATGGCAAATTGGCTCGCGCGTCGCTATCTCGACCGCGATCTGATCGATATCGATGAGGCACACCTGCACTATCAGCAGGCGTAAAGGTTTCGTCGCTCAAAATGAGTTCACTGGGCGCCTTCGCTTATGCGGGGGTGCCTTTTTGTTGAGCGGACATGGCGGACGTTTAAAACCGCGCGTGATTGTTCTAGAATGTTCGTAATATCACACAAACGAACAGGAGCGAACATGCATATCTACTCTGTTACCGACCCCGAATTCAAACCCTATGGCCGCGTGTGGGATGACGTCCCGTCCAACCTGACCGCCCCGCTCGTCGAGGCGCTCTCCGCAACGCCCATCCCCGAGGGCAGCAAGTACGTGGCCTCCGCGCCTGAGCTGGAGCAGGTCGAGGGCGCCGATGCGCTCGGCCTGCTCATGTATGGCGGCCGTCCGTTCCAGCTGGGCTGGTGCAACGGCCACAACACGAAGCTCAACTGCTTGGAGTATCACCGCGCGAGCGAGTTCAACCTGGGTGCTCGCGACTTTATTCTGCTGCTCGCCAAGCGTGAGCAGATTGTCGACGGCAAGCTCGACACCGCGCAGGTCAAGGCGTTCCGCGCGCCCGCCGGCACGCTCGTCGAGGTCTACGCCACCACGTTGCACTACACGCCGTGCATGGTCGACGACGGTGGCTTCCAGGTGATGGTTGCGCTGCCCGCCGGCACCAACGGTCCGCGCCCCGAGGCTGCGGCCGACATGCCCGCGGCCGGTGATAGCTACTGCTACTGGAAGGCCGACAAGTGGGTTCTCTGCCACGCAGATAGTCCCAAGGCTGCCGAGGGCGGCTACGTAGGTCTCGTCGGCAAGAACCTCGACATCACCGTGGACTAGGGTCTTCCGTCTCAATCTGTAACAGTCGGCGCGCTAAATCGTCTCTATCTGTTACAGATCAAGACGAACCACGGGGGCCGCCCGAACAATCTCGATCTGTAACGCCAAGCCCGGTTTTGACGGCCCAACTGTTACAGATCGAGACAAGCGGGCCCAACCCACCACAAAGGTGCCTGTCCCCTTTGCGGTGGTTGCCTAGAGCTGGCTGCGCAGGTAATCGGCCATATAGGGGACGGCGAAGCGCACGTAGCCGCGGCGCGCCTGCTCGATAACGCCGGCGTCGATGAGGCGCCGGCGATACTTTTGCGCATAGTCGGGTGTGACTGACATGCGCTTCGCAACATCAGAAATGCGAGACACAGCGTCTTCGTCATCAGTCATTGCGGAGAGAAACGCGACGTCTTGGTCTGACAGCGCGGCGAGCGTCGTTTCGCACACATCGTTTTCGAAATCGACTTTCGACGCCTCGATGGCTCCGTCGATTAACCCTTGCGTCGCACGTTCGCCTGTCCTGCAGCGATTGGCGATGTTATAGCCGATGAGTTGCAGCATATAGGGCGAGCCTTGGGTTGCGCGAGCGGCACGGAGGCGAAGATCGCTTGGAATATCAAGGCCGAGCTCATCGAAAGCCCGCTGGTAATAGGTATCGACATCTCCGACCGAAAGTGGCTCGAGCGTGACCTTTCGAGCGCGGTTGAGAAATGTCAGCACACGGTCATTGAGTGTTGCGCAGACGGCTCCCGGAAGGCCCGCCATGACGAGCGCGACGTTGAGTCGTTCGCCGACCAGCTCTTGATAGGCGGTGACGAGCTGTCTGATCTCGGGTGAATTTGCTTGGAGCTCGTCGATGAGGATGAGGATGCCGTGCCCCTGCTCGGTCAGTTTGCGCGCGAGCTGCGTGAGCTTGAACTGAAAGCTCTTGGTCTCCTGCACGTCTCGTGTGAACTCGAGGCCTGCCGAGAGCCCGAAAACACTTAGGCTGCCGCTCGCGAGTTTGGGAAGGCGGCGTTTGTTGACGTAAGGTTTGCCTGCTTCTTGGATTTTCTCGACAATGCGCTCGAGCATATCCTCGGAGGCTACGGTAGGCGTGGCGACAACAAAGCCGAGCTTGCGTGCGCGGTCGGCAAGTTCCCACAGAAGAACTGTCTTGCCGCTGCCTCGCTGTCCAAGCATGAGCATGGCTCGGTCGCGATTGCCCGGTTCCTGCTCAAGGCCGGATATGAATGTCGAAATTACAGTTTCGCGCCCGACGAGATAGGATGGGCGATTTCCAAATGAGGGGGAGAAGATGGTTTCAGTCATAAGTCTCCTTTCCTTTCTTTCCTATTTTTTCCTTTCTTTCCTATTCAGTCAAATGGTCTGCCACCCGAGGGCGCCTTCGCTGTTGTGGAGGCGCCCTTTTTTGCAAGTGAGTAGACTTTTTGGCTTAGTCTGACCACGCCGGAACATGCCAGGTAAGCTACCTGCGGTTTTGATGGCGTCAAAGGCGGGTCTGGTTGAGTTTTGCCAAAAAGTCTACTCACTTGACGTTCGCGGCGTGTGGGCGGGTGCTTTTTCGTGCACGCGAGGTATCAAAAAGTGTCAGGAGCGCACCGTCTGCCGATATGCGGGAGCGAAAAGAAGTGTCGACCTGCGCCGTTGCCGTTGAGCGACGTGCCGTTTATAGAGATACTGAGCCTATGACAAGCAGCGTATGAAAGGATCGATGCATGGCTTTCCGTAATGACTTCCTGTGGGGCGGCGCGACGGCTGCCAACCAGTGCGAGGGCGCCTACAACGTGGACGGCCGCGGCCTGGCCAACGTGGACGTGGCCCCGCACGGCTCCGAGCGCTACGCGGTGGTCTCGGGCCAGCGCAAGATGCTCGACTTCGAGGATGGCTATTACTATCCCGCGCAGACCGGCATCGATTTTTACCATCACTACAAGGAGGACATCGCCCTCTTTGCCGAGATGGGCTTTAAGACCTTCCGCATGAGCCTGGCCTGGACCCGCATCTTCCCCAACGGCGACGAGGCCGAGCCCAACGAGGCTGGTCTGGCCTTTTACGAGGACGTGTTCCGCGAGTGTCAGAAGCACGGCATCGAGCCGCTCGTGACCATCACGCACTTCGACTGCCCAATCCACCTCATCAAGGAATACGGCGGCTGGCGCAACCGCAAGCTCATCGACTTCTACAAGAACCTCGCGACCACGATCTTCACCCGCTACAAGGGCCTGGTGAAGTACTGGCTCACCTTTAACGAGATCAATATGATCCTGCACCTGCCGTTTATGGGCGCGGGTCTGGTCTTTGAGGAGGGCGAGAACAAGGAGGCTGTCGAGTACCTGGCCGCCCACAACGAGCTCGTCGCCAGCGCTTGGGCTACCAAGATCGCCCACGAGATCGACCCCGAGGTCAAGATCGGCTGCATGCTCGCCGCGGGCAGCTACTATCCCTACAGCTGCCGCCCGGGCGATGTGCGCCAGGCCCAGCTCGACAACCAGGACAACTACTTCTTCGTCGACGTCCAGAGCCGCGGCTATTACCCGGCCTATGCCGTCAAGAAGCTCGAGCGTCTGGGTATCGATGTGGGCATGACCGACGAGGACCGCGAGATCCTGGCCGACAACACCGTCGACTTCATCAGCTTTAGCTACTACTCCACTCGCTGCTCCGCCGGTGCCGATAATCCCGATGTCGAGCGCACCCAGGGCAACGCCTTCGCCGGTGCCAAGAACCCCTACCTGCAGCAGAGCCAGTGGGGCTGGGCCATCGATCCGCTAGGCTTCCGCATTACCCTCAACGACCTGTACGACCGCTATCAGAAGCCGCTGTTCGTGGTCGAGAACGGTCTGGGCGCCAAGGATGTTGTCGAGGAGGACGGCTCCATCAACGACGATTACCGCATCGATTACCTGCGTCAGCACATCGCCGCGATGCGCGACGCGGTGACCGAGGACGGTGTCGACCTGCTGGGTTACACCACCTGGGGTCCGATCGACCTGGTCTCGGCCGGCACGGGCGAGATGTCCAAGCGCTACGGCTTCATCTACGTCGACCGCGACGACGCCGGCAACGGTACCCTCAAGCGCTCCAAGAAGAAGAGCTTCGACTGGTACAAGCGCGTCATTGCTTCGAATGGCGAGGACCTGTCCTAAGGGCACCGAGCCCCCCCCAACTGCATAGCTTCCTAGTCAAAGCGCCCGGCGAGCAGTTTGTGCTCGTCGGGCGCTTTGCCGTCTACGGATTTTGGGACATGCGGCCCGTTTTTTGAGCCTGCCTGTCGGTACACTAAAAGCACTATGGGTACCCGCGAGCGACATATCGGCCATGCGGCCGCCCGATCCGCGCCGGTGGCGGATCCCAGGGGCGGCAGGCTCTTCGCCATGCCGCGATTCCTCGTTGGCATAACGCACCTGGTGTACCGTCGCCGCGCCTTCGTCATTGCCGGCGTCATAACCGCACTGTTTCTTCTGCTTTTGGCGGTCTTGCCGGCGTCATTCGCTTCCGATCCCAAGCTCTCCAACACCGTGCCCATCTATAACGAGGTGTCCAAAGAAGTCGTGGACGGGCTTATCCATTCGAGCTCGATTCCGCTGCTCCTCGCTGCCGTCGCGTTCTCAATCTGGGGTGTGCTGGTCTATCTGCGCTGTCTGGATTACGTCTTGCGCCGGCGCCTCGTTGCCGTTGCCACCATCAGCGCCTTGTGGATGATCGAGGTCATCCTCAAGTACAAGTCGTTCACGCCGTTCTATGCCACCGTGCTGTGGTACCTGTACTACGTGCCCATGACGCTCATTCCGCTCCTCTACCAGCTGTGCGGCCTGCGCCTTGCAGGGTTGGAGCAACATCGTGCGGGTCGCCGCTACCGCACAGCCCTGTGGATCGCGGCCATCCTGCTCATTGGGTTTGTGCTTACCAACGATTTTCACCGGCAGGTATTCCACTTTGATCGCTCGAGTGAAACTTGGAGTAACGATTACACGTACGGCTGGGGCTATTTTGCCGTTCTGATATGGACGGCCTTTAACTTTGTCGCCTTTTTCATTTTGGTGGGTCGGTCATCGTCCTTCCGTATCCAACGTTTTTCGGGCACGGCGGCACTCGTGCTGCTGGGCGGCGCGTTCTTTGCCATTTCGTACGCCCTGCGCGTGCCTTGGGCATGGAAGCTCAACTTTTCGCTCGTCTATTGTGTGCTGTGCGTGGTGACGCTCGAGATTTGCCTCGATTGCGGCGTCATTCCGTCGTACCACGGCATTGCCAACATTTTCGACACCCTGCCGCTCGATCTTAAAGTTATAACGCGCGACCTGCAGGAAGTCTATGCCACGCCGGTATCAAAGCCGATTCCGGCGGGTGTGCGCGAAGAGCTGCGCGCTCAGGAGCCCGGGCATTCCCACGCCTTTACCGTGGCGTCCGATCCCGATGTGATGTACCGCGCCTTTCCACTGCTGGGCGGATCGGCATTGCTCGCCCAAGACGTATCGGAGCTCAACGAGCTCAATCGCGAGCTGGCGTACCGGCGCATGGAATTGCAGCGCCAAAACGAACTGCTTACGGCCGACTACGATCTTAAGACGCATCTTGCCGACCAGGAGGCCGAGGCCTTGCTGATCAAAGATGTTGACCAGGCGCTTGCCCGCGCGCTCGATGAGATGTATGGGCTGCTGAGTTCGCTGCCGCCGTTAACCGATGAGGCATCCTCGCACGAGCGCTATCGCATGCTGCAATGTGCCAAGATGCTCGTCGCCTATTGCAAACGCAAGGGCTCGCT
Organism: uncultured Collinsella sp.; assembly: GCA_900545605.1. GTDB lineage: Bacteria > Actinomycetota > Coriobacteriia > Coriobacteriales > Coriobacteriaceae > Collinsella. The sequence goes on from UQZL01000050.1 coordinate 6,166, forward strand.
CACGTTGGCGCAACATGGGGAAAGCGGGTTTGACCGTGATCGCATCCAACTCATTGCCAACGAGCTGGCAAGTGACTTGCGCACCATCGATGTCGACTGCGCTTCGATCATCGCCATACAGCGTCCGATGCATGCCAGTACGGTAAGCGCGCTGTACGACTGCGTGTATGACTTTGCGTTTTTCGCCTACACCACCGATCATCCGGCACTCATGTACCATCTGAGCGAACACGATTCGTGCAGCGTGGAGCTGCGTGCCACGCTCTTTTCCAACGACACGGAAGACTTGTCGCAGACGCCCGCCGCGCACGAGCTCGAGGTTGCGCTACAGGGGCGTAACGTGGCGTATCGTCTTGAGGGCGAGGCCGGTCAGCTGCGTATGATCGTGCTGATGCCGCGGGCGGGTGAGTGATGATGCCGATGCCGCTTATCCTTCCCCAGATCGTTGCGCTCGATGTGCTCTTTGCCTTGGTGGCGTGCTTGCAGACCATCCATGTTCCGCTGATCGCATCGCGTCGTTCGTCTTACAACCGCAAAGTGATTTGTGCCTACGAGGCGAGCCTTGTGCTGCACTTGATTATCTCGGCTGTCATCTTGTTCGCGTCGAGCGGGTCGTATCTGGTGGCGCCGCTCTATGTCGTCGCCGAGGCGGCGGGTGCGCTGCTATGGCTCAACGCCGCGATTGTCGCCTATGGCGTGGTCCTTATGGTGCATTATCGCCGTCCCGTTATGATGGCTGAGCTGCTGCTTGTTGCCGCCGTGACGCCGCCGGTTGTTTGCGTCATGGGCTCGACATGGCCTGCAGTCCTTATCGCGGAGGGCGCGTTCTTCCTGTTCCGCTCCATCGCGGCGCTTTTGATGGACGTGCGCAACCGCCAGGAGGACATCACGGCGTTTTCGACAATCGAGACCATTAACGTGATCCCCGTCGGCATTCTGTATCTGGATTCGAAAGGCCGCCCGTTGCTCATGAACCGCTGCATGCGCAAAAACCTGGTGGAACTTCATATGCCCACCGATCTAGGTGACATGAGCGACACATGGAACGACTTGCGCAAACTTAGCATGCAAATGCCCGAAAGCAGCCAGAACCGTGTGCGGATTAATCTGGACCGCTTTGGTGAGGCGCGGGCGGTGGTCGAGGTTTCTCCCGCCGAGATTCGCTTGTTTGTGCACGATGACGTTATGGTTTCGGGCCGCCTCTTTGAGCGCATTATCGGTCTGGATGTAACAGAGTATGCGCATGCTCATGATCGCCTAGCGCAAGCCAACCACCTGCTTGAGCTTGCGGGCCAAGAGCTCCAAGCCCAGATCGAAGAAGTCAAAAAAGTTGCTGACAATGCGGCCTATCTGCGTATGCGCGCTCGCGTGCACGATGTGATCGGGCAGCGCCTGTCCATCCTCCATCGTTATCTGGAGGAGGGGCGCCTGGATGACGAGTCGCTCGAGCAGATCGACCCGCTGCTGCGCTCAATTGCCGCCGATTTGCGCAGTGGCGGTGCCAGCGAGCCTGCAGAGCAGCTGGGTGATATCGTCCATGCTTTTGGCCTGGTGAGTGTGCAGATCGATGTTGAGGGTGCGCTGCCTGAGGACGCGCGTGTCGCCGCCGCATTTTTGCAGATTATCCGTGAGGCCTCGACCAATGCCACCAAGCATGCACAGGCCCATCGGGTCCATGTGCGCCTGTGGCGGGAGACGTCGGAAGACGGCGCTGTTGCGCGGATGACCGTTTCTAACGACGGCGCGCCTGCACCCGTATCGTATCGCGAGGGAACGGGTATCCCAGGTATGAGGCATGTCGCGCAAGATCTGGGCGGCTGCCTGGAAATCCATGCCGCCCCGCCCTTTACGCTTGCGGTGTCCATCCCGCTCAACGCCAGCGCCACAGCTCAAAGGAGAAGCTCATGATCCGCGTCCTTATAGTCGAAGACCAGGCCATCCTGCGCGAGAGCCTGGCGCGTTCCGTTGGCGACCAGCCCGATATGACCGTTGTTTCCGCCATTGCCGATGCTTCCGAGGCCTTGGGTGTCGCGCTCAAGGAGCGCCCGGACATGATACTGATGGACGTATGCACCGAGCATGATTCCAACGGCGTCGTGGCGGCGGCGCGCATTAAAGAACAACTGCCCGAGTGCCGCGTCATTATCATGACCGGCATGCCCGAGATCACCTTTGTCGATCAGGCCCGCGAGGCGGGCGTCGATAGCTTTGTGTACAAGAACGTCGGTATCGACGAGTTGTTCGCCGTGATGCGCTCCACGCTGGCGGGCTATTGCACGTTTCCCAAGCCACCCGAGAGTATTTTTTCGGGTACGGCGGCACTCGACGATGTTGAGCTATCGATTTTGCGCCTTGCCTGCGAGGGCAAGAGCCGTCGCGAGATCGCGGCCGAGCTGTTTATGAGTGAGGGCACCATCAAGCGTCGCATCTCGGAGATCCTCAACAAGACCGGCTACGACAACATCATGCGCTTGGCCGTGCATGCGGTGACCGAGGGCAGCATCGTTCCCAATATGGAGCGCCCGTAGTCGGTGCGCCGCCCGTGTTCCGGCGCCGTAAAGATAGGCCGCCCGCCGTTTCGCATCTAAAAACGGCGGGCGGCCTGCTTGTATGGGCAGTGCTGTCGGCATAAAGCGGCGGGGCCGCAGGATTATCTCCTGCGGCCCCGCCTGGCATGTGCGCGGATGTGTCCGCCAATCCGCGGCTATCGGTGTCCGCCGTTACGCGATGGTTGCGCTGTAGGAGGCGACGTCCTCGTAGGAATCGGTCAGGTAGGCGTCGATGCCGATGGTCGTATTGACCAGGTCGTCAAGGCTGTCAAGCTCGCCGCTCGAGAACGTGAATTCCTCGGTGGCGCTGGTGCCGGGCATCAGGTTAGCCGAGAACCAGGGTTCCTTCATAGTGCCGTTGACGTTGGTCTTGCCGGAAGGAGCGTAGAAGGTCAGGTCCTTGTCGCTCTTGTTGGTGATGTTGACGACAAAGCCGATGTCGCCCCAGTCGTCCTTGAATTTCTCGGTGATGGTGATGGTGCACAGATCGTCATCGGCGACGGTGACGGCGGGGGAGATTTCGACACTCTGGACGTCGTCGTCTTCGACGGCCTCATCGACCTCTTCTTCCTTCTCGGCCGCCTCGCGATCCTTCTTCACCGTGCCGGACAGATCCTTGTCGGACTTGGTGAAGATAAGCTTGTCGCCTTCCACCTCAAGGACGAGCTTGTCGTCCTTGAGCTTCAGGTCGTGCGACTCATCTTCGGCGGTGATCGTTACGGTGGTGGCGTCCTTGGCTTCCCATTTCAGGTCGGCGACCTCAAGGAACATATCGAGGACGCCTGTGCCGTCCTCGTCGAGGATCAGGACGCAGTTGAGGCCCCACTCCTTGAGCATATCCATGTACTCATCGGTGAGCTCTTCGCCATCCAAGGTTCCACCCGAGTACTGCCAGCTGCCGACGAAGTTGGCCTTGGGGTCCTTGCCGCCGCCGCTGCAGCCCGTCAGGGCAAAGGCGAGCGCCAGGACGCATGTCAGAAATGCGAGTACGGACTTTTTGAACGTTGTCTTCATGGTGTCCTCCTTCATCGAACGAAACCCATAGAAGCAAATGCGGGGGTGGCGGATCCCCCGCCAATTACCAGATAGAGGCGCTAGGGCCTGGGCGTTCCACAGTTGCTGCAGAACTTGCCGCCGTTTTCGCTACCGCAGTTGGGGCAGAACCACTTGGCCGGTGCCGGGGCGGGCGCGGGGCTGCCGCACTCGGAGCAGAACTTGCCGGTGTTGGTGGCGCCGCAGCTGCAGGTCCAACCACCGGCTGCGGGGGCAGATGCCGGCGCAGGCGCGGGCGCTGCCTGCTGGACGGGTGCCTGCTGGACAGGCATCGGCTGCG
>UQZL01000051.1 GCA_900545605.1 uncultured Collinsella sp.
GGCCGGCCTGCGCGGCCTCGACGGCGCGACGGACACGTGCGACAGCGCGGCCCACCTCATCCGTCTCGAGCAGCGTGCCGTCCACCATAAGACGACGGACGCCGGCGTCGAGCAGCTGTGGTACCTGTGGCGTAAGGTCGATGGGGTAGGCGTCGTACAAGCGAGAGCGGCCATGGATGTCGGTGCGGACGGGCATGACCTTTCCGTCGATATTCTTGAGCGAGAGCTTGCGGGCACGCAGGCGGCAGTTGGCGCAATCGTGGATGCAACCGTTGGCAACCTGCAGAATGCAATGCTCGCTTGTCATGACGCGCGGGCGGCCAAAGACGGTGATGCCCAGAGCTGCGGGCGCGGCGGCGCCGAGCGAGACGATCTCGTCGAGCGTGATCTCGGGCGAGAGCCAAAACGCGCCGGCTCCGCGCTCGGCAAGTGCCTCCATGCAAGGCACGTTGTGCACGGGCAGGCAAGAGCGGACCTCCGCCGTGGCGCCAACCTGGGCGGCCAGGGCAAGCTCGGAGATATTGCCAATAGCGACCGTGGCACCGGCAACAACCCACGGGTCAACGCGGACGTGGTCAACGGCGCGGCAGACCTCGTCGAGTACGGGTACGATGCCCTGCTCAAGCGCATCGACGGGGGAGAGCTCGGCCGCATCGAGCGCGTCGGTGGTCATGTAGGTGCGCGTTGCGCCCTCCGCGCGCGCTGCCTCGGCGGCCTCGAGCGAGGTGACGGTGGCGCAGATCTGCGGCTCATCGCGGTAATGTTCGGGTGCGGGGCGGGAATCACTGGTTACAATCGCCGGCAACTCGAGCGTCTTCGCGCGCTCCTCGTACGGCGCCAGAATGGCCTCCTCCAGCGCCTTGCAGGCGGCGGCGCGCACCTTGTGCACGGCGGAGAAGCCCATGCCGCAGCCCTCATCGAGCGCCACATCAAAGCTCGCAGCCTCAAAGGGCGAGGAGCCCATGCGGCCCACATGCTCAACCAGATCGGACGCCTCGACCGCGCGAGTCTTGGCGGCCTCGACGGTAAAGCCCGTGGCGGTGGCGGTGAGCGCGGGGTTGTCACAGCAGGTGAGTGTGACAGTAAACGGCTCGCCCAGGCGCGCCACAACGGTTACATCAACGGCGCGGCGGCGCAGCACGTCGCGCTTGAGCGCGGCGCCGGCAGCGTCGATGGCGCGCTGGCTTCGGATTACGCGCACACGGCAGCCCTCGGGCATGCTGCGGGGCACGCGACACTCGATAACGTCGCCGGCGGCGGCGTCCTCGGCGGCGATGGTGGTCAGGAACTGGTCGAACTCATCGTCGTGGCGAAGCTCCAGCAGGTCTCCCTTGCCCACGGGCTCAAACAGCTCAATGCGGGCGATGGCGGCACGGCGCCGGCGGTCGTCGGGCTTGAGCCCGCGCACGTCGCGGTTGGCCAGACGGCTGCCCAGCACCGTGCCCACGATCTGGCCGCGGTTGTTGGAGCGCTCGTAACCCATCATCTCGTCGCCCGAGGTGCCGTCCTGATAGGCGTGCGTAAAGTCGCGGTTGAAGCAGCGCTTGAGTTGGCGCTGGCGAGCGGCGTCCTCGTCCTTATCCACGGCGACCCCGGCCAGCATGTCATCGATTTGATGACGGTACACATCGACGATGGAGTACACGTAATCGGGGGCTTTCATGCGGCCCTCGAGCTTGAGCGATGCGGCGCCGGCGTCATACAGACGGCGAACGAGCTGCGAGGTATTGGTGTCGCGCGGGCATAGTGCGCGCTCGCGACCGGCGGGGGAGAGCGTGCGGCCGTTCTCGTCGATCAGCTCGTAGGGCAGGCGGCAGGGCTGGGCGCACATGCCGCGGTTGGGCGATCGGCCCGCCATGGCAAAGCTCGAAAGCAGGCACAGGCCCGAGTAGCAAAAGCAGATAGCGCCGTGGCTAAAGACCTCCAGGTCAACGTCGGGCGCGGCGTCGTGGATGGCGGCGATCTCGTCAATGGAGAGCTCGCGCGAGAGGGTCACGCGGTCGGCGCCCTGCTCGCGGCACCAGATAGTCCCGCGGTCGTCGTGGATGTTCGCCTGGGTCGAGATGTGCGTCTCGATGCCGGGCATGGTGCGCTTGACCTCAAAGAACAGGCCCCAGTCCTGGATAATGAAGGCATCGGCGCCCAGCGTGGAGCAGCGGTGGATGAGTTGCAGCGCCTCGCCCATCTCGGACTGCTTGATGACGATGTTGACCGTGACGTAGACGCGCGAGCCGGCCAGGTGTGCAGCACGGCAGGCCTGCTCAAAGGCCTCGTCGGTAAAGTTCGTTGCCTTGCGGCGGGCGTTGAAGCTGCCCATGCCGCAGTAGATGGCATCGGCGCCGGCGGCGAGCGCGGCGGCAAAGGGCTCCGGGCCTCCGGCGGGGGCCAAGAGCTCGGGTCTGCGGTTGGTGGTTCGACTGGCGGTTGCGGTCATATCCTGCCTTTCAAAATGCTCAGATACTCAAAAGTATAGTGGCGCCGTCGCGGTGGACGATGCCCGCAGCCTAAGCAGGACAAAGTCTTCAGCAGCCTCTCAGGCAAAATTGATCTCTTTTCCTCCGTCCCTAAGGGATCGCGTGATCCGAAGGGGGACGGAGGAAAGGGATCATTTTTCAGACAGGTCGCCAGTCACGCCGTTCAGCGGCCCGTATGCGCCGTTGGGCGATAAAATATTATCGCAATCTGATAATTATCTTGCATCGGTCAAAATCATCCCCTACTATCCCAATCAAGCGCGGTGTTCAGACCGAACTGTGCCTCCCGGTGTGAACGCCGCGCTCACGCTCTCTATTTGATCGTAAGGAGAAAAACATGAGCAAGACCGTCGTGTCTTCCGATAACGCACCCGCAGCCATCGGTCCGTATTCCCCCGGTATCCAGACCGGCAACATGGTGTTCCTGTCCGGCCAGCTGGGCATCGACCCCGCAACTGGCAAGATGCCCGAGGGCGTTGAGGCCCAGGCTAAGCAGTCCCTTGCTAACGTCGAGGCCCTGCTGACTGCCGCCGGCGCCACCTTTGCCGATGTCGTCAAGACCACGGTCTACCTGGCCGACATTGCCGACTTCGCTGCCGTGAACGAGATTTACGCCTCCAAGTTCGAGGCTCCGTTCCCCGCGCGCAGCGCTTTCCAGGTTGCCGCCCTTCCGGCCGGCGGTCTGGTCGAGATCGAGGTCGTCGCCGCTCTCTAAGGCGTTGACCACAACTAAACATGGCATGCAAAAAGACCCTGCAGCGTGTGAACTGCAGGGTCTTTTGTCAAGTGACGGATCGCTTGTGGAGCCAAAAAGACTGCCCGCGCTCTATTTTGCTCGTTAGCCTTCCTTGCGAACTTTTTGCAGGTAGCGGTAGACGCTGGGCTCCGAGATGCCCAGCGCGGTGGCGGCGCAGGCCACGGCGCCCTTGAGCATGAACACCCCGTTACCGTTGAGGTGGCGAATGACGTCCACGCGGTCGCTCTGACCAAGCGACGCTACATCCAGCCCGCGCGCGCTCAGCAACTCGGCAATGCTGCGGTCGATGAGCTCCTGTGTGGACTCCGAAAGGCTTTCGACCTCGATAGGGGCGGGCTCCGTGCGCGTCGGCGCCGCGTCGAAGCACGCCATGAGCTGCTGCGCCATGGCGTTGATGGAGCGCACAGTCGAGAGGTCGGTGTTGACGCAGAGCATACCGACGATCTTGTCATTCTCGCGGATAAAGTACGTCGCTGACTCCAACGTCTTGCCGCCGGCACCGCGCCCCTCGTAGCCCGTAATAAACGGCAGGTCGCAATACTTGGGGTCGTGCATGATCTTGAGCGCCAGATCGGTGGCAGGACCGCCGACCTTACGGCCGCTCACGATGCCGTTGCGAATATCGACGATGGCGTGGTCGGGATCCGAGAAATCGTGCAGCACGATTTCGCTGTTCTTGCCGAGTACCTGCTCCAGAAAATCGACCATCGGCAAAAAGCGGCGTACGGTCTCGTTCACGGGCAACTCCTTTGGGTGAAATCGGAAATGTTCATAACAATTTTTTCTCATGGTAACACGCTGCCCACCATCTCGTATATCCGCAGGTACATTGCGTAATGCAGACGAACGGTAGGAATTTAGCGGTAAACGGTTGACCAAAAGAAAAGTTAGATGTTATTTTGACCAGACACTTTCCTGACCTGCGGAAATGCGTTATTTCAGCTGAAGAATAGTCTGATAACAAAAAATTATTATTGAGAATGAGAATCATCTTTAATACGATATGCAATGAAGGCACAACCTCAACCCCGCACTGCGTCACAATAGAGCGTTAGATGCGAAAACAACTACTTCGAGGATTGGTGGTCAAATGACCCAGGAGACGGTTACGAACGGCACTGAAGCCCTGTTCACTCGCGAAGGCATGCCGCCCGTTAAGGAAATGATCCCGTGTGCCCTTCAGCACGTACTGGCATCGTTTGCCGGCATCATTACCCCGGCGGTCATCATGGCCGGCGTCTACGGCTTTAATAGCCAGCAGAGCGCCGACATCATCCAGGTTGCGCTCATTCTTTCGGCAATCGACACGGCCCTTCAGGCCTTCGCTCCCTTCCGTCGCATCGGCGGCGGCCTGCCCATCGTCATGGGCGTTTCGTTCGCGTTCCTGCCGGCCCTGCAGGCCATGGGTGCCTCGGGCTTTAGCTTTGGTGCGCTGCTGGGCGGCGAGATCGTCGGCGGCGCCGTCGCGGTCCTCTTTGGTCTGGCCTACAGCAAGATCAAGTGGCTGTTCCCGCCCGTCGTGACCGGTACGGTCATCTTCTCCATCGGCGTTTCGCTGTATCCCACGGCCGTCAAGTATATGGCCGGCGGTATGGGTACGCCGCTGTGGGGCACTCCGCAGGCCTGGTGCGTCGCTCTTATCACCTTCGCCGTGGTCTTTGCGCTCGCCAACTTTGGCAAGGGCACGCTCAAGCTGGGATCCGTGTTCTTTGGCATGATCGTTGGCATGATCGTCTCCATCCCCTTTGGCATGATCGACTTCTCCAGCGTCGCCACCGCTCAGGTCTTCGCCCTTCCCAAGCTCATGCCCTACGCGCTCGAGTTTGATCCCGAGGTCTGCATTACCCTCGCCGTCGTGTTCCCCATGGTTGCCATCCAGGTTATCGGTGACGTCTCCGCCGCCTGCCTGGGCTCCATCGACCGTATGCCCACCGAGCGCGAGCTCTCCGGCGCTATCGTGTCCCAGGGCCTCACCTCTATGGTCGGCGGCCTGCTGGGCGGTCTTCCCACCAGCGCCCTTGGCCAGAACGTGGGCATCATCTGCTCCAACAAGGTCGTTAACAAGTGGGTCTTTGTGATCATCGCGGCCGTCTTTGCCATCGCCGGTCTGTTCCCGCAGCTCTCGGCCGTGCTCTCCGCCATCCCGCAGCCCGTCATCGGCGGCGCGACCGTCGGCGTCTTTGGCACCATCACCATGAACGGCGTGCGCATGTTCACCCGCGAGGGCCTCACGCAGCGCACCACCACCATCGTCGGTACCTCCGTCGTCTTTGGCCTGGGTATCTGGATGGCCAGCGGTTGCCTTGCCGGTGAGGGTATGCCCACCTGGGTGCCCACCGTCATCGGCTCCAATGCCGTAACCCCCACCGCCATCATGGCCATTGTCCTTAACCTGATCCTTCCGCAGACGCCGGTCGTGGCTCAGCACATCGATGCTGCCAAGGACGCTGCCGTGGATCTGGTCTTGCCCGAGAGCAAGAAGTAACCAATTCGGTGCTATTCGTCGGCGGGCGCATCGCCTCGTCCGCCGACGTCATGCGGTGCCAAGCCGCACTTCAAAGGGTTGTCCCTTTGGTGAAGCGTTGACGGGAGAGGGCCCGTTTCCGGTGTAGGCCGGCGCTTCGCACTCCGCCATGTCAGAGGTGTCAAACCCCGCCCCTGATGTTGAAGGGAGCATTTATGCTTCTGGTCGCTAACGGTTCCGTCTTTACCCGCAATGCTCAGGCCCCGTTCATTCCAAACGGTGCGGTCGCCATTGACGGAGATACGATCGTCGAAGTAGGTCCCGAGTGCGAGCTCAAGGCCAAGTACCCGGATGCCGAGTACGTCGATGCCCAGGGCAACCTCATCATGCCCGGACTCATCAACTGCCACACCCACATCTACTCGGGTCTGGCCCGCGGCCTTGCCATTAAGGGCTGCAACCCCACCAACTTCCTGGAGAATCTCGAGCAGCAGTGGTGGAAGATCGACGACAATCTGACGCTCGACGGCACCAAGGCAAGCGCCTATGCCACGATTCTGGACTCCATTCGCGATGGTGTCACCACGATCTTCGACCACCACGCGAGCTTCTGCGAGATCCCGGGAAGCCTCTTTACCATTAAGGATGCAGCTCAGGAGCTGGGCATGCGTTCGTGCCTGTGCTACGAGGTCTCCGATCGCCGCGGCCAGGAAAAATGCAACCAGGCCATTGCCGAGAACGCCGAATTTGCCCAGTGGGCCGCCAAGGAGCGTCGCGATAACGACAACCATATGATCGCCGCCATGTTTGGCGGACATGCCACCTTTACGCTTTCGGACGAGACCATGGATAAGATGGCCGAGGCCAACAACGGCCTGACCGGCTTCCACATCCATGTGTGCGAGGGCATGAACGACGTGTGGGATTCCCGCCTCAACCGCGGCGGCATCAGCCCCGTCGAGCGCCTGCTGCAGCACAACCTGCTGGGTCCCGACACCATGCTGGGTCACTGCATCCACGTGACGCCTGCCGAGATGGATATCGTCAAGGAGTCCGGTACCTGGCTCGTCAACAACCCCGAATCCAATATGGGCAACGCCGTGGGCTGCGCCCCCGTGCTCGAGTTCTTCCGCCGCGGCATCCCCGTGTGCATGGGCACCGACGCGTACACCCACGATATGCTCGAGAGCCTTAAGGTCTTCCTGATCATTCAGCGCCACAACGCCGCCATGCCCAACGTGGGCTGGTGCGAGGCCATGACCATGCTGTTCGAGAACAACGCCAAGATGGCGAGCAAGTACTTCGATCGCAAGCTCGGTGTGCTCGAGGCCGGCGCTGCCGCCGACGTCATCGTCATGGACTACAAGCCCTTTACGCCGCTGAGCGAGGAGAATATCGACGGTCACATGCTCTTTGGCATGATGGGCAAAAACTGCCGCACTACCATCATCAACGGCCGCGTCCTGTACAAGGATCGCGAGTTCGTTGGGATTGATGAGGAAAAGATCAACGCGTGGACCATGGCTGAGTCCAAGAAGCTCTGGAGCACGCTCAACGATCGCGTGTACTAATTCCAATTGGAGATTCGCGCGCGTCGGATGTTTCGCCGCATCCGGCGCGCGCATAGGCGGCCTCCGCGGGGTCGCCGGCGCTGTGCTAGCGCTATACCGTATTTGCGCCCGCCGCGCGGTCTCGCCGGGCGTTACAGAGAGGAGCTCATTATGAGCGACATCATGAGGCCGATCCCGTTTTCGCAGCTGATGAACTGGATCATCGAGGAGCACAAGACTCAGGGCGCCGTCTTTGGCGTGCGCAAGATGGTCACGACCAACCAGGAGGGTGCGCTTCCCATTTTTGACGAGCGTATCGAGACTCCGTTTGGCCCGGCCGCCGGTCCCAACACGCAGCTTGCCCAGAACATCGTGGCCTCTTATGTGGCCGGTTCCCGCTTCTTTGAGCTTAAGACCGTTCAGGTTATGGACGGCGAGGAGCTCTCCAAGTGCGTTAACAAGCCCTGTATCGTGGCACAGGACGAGTGCTACAACTGCGAGTGGTCGACCGAGCTCGAGGTTCCGCAGGCCTTTGCCGAGTACGTGAAGGCATGGTTTGCCTGCCACCTGATCGCTCGCGAGTACGGCCTGGGCAGCCCGGATGGCTTTGTCTTCAACATGTCCGTGGGCTATGACCTCGAGGGCATCAAGAGCCCCAAGGTCGATGCCTACATCGAGGGCATGAAGGACGCCAGCGGCTCTGACGTCTGGAATGAGTGCCGCGCATGGGCGCTTGCCAACCTGGACAAGTTTGAGCATGTCGACGCCGCATTTGTCGAATCCATCCCGGCGCGCGTGTCCAACTCCATCACGGAGTCCACCCTGCACGGCTGCCCGCCGGCCGAGATCGAGCGCATCGCGACCTATCTGATCACCGAGAAGGGCCTCAACACCTACATCAAGTGCAACCCCACGCTGCTGGGCTATGAGTTTACACGTCAGCGCCTCAATGAGCTGGGCTTTGACTACATCGTCTTCGACGATACGCACTTCCGCGAGGACCTGCAGTGGGCCGACGCCGTGCCTATGTTCGAGCGCCTGATCGCCCTGTGCGCCGAGCGCGGCCTGGAGTTTGGCGTCAAGCTGACCAACACGTTCCCCGTCGACGTGACGAGGAACGAGCTGCCCTCTACCGAGATGTACATGTCCGGCCGTTCGCTGTTCTCGCTGACCATCGAGGCTGCCCGCCGCATTACCGAGCAGTTTGACGGCAAGCTGCGCATCAGCTACTCCGGCGGTGCCACGGTCTACAACATCCGCGCCCTGTACGATGCCGGCATTTGGCCCGTCACCCTGGCGACCGACGTGCTCAAGCCCGGTGGCTACGAGCGCTTTAGTCAGATGGCCGGCGAATTTGGCGATCTGGACGGCAAGCCGTTCGCGGGCGTCTCTCTCGAGGCTGTGACTGCGATCCAGGCTGACTCGCTCACCAACCCGCTCTACAAGAAGCCGCTGCGTCCGCTGCCCGACCGCAAGGTCGCCGGCAAGAGCCCGCTTTCCGACTGCTTTACCACGCCGTGCCGCACGAGCTGCCCCATCCAGCAGGATATTCCCGCCTACCTGGCGGCTGTTGACGAGGGCCGCTACGAGGACGCACTCAACATCATCATCGAGCGCAACGCCCTGCCGTTCATTACCGGCACCATCTGCCCGCATCCCTGCGGCCGTGCCTGCGAGCGTGCATTCTACGAGCCCGAGGGCGCCCAGATCCGCGCCAGCAAGCTCAAGGCCGCCCGCGAGGCCATGACCGCCGTGCTGCCCAAGCTGCGCGCCCAGGCCATCGCCAACGACGGCGAGCGCAACGTAGCCGTTATCGGCGGCGGCCCGGCCGGTCTGGCGACGGCGTTCTTCCTGACGCGTGTCGGCGTGCCTGTCACCATCTTTGAGGCCCGCGACTCGCTCGGCGGCGTGGTCCGTCACGTGATCCCCGAGTTCCGTATTGCGAGCGACGATATCTCCCACGATGCCGAGCTCTGCCTGGCCTTTGGCGCCAAGGTTCAGCTCAACGCCCGCGTTGATTCTATTGACGAGCTCAAGGCCCAGGGCTTCACCGACGTGGTCGTGGCCACTGGTGCCTGGATGCCCGGCTCTGCAGGTTTGGGCGAGGGTGCCGAGCTCGACGTGCTGGAGTTCCTCGAGGCCGCCAAGAAGGGCGAGAAGCTCGAGCTGGGCGAGGACGTCGTAGTCATTGGCGCCGGCAACACCGCCATGGACGCGGCTCGCGTGGCCAAGCGCCTGGCTGGTGTGAAGAACGTGCGCCTGGTGTATCGCCGCACCAAGAAGCAGATGCCCGCCGACGAGGAAGAGCTCGATTTTGCTCTTGCCGACGGCGTTGAGTTCTGCGAGCTGCTGGCGCCCAAGGCGCTCAACGGCGCCGTGCTGACCTGCGATGTTATGGAGCTTGGCGAGCCGGATGCAAGCGGCCGTCGCAGCCCCGTCGCCACGGGCGAGACCGTCGAGCTTCCCGCCACCACGGTGATCTGCGCCGTGGGCGAGGGCATCGATGCCAGCCTGTACGATGCCGCGGGCGTCGAGCACGACCGTCGCGGCCGCCTTGCTGCCACCTCCACCGGCGTCGAGGGCGTTTGGGC
>UQZL01000052.1 GCA_900545605.1 uncultured Collinsella sp.
ATGTGCGTGAAATATGAATCTCGATGGATACGCCCGCAGCCGTGTATACTAAACAGCTGTGTGAAACCAGGGGAGTATTCTGGCTGGACAAAATGCCTGCTTAATAGGGTTGTCAGGTAGTCCGGGCGAAATACAAGGCTGGGGAGCACGTCGTGTAAGTAGTGGTCCTCTAGGGGCGTACGCTCGGTGGTGTACGCATCGTCCCAAGACCACGCGAGAGTTGGGATCATATCTTGATCAGCATGATTCTCGGCCGCAAGATTGGCATGACCCAGGTTTGGGACGAGAACGATAACGTCGTTCCCGTCACGGTCATCCAGGCTGGCCCCTGCGCTGTCTCGCAGGTTAAAACTCAGGCAACCGACGGCTATGACGCCGTCCAGATCGGTTTCGGCGACATCAAGGCCAAGAACGTGAACAAGCCCATGGCTGGTCACTTCGCCAAGGCTGGCGTCGAGCCTGTCCGTTTCCTTCGTGAGGTCCGCGTCGAGAACGGCGAGGAGCACAAGGTCGGCGAGGTCGTCACCGTCGCTGATTTCGCTGATGTCGAGAAGGTCGACGTCATCGGTACCTCCAAGGGTAAGGGCTTCCAGGGTCGCATCAAGCGCTGGGGTCAGCGCCGCGGTCCTATGACGCATGGTTCTCACTTCCAGCGTCACCCCGGTTCTATCGGTCAGTGCGCCTATCCTGCGCGCGTCCTCAAGGGCGTCAAGATGGCCGGTCACATGGGTAACGAGCGTGTTACCGTCAAGAACCTTTCCGTTGTCCGCATCGATGCCGAGCAGAACCTCATCTTGGTCAAGGGCGCTGTCCCGGGTGCCAAGAATGGTCTCGTCGCCATCCGTATGGCCTAAGGGCCCAGCCCATTTAGCCCAGCGTCATACCAAGGAGAACACTTAAATGGCAAAGTTTGAAGTAAAGAACAGCGAGGGCAAGAAGGTCGCCGAGGCCGAGCTCGCCGCTGAGGTGTACGGCATCGAGCCGAACATCCACGTTATGCACCACATCGTCAAGTGCCAGATGGCCTCTTGGCGTCAGGGCACCCAGTCTGCTAAGGGTCGCTCTGAGGTTTCCGGTGGCGGCAAGAAGCCTTGGCGTCAGAAGGGTACCGGCCGTGCCCGCCAGGGTTCCATCCGTGCTGCCCAGTGGCGTCACGGTGGCGTTGTCTTCGCCCCCAAGCCCCGTTCCTACGCTAAGCGTATGAACAACAAGGAGGTCAAGCTGGCTATGCGCTCCGCGCTGTCCGCCAAGCTGGCCGATGGCGAGCTCGTGCTCGTCGACGACTACGGCTTCGAGAAGCCTTCCACCAAGGCTGCCGTCGCCATGCTCAAGGCTCTCGGCCTTGAGGGCAAGCGTCTGACCATCATCGTTCGCGATGAGGACGTCAACGCCTACCTGTCGTTCCGCAACATTCCCAAGACGTTCATCATCACCGCTGACGAGGCCAACACCTACGATCTCGTCAACAACAACGCCGTGCTGATGCCCGCCGACATCGCCGCTCACTTCGGGGAGGTGCTTGCATAAATGACCGCCCACGAGATCATCATCCGTCCGATCGTGTCCGAGCGTTCCTTCTCCGGCATGGAGCTGAACAAGTACACGTTCGAGGTCGCCAAGGATGCTAACAAGTATCAGATCAAGGACGCTGTCGAGGAGATCTTCGGCGTCAAGGTCGTTCGCGTGAACACCCTGACGGTCAAGCCCAAGACCAAGCGCGTGCGCTATGTCGCCGGCAAGACCCGTTCTTGGAAGAAGGCCATCGTCACGCTGGCCGAGGGCGACACCATCGAGGTCTTTGGCAACCAGGCCTAAGACTCGCTGCTGTTGAGTGAGCTCATGCCTCCCAAATAGGGGAGGCGGGAGCTCAAGGTTTTGGGCGTATAAAATGGACACGCCCGGAACCGTGTATACGTCCGGTGTCATCGCACCCGAGGCAGAACCTCGAATCCCTGTCTGCGATGGCTAACGGATTCCTATTGAAAGGGATTGTAATGGCTGTAAAGCACCTTAAGCCGACCTCCGCTGGTAGGCGTTGGCAGACGATCTCCGACTTCTCCGAGATCACCTGCACCAAGCCCGAGAAGTCTCTTCTCGAGCCCCTGCCCAAGAAGGCCGGTCGTAACAACAACGGCCGCATCACCACCCGCCACCAGGGCGGCGGCGTGAAGCGTCGTTACCGCGTGATCGACTTCAAGCGCAACAAGGACGGCGTGCCCGCCAAGGTTGCCACGATCGAGTACGATCCGAACCGTTCCGCTCGCATCGCTCTGCTGCACTACGCTGACGGTGAGAAGCGCTACATCCTGGCCCCCAAGGGCCTCGAGGTCGGTCAGACCATCATGTCCGGTTCTGACGCCGACATCAAGCCGGGCAACGCTCTGCCCCTCGCCGACATCCCCGTCGGTACGCTCATCCACGCCGTCGAGTTCCAGCCGGGCAAGGGCGCCGCTATCGCCCGTTCCGCCGGTAACTCCTGCCAGCTGATGGGTAAGGAGGGCAAGTACGCTATCGTCCGTATGCCTTCCTCCGAGATGCGCCGCATCCTCGTTACCTGCCGCGCCACCGTCGGTGAGGTCGGCAACGCCGATCACTCCAACATCGTCATCGGCAAGGCCGGCCGTAAGCGTCACATGAACGTGCGCCCGACCGTCCGCGGTACCGTCATGAACCCTGTCGACCACCCGCACGGCGGTGGCGAGGGCAAGAACCACACCTCTGGTCGTCCCTCCGTTACCCCCTGGGGTAAGCCGACGAAGGGCCTTCGTACGCGCAAGAAGAAGAAGGTCTCGAACCAGCACATCATTCGTCGCCGTAAGAAGTAATTTCGGATACCGAGTTTTAGGAGAAAGCACTTATGAGCAGAAGTCTCAAAAAGGGCCCGTTCGTGGAGACTCGCCTTCTCTCGCGTATCACCGCGATGAACGAGGCTGGCAAGAAGGACGTCGTGAAGACCTGGTCCCGCGCGTCCACCATCTTCCCCGAGATGGTTGGTCACACCATCGCCGTCCACGACGGCCGCAAGCATGTGCCCGTGTATGTTACCGAGTCCATGGTTGGTCACAAGCTCGGCGAGTTCGCGCCGACTCGTACGTTCCGTGGCCACAAGGCCAAATAGGGGGTTAACCGTAAATGGCAACTAAGTCTATTGAAACTGAGGCCACCGAGGTTCGCGCCGTCGCTAAGTACGTGCGTGTTTCCCCCAGCAAGGCCCGCCTGGTGGTCGATCTGATCCGCCGCAAGCCTGTCGCTCAGGCCTTCGACATCCTCCACTTCTGCGACCGCGCCGTCGCCGTGGATGTCGAGAAGGTTCTCCGTTCCGCCGTTGCGAACGCCGAGAACAACAACGGTCTGCGTGCCGACAACCTGGTTGTCGCCGCTGCCTATGTTGACGAGGGTCCGACGCTTAAGCGCATCCGTCCCCGCGCCAAGGGTTCCGCTTCTCGCATTCTGAAGCGTACTTCCCACATCACCGTCGTCGTTGCTCCTCGAAAGGAGGCGTAAAGCTGTATGGGTCAGAAAGTCTACCCCACCGGCTTCCGTCTTGGCATCACCGAGAACTGGCGCTCCCGCTGGTTCGCAGAGAAGGATTACGCTAAGACCCTCGGTAACGATCTCGAGATCCGCAAGTACCTCGAGAAGCGTCTTTCCCGCGCAGCTGTCTCCCGCGTCGAGATCGAGCGCGCTGGCGACAAGGTGAAGGTCATCATCCTCACCGCTCGCCCCGGCGTTGTCATCGGTAAGAAGGGTGCCGAGATCGATACCCTCCGCACCGAGCTCGAGAAGGTCGCTGGCGTCTCCAAGGGCCAGCTCTCCGTCGACGTTGTCGAGATCAAGCGCCCCGAGCTCGACGCCAACCTCGTTGCTCAGTCCATTGCTGAGCAGCTCGAGGGCCGCGTTGCCTTCCGTCGCGCTATGCGCAAGGCTGTCCAGTCCGCTCGCAAGGCCGGCGCCAAGGGCATCCGTATCCAGTGCTCCGGTCGTCTCGGCGGTGCCGAGATGGGCCGTCGTGAGTGGTACCGTGAGGGTCGCGTGCCTCTGCACACCCTCCGCGCCAAGATCGACTACGGCACGGCTGTCGCCAGCACCACCATGGGCGCTTGCGGCGTGAAGGTCTGGATCTACCTGGGCGAGAAGCTCCCGGGCCAGCCTGTTCCCAACCCTGCACTCGAGGGCTCTTCCCGTCCTCGTCGTCGTAACTCCGAGAGGAGGGGTCAGTAGTGCTTGCCCCTAAGCGTATTCTTCACCGCAAGGTGCAGCGTGGCTCCATGAAGGGCCAGGCCAAGGGTAATACCGAGCTGCATTTCGGCGAGTTTGGTATCCAGGCTCTCGAGGCCCATTGGATCACCAACCGTCAGATCGAGGCCGCTCGTATTGCCATGACCCGCTACATGAAGCGTGGCGGTCGTGTCTACATCACGATCTTCCCCGATAAGCCCATCACCAAGAAGCCCGCCGAGACTCGCATGGGTTCTGGTAAGGGTAATCCCGAGGAGTGGGTGGCCGTCGTCAAGCCCGGCCGCATCATGTTCGAGGTCAAGGGTGTTCCCGAGGAGGTCGCTCGCGAGGCTCTGCGTCTTGCGCAGCACAAGCTCCCCATCAAGACCAAGATTGTTGCTGCTAAGAACGCTGAGCAGCGCATCGAGAAGGAGATGGCTGAGGAGGCCGCTCTCGAGGCCAAGTGGGCTGCTGAGGACGCCGCCGCCGCCAAGGAGGAGAACTAATGAAGCCCGCAGAGATTCGTGAGCTCTCGGACGCTCAGCTCGTTGAGAAGCTGAAGGAAATGCGCGCCGAGCTCTTTAACCTTCGTTTCCAGATGGCCACCAGCCAGCTGGACAACACCGCTCGCGTCAACACCGTGAAGAAGGACATCGCTCGCGTCCTCACGGAGCAGCGCGCCCGCGAGATCGCAGCGGAGAAGTCCGCTGTCGCCGAGTAGGACCTAAGGAGAGAACATGACTGATTCGCGTAACTCGCGTAAGGTCCGTACGGGTGTCGTTACCTCCGTCTCCGGTGCCAAGACCATTGTTGTCACCATCACCGAGCGCAAGCGTCACCCCAAGTACGGCAAGATGATGACCAGCTCCAAGAAGCTGCACGCTCACGACGAGGAGTGCACGGCTGGCGTGGGCGATACCGTCCGCGTTATGGAGACCCGTCCTATGTCCAAGATGAAGCGTTGGCGCCTCATCGAGGTCGTCGAGCGCGCTAAATAAGCAGTCGCTCTTACGACTTGTACGTTTCCGAAGATGTGCGTATGCCTGGCTTGCATACCACGAGCCGCATAAAGGCTGCGCACCTCTCTTCGGTTCTTAGTTCGGAGGAACATCTACCATGATTCAGATGCAAACCATGCTGAACGTCGCCGACAACTCCGGCGCTCGCAAGATTCGCTGCATCAAGGTGCTTGGCGGTTCCAAGCGTCGTTATGCAGGCATCGGCGATGTGTTCATCGGTGCTGTCCAGGAGGCTACCCCTGGCGCCAACGTCAAGAAGAAGGACGTTGTCCGTTGCGTCGTCGTTCGCACCGTTAAGGAGATCCGCCGCAAGGATGGCTCCTACATTCGCTTTGATGAGAACGCCTGCGTTGTCATCAACAACGATGGTTCGCCCGTCGGCACCCGTATCTTCGGGCCTGTCGCTCGCGAGCTTCGTGACAAGAAGTACATGAAGATCGTCTCGCTCGCTCCCGAGACCCTGTAGTTAGGGGAGATATATGTATATCAAGAAGGGCGATAAGGTCCAGGTTCTCTCTGGTAAGGATCGCGGCAAGCAGGGCGTTGTCCTGCGTGCTCTCCCCGCCGAGAACAAGGTCGTTGCCGAGGGCGTTTCGGTCGTCAAGAAGGCCGTCAAGCCCAACGCTGCCAACCAGCAGGGCGGCATCGTTTCGCAGGAGGCTCCTATCGACGCCTCCAACGTCAATCTCGTTTGCCCCGAGTGCGGTAAGGTTACCCGCGTCGGTCACGAGAAGGACGGCAAGAACAAGCTGCGCGTCTGCAAGAAGTGCGGCCACAAGTTCTAAGCTGCCCGCAACATCAAGTTGCTAGCAAAGGCCCGGATGCCCCACGGCACCCGGGCCTTTTTCTATCCCCACTCATTGGGGACAGACTTAAATACTCATTGGGGACAGACTTACATGAGTGATTGTGCTCATTGGGGACAGACTTAAATGAGTAGTCCCGGCAGTTGGGGACAGTCCCCATGTGTCGGCAGTTTGGGACGGTCCATTGATGCCTGATGCCCCTAGAGGGGAAGAGTAAGACAGCCTGCTCTGCCTTTTTGGGCTTTGGTGTTCCGCTTCTTTATCCTTTACAAGGATCCTCGCATGCGCATTATCGCGCATAGCATTGCGTGTTAATGCGTATGACCGCGTAAAAATGTGCAAAATATGGCTAAATAATGACCGATAAGCAAATAAACACGCAGACACGAGCAAATACGCGCGCATTTGTGCGAATATAGGGTTGTTATAAATGAAGGACTTCCGATGACGCAGGAGGCACATGATGGCAGATTCCAAACAGGCTCCGCTCGACGCCGAAGCAGCCGCTAAGGCGGCGTTTGCCTCGGTCCAGGATCAGCCGTTCCCCGACGATATTTTTACGGCTCCCGAGCTCCGCTGGGCTGTGATCGGGTGCGGTGTTATCGCCAACCAGATGGCCCAGTCTCTCGCCCTTGCCGGCCGCAAGCTTGCGGGCGTTGCCAATCGTACACTGTCCAAGGCTCAGGCTTTTGCCGAGCAGTATGGCATCGAGAAGGTCTATGAAACGGCCGAGGATCTCTACGCCGATCCGAACATTGACGCAGTCTATATCACCACGCCGCATAACACGCATATCACCTACCTGCGAGCCGCTCTGGCAGCTGGCAAGCACGTGCTCTGCGAAAAGGCCATCACCCTCAATTCCGCCGAGCTCGACGAGGCCCGCGCCATTGCCGACGAGCATAACGTGGTCCTTATGGACGCCACCACGGTGCTTCACATGCCCTTATATCAGGAGCTGCGTCGTCGCATGGATGCTGGCGAGTTCGGCCGCATGAATCTCGCTCAACTCAACTTTGGCAGCTACAAGGAGTACGGCGATCTGACCAATCGCTTCTACAACCGCAACCTTGCCGGTGGCGCCATGCTCGATATTGGCGTGTATGCCCTGTCCGCCATGCGCCTCTTTATGGCAAGCCAGCCCGCTGAGGTTGTTTCGCTGGGCAACACCTGTGAGACCGGCGTTGACGTTGCGGGCGGCATCGTCTGCCGTAATGCCGAACAGCAGCTGGGCGTGGTGAGCCTCACGCTCCACTCCAAGCAGCCCAAGCGCTCGGTCATCAGCTTCGACAAGTGCTATATCGAGGTCAACGATTATCCGCGCGCCGATCACGCGACCATCGTGTGGACTTCGGACGGCCACCGCGAGGAGGTACACGCCGGCACCGAGGCTTACGCTCTTTGCTATGAGATGGCCGATCTTGAGAAGGCCGTTGCCGGCGACGACTCCAAGCGCGAGCTGCTGGATTATGCTTCTGATGTTATGGGGCTTATGACCAAGCTTCGCGCCGACTGGGGAGTCGTGTACCCCGAGGAGGAGTAAGCGATGCTTGCGGAAGATAGGCTCAACGCGATCGTGTCTATGGTGCAGCAGACTGGCTCGGTTACCGTACCGGAGCTTGCCGATACCCTGGGCGTGACGGCGTCTACCATTCGGCGCGACCTGCAAACGCTCGACCGCGCACACCGCATCGCCAAGGTCCACGGCGGAGCGACGAGTCTTGAGCGCGCGCACGTGACGCGCGACCTAACGCTTAATGAGCGCAGCGATCTCCATAACGACGACAAGGAGCGTATCTGCGCCCGCGCCGCGGCCCTCGTAGAGCCTGATAGTTTCGTGTATATCGATTCGGGCTCGACGACGCTCAAGCTCATTGAGCATCTTCCGCGCCTTGAGGGTGTCACCTATGTGACTGATTCTGTGCTCCATGCTCAGCATCTCGCCCTGCGCGGTATGCGCACCGTGGTGCTGGGTGGCGAGCTTAAGCCCGAGACCGAGGCGCTCGTTGGCCCCGATGCCTTGGCAGCCCTGGACCGTTACAACTTCAACTGTGGCTTTTGGGGTTCTAACGGCATTGCCGCCGAGCAGGGCTTCACGGCGCCCGATATCGAGGAGGCGCAGGTTAAGCGCATCTCGATGCGCCATACGGCCAAGCGCTTTGTAATCTCGGACGCCAGCAAATTTGGCATGGTGGCGCCCGTCAAGTTTGCGGACTTCCGCGACGCAACGATTATTACCGCAGGCAAGGTGCCCGCCAAGTACCAGACGATGGACAACGTCATCACGGTCTAGCGATGGGGCAAGGCCAAGACCACCACAAAGGCGCCTGTCCCCATTGTGGTGGTTAGTAACGAAAACCGAGCAGTTTTCTCAATAGAAAAGCGGCAGCGTCCATCACGGGCGTTGCCGCTTTTGTTGTCTACCGGTTTGTCTAAATCTGTAACAGCTGGACCGTTAAAAGTGGGTTAGATGTTACAGATTGAGATACTTCCGAACCGCGCCGTCCCTTTGTCTCAATCTGTAACATCTGGGACTGCTTTTGCCGAGCTACTGTTACAGATTGAGATTTTCCCTTGAGGGGGATTCGAATGTCTCGATCTATAACAAATAGACCGGAAAATGGGTTCTAACTGTTACAGATCGAGACGTTTTGGGACCGCGGCTGAGCCATCGTGGCGGCTTGACGTTTTCCCAGATAAAACCTGCCAAAATAAACCTGTCCCTTTTTGGCAGGTTCTAGGGCTCCCAGGGGCAGGGGGCTTCGATGTGGATGTGCTCGCCGGTTACGGGATGCGTAAAGGACACGCTGTGGGCATGGAGCATGAGGCCGCAAGGACGCGGCGTGCCGTACAGGTCGTCGCCAACCAGGGGATGGCGCTCGCTTGCCAGGTGCACGCGGATCTGGTGTTTGCGACCGGTGAGCAGCTCGACATCGATATACGAACGAGTGGGCAGGCCTCGACGGCTCTTAAGGCGCTTGAGCACCTTCACGCGCGTCTGCGACGGTTTGCCGCTGGCGCCGACGCGCATCTTGCGGCTGTCGTGGCGGTCGCGGGCGATGGGCTTGTCGATAAGCTTCTCGTTCCAGTCGATCTTGCCCTCGGCGAGCGCCAGATAGTGTTTTTCGAAGGCGTGGTCGATCACCATCTGGTCAAAGGCGGGCTGCGTCTGTTTGTCGAGCGAGAACAGCACCATGCCGGTGGTGTTGCGGTCCAGGCGGTTGAGCGGCTGCATGTCAGTCGCGGCAAAGCCGTCGCCCATCGCCAGCAACAGATCGCTGGCGTAGTCGGTGAGCGTGCGCTCGCCGGTGCCGTCGCCGTGGACGATCATGCCGGCGGGCTTATCGATGGCCATGAGCCAGGCGTCGCAGTAGAGGACTTGAGGTTCTTCGTTCACGTGTAAGCCTTTCGGTTAGCTAATTCCCACAAACATGCAGCCCGAGGTCGCCCCGCGCAGGCGGGCGGCGGGCTTACGGCCGGCCTG
>UQZL01000053.1 GCA_900545605.1 uncultured Collinsella sp.
GGCGCGGACGGTCGTTGCGCTCGGAGCGCTCGCGACGCGGACGCTCACGGCGCTGGAAGTGCTCGCCGTCGCCCTCGGAGGCACCCTCGGCGCGAGCCGGGGCCTCGGGCTTGTCGAGACGATCGAGCGAGATCTTGCCGCGATCGTCGACCTCGATAACGACGACCTTGACCTCGTCGCCCACGTTGAGGACGTCCTCGACCTTCTCCACGCGACCCTTGGCGACGCGGGAGATGTGCAGGAGACCGTCCTTACCGGGCAGCAGGTTGACGAAGGCGCCGAACGGCTGGATGGAGACAACGCGACCGGTGTACTCCTCGCCCGGCTCGGGAACCTTGATGATGAGCTTAATGCGCTCGACGGCCTGATCGACGGACTCGCCGGTGCCGCCGACAAAGACGGTGCCGTCCTCCTGGATGTCGACCGAAGCGCCGGTCTCGTCCTGGATGCCGCGGATGACCTTGCCGCCGGAACCGATGACGTCGCGGATCTTATCGGTCGGAACCTGGATGGAGACGATGCGCGGAGCGGTGCTGCGCGTGGTGTGGCGCGGCTCAGGGATCACATCGAGCATCTTCTGCAGGATGAAGGCGCGGCCCTCCTTGGCCTGCTGCAGGGCGCGGGCCAGGATGTCGAAGGTGAGGCCGGTGGCCTTGTTGTCCATCTGCAGGGCGGTGATGCCCTCGGTGGTGCCGGTGACCTTAAAGTCCATGTCGCCCAGGAAGTCCTCGAGACCCTGGATGTCGGACAGGACCACGGTCTTGCCCTCCTCCTGGATCAAGCCCATGGCGATACCGGAGACCGGGCGCTTAATGGGCACGCCGCCGTCCATAAGGGCGAGCGTGGAACCGCAGGTCGAAGCCATCGAAGAGGAGCCGTTGGACTCCATGACCTCGGAGACCACGCGGATGGCGTAGGGGAACTCGTTCTCGTCGGGGAGCACCGGGAGCAGAGCGCGCTCGGCCAGGTTGCCGTGACCGATCTCGCGGCGCTTGGGGCTGCCCATGCGGCCGGTCTCGCCGGTGCAGAACGGCGGGAAGTTGTAGTGGTGCATATAGCGCTTGCCCTCGGTGGGCTCGATGGTATCCAGACGCTGGCCCTCGTTGAGCATGCCAAGCGAAAGCACGGAGAGCACCTGGGTCTGACCACGCTGGAACAGGCCGGAGCCGTGAACGAGCGGCAGGTAGTTGTCCTTCACCATGATGGGACGAATCTCGTCGGCGGCACGACCGTCGACGCGCTCGCCGGTCTCGACGACCATGGTGCGCATGGCCTTCTTCTCGAGCTTCTTGAGCGCCACGGGAATCTCGCGCTCCCAGGCGGCCTGCTCCTCGTCGGTGAACTCGGCGCGGATGGACTCCTTCAGAGCCTCGACCTTACCGATACGGGAAAGCTTGTCGGCGTCGCGCAGGGCAGCGGCCATCTCGTCGTAGTGGGCGAAGATGCGCTCCTGGACCTCCTCGACGGGCTGGTCGAGCGGGTACTCCTTCTTGACGATGGCGCCGTTGACCTGCTCCCACTCGGCGACGAACTCGTCTTGGGCCTGGCAGAAGGCAGCGAGGGCCTCCTGACCAAACTTCATAGCGGCGAGCATGTCGTCCTCGGAAATCTCCTCGGCGCCGGCCTCGACCATCGAGATGAAGTCGGCAGAGCCGCCCAGCTCCAGGTCCAGGTCGGAGTTCTCGCGCTCCTCATAGGTGGGGTTGACGATAAACTCGCCGGTCTCCACGTTGCGGCCGATGCGCACGCAGGCAAGCGGGCCCTCGAAGGGCACGCCGCCGAGCGTCATAGCCAAAGAGGCACCCATGACATTGATGACGTCGAAGGGGTTGACCTGGTCGGCGACGAGCGAGGTGGCGACGATATGCACCTCGTTGCGGAAGCCGTCCGGGAAGCTCGGGCGGATCGGGCGGTCGATCATACGAGCCGTGAGCGTGGCCTTCTCGCTGGGACGGCCCTCACGCTTGAGGTAACCACCCGGGATACGGCCGGCAGCGTACATCTTCTCGTTGAAGTCGACAGTCAGCGGGAAGAAGTCGTAATTCTTGCGCTCCTTGGAGACGACCACGGTATCGAGCATCGTGGTGTCACCCTGCTTGACCAGACAAGCGCCGGTGGCCTGCTTGGCAAGCTCGCCGGACTCAAAGGTGTAGGTCTTGCCGTACAGCTCAAAGGTCTTGGATACGAGTGTCATTGTTCTCCTTTACCCCACAGGCCCCTTGCCTGCGGGCTTCTCATGTGACGCGGGCCCCCTGCCCCCGCCACGCTGTAGAGCGTGATTGTTCACGCCCTTACACAAAAAGAGCGCCCCGCTGCGCAGGACGCTCTTAGCATGTACAAATCCTTACTGGATGTTGTCGCGGATGCCCAGAGCCTTGATGAGCTCACGGTACTCGACGATGTCGTTCTTCTTGATGTAGGAGAGAAGACGACGACGACGGCCAACGAGCATGAGCAGGCCACGACGGGTGTGGAAGTCCTTCTGGTGGGACTTCATGTGCTCGGTCAGCTCCTTGATGCGCTCGGACAGGATGGCGACCTGAACCTTGGGGTTACCGGTATCGACCGGGGAGTTACCGAACTGGGCGGTCAGCTCCGCCTTGCGCTCTTTGGAAACAGTCATTGTTTCACCTTTCGTTTCGCGTCGCCCGCGGGCGACTCTATTCGCCTCGGACTGGGAAGCCGCCGGTGGAGCGAGCATCCAAGGTCGAGGTACCAACAGGCCGGTATGTTACCACAAGCGGCGCGCGCCTGCACATCATCACCGACCCAACATGAATTCCATCGTGCGGAGCCGCTGATCGGTGTGCGTGGCGGCCCAAACATGCGAAAGCCCCAGCAAAAAAGCAGCCGTATGCGGATCGATCCGCTCGCCCATAAGGGTATCGAACGTCATGGACATCAGGGCGCGCAGCCATGCGACCTCGCCGGTTGAGACCAACTCGGCGCCCGGAACGCTCGACGCGCATGAGCCGCACATGAGGCCGCCCGCCTGGGGCGAAAAATACGACAGCATGGGGTCTCCGCACAGCACGCATGCCGAAAAATCGGGTCGGTAGCCAACGTGCGACAGCAGTTTAAAGACAAAGGCCGCCACGAGCAGGTCCATATGTGCCGAGTCGAGACCGCTGCCGACAAGCGTGAGCGCTCGCTGCGTGATGGCAAAGGTAAATGGATCCTCAGCATCCTCGAACGAGCAAGCGCGCGCAACCTCGGCAATCGCGCTGGCGGCACAGGTCGTCTCGTAGTCAGGAGCGGCACCGAGCGGCGCCTCCATAAGCTCCGCCTGGGAAACCACGTCGAGCGACCGTCCATGCGCGAGCAGCATATCAACGGTGCAGAAGAGCTCGCAACGGGCCGCAAGGCGACCGCCAGGCTTACGTGCGCCCTTAGCCACGGCACGCACCTGCCGCCCCCGTTCGTCGAGCATCGTCAAAATCAGGTCGGTTTCCTTGAGCTTCGTCTTGTCGAGGACGAGCACCTTTGTGCGATATGTGCGAGAGCCTGCCATGAACGCCGAGGCTTAATCTTCGGCGGAGTAGTAGATAAGTGTTCTATAGGTCTCCATAGCGCTCCATAGTGCAGTTATACGTTTCCATAGGTCTCCATAGTAGTGCATATTTCAGAACTTATGGACTGAGTTAGGACGCGGATAGACCCGTAGACAAAAATAGCCCCCGTCTCCTATCACTGGGAAACGGGGGCTAATAACCTCAAACGAGGTTTGTATTGCGCCTTTAATTTAATCGTCTCGGAACGCGCCGACGAGGCATAGGGCCAAGAAGAAAATCATGCTGCCGAAGGTGGAGCCGAGAATAAAGGCGATTACCAAACCCATCATCGGCGTGTGCCGTCAGACACGTAGCACTGGAGACGATCAAGCGCGTATCCGTAGATGCCAGCATAGTCATCGCCGCCGTAGGTGGAACCGTCATCGCAGACCTCATCGTGCCAGTTTGCGTGTGCAACGTCCTGAGCACGGTAGTAGACCTGCTTGTACTCGCCAGACGGTGTGATGTAGTACATCATCACGCCATCGATGGTCTGGCCCCAGATGCCCGCCATGCCATTTACGGAATCGTTGTAGTTGGCGGTCTGCACCCAATCCAGCCATCCACTCTCCTTGGTGTGGACACGGTAGCGCAGCGTGCCGCTATCCACCCACGCGATCAGCATGTCATGGGAGCCGTAGGGCATACCAGCGAAGCCCTCGCTGTTGGAATCATTGAAGTTGGTTACGGCATCATTCCACGCACCGTAGCGGTTGTGCAGCGCATAGTGGATGTTGACGCTTTTGCCCGTGGACTTCGGGAAGCTCGTGCGAGCAACAGAAGTGGAGGGCTGATAGGTGCCGCCGTTAGCATCGGTCGGTGCGGTCGGCGCGATGTAGCCGCTTCCGAGGTAAGCTGCCACGGCCTGCTTGAACTCGGCCCACGTCTTGCCGTACTGGCGGAAATAGCCGTTAGGATCGGTATGGTCGGAGCCGCCCCAGATACGAGCCGCCTGATAGTGGCTCAAGAGTCGGGACGTGTCCCAGCCGTGGGCACGCAGCTCGTCGCCAGCCCACTTGACGGCCTCGTTCCACTGCTTGGCAAAGTCGCTGGCGTTGGTGGCGTGAGCAAGCTCGATACCGACCGTGGCGTAGTTTCCATTGCCCACGTGCCAGCACAAGCGGTTCTCGGGCACCGTGTTGTACACGGTGGAACCGTCAAGCTCCATAACATGGTGGACAGCATAGGTATCATTACCGCGCCAATACAGAACATGGTTCCACGCGGACGCACCGGGGTTCGCCGTTTCGTGGATAACCAAGTACTGGGCGTTGAGGTAGCCGTGTCCATTGCTCACGTAGGCATCTTGGCTTTGGTAGGCTTCGGCGCTGAGTGGAGCGGCAAGCGCTGCCACAAGGGCGAGGACAACAGCAAAGGCGCTACGGAGAGGGAGCTTGCGCTTAGGCTCGGTCTCAGTCTCGGTCATGCTCTCCACCTGCTTTCAGGCGAGCTGCATCGACCGCTTGCTCAGCTGCTGCGTAGATCGCGGCGCTCACCACTCCACAGACCGTGCCGATAATGGCTACAGTCTCGTTACTTGTAGTGATGCCTGCGATGCTAGCCGCCACGCTGCCGAGAAAAGCAGCAGCGCAAAGCCAGAACTTACGGCTGGTCAGTTTCTTGACAATATCTTCGGTAGTCATAATTCCTCCTATCTACCTTTTTCTTTGTCGTAGAGCAGGTCAACCCGGTCACAGATGTGGTCGACCTTCTCGGCCATTCCTTGGCTTCTCGCCTGACTGTGCGCGAGGTCGTTGTGCAAGACCTCGTTAGACGTGACGACCGATTCCATGAGGGTCTTCATGGCTTCCATCAGTGAGTTCGAGCGCTCCATCTGGGCGGCGATTCGCCCCTCCATCTCAGACCGCTCACGATCGCGCTGGGCACGCTCCTTGACTTCATCCTGCTTGCGCTCTTCGCGCTTCAGGTCAATCTCGCCCTTGCGCTCGTTCTGGCGCTTGTACTCTTCGAGAAATTGCTTTCCGAAGTAAAAGGCGATGAGCGCCAGTGCTGCGCCACCTAGCCAGCCTGGACCATAAGGCGCGAAGAGTTTGAGCACTTCCATCCACTCACCTCCCCTCTCCTACGCTTGGAATTAATTGCGAGTATCAAGCCGCCGTCCCCCGCGTTTTAAAGCCAAAAATCCCAGACGAAATGCGGAGGTCTACCATGCAAAACGTCTGGGATTTTTTAGAGATTGGATAGCCAAAAATGCTGTTTTCAGATGCCACCGCCGAGTACATGGCCGACAAGGGCAAGCGTCTCCGCGCCACCACTCTTGAGGGCTATCGCAGCGCCATCCGCTGCCACCTGATGCCGATGTGGGGTGAGCGCGAGATCGAGACGATCAGCTTTGAAGAGGTTCAAGATTGGGTCGATTCGTTCGACCTCCCCGGTGCCGCCGAGAAGGCATACAAAACTTTCCGTCAGATCTACCGCTGGGTGCTGCGCCGCCACCAGCTCAGAATCTGGGACGTGACGCAGGGCGTAGAGCTGCCGAAAAAGCCCACAGTGCGCCGCCCCACGTTGACCGCCGAGCAGGAGCGCGTGACGCTTAAAGCCATCGTCGGGCAACCATTCGAGGTCGCAGTGCTCTTGGGTGCCGCGCTCGGGCTGCGCCGCTGCGAGGCGTGCGCGGTGAGAATCGAGGATGTGGACTGGCGTAGCGGATGGGTTCACGTACAGCGCGGACTACATGTCGTAGGCGGAGAGGTCGTGGAGACGGGATGCAAGACCAAACTGTCAGACCGCAAACTCAAGCTGCCGCGATTCGCGCTTGAGCGCCTGCGAGCGATACGAGGTGCCCGCAGGTCTGGTCGCCTATGCCTGCTTGACCCCAACGCCGTGGCCCGCAAGTTCCGCGCGTTCTGCAAGCGATTCGACCTGCCCCACGTACCGATGACATGCCTGCGCCACAGCTGGGCGACCATATCGCTGGAGCATGGTGCCGCCATCGAGGACATAGCCGTGGCGTTGGGGCATTCCACGGTCAATACCGCCATGTCGCACTACCTGCAAAGTTTCAGGACGGTCGTTGCTAGGGCGAGCGATTCATACACGGCAGCTATGGAGTGGTGATTCCGTATCCCGTGTTCAGTTCGCGCAGGAGGGAACGGTCTTCCGAGTCTCGTACACCGCCGATGACGGAGTGCTACAGCTCTCGATTGCGGGCACGCCGATGTCTGTCTGGTTTGACAAAAAGAGCGGCATCGGAATCTGGGATTCAAACGAAAAGAAGAACTATGTATGCAGGTTTGTAGAATAGCATTCCGTATCCAAGCTATATGCCACAGAAGTTACGGACATGGATAACCCACCGAATTGCATAATGTTTGCAACGACTGTCAACCCAAAAGGACTTCCCAGCTATTTTGGAAGCAATGCGGCGCTAGTTATACAGCAGAACCCCGGAGCGACATACTCTGCGCAGTTCGCCTTCTCGTTCGGTGGAAAAGTCGCGATGCGAATGCGACGCAACTCAACGAGTTGGGATAACTGGAAGTATCTAACACCGCAGTAGCATTCCGTATCCTCGATGGTCACAAAAGGTGACGCAGAGGTAATTCAGCTCAGTTGGGAAAACCTAGACGGAGAGAACTACCTTTGCGTCCGCGTCAACTACGTACTGGCTGTAAAAATCAAGGCGAACGTGTAAGAGCATTCCGTATGCCAGCTCGACTCGGACGGTAGTACAACCGAGTGTACGGTCAGTCTCACCAGTGGCAGAGAGATTATCATCACCGTCAAAAACGGTATTGGGCAATGCGTGTCGCTGAATTGCTATGCCAGCGAGATTGTCTTGTATGACGAGGTGACGAAGGAACGAATCGGCACCTATGTCAAGACGAGATAGCATTCCGTATCCCCGTTTAAAACGTTTGCTACAAATGACAAAAGCAGCGTGACGCTGTCGTTTGAATCCGCCAACCATTCGACAGCGTTTCTGATTATCGACAATAACGGCAACCCGAGCGCCAT
Organism: uncultured Collinsella sp.; assembly: GCA_900545605.1. Classification (GTDB taxonomy): domain Bacteria; phylum Actinomycetota; class Coriobacteriia; order Coriobacteriales; family Coriobacteriaceae; genus Collinsella. The sequence goes on from UQZL01000053.1 coordinate 7,530, forward strand.
TTTCCTGAATTGCATAACCTCGACGAGTGAGATTCTTGCAGGTCAGAGTCTTAACATCACATTCCAGAACAAAACGACGGCCGTGATAAAAACCCCAAACTGGTCTTTCGGAGTGGTCATGACGCCGATGGGCTATGACTGCTCCATTTCGGTTGCATAGCATTCCGTATTCCAGACTTCCGACGGCATTGCAGCGGAAGTGGAACTTAATAGCCAAAATTTGCCAACCCTCGGTTTTCGATGCGGAGCAACCAGGATTACGGTGAACTTCTTAAATGACAGGATTCTCGTCTTTAACGAGACCGAGAGTAAACATGTCGCCGTATTTAAAAAGGACGAATAGCATTCCGTATCCCAAGTTCCGAGCTTCTGGGGAGACGTTACCGCCATTACCTACGG
>UQZL01000054.1 GCA_900545605.1 uncultured Collinsella sp.
ATCCAAGGGTTATACCCTAAGAGCAAACCACCCCTTTTAGGGGTGGTTTTGATGCCAACTTGTTCGCTCTGGACGTCGCTCGCTGTCCGTCCTCTACTTGCGGCGTTGTTTTGCTCCGAATTGGTGGGCTTTCGCTGTCCGCGCCAAAACATCGGCGTTGTTATGGGTAGTCATTGGGGACGTTCTTAAATGACTAGTTGAAAGGGACACACTTGCACCAAATCCGCCGGTCCTGCACCGGGCTCGTCCTATGCTTTACCGAGATAAAGTGAACGTGTAGATTCGTAACCCACTCGCAACCGTTCTATGGCACGATATTGAACGAATGTATGCTATGCGCCCAAATCTCTTGGGCAGAGTGGGAGACAGTATGGTCAAGCTGTACGAGGACGGCATCTACCTGCGTAACGGCAGCGAGGTTGTGCCTGCGGCCGAGGCTGCCGAGCGCGGTATTACGCAGGCACCCGAGGATGCCAAGCGCGGCACCATCGCGTATTCGATCCTCCAGGCACACAATACGTCCGGCGACCCCGAGGCGCTCAAGATTCGCTTCGACGCCATGGCGAGCCACGACATCACCTTTGTCGGCATCATCCAGACGGCGCGCGCCTCGGGTATGGAGCAGTTCCCGCTGCCCTACGTGCTCACCAACTGCCATAACTCGCTGTGCGCCGTGGGCGGCACCATCAACGAGGACGACCACGTCTTTGGCCTCTCGGCTGCCAAAAAGTACGGCGGCATCTTCGTTCCGCCCCATATCGCGGTCATCCATTCCTTTATGCGTGAGAACTTCGCCGGCTGCGGCAAGATGATCTTGGGCTCCGACTCGCACACCCGCTACGGCGCTCTGGGCACCATGGCCGTGGGCGAGGGCGGTGGCGAGCTGGCAAAGCAGCTGCTGCGCGACACCTACGATGTCGCCTATCCCGGTGTCGTCGCCATCTACCTCACGGGCGCCCCGCGCCCCGGCGTCGGCCCGCACGATGTGGCACTCGCCATCATCCGTGCTGTCTTTGCCAAGGGCTACGTCAAGAATAAGGTCATGGAGTTCGTGGGCCCCGGTATCGCGAGCATGACGACCGACTACCGCAACGGCGTCGACGTCATGACCACCGAGACCACCTGCCTGTCGAGCATCTGGGCCACCGACGAGGACACGCACGCGTTTTTGACCATGCACGGTCGCGGCGAGGACTACCGCGAGCTCAAGCCCGCCGATGTTGCCTACTACGACGGCTGCGTCGAAGTCGATCTGTCGAGTATCAAGCCCATGATCGCGTTGCCGTTCCATCCTTCTAACGGCTTTGAGATCGACGAGCTCAACGAGAACCTCGAGGACATCCTGCATGAGGTGGAGCTCGAGGCCGCCAAGATCGGCGAGGGCAAGACGCACTTTAGCCTGCTCGACAAGATCGTCGACGGCAAGCTGCACGTGCAGCAGGGCGTTATCGCCGGCTGCTCGGGCGGCAACTACGACTCCGTGGTCCAGGCTGCTCGCGTGCTCAAGGGCGCTAACACCGGCTGCGGCGAGTTCTCGCTGTCGGTCTATCCCACGAGCCAGCCCGTGGCACTCGAGCTTACACGCCGCGGCTACATCTACGACCTTATGGAGGCCGGCGCGATTGTGCGCACGGCATTCTGCGGCCCGTGCTTCGGCGCCGGCGACACGCCTGCCAACAACGGCCTTTCGATCCGCCACACCACGCGCAACTTCCCCAATCGCGAGGGTTCCAAGCCGGGCAACGGTCAGCTGAGCGCCGTGGCCCTGATGGACGCCCGCTCCATTGCGGCGACGGCTGCCAACGGCGGCGTCCTGACGCCGGCGACCGACCTGCCCGAGGAGATTTGGGACGAGGCCTGCGAGTACACCTTTGACGACGCGCCGTACAAGAAGCGCGTGTACTGGGGCTTTGGCAAGGCTGAGCCGGCCGACGAGCTGGTCGAGGGCCCCAACATCAAGCCGTGGCCCGCGATGGAGCCTCTCGGCGACGACATCCTGCTCAAGGTGTGCTCCAAGATCATGGACCCGGTCACTACGACCGACGAGCTCATTCCCTCGGGCGAGACGAGCTCCTTCCGCTCCAACCCGCTGGGTCTGGCCGAGTTTACGCTCAGCCGTCGCGACCCTGCCTACGTGGGCCGCTCCAAGGAGGTCGACGCGGTGGAAAAGCGCCGCGTTGCCGGCGAGGCAGCGGGCGACCTGGTGGCACTCGATGCCGAGCTTGCCAGCGTGTTTGAGGCGCTGACCGGCGCGGGTGTCGCGGCCGATGCCAAGGCGACTGAGTACGGCTCCATGCTCTATGCCAAGAAGCCCGGTGACGGTTCTGCCCGCGAGCAGGCCGCGAGCTGCCAGCGCGTAATTGGCGGCCTGGCCAACATCGTCCACGAGTACGCCACCAAGCGCTATCGCTCCAACGTGATGAACTGGGGCATGGTGCCCTTCCAGATGGAGGCCGAGCCCAGCTTTGAGGTGGGCGACTACGTCTTTGTGCCGGGTATCCGCGCCGCGCTCGATGGCGACCTGAAGGGCATCGCCGCCTACGTGGTGCGCGCCGATGGTGCGGTCGAGCAGATTGAGCTCTACATTGCCGATATGACGGCAGAGGAGCGTGCCATCGTCAAGGCTGGCTGCCTGATCAACTACAACAAGTTCAAGGCAGCTGCCGAGTAACGCACTTAATTGTCCGCCCGGGGCCACACCTTTCCCTCGTGCTCACGCGCTTCGCGAGGGTCGCCCGAGGGAAAGGTGTGGCCGGGGCTACCGCGACGTTCTCGTTGGGTCTTGAGGGGCGCTAATAATTGACCGGGACCACCACAAAGTTGCCTGCCCGGCGGGACCTTATTTCGATGGGGTCCAGGTTATTTCATCGTCAAATAGCCAAGTGCGTGACGAGCCACTGTTGCGCGCTGTCTGCGGATCGGGCTCGCAAGTTTGTTCGTAGGCATCTTCGGTACACCGATCCATAAAATCGACGACTGCCGTCTGGTCGCCCTCCATGACGTAGATTACGTCGCCATCCGAGATATAGACCCCCGGTCCTTCATTGTCCACGTAGCCGGGGTCGTATGAGACGTTGCACAATCTGCTCCCGTTTGCCGCATCGAGCTCAAGGGTCGAATAATACCCGCCAACCATTTGGCCATTCTTGGCTCGATATATTGCGGCGCCGTACCATCGCTTAAACGTCTTGCCTTTGAGTAAACTGGTTGCCTTGCCGATAAGCTGCTCATCTTGGGTATAGCGCGTGGCTCCAAGTTCGATTCGGGGATAGTTACTGACCCCAAGCGCTGCGGGCGTACCGTCGAAATCGACGGTGATTGAATCGGGTTTGATGATATCGGTGAGGATTTCGATGGGGTAGCTTACGGTTTCAACCGCCGCCTGCGTTGCCGAGGCAGGGAGAAATGCGAGATAGATAATGCCCACGCCGACTGCGGTAATTGCAAACGCTAAGACGAGCAGGCCGATATAGGTGGAGCGTTTCACGGCGGGTACCTCGCAAACAGTATGCATTCATTAAGATAAGTGATACCAGTTTACGACAATATTCAAAAGAAAGCGATCGGTCGAAATGACGGGGCGAAAAGGCCCTATTGGGCTTCGATTTGACCTCTAATAGAAGTATTTGCCCCACTCATTCTGGGCGTGAGGTCAATAATTGAGTCCACGAGTTTTGAGCGATACTCTTCTCACTAAACTCACTATTTTCACTATAAGCACTATAAATACGATAGGGGGACGACGAGAACAATGTGACGTGCGATAGCTAAGCCGTTTAAGCCGGACTTTGACCTTGAATCTCTGCCTCTATCTGTGCGAACGGGCTATTGTCGGTTCTCGATTCCATCGCTGCGTTCTCGTTGGGTCTTGAGGGACGCTAAGAAATGGACTTGCTTGATGCCGCCTCTGTTATCGGGGCGGCTTCTTTTTGTCGAAAACCGCCACAAAGGGGACAGGCGCCTTTGTGGCGGCTCGATTTGTCTTAATCTGTAACACCTTGGCCGCTAAAAGTGGGCCTGGTGTTACAGATTTAGGTTTTCGATTCGGGTGTCTTCTGTTCGTCTCGATTTGTAACAGATAGAGCTCTATTTGCCGAGTAGATGTTACAGATTGAGACAAACGGGTGCCGCTGAACAATTCGTCTCGATTTGTAACATCTGGAGCCAGAAACGGTCGATAGATGTTACAGATTGAGACGGTAGCGCACCTGTGCGGCGGCGGGCCGACATCTTTACCCCTATCTTTCAATCACTCAGAAAATCTTATATATAGAGACTTAGATTTGTGTATAAGATCGCGCAAAGCTGGCAACAATACTTCTCGAACAACGTGAAGCCGCCCCGTAGGGCGGCCGCCCCAAGAGAGGTGATTCCATGAGAATCGATAAGCTAGCAATGACGTCGCGCGAGGCGTTGCAGATCGCTATGAGCACGGCTGCCGACGCGCAGGCCGGCGCGGTGGAGCCGATTCACCTGCTGTCCGCCCTGCTCGGTGCCGGTGAGCGCAATATCTCCGTGATCATCGAGCGTATCGGCGCCGACCCGGCCCAGCTCGCACGCTCCACGCAGGATGCCATCGACCACGCGCCCAAGGTTTCGGGCGAGGGTCAGCAGATGGGCCTGTCTAACGAGCTCGTCCGCGTCATCGAAAAGGCCGAGAAGAAGGCCACCAAGATGGGCGACAGCTTTGTGGTGACCGAGCACCTGCTGATGGCGCTTGCCGAGGACAAGGGCGAGGCGGGCCGCGTGCTGCGCGACGCCGGCGTCACCAAGGAGCGCATCGAGCAAGTCTACGAGGAGCTGCGCGGCGATGACCGCGTGACGTCTGCCGAGGACAAGACGCAGTTTGAGGCACTGGAGCAGTACGGTCGCAACATCTGCGACCTTGCCCGCGCCGGCAAGCTCGACCCGGTCATCGGCCGTACCGATGAGATTCGCCGTACCATCCAGGTCCTGTCCCGCCGCACCAAGAACAACCCCGTGCTCATTGGTGAGCCGGGCGTCGGTAAAACGGCCATCGTCGAGGGCATCGCCCAGCGTATCGTGGCCGGCGACGTGCCGAGCACGCTGCGCGACCGTGACCTCATCGAGCTCGACATGAGTGCGCTGGTCGCCGGCGCCAAGTACCGCGGCGAGTTCGAGGACCGCTTGAAGGCCGTGCTCAAGGAGGTACAGAAGTCCGAGGGCAAGGTCATCCTGTTCATCGATGAGCTTCACACCATCGTGGGCGCGGGTGCCACCGAGGGCTCCATGGACGCCGGCAACATCCTGAAGCCGGCGCTTGCCCGTGGCGATCTGCACGCGATCGGCGCGACTACGCTCGACGAATACCGCAAGTACATCGAGAAGGACGCGGCGCTCGCGCGTCGTTTCCAGACCGTGATGGTCTCCGAGCCTACCGTCGAGGACACCATCTCGATCCTGCGTGGCCTCAAGGAGAAGTACGAGATCTTCCACGGCGTGCATATCACCGATGGCGCGCTCGTGGCGGCTGCCGACCTCTCCGATCGCTACATCGCCGACCGTTTCCTGCCCGACAAGGCCATCGACCTGGTCGATGAGGCGGCAAGCCGCCTGCGCATGGAACTCGACAGCATGCCGGTCGAGATCGACGCCACCACGCGTCAGCTCACTCAGCTGCAGATCGAGGAACAGGCGCTCATGAAAGAGACCGATGACGCCTCCAAGGAGCGTCTGGAGGCCCTGCGCCAGGAGATTGCCGAGGTCCAGGAAAAACTCAACGTGCAAAAGGCCGGCTGGCTCAACCAGAAGAACGCCATTGACCACGTGCAGGAGCTTAAGAGCCAGCTTGACGAGGCCAAGAGCGAAGAGGAGCGCGCGACGCGTAACGGCGACCTGGGCCGTGCGTCCGAGCTGCGCTATTCCGTGATCCCGGGTCTGCAGCAACAGATTCAGGATTCCGAGGCTGCGCTCGAGGCACAAAAGCAGCAGGACGGCGAGGGCCTCAACGAACAGGTGACCTCCGATGAGATCGCCGAGGTCGTGAGTGCCTGGACCGGCGTGCCCGTGTCCAAGATGATGCAGGGCGAGCTCGACAAGTTGAAGGGCTTGGAGGGTGAGCTGCATAAGCGCGTCATCGGCCAGGACGAGGCCGTCTCCGCCGTCGCCGCAGCCGTGCGCCGCAGCCGTGCGGGCCTCTCCGATCCGGACAAGCCCATTGGCAGCTTCTTCTTCCTGGGCCCCACCGGCGTGGGTAAGACCGAGCTCGCCAAGGCTCTATCCGAGTGCCTGTTCGATGACGAGCGCGCACTCGTGCGTATCGACATGTCCGAGTACATGGAGAAGTTCAGCGTCCAGCGTCTGATCGGTGCGCCCCCGGGATACGTGGGATACGACGAGGGCGGCCAGCTCACCGAGGCCGTGCGCCGTCGTCCGTACTCCGTAATCTTGCTCGACGAGATGGAGAAGGCTCATCCGGATGTCTTTAACGTGCTGTTGCAGGTGCTTGATGACGGTCGTCTGACCGATGGCCAGGGTCGCCAGGTGTCCTTCAAGAACACGATTATCATCATGACGTCCAACGTGGGCTCCAAGGCCATCGCCGATCTGTCCGGTAAGGACGAGGAGGAGATGCGCCATCAGGTTGATGCGGCCATGGCTCAGACCTTCCGTCCCGAGTTCCTCAACCGTATCGACGATATCGTGGTGTTCCATCCGCTCGGCATGGCGCAGATCGAGAAGATTGTCGACATCCAGCTTGCCGACGTTCGCGCACGCCTGGCCAAGGAGCGCATGACGCTTGCCATCACCCCGGCGGCCAAGCAGATGCTCGCCGTGGGCGGCCTGGATCCCGTGTTCGGTGCCCGTCCGCTCAAGCGCCTGGTCCAGCGCGAGGTCGTGGACGCCATCGCCGCCGCCATCATCGACGGCACGGTGCGCGAGGGCGATCAGGTGACGGTCGATGCCGACAAGGACGGCGGCTTTACCGTCGTTTGCGACAACACGCCGGCGGCCACCTACGAGGTCCCGGATGCCGAGTAGATTTTTGGGACATGCCTTAAAATCTGTCAGTCGTCTCTAAACGCCAAGGGCGGCGGATCCAATTGGGTCCGCCGCCCTTTTTCGTGCGACAATCGATGATGCTGAACGGATGCGATGCAAGGAGCTATGCAGATGAAAGACGACATCAAGACAAGCGCGCCGGCGCCCAAGCCCACGTCCAAACCGGCGCCCAAACCGCGCGACCCCTATATCCGTGCCGAGAACGAGGATGATGACGGTTACGACCCCTACAGCGACCGACGCCCCGAGCGCGAGCCGATGTTCGAAGCTGACCCGTGGCGCTAATTGCCACTCAAAAGGCCACCAATAAGTTGCGGTGAAATAGGGATTGTTTTGCGGTTTGACCAGCAAAAACAGTCCCTATTTCACCGCAACTGCGTTAGGGATTTTTCTACAGGGGGAGGGTAGTCAAAAAGCCCCATTACAGTTTGAGTCGTCCGAAAGGGCGGCTCTTTTCCGTTGCAT
>UQZL01000055.1 GCA_900545605.1 uncultured Collinsella sp.
GCCGCCGCACTGGTGCAGATGCTCGGCGGCACGCCCGAGCAGGCGCTCGACGCCAGTTCCATCGCGCTGAGCAACCTGCTGGGCCTGGTCTGCGATCCTGTAGGCGGCCTCGTGGAGGTGCCCTGCCAAAACCGTAACGCCATCGGCGTGGCTGCGGCCTTTAGCTCGGCACAACTCGCCCTCGCCGGCATTAAGAGCCTGGTACCGTTTGACCAGATGGCACACGTCATGCTCTCGGTGGGCCACGCTTTACCGGCCACGCTGCGCGAGACGGCAAAGGGTGGCATCGCGCAGGCTCCGGCCGCACTTTCGGCCTGTGCAAAATGCGGTGTGTGCGGATAGCGGCAAAGAACGACTCAAAGGTGGGACAAATGTCCCACCTCTTTTGAATGCCACCGTTTCCGTACCACAAACAGCAGGGCAATCGCTATAATGCAAGCCCAGTAAAAACACGATGAACCGCAAGGCGAAAATCGAAGGATATGCATACGATGTCGCAAAACGATCGAACTCAACTGATTCCCGATCCGCAGCAGCCGAGCAGGCACACCGGCGGCGTTCAGTCGCCGCGTCCTATCGCGCCGAGCCACGGTCAGCAGCGTAGTGCAGCAAACGCTTCCCAACGCCCGAACCAACAGCGACAGCAGCGTCAACAACGTCAGCAGCGCCAGGCAAATGGCAATGCGCCCAAGCAGCCCCCCACGCACGCTCGAGGCGATCGCGGCCCCGCACGCAAACCCGCCGAGAACAATAAGTCGGGCAAAAAGACGACGCTCTTTGTCGTTCTGGGTCTTATCGTCATTGTCTATATCGTAGGCGTTGTAGCGTTTTCGCAGGTAGCCTACCCCAACACCACTATCGCCGGCGTCGATGTCTCGTTCTCCAACGCTTCGTCTGCCGCCACCAAGGTCAACTCGGCTTGGAAGCACTATAAGCTCACCGTGACAGGCGATGATTTTAGCTGGACCTATCAGCCCGAGTCCGATGAGCCCATTGTCGACGGCGAAGCTGCCGCAAAAGAGATTATCAGCCGCAACGAAGCCATTGTATGGCCGGTTCGCCTTGTAGAATCCTTAAGCGGCAAGACCAAAACAACCGCTACCTCCAACGAAGTAGATCTTGATCAAGACGTCGACCTGTCCATGCTCTCCGACACCTTTGACCAAAAGCAGTTTGAGAAGGATCTGGGCGCCGCCATCGACGAGTTTAACGAGGGGCGTTCGGGCGCGTTCGAGGCCAATAGCTCCTATGACGAGCAGGCCGGCAAGTTTACCGTCGAGAAGGCGCGCTCCAACGAAAAACTCAACCGCGAGCATGTCATTAAGTATGCCGAGCTCGAGCTTGCCTCGCTGGCCGAGACCGTAGATCTTTCCAAGCTCGGCAACGATGCCTATGAGCCGCTCAATGGAACGCTGACCGATGATCAGATTCAGGCCGCATGCGATGCCGCCAACAACTTCTTGGGCGTCAACGTGACCCTCAAGCTCAACGGCGAGGATGCCGGCAAGGTTGATGGCGGCTCCGTGTTGCAGTGGATCAGCTTTGCCGATCCGGCCAACCCCACGCTCGATACGTCGCAGATCAGCAGCTGGGCAGCCGAGCTCGCCAACGGCTTTAATACCGTGGGCTCCACTCGCTGGTGGACGCGCGCCGATGGCAAGCAGTGCGCCGTCGAAGGCGGCGACTTTGGTTGGTCCATCGACAGTACCTCGCTCGCCAAGCAGGTCGAAGACGCCATTAACAACAAGCAGACCGGCGAAATCGAGATCAAGTACTCCCAGAAGGCCGACACCTTTACCGCAAAGGGAGAGCCCGACTGGAAGGCGTATATCGACGTCGACCTGTCCGAGCAGCACGCGCGCTACTATGACGAGAACGGTAATATCGTTTGGGAGGCCAACTTTATTTCCGGCAAACCGGGCGAAGACGCCACCCCCGAGGGCGTGTGGCAGATCAACAGCAACGACGGCGGCAGCACCCTGATCGGAGCCAAGGACCCCGAGACCGGTAAGCCCAAATACGAGAGCCCGGTGAGCTACTGGATGCCGTTCGAGGGCAATATGATCGGCTTCCACGATGCCACCTGGCAAAACGACAAGAGCTTCGATAACGCCGAGTCGTACAAGTGGTGCGGCAGCCACGGTTGCATCAACCTGCGCCTGGCAGACGCCAAGGCACTTCACGACTGCATCAAAGTCGGCCTGTGCGTGGTTGTCCACTCGTAGTGCAACGCGCGCATTCCTACAACGTGGAACCGCTGCGACCAATCTAACAGTTCCGAAAGAAACCGTCCTATGCGCCCGCCCCAACCGGTGGGCGCATATAATTATCGAGGTTCTTTCTATAAAGGAGACGCTATGCCGAATGTCCCCACGATCACCCCGGGCCCAGATGATACCGAGCACACGCCCGAAGGTGCCACCGAAACGATTCCTCTGATTACAAACGTACATGCCGACAAGCAGAGCGGACGAACGAACGATACGGCCGAGATTTCCGATGAAGAAGCATATGCCAAGCTCAAGGCAAAACGTGCCGAACGTCGACGCAAAAAGCTGATTCGACGCGGTATTGCCGCCGGCGTCGTGGGTGCCATCGCGCTCATTGCCATTGTCGCAACCCTTGTTATCAATGCGCAGCCACAGGGCGCTAGCGGTCCCGTGACCGACATGGTGTCCGAGGGCACGTTTACCACAACGGTCGAGGCGAAAGGCCAGCTCAAACCCATTTCGTCCTCAGTGGTCTCCCCTTCTGTCGACGGCACGGTCGATTCGATCAACGTGCAGGCAGGCCAATCCGTCAACGAGGGCGACGTGCTTATGACCATTAAAAACGACGAGCTCGATCGCAACGTTGCCGAGGCGCAGCGTGCAGTTGCAGCCGCCCAGGAAGACCTCGCCAACGCACAGAAAGCCGCAGCCGCCGCGCAGGCCACCCCAACGACGGACGTCGATGGAGCTTCCGCAGCGGCTGGTGTCTCCGCGGCATCAGCGGACACGAACGCCGTATCGGCCGCGCAGCGCAGCCTCGCATCGGCCCAGGCAAACCTCGACCAGGCGAACGCCAAGGCCGCCAGTCGCACGGTCACGGCCCCGAGCTCGGGTAGCATCGTGGAGCTCAACGCCAAGGTGGGCGCCACGGTAACAGGCGGCATGATCATGGGCGAAAGCGATACGAGCGGCGGCAAGCAGTGCATGCAGATCGCCGACCTATCCAAGATGAAGGTAACCGTGCAGGTGGGCGAAAAGGACATCGCCAAGATCGCCGTTGGACAGAGCGCCAACGTCACGTATCCCGCGTTTCCCGATATCGTGAGCCAGGGCACCGTCACGGCTATCGCGTCGGTGGCAAACTCCGATGCCGCCAACGGTGGCGGCGGCAGCGTAACCTTTAACGTCGACATCCTCATCGAGGCGCCCGACGCGCGCCTGAAGCCGGGCATGACGGCCGAGGTATCGGTGGTGACCGAGCAGCTCGACGACGTGGTGATGGTGCCGACGATGGCGCTCATGACCGAAGACGGCGAACACTATTACGTCAACGTGGCAACCGATGACGAGGGAAAGCAAACCCATCGCGTGAAGGTGGCCGTCGTGACGCAAAACGACAACGAAGCCGTAGTCGGCAAGACACAGGTCAAGCGCGACGACCAGGGCAACGAGATCAACCCCAACGTGCCGGTTACCAAGCTGCGCGATGGCGACACGCTCGTCATGGACACCGGAGCGGACGCAACGGCTGACGGCGGCTACAGCGCGGATTCGGGCAGTATGTCTGCCGATGAGGACATGTAATGCGTCCCGTTATCGACATCCGCAACGTGCACCGCATCTTTGTGAGCGAGGCAGGTTGCGCCCATATCCTGCACAACGTGAGCCTGGCGGTAAATCCCGGTGAGTTCGTGGCCATTACCGGCCCCTCGGGCTCGGGCAAGTCGACGCTCATGAACATCCTCGGCTGCTTGGGTAAGCCGACGGCGGGCGACTACTACCTGCAAGGGCTCAACGTGGCCGAACTCGATGATGACGAGCTGACCGAAGTCCGCGCCCTGAGCATTGGCTTTGTCTTTCAGAGCTTCAACCTGCTGCCGCGCCTGTCGGTTATCGAAAACGTCATGCTGCCGCTGGCCTACACCAATGTGCCCCGTAGCCAGCGCGAAATGCGCGCCGTGCACGCGCTGCAGGCCGTCACGCTACCGGTCGACCACTGGGACCACCGCATATCCGAGCTCTCGGGCGGCCAGATGCAGCGCGTCGCAATCGCGCGCGCCCTCGTCAATGACCCGCCCATCATTCTGGCCGACGAGCCGACGGGAAACCTGGACTCCGCTACCGGAGCGCTTGTGATGGAGACCTTCCATAAGCTCCAGAAGCGCGGCAAAACCATCGTGCTTATCACACACGACCCCGGCATCGCCGCCGAGGCCGACCGTGCCGTGACCATCCGCGACGGTCGCATTCACGACGGCGCGTATATTCCACATGCACCGCGGACCCTGCGCAGCGCCGTAGATAGCCTGCCCATGATTTCCGCCTCCGCCAACCCGCCGAAAGGAGAGATGGCATGAGCGCCCGCGATCTCATCCAGGAAGCCCTTCACTCGCTCGAGGCCAACAAGGGGCGCAGCCTGCTCACCATCCTGGGCATTGTCATCGGCATCGCCTCGGTTATCGCCATGACCTCACTCATCGGCGGCATCCAAAACACCCTGGTCAACAGCCTGGGCCTCAATGCGGCACGCATGGTGCAAATCTATTCGTCGCAAGAACTCACCGAGTCGGACATCGAGAAGCTTCAAAAACTAGTGCCGCAGATAGAGCAGATCGGCATTGTCGACAGCGCGTACACCGAGTACAAGACCGGCGATAAAAGCTATACCGTCATGGCGCAGGGCGTCGATAGCGACATGCTCGACGCGGTGGGGGCCGGCAAGCTCGTTGCGGGGCGTACCTATTCCCAGGCCGAGTCTCAATCAGGCTCGCGCGTGGCGCTCATCAGCCGCGGCGGCGCCGATCAGCTTTACGGCAACGAACAGGACGCGGTAGGCAAGACTATTAAGGTCTCCAACGGCGAGGTGCAGATTGTCGGCGTTATCGACGGCGGCAACGACTCCATGGGCTCGCTCACGCTGTATATGCCACGCGAAACCATCTCCGGGCTGTTTGGCGACGAGAATCCTTCATTCCCCAGCGTGACGGCACTTGCCGCCGAGGGCACGGACATGGATGAGCTCTGCAAAACTATCGAGTCCAAAGTGCGCGCGATGAAGGGCATCGCGGAGGATGATGAGTACGACAGTGTATCGGCGACATCCATGAAAAGCGCCATCGATGCACTCAACTCCTTTATGGGCGCGTTCTCGCTCATCATGGGTGCTGTCGCCAGCATCTCACTGCTTGTCGGCGGTATCGGCATTATGAACATGATGCTCACCAACGTGACTGAACGCATTCGCGAGATCGGCATCCGCCGCGCTCTGGGCGCCAGTCGTCGCGATATCACCGCACAGTTTTTGGCCGAGTCTTCGGCGCTGTGCGTCACCGGTGGACTGTTGGGTGTCCTGATTGGCTATCTGCTGGCATGGGGTCTCACGTTCTTTGCCGCAAGCTCGGGCATCATGAGCGAGTTTGGAGCTACCGGGACGATCACGCCAAGCTTCTCCATTACGACAGTGTTGAGCGCGTTTGCCGTATCGGTCGGCATCGGCGTAATCTTTGGCTTCTATCCCGCTCGCCGCGCAGCAAAGCTCGACCCGGTGGAGTGCCTACGCTACCAGTAAGCCACCACCAACAAGTTGCGGTGAATTAGGGACTGAATATGCTATCTAGCAGCAAAAACAGACACTATTTCACCGCAACTTGTTGAAGGGCTGCTTGCGCCAGTTCCGGGCTCGTCCTCGAGCTATTGGCGGATGGCAGGCTTGTACGGGTCGAGCTTGCTCGGGGCGCTCCTCCTCGCGGGCGGGAGGGCGCGCAGGCGCGGCGAGCGCCTAGCGCGCGAACTCCCGTAAGAGCGCGTCTTCCACTTCCATAAGCGAAAGGGCTCCGCCTCCCTCGGCGGGACGGGTGACCACAATGCAGCGCGCCCCCACGTCGCGCGCAGCGGCGAGCTTCTCGGCCGTGCCGCCTACGGTTCCCGAGTCCTTGGTCACAAGCCACTGGGCGCCCACCTGCCGAAGCATCGCCTCGTTGAGCTCGCGGGTGAAGGGTCCCTGCATGCCGATGACGTGCGACGGCGAAAACCCCGCGTCGATGCACTTCGTTATAGCACCGGGCAGCGGGAGCACACGCACAAAGAAGCGCTCCGCGAAATCGGCGACGCGCGTGTAGGGAGCAAGCTCCTTGCTCCCCGTCGTGAGAAGCGCGCGACCCGGGTTCTCGGAGAGAAAGCGCGCCGCGCAGGCGATCGACGCGGCCGACACGACGCCTTTGGGCAGCGCCTCGACCGGGCGCGCAAGGCGCAGGCATCGTGCACCCACGGCGAGCGAAGCGGCCCGGATGTTGCCGCTTGCGAGCGTAGCGAAGGGGTGCGTGGCG
>UQZL01000056.1 GCA_900545605.1 uncultured Collinsella sp.
CGCCTCGAGCGAGCGGGCGTTGAGCGCATCGGCGCGACGCTCGCGAATGGAAGCACGGGCCTCCTGGCGGGCGGCACGGTCGGCAGAATCCGCCGCTGCCACGCGCACGCGGTCGCCGATAGCGCCGGTATTTTCGGGCGCCGCGGTCAGCGACTCCTCAAAGGTAATGCCCTCGTCGCCAAAGGTAAGCTCCATCGACTCGCGCGCACCGCGGTCGGGGATGGCAAACACGCAGGCATAGCGCTTACCCACGACCTCCTGGATGCGCGTCATAAAACGGTTGTCCGAGCCTGCGATGGCCGGCTGCTCAATCTTGAGCTCGGCCGTCACCGCACCGCCGGCACGGATGAGGCTCACGTAGTTCAGGCGCTGCTGGGCACCAAAGTCGAGCTGTTGGGCGCGCACGTACAAGCCGTCCAGGCGATCGACCCCCGCCTCGCCGGCACGGGCCTCGATATCCTCGTAGGCGCGCAGGCAATCGTCGAACAGCGAGCGCGGCTCGGACAGCACCACGAGCGCCTTGCCGCTCACGTGCGACAGCGGGCTTACGGTCTGGCCGTACATCACCGGCAAAAAGCGATCGAGCTCAGGCGTGACGATGCGCGCATCCACCATCTCGAGCAATGCGGCCAGTTTGCTGTCGTCCTGGCTGGCACGATAGAGCGCCACATGCATGTTGTGGACGGCCTCGTCGGTAAGCGCCAGCTCACGGCAGGGGAAGATCTCGATGCTGTCTTCGTTGCCGATGGTCTGGCCCGTTGAGCTCACCATACGGCGGATGCGATCGATCTCGTCGCCGAAAAACTCAATGCGCACGGGCGCTTTTTCCTGCGCGGGGAACACCTCGACGGTGTCGCCGTGCACACGGAACAGGCCGGGCGCGTCGGCGGCACCGGCATTGGTGTAGCCCATGCCCACCAAGCGCTGTGGCACCTCGTCAAAAGGAATCTCCTCGCCCACCGCAAAAGTAGTGGACTCCCAGTAGCGGCTCTCGACTGGCGGCACGCAACGCAGCAGCGCACGGGCCGAGGCGACCATGATGCAGTTGTCCCCGCGCACGATGCGCCCGAGCGCCTCGCAGCGCTGCGCCACCACGGCATCGTCAGGCGCCTGCTCGCGCCACGGATAGTCCTTGCGCTCGGGAAAACGGCACACGTGCGCCAGGCCCACATAAGCAGCAAGGCTGCGCGCGGCGCGATCGGCCGCGTCCTCGCCGCTCACAATGTAGACCGTGGGGCGCGGACGGCGCGCAAACTGGGCTGCCGCCATAAGCGTGCGACCCGATTGCGACACGGCCAGCGTCACGTCCTCGCCGGCATCGAGTCCGGCCTCGACGGTCTGCAGCGCCTCGGCAGTGTAGAGCTGCGCGGCTATACGGTGAATGAGCATGCTGTTCCTCCGGCATCGCAACGCCAAAAGCCCGCCGGGGCAAGCTCGGCGGGTCGTACGTCAAATACATTGTCTGTCATGGTAGCGCATGGAGAGGACTCCGGCTCAAGGACAAACCCAGCCCCGCAAAAAACGCCAGACGAAAATGCGTTCCGCCCTACCCCGCTACGCGCACGCTGGGGCACAAATCTGCCAGCGGACACTCGTCACACTTGGGTTTGCGGGCATCGCAGATCTCGCGACCAAAGGTGATCCACTGATGGTTGACCGACTCCCAATACTCGTGCGGCAAAATCTTGAGCAGATCTTGCTCGGTCTTGAGCGGCTCCTTGGCATGCGTCTTGGGGCTCAGCATCAGGCGGTGCGCAATGCGGTTGACGTGCGTGTCCACCGCAATGCCCTCCACGATGCCATACCCCACGTTGAGCACGATGTTCGCCGTCTTGCGTCCCACGCCCGGCAGCTTCACGAGCTCCTTCATGTCGGCCGGCACCTCGCCGCCATAGTCGGCGACGATCATCTGCGCGGCCTCGACGGCATGCTTGGCTTTGCTCTTGTAGAAGCCGAGTGACTTGATGATGTCTGCCACGTCAGCCACGCTCGCCCCAGCCATGGCCTCGGGCGTGGGCCACTGGGCAAACAGCCGCGGCGTCACCTTGTTGACCTGCGCATCGGTCGTTTGCGCCGAGAGCAGTACCGCGATCAGCAGGCGGAAGGGATTCTCGTGGTCCAAAAAGCACTCGACCGGGCCATAGCGACGGTTGAGGCGCTCACACACCTCGATGGCGCGCTCGCGCTTGGCGGCATTGGTCTCGCGTGGCATAACGACTCCTCGGCTCAACGGCACAATAAACTTATGGGCACAATTGTCCCACGTCCGAGACGCTTACGCCTCCAAGAATGCGCCGGTCTGACGGCTCCACAGGCTCGCGTACTCGCCACCCGCCTCGACGAGCTGCGCATGCGTGCCGTCCTCGACGATCTCGCCATCGGCCAGCACCACAATGCGGTCGAGCGCCGCCACGGTAGACAGGCGGTGCGCCACCACAATGGAGGTGCGGCCGCGCATCAGGTTCTCGAGCGCCTCCTGCACCAGCGCCTCGGACTCGCTGTCGAGGGCAGAGGTCGCCTCGTCGAGCACCAGAATCGGCGCGTCGGTTAGGATGGCGCGGGCGATAGCCACGCGCTGACGCTGGCCGCCCGAGAGCTTGACGCCGCGCTCGCCCACCATGGTGTCAAAGCCACGGGGCAAGCGGTCGATAAACTCCAGGGCGTTGGCCAGGCGCGCGGCCTCGCGAATCTGCTCATCAGTGGCGTTGGGACGACCGTAGGCAATGTTTTCGCGAATGGAGCGGTGGAACAGCAGCGCCTCCTGCGGCACGTAGGCAACCTGGCGGCGCAGGCTCTGCTGCGTGCAGCGCGAGACATCCTGACCGTCCACGAGCACGCGGCCGCCCTGAACATCGTCCAGGCGCAGCAGCAGCTTGGTGAGCGTCGTCTTACCCGAGCCCGATTTGCCTACCAGGCCCACGCGCTGGCCCGCCGCCACATGAAGCGCCAGGTCATCGAACACGCTCTCGCCCGCTGCAGCATCACGGTACGCAAAGCTCAGGTGCTCAAAATCAATCGCGCCCTCGGTCACTTTGAGCTCAGAGGCGTCCGGGTCGTCTGCCACCAAACGTGGCTCGTCCAGCGCGCGCGTCATCTCGGCCGCATCGCCGAGCGCGCGGTTGATGCGCTGCATCATGGAACTCACGTAGTTCAGGCGCATGGTGAGGTTATAGGTGTAGGTAAAGATCATGACGAGCGAGCCGGCCGAGATGCCAAACCACGCGTTGCCGCCCGCCACGAACACACTCACCACGGCCATGGTGATGACGATAAGGCCCGAGGTCGTAAAGTTGCGCTGCATCATGGCGTGCATCGAGACCGTCTCGGCGTCGCGCGCGGCACGATCGGCGGCGTCGAACAGATCGCGTTCAAAGTCCTCGCGCCCGCAGGTCTTGACGGCCAAGATGTTCGTGACCGCGTCGGAGAGCACGCCCGAGAGCTTGTTCTGCGCGGCGGACGTCGCGGCCGAAAGCGGCATGATGCGCTTGTACATAAGCCAGACAAACGCGATGTAGACGGCCATGATGCACACCAGGATCACGGTAAATGTGGGCACCACCGGGGCGAGCGCCGCCACCGTGCAGATGACCGAGGTGATGGTGGGGATGAGCGAATACACCGTCACGTCCACCAGCCCCGTATAGCCGCTCATAAAACGGCTCGTCTGGCTCACGAGCGATCCGCCAAAGCGGCTGGTGTGAAATGTCATGGATTGGTTGGAGAGCGTGTCGAAGCATAGACGCGCCAGGTGATAGTTGCCTGCGATCTCGAGCTTGTAGACGGTGTAGTCCTGTAGCTTGGAGAGGATCTGACCCACCAGGTTAACGAGTACGAGCGCCAGGATATAGGGGCCGAAGACCTCAAACACCTGGTCACCCACCACGGGACCGGCTTGAACGCGGTCGACAATGAGGGCCATCACATAGGTATTGGCAAACGTCAGCAAAAAGATGTAGCCCGCCGACGAGAACACCGAGAGAAAGACAATCAGCGGCTGCGTGCGCGTCACACCCCAAAACCGCCGCAGCGTGCGGCGCACGGTGGAGCGGCTGAGCGGGCTGGTGCTTCTCTGAGACATGGGCTTCCTTTCGCATCTGATAGGGCGAAACGCCATTGTTGCACATTGAAGCGCACTTCAGGCAAGCACGATGCGAAAAGCGGCGGGGCACCCGCGTTTACGCCGGCGACCCACCGTCCGTTGCGACTAGTCCTCGTCTTTTTGGCCTGCGAGCAGGCCTGCGGACTCCAAGCCCAAAATCGCGTCGGCTTCCTCAGCATCCTCCAGCGCGTCGATGTCCTTGAGCTTGCGCTCCATGACGTTGGTGCGCGTGGTAATGATGCCCTCGACCGTTTTGCCCGCGGTCTCGATCTGCTGCTGGGCGCGGCGCAGCGCCGCCTGATAGCGCGGCAGCTCGGCCTTGACTGCGGAGAGCACGCGCAGTACGTCGTCGGTACGTTTTTGCAGCCTAAACGTCTGGTAGCTCATCTGCAGGCTGTTGAGAATGGCGGCCATGGTGCTGGGACCGGCTACGTTGACGTGATAGTCGCGGCCCAGGATCTCGATAAGCCCGGGGCGGCTGACGATCTCGGCGTACAGCCCCTCAAACGGCACGAACATGATGCCAAAGTTGGTCGTTGCCGGCACACTCAGGTACTTTTCGCAGATGTCCTTGGCCTCGCGTTTCACCATCATATCAAGCGTCTTGCGCGCTGCGGCGACGGCCTCAGCATCACCAGACTCCTGGGCGTCGAGCAGGTGCTCGTACGCGTCGCCCGGAAACTTGGAGTCGATCGGCAGCAGCACGGGATCACCCTCGTCCACCGGCAGCTTGACGGCAAACTCAACGCGCTCCGAGGCGCCAGGCTTGGTGGCAACGTTTTCCAGATACTGGTCGGGCGTCAGGATGTCCGCCAGGATTGCACCCAGCTGCACCTCGCCCAAAATGCCACGCGCTTTGACGTTGCCCAGTACGCGCTTAAGGTCGCCCACGCCGGTGGCGATAGACTGCATGTCGCCCAGGCCCTTGTACACGGCCTCGAGCTGGTCGCTCACCTGCTTAAACGATGCAGACAGGCGATCGTTGAGCGTACGGGAGAGTTTCTCGTCCACCGTCGCACGCATCTGATCGAGCTGCACGTTGTTGTCTTTGCGGATGGCGCCCAGCTGAACATCGACCGTCTCGCGCACCTTGTCCAGGCGATGCTCGATGCCCTCGCGATTGGCGCCGAGCTGTTGGGCCGTCTCGCGGCGCAGGTCATCCATCCGGTCACCAGCTTGCGAGAACTCGCGTGTGATGGTCAGGTAACGTTGCTGCTCCACGGCCGCATCGGTCGTCTGCTGCTGCGCGATGGCATTGGCCGTGCGGCGGGTTTCGGCCAGCGTAACGTTCAGGGCATCGAGCGCGTTGTTGGCCTGCTCGAGCGCTGCCAGCGTTTCCGCGCTACTGTCGCCACGCTCCCGCAACTCGGCACGCAGGCTCTTGAGCTGGAGGGCACAAGCCACAGCAACCCCCACCGCCACCAAGGCGATCACAACAAGCGCAACATCAATAGCAGACATAGACTCCGTCCAACAAACCCAATCGAACACCAATCAAAACCGCGATCAATCTTACCCCGTCACACACACGGAGCACTCGTCCCGCTCTCCCGCGCCCCTCTCTTCCGCATATTCCATAATGCGGCGCGCCGTCTCCCTACTTACTTTTGAGTCGTCGCCGGCTAAATATGCGTACACGTTTCCCTTATTCAGATTCAAATCGCGGCAGAGACCGTAGCGCGTTACACCCGATTCCTCTAGCGCTCCCAACGTTCTTTTTCGCATCAGGGCGTTGATTCTTCTGTCCGCCACTGGCTTTTCCTTCACCGCTCTATACGCACGCCAAACGTTGGCATAACGATTAGGAAGTTTGTCCTCGGCGCATAGAGATGCCAGGCTACCCGTTTGGGCGTACAAGGACAAAACGCCTCGGTAACCCTCTTCCATCCACGAACCCTCGGATAAGCCCAGAACGTATTCGGCTTTACCCTGTGCCAAAGCGAGCAAAAACAGGGGCTCCGCCACGCGCGGCGCAACCGTCGTCGCTTGCTTAACCAGTTTTCTAAAACTGAGCGACTGCTGTCCGGATAGCTCTCGGCAATAGCCTTTTAAGAATCCCTCAAAGGTCAGATTCAACCGCGCACCTCCGTTCATTTGCTATTATTATTTATTTTAAACTTGATATAGAAAATCCGATTATCCGCATAAATACAGCATTTA
>UQZL01000057.1 GCA_900545605.1 uncultured Collinsella sp.
CCCGCGACCCCAACCTTGGCAAGGTTGTGCTCTACCAACTGAGCCATGTCCGCTTACGAGGATTAATCTTACGTGATGCCCGCATCCTATGCAAGAACTTTTTTTGAAAAGTTTTGCGACGCTCTCGCGAGGGCATCAGTCGTCACGAAAGGCGCGAACAAACGCAGGCTCGCAGCGAGATGCCCCTACATATCACCGAGCATGATCCAGGCAGAGCTGTCCTGCGCGAGCCTGCCGTCTGAAAGCGGTGATGAGGTGAGCAGGACCCTGCCCGCCGGCAGCTCCACGGGTGCTGCACCGAAGTTCGTCACACACGTCCAGCCGTTATCGCGGCGATAGGCGATGACGCCGCCCTCAGCGCCCTCGGCACCATCCGCAAGACCGGTGCGCCCGTCAAGATCGAGCCACGCAAGATCGTTGGCGCACCCGCGCAGCTTGCGCCGCAGCCAGAGGGCGTCACGATAGAGCGCAAGCATCGATGTCGGGTCCGCTTCTTCCTTATCGGCAGCATAATCGGAAAACCATGCAGGCTGCGGCAGATGGGGCGCCGCATCGGCGTCTGCCGGCGAAAACCCAAACGATCCGCCATGCGCGGGATCGTCCGCCGCCACCCACGGCAGGGGCACACGACAGCCGTCGCGCCCCTTCTCACGCTTCGGTCCGTGCGTATTGGTCGCAGTAGGGTCTTCGAGTGCAGCCCACGGGATATCAGCCACCTCAAAAAGGCCGAGCTCCTCACCCTGATACACGTATGCCGAGCCCGGAAGCGCCAGTTCAAGCAAAAGGGCCGCCCGCGCGCGGCGCTCGCCGAGTTCACGGTCCTCGTCATAAGACGACCCGTCGCGTAAGAGCCAGTCGAGCGCAATCTGGTGGTAGCGCGTCGCCTTGATTTGCGGCAGGGCATAGCGTGTCGCCACGCGCGGCACGTCGTGGTTGGAGAGTACCCAGGTCGAGGCGGAATCGGATTCGACGGCTGCCTTCAAGCCCTTCTCGATTGCAGTGTGCATGTCATCATAGGTCCAAGTGGCCTTGGCAAACTCAAAGTTGAATGTCTGGCCAAGCTCGCTGGGACGCGCGTAGAGATACTGGCGCTCGGGCAACACCCACGCCTCGGCAACGGCGCTGCGCGGCGGATTATAGCGGTCGAACACGCGGCGCCACTCGCGATAGATCTCGTGGACCTCATTGCGGTCCCACAGCGGATGGGTGCCGTCGTCAACCATGTCATCGCCCTCGGCGAGATGCCACCGGTCGAGGTCATCGCGGTCGAGATCCTTGGCGAGACCCTGCGCCACATCAATGCGAAAGCCGTCGACGCCTCGATCGCTCCAAAACGCCAGGACGTCGCAAAAGAGCGCGTGAACCTCAGGGCATGACCAGTCAAAGTCCGGCTGCTCGGGCGTAAACATGTGCAGATACCACTGACCGTCCGCAACACGCGTCCATGCGGGGCCGCCAAAGTTGGCATTCCAATTGGTGGGAGGCAGCTCGCCATGCTCGCCGCAACCATCGCGGAAGATATAACGGGCGCGCTCGGGAGATCCGGGGCCGGCGGCAAGAGCGGCTTTGAACCAGGGGTGCTGGTTGGATGAATGGTTGGGCACGATGTCGACGATGACCTTGATGCCGCGCGCGTGAGCCGCAGCGATCATGTCATCGAAGTCGTCAAGCGAGCCGAGACGTGGGTCGACATCGCAGTAGTCCGCCACATCATAGCCGCCATCGACAAGAGGCGATGGGTAAAACGGGCTCAGCCAGATGGCCTCGATACCCAGCCGCTCAAGATAGTCCATCTGCTGGGTAATGCCCGCGATATCGCCCAGACCCGAACCAGTCGAATCCTTAAACGAGCGCGGGTAGATCTGATAGATCGCAGCGTCGGACATCCATGAGCGCGAAGAAGACTTTTCTGTAGCCATGGGGCGTATCTCCCTTGCAACGAGGTTATGCGAGATGCCCACGATGATACGCCCAAAGCGGACATTCGCGGCAAACAACGCCACAGCCACGACCCAAAACGCTCGCTCCCTCTCGGGTTCAAGCCCATACGATGGATACAAAAAACCCGGCTACCGTGGTAGCCGGGCTGTTGCGTTTGGAGCGGACAACGGGGCTCGAACCCGCGACCCCAACCTTGGCAAGGTTGTGCTCTACCAACTGAGCCATGTCCGCTTGCGGGTTATTAATTTACGCGAGTTGTCCAAAAGACGCAAGTACTTTTTTCAAAAAACTTGTCTGCCGCATGTTCTTAGTAGCTAAACGCGCTAAAGCGATTGGCTAGGCACACGATTCCAGCGCTCCGCTAAACAGCTTCACCATCTGCACGCGCGTGCCGGCGCCGTCCGTACGACGAGCAACCTCCACGTTATCGACGAGCATACGCATAAGCTTGATACCACGGCCGCGCTCCTCAGATGCGACCGGTTCGCTCGTTTCATCGATAGAATAGCCGGCACCTCGATCAAGCACCTCAACCACAACGCGATCGCCATAGGCCTGAACCGTCAGGACGCACCCAATACCGCCTGCATGGTCATAGGCATTACCCAGCGCCTCCCCCGACGCCAATGCGACATCGTAGCGCTCGTCACGCCTCAGGGGAAGCGATTCGAGGAGCTCGGCCACACGGTGCCGATAATACGGGAGATTCTCGATGCCTCGCTGCACTTCGACGCTCTTGCTCCATCGCGGCAACTCCCCCACCGGAATGGCGGGAATCGACTCCCGCGCCGGGCCCGCGACATGAAGGATGTCGACAAGCCGGGCAATTTCCAAAAAGCGAACGACCTCATCGGAGGCGTTAACGAGCGAAAGCAGCCCCTCATGCCTCATAAGCTCTCTAGCACGTGTAAGCAAAAACGCCAAACCCGTCGAGTCGATAAAGCCCACGGTCTGGCAATTGATGACGACACGACGCACGCCGCGGCCAATCAAAGCATCCAACCGCCGACGCAGCGCAGGCACCGTGGCGATGTCGATATCGCCTGGTGGCGTCAAAACCGCTATGTCATTCCACTCATTCATACGACCATGGTTCCCCAAAAAAGCCCACTCGATGCATTCGTTTCCCCAACCGTACGGATTCAGCCCGCCCAGCGTCGTCTATGAACGACCCCGTAAAAACTCAAGGGACACCAATGCAATGTCATCGTCCAGCGCCGATTCGGTAAATCGGTCAAGCTCGCCCAAGACCTTGCCGCAGATTCCCGATACGCCCTCACCCGAGACAGAGAGCAGAAGGTCGCGAAGGCGTTGTTCGCCAAAGAAAGCACCCGAGCGATCACGTGCTTCGATTGTTCCGTCGGTATACATAAATAGCATGTCGCCGGGGGCGAACGTAAACACGCCTGTCTCGTACACCATGCTCTCAAAGGCACCGATTACGCCCGATTGGCATCCAAGCAGCTCAACCTCTCCCCCACGGGCCTCGCCGCCACCCAGCGGCATCGACTCTGGCCTGATGACCATGGTCGGAGGATGGCCCGCCGAACAATACGTTGCGCGTCCGGCTTTAAGGTCAATCTTGGCGATAAAGGCCGTCACGAACGTCTCGACCCTCGAAAAGCCCATGAGCATGCTGTTAAGGGAGCGTGCCATGCGGGCCGGTCCAGCGCCCTCCCAGGCATATGCCGTCAGGGCCGTCTTGACGAGCGCGGACATCGATGCGGCCTCAATGCCTTTGCCAGACACATCACCCAGAATCATGACGGCGCAGTCGTCGGGAAGACGAATGAGCGTATAGAAATCGCCTCCGACCAACGCCGAATTCGTGGCCGACAGGTACACCGAATCGGTTGCGATACCCGGAACATCCCCCAGGGAATTTCTCATGCCGATCTGGAGCGTCTGAGCGATATGGCGCTCCTCGCGCTTTTGAGATTCGCCTTCGTAGATCAGTTCAAAGTCATGCGCCAAGTGCACCAAGTAGTCATATTCAAGGTCATCAATCGGCTCTTGGCTACCATCACGAAGCAGCAGCGCGCGCGTTGTCGGTCTCTTCGCAACAGAAGCAGGGACAATCGCGTCGTTACTGTGCTTGCCATCACCCTCAGAGCGCGGGCGCCCCGCCTCGATGCCGGAGTCGACGTAGAGACCTTGACAAGGCAGACCATGCGCCCTAAGCCAGCCTCCCATAGGCATCGATTCGTCAACGCGAGTTATACGAACGTGTTTAAGGTCCTCGGCACTCGTACCGCCCAAAACAGATGCCTCAAAGCCATCAGGGCCAGCCCCCAGACGTGCCGCCGGCGCCGTCGTGGAAAAGAAAAGCTTCTCGGGATCGTCCGGCAAAGCAACGCGACTGCCGCCTTCAAAATCTATGACGTAGGAGTCCAGACTGGCGTCATACTCAACAGGGCAAAAATGGCAGTTGAGCATATTGCAGATCTCGGACGATACCGCCTGGGTAGCCGCGGCGGAATCGTCTAGAAAGGTAAACAACTCATCACGTAAGACATTGAGCGAGCGGCCAAGCTCGGCCGTGCGACGGGAGCGAAGGCTCGATGCCATGCCGACCAGCTGGATAGATAGGTAATCGCAAATGACCTCGAGCACATTAACGTCATAGGAGAGCGGTGCCTGGGGGCGTTTCCAACCAACTTCCAGCACGCCAAGAATCTGCGTACCGTAAAAAACGGGAAGACAGATCTCGCTGCGGTACGGAGGCATATCCTGCATACGCAACAGGTGCTTAGAACGATTGTCCAGGTCCATAAACATACCGGAGGCGGCCTTATCACCCTTAAGGTCCTGTTGAATCGACAAGCGACAGGCACGCGACTCACGAAGAACATACGTCGGAATGCCAGCGCCATACGGCAAAAACTCAGGCAGGTAGCTGTCGTACAGCTCCTTGGAAACACCGCGAAGTTTAAAACCGCCGCTCTCAGAAAAATAGATAGCAGCACCCGAAGCATCGAGCGTTCCTACAAGCTGGTTCAAAACGGTATCAAGTAGGCTGGGTAACTCATCGGAGCCCACGGTACTCATAATGACCGAGAGCGTGCCAGAGAGGCGCTTGTTAGCCACTCTAAGCTCCGAAAGAGCACGCTTGAGCTGACGGTCGTGCGAATACTGTTCTTCGATGCTATGGAGCGCCACCAGGACACGTGGCGCGCGGCGCCCAAAGATGCGTGGAGGCGATACGGAGCCCGCACGAACCAAGACGGGGATAAAGGAGCCGTCACTCAGCTTGAGCATCAGTTCGTTCTCGGAGCCATCAGTTTCAAATGGCAGACGATGTTCCGTCGCACGTTCAAAAGCGGACGAGTACAGGACGTCTTTAACATCTCCACCAATGACGTCGGCGCGTTCCTCGCACATCAAACCAAGTAAGCGATTATTCACATGCAGAATGGTTCCGTCGAGCTCGCAAATGATGACAGCATCGCTCGTGATCTCGACCAGTTGGGCAACATCTGCCCACTCGTTGCGTTCAAGCGTTTCCATCGTGGACCTCACCGTCTATCGGTAACAAAAAAGCCTCCGAAGAGGCTTCTCAAATGCGATGGTGTCGGAGGCGGGACTTGAACCCGCATGACCAAAAAGCGGTCACTAGCACCTCAAGCTAGCGCGTCTGCCAATTCCGCCACTCCGACATGCTATGTTGTTGATTCGCGGTTCATTTTGTTGGACCCGCGCGTTCAACGAAGAAGATAATAACCTATGATTCGAGAACTGTGCAAGCACTTTTTTCAAAAAAGTTTACGAATTTGTAAATGCGCTGGTAGATCTATATGTTCGGCCCCGAATCGGTGTTGCCTCCCGGCGCGTCCTCGGGCATGAGCGATATTTTGTTGCGCACTTCGTGCTGCAAAATATCGCTCCCCCTGC
>UQZL01000058.1 GCA_900545605.1 uncultured Collinsella sp.
GACCATCAGCGCGCGACGAACCGCGCGGCCGGACGCATCCATGGGGCACGGCGTGAGCGGCTCGCCACGAAGCGAGCGACCGACATTTTGCGCATAGTGGTCACAAAACGCCGAGAGTGCCGCCTCGACCGCCGCCGGCTCGGGACGGTCCTGCTGATGGCTGGACAGGCAGGCCATCACCACATCGAACAGCCGGGCGTCGACAAACGCCAACGCATCGCGCAGCTCCTCGGAATCCGGCTCGAGCCCCAGCTGCTGGGCCTGCTCGGCCGCGGCGAGCGCCACATCGGGCTCGCGACGAAGGAGCTGGGTCAAGTCACATCCAGGCGCGTGGGCGCCGACGGGATAATCGGGCGGAGCGTCCATCTTAAGGCGATAGGGACTGGCGATGTCACGCGTTTTCTTGCGCGAACCCGAGGTGCCCGAAGCACTCGGCGTCGCCTCGTACGGCGCGACACCGGCAATGAGCTCGTAGACCGTGCTCGCCGCCGCATACACGTCGATTGCCGGCGACATGCGCAAAACGCGCAGATCAACGATATCGTCGGTAAGCATCTCGGGCGGAGCGTAGGCAACCGTCGCGCGGCGCAGTGTGGCATAGCGCTCGGTAAAGGACGCCTTGCCGCCAGCCCCCGCCACGGCCGATGCGGGCTCGAGCGCCAACGACGAGCCAAAGTCGATCAAACACAGGTCAAAGCTACCCTCGGCGAGTTGCTGGTCGAGCGGCAGACGCGCCGTGCGCACCATAATGTTAGCGGGCGAGATATCGCGATGGACAAAGCCCTCGCCCACCAGGCTCATACGGCACAGCAGATCGAACAGATCGCGGCCCAGGCGCGCCGCCACAAGCGGCGACAAGCGCCCGGCATCGTCTACGGCGAGTCGCGAGCGCAGGCGGGCGAGCGTCTCGCCCTCGACCCATTCCATGACAATCGCAGGCACACCATCGACCTCGCCCCATCCATAGAGGCGGGGAAAGCCCTTAAGGCCCGAAAGGGCACGGTGGCATTCGTATTCCTCGCGAAACGCCGCTTTGAACTTGGCGACCAGCGCCTCGTGAGCGGCATCGTCGTCAAACTCATCGCGCGTCGGTAAAATGAGCTGCTTGAGCGCCACGGCCTCGCCCTGGGCGTTGACGGCACGCGTCACGCGGCCGATACCGCCACGGCGCATGGTAGTGTCGTCGGCAAAGAGCATCGAAAAGCGACGCATATAGGCAGACAGCTCGTCCTGGCCGAGCGCGACAGCGGGCTCAAATCCGTCGACGCGCGCCAGACGCAGGCCAACCATGGGATCGCAGCCGAGCGATTGGGCTGCAGTGGGTGCAAGATCGGTCATCATAGGGCAAGCGCCGCCACATTGTTGTTGAAGTTACTGAGCGCGACATCGTCATCGCCGTAATGCCCGACCCATTGGCACAGGTTGGTATAGCAACCCCACAGATTGGCGTACTGCTGATACCACTTTGATCTGGGCGAGAATGTCTGGCGACCAAACTCGGCGCGGATGACAAACATCTCCCCGACCAAGCTGTCGCACGACCTGGGATCCCCTGTAGAGTTATAGGTCGAGACCACTTCATTGGCACGAGAAACGTAGCCGTCGAGCATGTTGTACTTGGTCACGAGCCAGCTGTGGATGCTCTCCTCCTCAGCTGCCGAGAGCCCGTCAGAGCTCGCGTCGTTACCAGCGTTGCCGCCTGTCGAGCCGCCGCTCCCAGACCCGCCGGCAGAGGAGTCCGACCCGGACCCACCGCCCGCGCTCGCCGAATCCGAGCTGGAGCCGGAGCTAGAGGCATCCGAGCCGCCGGGCTTCCCCGACTGCTGCGTATCCTGTCCCTTTTGCTGCTCGGCCTTGTTCACAACGGACGAAACGCTGTTATTGGAAAGACGATTGATGATCTTGGTGTTGGTGAGCACGATGGTTTTGCCATTGGCAAGCGTGACTTCGTTGTCCGGGGCCTCGGCGCCGTCCGCATCGTCGGTGCCAAACACAACATGCGCGACCACACTTGCCCAAGCATATCCAGTCGTGGTGCCCAAATCACTTTTGACCTCATGCCCCACGCGCGGTTCGCGTGCGGCATGCGCCTGCATCATGGACGGCACGGTCATGCCATAGGCAGAAACGCCAGCTATGACCAGCACCAGCGAGCACGATAGCAGTGCGTACGCCCGCGGCGCCAAGCCCAGTCGGCGTCGCATGCGCACCGCGGCGCCGCGCTTTGTCTGAGTGCCACCGGGCCGCATGCGTTCTCCTCCAACAAAAACACGCCGCTCAGAAGCGGCGCATTCATTCAAATCCATATTTGAGTGTATCAGCGAACCCAAAAGGTTGCGCAACGAATGGGCAAATTAAGGATGCGAGCGGAAGCGTCCATGCGATAAGCGGATACGAAGCATCTTTGTTGCACAACAAACTCACAGTCGCACGGGGAAATTATGACTACCCCGTGCGTCGCGAGGAAAACATACGGCAGGAGCAGGCTCGCCACCTAAATCGCGCGACGGGCCTCGATGGCGCGGCCAAGTGTAAGCTCGTCGGCATACTCCAGGTCGCCGCCCACGGGCAGGCCGCTCGCCAGACGCGACACCTCGACGCCCAGCGGCTTGATAGTGCGGGCCAGGTAGCTCGCCGTGGTCTCGCCCTCGATGTTGGGGTTGGTGGCGATGATGACCTCATGGATATCCTCGTGGCCCAGGCGCGCCAGCAGCTCGCGAATGTGCAACTGCTCGGGACCAATCTTGTCCATGGGGCTGATCACGCCGCCCAGCACATGGTACAGGCCATGGTAGCTGCCCGTGCGCTCGATTGCCTGGACGTCGCGCGGCTCGCCCACCACGCAAATGCGAGTGGTATCGCGCATCGGGTCCTGGCAGATGGAGCACTCGTCGGCCGTGGCGTAGTTAAAGCAACGGCTGCAAAAGTGGACCTCCTGCTTGACCTCCAGGATGGCCTCGGCCAGGCGGCGGGCCTCCTCGGCATCGGCCTCGAGCAGGTAATAGGCGATGCGCTGGGCCGACTTGGGACCAATGCCCGGCAGACGGCCCAGCTCATCGAGCAGTTTTTGCAGACTGTGATTCGCACTCATATATATGCGTGTCTTAGAACGGCATGCCCGGGATGTTGAGGCCGCCGGTGATGGCGCCCATCTGCTTGTTGGCGAGCTCGTTGACGCCGCGGACGGCCTCGTTGACGGCAGCCATGATCATATCCTGCAGCATATCGACGTCCTCGGGATCGAGGGCATCGGGATCGATGGTGAGGTTGACGAGCTCCATCTCGCCGTTAACGGTCACCTTGACCATGCCGCCGCCGGCAGAGGCGTCGACGGTCTGGGACTTGAGGTTCTCCTGCGCGGCGGCAAGCTGCTCCTGCATCTTGCGAGCCTGCTTCATCATCTGCTGCATGTTCATACCGGCCATGATGGCTCCTTTACGTGCGGCCGCGCGACAAGCTGCAAGGGCAGCCGGAGCACGGCGGGACTTTCAAACTCAAAAATCGTACCACGGCGCGCTGCGAGAGAGCGGGGCGGACGTGTTACCTCAGTCGATATACATGTCCTGGAGTGCAAGCCGCACCCATAGATTATGCAAAGTTGAATAATTCGCATCTGCATAATATTGAAAGCTAAATCTTGTAGAGCCGGAATCCGACATTTAATGCGTACCACTAAATGGCTAAATGCCGAGCCACTGCTCGAGGCGGCGCTCATGACGGCGGGGTATAATTTGATTGCAATAGATAGCAATTTGGAGGTGCCCCATGAATGCCCCCGACGTGCTCCAAAACATCCGCTCAAAACACCCCGTTGCATATGTGGTTCTCTATCTCTTTGTCGGCTGGGCATTGCTGGTTATCATCACCCATGCTATAGCCTTTGGAGCAGAACTACTGATAGCCAGCTCGGACCAGCCCGTCGTCAAATGGGAAGCGACCGATGAGTGCACCGACGGAACTCGAACCATTTACTACAACAGCCCGTCCCTCTACCAAGAGTTCAAGGTCAAGATAAAGGACTCCAAGATTGTCGATGCCGAACTAGGCGCTTTCTTGACAATCGGAGCAACCGTCAACGCCGAGCAAGTCGAGCACACGGACAGCCATGCGACGTATCGTATCGACCTCAGCATCCTAGGCCGACCGTCACGTACCTGTCTGCTCGAATGCGAGATACGCGGCACCGCGTTGCACATGTCCGAAATACAGATGCGCCCGGGCAAAGAGATCTCTTCTTGAGCAGCATACCCGCCCGCACGGTTACTCCACCGGTTTGAAGATGGTGGACTGGCCGAAGACGCTGCGGATGAGGGCTTTGGCCTCGTCCTCGGTCTGCGGGATGCTCGGGGCTGCACCCTGATGGCCGAAGGGGCTGCCCGCACCGGGGTTGGACTCCCAGGGAGCTGCAGGAGCGCCCTCCTCTTTGGGGGCAGTTGCAGCGGACTTGGGCGCGGACGCCGCACCCGGCACGTCGAACGGAGGCAGATCGTCCCCGCTCGCATCGACAGCGAAGCCGCCGACCATAGCGTCGTCGTAGGGCACCTGCTCGGATTCCCACGGCGCGGACTGCGCGACAGGCTGAGCCTTGGGGGCAGCCGAGCGCTCGGGCGCACGAGGTGCGGGCTCGGTCGGGAGCTTACCCGTGGCAGGAGCGCCGGCGGGGTTGTCGGAGCGTAGCCAGGGGGCTTTGCCCAGGTCAGACGACTTGGGCGCGGGCGAGACGGGCTTGGGCGCGGGTGTCGGAGCAGCCGGTTTGGGCGCCGCGGGCTTAGGCGCCGACGGGGTCGATGCCGCTACCGGCGCCGCTTGCTGCTGCGACGCGCTGGCGCTCGAGGATACAGGGGCCGCCGAGGACACGGGTTGCGGGTCCGCAGATGCCGCAGCCCGTGCAGATGGAGAATGCTCCTCATGTTGAGGAGCCGGCGTGCCACCCCCATCCAGGACATAGTCGACGGTACGACGACCGAAGACCGCGCAGACCGTCGGCAGGACCACCGACTGCGTATCGGCGCGACCGAGCATCTTAATGGCAAAAGTCGAACCCGCGGGGAACGAGACCGTGAGCTTGGAGCCGTCGTCGGCCGTGGCGCGGGCGTTGAGCAAAAGCCCTGCGTAGGAAGCCTGACGTGCCTTGACACGCTCGACAACCTCGGCCCATTTGCGCTGCAGCTCTCCGGCATCCTCGACCGCGGGCGTCTCGGCAGCACCGGCGGCGGCAACCTGGGCGGCATTGTTGGACTGGGGCTTAGGTGCCGGAGCGGTGGCAGACGCGGGGGCCGCAACGGGCTGAGGCGCAGGCGCTGCAGGCTTGGAAGCTGACACGGACGCAGAACGGGGCGCAGGCTGGGCAGCCGGAACAGCAGCACCACGGTCCCAAGGCATACCGCCCTGGCGCGCGGACGTAGCAGCGGGGGCAGCGGATGCCGCCGGG
>UQZL01000059.1 GCA_900545605.1 uncultured Collinsella sp.
CGGCACCGAGCCCGCGAAGGGGTGGACCGACATTACGGCCCAGTGCGCCACCAAGGTAGCGGCCGACGGCAAGACCTTCACCGTGCGCACCGGCGACCTGATCGCCGCGCTCGGCGGGGCCGACGCCTTCACCGCGGGCGCCCGCGTGGTCGCCGTGTACAACGCGCCGCTCAACAGCGCATGCAACCACGGCATCGCGAAGGGCAACCCCAACGAGGTCTACCTGCGCTACCCGCGCTCTCCCTTTGCCGACCAGTCCGGCGACGCCGGCTTCACCCGCACGCCGAGCGATGACGCGTGCGCCTACACCTGGGATCTCGCGCTCACCAAGCGCGGCAGCGACGGCGACAAGCCGCTTGCCGGGGCGGTCCTGAGCATCGCCGACGACCGCGGTCGCACACTGGCGGCCGACGGCACGTGGGATGCAGAGGGCAAGGCCACCGTCACCACGGGCGAGGACGGCCGCGTGACCGTCTCGGGCGTGGACTCGGGCAAGCTGGAGGTCCGCGAGCTCAAGGCGCCCAAGGGCTACACCGCCTTTGAGGGCATGCGCTCCGTGACGGTCAAGGCCGAGGGCCTGGACGTCGACCAGGTGGCCGCCGCCAAGCCCAAACTCACCATCACGGCCGAGTCGCCCCTGCGCGCCGACAGCGCGGACGGGTCGACAGGCAGCCTGGAGGCGTCGCTCATCAATACGCCCACCGGCACACCCCCTAGCATTACCACCGGAGGCTTTATGCCCTCGACTGGCGATATGGCAATGTACGCCGCGGCCGCCGCAGCGGTCGCCGGAGCCGCGCTCATCGTGGTCGCGCTCCTGGTCAAGCGGGGAGGTGGCAGCCATAAAGAGTAGCTGGCAGCCCCACAGAGAGCGGGGCGAGACGTAGCGAAGCAGATGCTAAGACACAGACAGATGATGACCGATCGAATGGGAATCAAACGGAAAACGGAGGAAAAGAAGATGAGCATGAGCAAGAACATCGCACGCCTGGCAGTAACCGCCGGCCTCACAGCAGCGCTGAGCTTCGGCGGCGTGATGGCCCCGGTGACCATGGCGTTTGCGGCGGGCACGCCGACGGTGGCCACGGAGAAGGGTAAGGTGGCTATCACCGACGAAACATACACCGGCACGACATTCAAGGGCATTCAGATCTTCACCGCGAAGGTCACGCAGAATCAGAAGGGCGATGGGAGCTGGGATGGCTCGGCCGCTAAGACTCTTTCCGATATTCAGTGGGCTCCGGGTAATGTGAAAACCCTCGTTACGACTGCGCTCAAAGACGTTACTGGAGCACCTGAAGTAGATGCTGACGCCCAGACGTGGGCGGAGTTCATCAGCACGACTCAGGGCTCTAATTTTGGAGAGACTACGGCGGTTGATACTGGCACAACTCTTGACTTGATTGCCAAGGCCTTGGAAGGGGACGAGACCCTCACGTGGACAAAGCCAAGCGATTCCACCAAAGGTAGCTTTAAGGATCTTGATAATGGCTACTGGCTTTTCGTGACCGATACGCCCAGTACGACCAACGGTGCTAATGGCAATACTGATGCGTATACCTCGCCGATTTTCACCATCGTCGGTGGCTCTGACGTTAACGTGGCCCCCAAGAAGGACGTCCCCAACGTGACCAAGGCCGTAAAGGATGACAAGAACGGCAAGTTTGTTACGGACGATAGCAAGGATGTTTTTACCGCAGCCAACAAGGCTGCCGACTCCGCTGCTGAACAGCCTGTTGAATATCAGCTTGCCGGCACTGTGGCTAGCAACATTAACACGTATGTCAAGTACAGCTACGCTTTCACTGACGAGCTCCCCTCCACGATGGTTCCAGAGCTTCAGGGTGGTAACCCAGTCGTTGAGGTCAAGATTGGCGATTCAGTCGTGGATTCCGCTTGCTACAGTGCGACCTATGTCCCGGGGGAAAGCACGAATACGCTCACTGTTTCCTTCGAGAACCTCAAAGAAGCAAAGGATAAGGCTGGCAATCTCATCAACGTTAACGGTGGTTCGACAGTCTATGTGAACTATAAGGCAAAACTGGTTGCTGGCAAGATTAACGCGGATATGCTCGGCATGGCCCAGGTGAACAATGTCAAGTTGACCTATTCCAACAACCCGCACACCAATGGCACCGGTACCACGGTTGACCATCCGGCCTACGACTACACCTATGGTATCGACGTTACCAAGGTTGGCAGCGATGATGATGAGGCCGGCAACCCCAAGACTCTCAAAGACGTCGAATTCACGCTGAAGGAGCAAGGCACCGGCAAATTTATCAAGGCCGACGGCACCACGACGTCAAATGAGAATGAAGCAATACTGACCACCACCTCCCAAGGCAAGATCAACGTTGTCGGCCTCGATGAGGGCACCTATATCCTCACGGAGGTTAAGCCTGCGCCTGGCTACAACAATTCCGCGGCAAACGGTGTGACCTTTACTATCAGCCGCACGCTCAATCAGGACGGTACGAATGTGACGCCCGACACGACGAGCGCCATTGTGGCAGGTCAAGATGTTGTTCAGGAGGGCTCCGCGAAAGCTGAAGTCGGCAAGCTCAGCTTCACCATCGTTGACAAGAAGGGCTCCAACCTCCCGCTGACCGGCCTTAACGGCGTGACCTTCACTTGGATCGCTGGTGGCGCGGTGCTGTGCATCGGCGTGGCGCACCTCATTCGCAGCCGTAAGCAGGCTGAGGAGTCCGAGAAGGAGTAACGCCCGCTCTCCCATCCCTTTGGCAGGTGGGATGTGATGGCCATGAGACTTGCGGACACTCTTCTCGTCCATCCACGTTCTTGCTTTGCCATTCTCTTTTCGGGGCAGACTCCAGTGCGGAGTCTGCCCCGTTTTTTTGGACAACGCAGCCAGGCTCCATTGCCCGATGGATCAAGCGTATGAATATCGAACAGATGTTTGCAATTATTGCGTTTACCAGCTGTGGGTGCATACGCTCGCAGTAAAATACCCTTGCGACGCATTCCGTGCGCGGGCGGCCGACGACTCGATCGGAGGTCACCATATGCTGAAATTCCTTAACGCGCTCGCTGCCCTCGCGGCGGTGGGCTCGTTCGTCATCGCGTTTCTTGACTCGTATGAGGTTCGGTTTAAGGTCCGTAGGCGCACGCGCGGTGCGGACGGTAGAAGGCATTTGCGCCGCAACAAGCGCAAATAAGAATGCCCGGGGGTCGGATCCCGGGCATTTAACAAAACCAGAAAACTAGGCCGCCCGCGCTCTCGTACACTTACGCGGGGTGCGTCGTTTTCTATTGACATTGTATCCCGAATCGCCCAGCCGATTCGGGACATTTTGAAAACTCAAATGCTGGCTTATCCTCGACTGGACGGTGCAGTCTAGCTGCGTTGTCCGGCGCGGAAGCTCGCTAATCGGCTATTATTTGTTTAGACAACTTGAGTTGTAGAGGAGTGACCGGCGATGGTGCAGGGCGCCAAACATATGAAGAGCAATAACGCCGCGGACAACGGTGGCTCAAGCCCTCAGCCCAAACCTCAACCAAAGCCTAAGCGCCGCCGCAAGCGACTGCCGCGCTGGGCCGACCGGCTCATCACCATCGTCATCATCCTTATTGGCGTGGGCCTTATGACCTGGCCGTGGATCTTGGACCGGCTCGAAGCCTCGGGCGTGTTTAACCAGATCAGCACGGTGTCCAGCACCGTGGATGCGCTGTCTGCCGAGGAGCGCGAGCGCATCCTGCTCCAGGCGCGCTCCTTTAACGAGCAGTTGGCGGGCGAGGCCACCGAGCTTCCCGCCGACCAGATCGAGCCCTACGCCCAGCAGCTCATCTTTGACCGCGACCCCATGATGAGCTGGGTCGAAATCCCCTCCATCGACGTGAGCATGCCCATCTACCACGGCACGAGCGAAGAAGTCCTTATGGCGGGCGTCGGCCACCTGGAGGGTACGAGCCTGCCGGTGGGCGGCACCTCGACGCATTGCGTGCTCACCGCGCACTCGGGCATGCGCAATCTGAGTATGTTCGACGACATCCACTCGCTGGAGCCCGGCGACCTGGTGCTGCTGCACACCATGAACAAGACGCTCGCCTATAAGATGGTGGACTCCGAGGTCGTGCTGCCCGAGGAGATGGAGTCACTGACCATCGAGCCTGGCGCCGACAAGGTGACGCTCGTCACCTGCACGCCCTATGGCGTGAATGACCATCGTCTGCTGGTGCATTGCGTGCGCACCAAGTACAACAAGAAGGATGTCGACAAGCAAAAGTCGCTGGCCGGCCGCCACTGGGGCAAGCGCGAGTTTGCCGTGCTCATCGTGGTCGTGGCCATTGTGCTGTTGCTGCTGGACATCGTGATCCACGCGGTCCGCAAACGCCGCAAGGCCAAGGCCTCGGCATAGGACATTCTCCAGAACCACCACAATGGGGACAGGCACCTTTGTGGTGGTCGGGACTTCCAAACCATCACAACATTCGATGAAAATCGCGATTTGGACGAAAAGCGTCGAATGTTGTGATGGTTTTCGTTGCGGGCGAGACGGTTTTCGTTGCGGGCGGCGCGGTTTTCGCTATGGACGGTGCGGTTTCGTTGCAGAACCGCCAGTCCGCCGCCTGCCAACCGCCGCCCTCGTTACGTTTTCGCTGCATTTAGGTAAAGCACCTGCTCCAAGCGGCGTTGCCTTGTATACTAGAGCGGTTTATCTGTTATGCGGAAGGGAGCGCCTATGGCACTCAGCGAGAAAGACGTGCGCGGCATCGCCGAGTACGCAAAGATCGCACTGACCGATGACGAGCTCACCCAGATGACGTCCTACCTGAATGACGCCGTCCAGATGCTCGAGCCCGTCTTGCAATATGACTTGCCCGACGTGGAGCCCACGTTCCATCCCATCGGAAGCCTGTCCAACGTGATGGGCGATGACCTGCGCGAGCCCGAGCGCGACCTGCCGCTCGACGTCGCGCTCGAAAACGCCGGCAGCGCGCGCGACCGCTACTTCCGCGTGCCGTCCATTTTGGGAGAGGGGGAGAGCGAGTAATGGCTCAGAGCTTCGATTCCCTTACCGCCGCCCAGATCGCCGCGGGCGTTGCCGCCGGCGACTTTACCGCTACCGAGGTGGCCCAGGCCTCCCTTTCCGCCATCGAGGCGCGCGAGGGCGGAGTCCAGGCGTTCCTGCAGGTGTCGCCCGAGCTCGCGCTCGAGGCCGCTGCGCGTGTGGATGCCGACCGTGCCGCCGGAAAGCCGCTGCCCCCGCTCGCGGGCGTGCCGCTGGCCATCAAGGACAACATGAACCTCGTGGGCACGCGCACCACCTGCGCTTCCCGCATGCTCGGGGATTACCAGAGCGTCTACACCGCCACCTGCGTCCAGCGCATGC
>UQZL01000060.1 GCA_900545605.1 uncultured Collinsella sp.
CCCGAAATGAGCGTCGGCTGTTGGGCAGCAGCGGGTACGGATGCTGCAGGCGCGGCGGCCTGAACAGCAGCCACGCCCGCCGGCACGGCGGCGTTGGCAACCATGGCCTCCAGGCGTGCCACGCGCTCGGCCAATGCCTCAATCGTTAAATCAGCCTCGGGACGCGCCAGACGCGTGCAGGCAATCTCGAGCACCAGGCGCACGTCGCTCGCGCCCCTCATCTCCAGTGCGGCATCGTCGAGCACCGTCAGCACGCGGGCCAGGCGGTCGGCAGGATGCTCGCCAAAGGCAGCGGCCTCGGCAGCAAGCGCCTCGGCCTGCTCCGAGCCGCCCTCAAACAGCTCGGCACGGGCACCGGCAACGCAGGCAACGTACACGTCACGCACATGCGCCACCAGGTCGCGCGTCAGCTCAAGCAGGTCATTGCCCTCCTCGACCTGCACACGAATCAGTCCATAGAGCTCGGCAACATCGCGATCGGCAATGGCGCGGGAAAACTCGCCCAGGATCTGGTCCGAAACCTCGCCCAAAAGCGAGCGGGCGTCGTCCGCATGCACAGAACCGTTGCCAAAGACGCTCAGCTGCTCCAGCGTGGAGAGCGCGTCGCGCATGCCGCCCTTGGCATGGCGCGCCACGATGGCGAGCGCCTCGTCGTCGTAATCGAAGCCCTCCTGCTCGCACACGTATGCCAGGCGATGCTCGATATCCTCGTTGCCGATGCGGTGGAAATCGAAGCGCTGGCAGCGCGAGAGGATGGTCTCCAGAATCTTTTGCGGATCGGTGGTGCACAGCACGAAGATCACGTGCGCCGGCGGCTCCTCGAGCGTCTTGAGCAGCGCGTTGAACGCCGCCGTCGTGAGCATGTGAACCTCGTCGATGATATAGATCTTGTACTTGCCGCGCACCGGGGCAAAGTTGACGGAGTTGATGATCTCCTCGCGTACGTTGTCCACGCCGGTACGGCTTGCGGCATCGAGCTCGTAGACATCCGGGTGGTTGCCCTCGGCAATGAGCTCGCACTCCTCGCAAGTACCGTCGGGCATGCAGCCGCTTGCACCCTCGGCGCGCGCCGCCTCGGCATTGCGGCACAGCAGCGCCTTGGCCAGAATGCGCGCCATGGTGGTCTTGCCCGTGCCGCGCGGTCCGCAGAACAGGTAGGCGTGGGACAGGCGCCCCTCGGTGATGGCGTGCTCGAGCGTCGAGACGATATGCTGCTGGCCCACCACGGAGTCAAAGGTGAGCGGGCGATACTTTCGGTACAACGATTCCATGGGTGCTCCCCCGGGTATACTGAGTCTTGTTGCCGCGGCGGCCATGCGGTCGCACGGCATACTGCATTCCATAATACCCGTACGGCGAGCCCGCCGCGATAGGAGTCCAAAGAGCATGGCAGACGCAGAGAGCAACCTCGTCCCCTCCGAAGCAGCCGACCAGGTCGAGGTCGCGCTCGAGGAGCAGGCCGCAGCCGACGACGGCATCCTGTACCTCAACGAGTACCAGTACGAAAACGACCTGGTCACCGACTTCGCCCGCCTGGTCGCCTCGCCCAGGCGTCGCGGCTCGCTGTATGTCGCCGCGGCAATTGCCGCGCTCATCGGCATCGGCATGCTGGTGGCCGGCGGCAACTGGATCAAGTTTGGCGTCGTCCTGATCGTGTTCGGCGCCTTTTTGGCCTGGTGGAGCAAAAACCTGCACCACACCCTCGCCCGCGACTTTATCGACGCCGTTGAGGCCGACGAGTCCATGGGTGGCCGCTATCGCCGCGTCGCCGCCAACGAGGACGGCCTGATGGTTTGGGGCAAGAGCGGCAAGTCACAGTTCTTCCCGTTTGAGAAGCTCGACCACGTGCTCGACGGCGAGCGCATCTTTGTGGCCATGTTCGCCGACCAGGGCGTGACGATTCCTAAGGACACCTTCGTCCGTGGCGATGCCGAGCAGTTTGGCGCCTTCCTTAAGGCGCGCATCAACAAAAAACTCCGCATCGAGACCAAGAAGAAGAAAATGAAGGCCGAGAAGGCCGCTGCCGAGGCCAAGCAGGGCGACAAGCCCCAGGACAACAAGGGCAAGCAGCGCAAGCGGAAGAAGAACAAGAAGAAGCACTAGGCCGGACGCAGGGTCCAGACCCCAGACGGAGCTTAAATTGAATGTCGCCCACCTGCGCGTGCTACACTAGCAGCATCTATGCCACCGCGAACGGCTCGGCCCCGCGCCCGCCGCTCGCAAACGAACTTTAAACGCACGAGGGTTGGCCATGCCGCTTTTCTCGCAACATACCGCCCGGTTCTCGCCGGACGTTCCTTTGGAGGGCACCAGCTCTCGCGAGCTGCTCAAGCGGTACCAGCCGCTCGAGACACTTGCGACCGGCGGTTTTGGCTCCATCGAGATCTGCCGCGACACGCACCTGCGCCGCCGCGTCGCCATTAAGCGCATCCCCCTTATTAACGGTGTCGGCATGCCCGCCAGCGACATCATGGATGTCCTGCGCGAGGCGCACACTGCCGCCATGCTTCAACATCCCAACATCGTGCAGGTCATCGACTTTACGCACGACACAGCCTATGCCTACCTGGTTATGGAATATGTCGATGGCATGTCGCTGGCCGAGTTTTTGCACCGCGTGGACGGTCACTCACTTACCTTTGACGAGGCCGCGGCCATTGCCGATGCCCTAGGCCAGGCGCTCACCTTCGCCCATAGTAATGGCGTACTCCACCTGGACATTAAGCCCGCCAACGTGCTCATCGACCACTCGGGCAATGTAAAGCTCACCGACTTTGGCATGGCGCGACTGTCGTCCGCCGGTGGCTTTGGCGGCTCGCGCGGCGGCACCATCGGCTACATGCCGCCCGAGCAGCTCGATATCGAGACCGGCACGGTCGATGAGCGCGCCGATGTCTTTGCCCTCGCCTGTGTAATCTATGAGGGCCTGTGCGGGAGCGCTCCCTTTATGGCGGCCACGCCCGCCGACTCGCTCGACCGCATCATCGGCGGCGCCACCTATCCCAGCGAGCTGATACCACACTTTCCCCCGGGAGCCGAGGCCGCGCTCATGAGCGCGCTCTCCCCCATGCCGCAGGACCGCCCCAGCAGCATCGAGGCATTTTGCGACCAGCTCCTTGCCGGTCTGGGCAGCGTACGCGAGGGCCGTCGCAGCCTGGAACAAATGGTTGGCGAGCTTTCGGATGACGAGCAGGAGCTCGACGATATCGAATCGCTACCCTATGAGGACGACACCATCGAGGTCGACCCCGCACTCGGCTGGGCCGGCACGCGCTGGAGCCACGCACGCGATTACACCATGCGCGCCATCTCGGCGCTAACGTGTGGTGCCTTTAGCTTTTTGATCATGCAGACGGCTGGCGTCGCGGCGCTTCCCGGACTTATTGCCGCGGCCATCGCGATTGGGGCGGCCGCCGGCCTGGCCCCGCAGATTGGCTCGGCCATCTCGGCCGTGGGCTTTTTGGTACTTATGGCCAACGCCACCATGCAGACGCAGGGCATCCTGTCGATGCTACCCGTCGCGGTGCTCTTTGCCGCCACCATGTCCGGTTGGTGGATCGCCTGGGGACGCACCGAGGCGGCCGCGAGCGCGGCGCTCACCTGCGCGGTGGCACTTGGCTGTCTAACGGGCGACGTCCTCCTTGCCGCCGGGGTCGCCGCCGGCATCGCGGCCTTTTGGCTCGGCCCGGCAAGCGCCGAGGCCGCCAC
>UQZL01000061.1 GCA_900545605.1 uncultured Collinsella sp.
ACCCCGGCCCTCGTCCGTGAACTCTTCCGCTGGGCGAGCCATAGACGCCACGCACCGATGCGATAAAGCAGTGGCTTGAAATTGGTGCTATATTCAGCATGAGTTGTTTAATGCTAGTACGGGAGGCTGATATGGGGCTGTTCAAGAAGAAAAACCCGCAGGATGCCTTTGATTCCGATGTGTTTACCATCACGGATACGATTTTGGACCCGCCGCGGTTTACATTTTTGCCGGCTATCTACCAGGATGCCACGCGCCGCAAGTGGGCCGTGCATCAGCGTGGTGCAGAGCCTAAGATTTTTGACTATGCGGACGTGTTGCAGTGCGAAGTAGCCGAGGCGGGCGATCCGGAGGCCGAGGAAGTGACTTCAAAACAGGAATTTGCCCAGCGTATCCTGGCAAATCCTGCCAAGGCGGCGAAAATAAACGCTGCCAAGCGTAATATGTGTCTTGGTATGGGCGTTGTTGTGGCGGTTCAGACGGGAAAAGACGAGGTTTCCAAATTAGAGATTCCCGTTATGACCGACGAAGTCAAACGCGATTCAAGTCTATATAAGTCGTATCGGAATGTCGCCGAGAAGATCAAGGCCGAATTTGATGCCATGGGAGGGCTGGCCTAATTTTGGCGGCATACGTTTCTGAATGAGGAGTCTGTGCAATGGCAGGCGAATCTTATGCAATTCCCCCCAAAGATCGTGCTGTTGAGGGAATTCTTTGGTATATCCAGCACCATCAGCTTGCCGGCGGGGATCGCCTGCCGGCCGAGCGCGTGCTGTGCGAAGAGATTGGCGTTTCGCGTACAGCGTTGCGTGCCGGTATCACGCGGCTCATCTCGTGTGGAACGCTCGAGAGCCGTCGCGGATCGGGTACGTATGTGTGTCCTCCCAAGCCGCTAAACATCTTTCAGGAAACGTATAACTTTTCCGATGCTGTGCGGACTGCCGGTCTGCACCCCTCTTCTCGTCTGGTTTCCACCGGGACCATCGAGGCGGATGAGGCGCTTGCCGACAAGCTTGGGGTGTCTGTAGGCGCTCCTTTGCTCCGCATGCAGCGCGTTCGACTTATTGAGGGCGAGCCGGCGTCAATCGAGACCGCTCACGTTAACCTGTCCCTGTGCCCATCGCTTACCGAGCACGATTTTGAGTGCGAGAGCCTTTACGATGTCTTGCTCAAAGAAGGCGGCGTGCGTGTTGAGCATGGACGTGAGCATATCTCTATCTCGCGTTTGAACGTCGAAGAGGCCGAGCTGCTCCAGCAAGAAGAGGGAACGCCGGTGTTCTATGAGAGCTCGATTGAATTTGATAAGGACATGCGTTTTGTGGAGCATTGCAAATCGGTGATTTTGCCCACAAAGTTTCGCTTTGCCGATAACGGCGAAGAGAACGGCATGAGGAGTGTGGCAGGTGAACAATGGCTGAAACAGTAGATGCCACCCCGGTTTATATGCGCATTCGACGCCGCATCGAGGAGCGTATCGAGCGCGGTACATATCCCACGGGTTCCATGATTCCGTCCGAAAAAGACCTCGCCGAGGAATTTGGTACGACACGCTTGACCATCCGAAGAGCTGTCGATGAGCTGGTTCGGCGCGGGCAGATTCGCCGTGTTCGGGGGAAAGGTGCCTTTGTGGCGCAGAAAGTACCTGCTTTTTTTGAACGCACGGGCGGTTTCCGTGAATCGGTCCGTGCTTCGGGCGGCGAGCCGTCCGTCCGTATTCTCGCACGTTCCAAGCGTTATGCGGGGCCATACTACGCTGACCTGTTTGGCATCGCCGAGGACGACCTGCTCTATTCCATTCGACGCCTGAACTGCATAAACGGTAGCCCCGTATCGATCGAGACGGCGCTGATTCCCTGCCTGCTGTTCCCAACCATCGAAGATATTGACGTGTCGGTCTTCAGCTTGTACGAGACCTATGAGATGCTGGGCCGAAAGCCAGTTATGGCACAGGAAAAGCTCGATATCGAAGCACTGGGCGCACGAGATGCCGGCCTGCTTGGACTGGAGCAGGGTGATCTTGCCTTGACGCTGGAGTGCGTAAGCTTCGATGCGAGCGGCCAGGCGATCGAGTACGTCAAGTCGTTTAACCGCGGTGATGCGGGTGGATATACCTATACGTACTAGCTGGTTTTTTGCATAACGGGCTGAAAAGTTGACGGAATTTTGATTCGTTGAGCAGACCGTATATACAACCTTACATGGCTCAAAATCGACCGTTCGCCGAAGGGGATAAATTAATCGACAAAGAGGTATCAAAAAGCCGTAACCTGTAACTGTGATTGGTATCAAATACTAATGATTTATTACGAGGTGAGACGATGAAGATGCTCGATTACGTTCAGCTTGCCCATGTGCGTATGGGAGAGAACCTCGAGCGTTCGTCTGAGCTGGTAGCGCAGCTCGTTGATATTTTCCAGTCCGGTTCTTTTGACGCGCTGCGCATCGTTGCTTCGGGTTCGTCGCGCCATGCTGCGGATTGCGCCCGCGATTACCTGCAAGATGCGCTGCAGATGCAGGTGTCCGTTGTGACGCCCGAGGCCTTCGTCGATTTTGAACACACCTATCCACAGCATGCGCTTAACATTGCCGTCTCGCAGAGCGGCTATTCAACCAATACGATTGCGGCGCTCGATTACATGCGCGCACACGATATGGCTGCAGTTGCGCTCACGGCAAACGTCGAGGCACCCATCAAGGAACACGCTGACATCGTTCTTGACTACGGTGTGGGCGTCGAGTCGGTGGACTTTGTGACTCTGGGCGTCGAGGTTCTCGTTGAGTACCTGGTGCTCTTTGGTATTTACGGCGGTCAGGCGCGCGGAACGATTGACGCCAAGGGCGTTGCTCAGCGTCTTGATGACCTGCGCGAGGCTATCCAGGCTAATGCCGTGATGTGCAAGACCGCCGAGGCATATGTCCAAGATCACATGCTCGAGCTTTCTGAGCACATGCCCGCCATGGTCGTCGGCAACGGCCCCAACTATGGTGTTGCCGAGGAGGCAGCGCTCAAGCTGAGCGAGACCATCAAGATTCCTGCCATGCATCACGAAGGCGAGGAGTTCGTCCACGGTCCCGAAATGCAGATCGTTCCGGGCTATCTGGTGTTTATCGTCGACGATCCGCAGGGGTCGGAGCGTCTTGCGAATATCGCCGATGCGCTATCGAACGTTACGGCAAAAACGGTGCTGCTCACGGCCCATCCCAAGGGTAGGGCTCACGAGGTTGCGGTGCCTCAGGTGGCTCCGCTGCTCAGCGCAATTCCCAATCTTGTGTTCTTCCAGACGATTGCGGCCATGATCGCCGAGCGTCTGAAGTCATGGAACGTGCACCCGTATCTCGATGCCGTCTCCAAGCAAATGGAGGTCAAGGCAGAGGGCTACGAAGAGTCAGTCAATGCGCTTAAGGCCAAAGCGGCTGAGTGTTACGGAATGTAAGCGGGTTTTGATGCCCGTTGGCATGGGGGATGTGGAAACAACC
The DNA here is from genome assembly GCA_900545605.1 of uncultured Collinsella sp. GTDB lineage: Bacteria > Actinomycetota > Coriobacteriia > Coriobacteriales > Coriobacteriaceae > Collinsella. The sequence goes on from UQZL01000061.1 coordinate 3,478, forward strand.
CCAGAAAGGAGAGACAAATGAAGGAAACCGAGAAGATCGAGATCATGCATTTCGACCAGGAGGGCTATCTCGAGGACGGCAAGGCGCTCTACGAGACCGGCAAGAAGATGACCGCGCTCGCCGACAAGGTCGCCGACGAGGGCTACGACGCCGTGTTCCTGATGGGCGTC
>UQZL01000062.1 GCA_900545605.1 uncultured Collinsella sp.
GCGCCCTTGAAGTTGAACGTCAGATTGTCCAAATGCGGCCCGCGCAGCGTCGGCCCGTTACGGCGTTTGGTAAAACGCCGTAACTCCTAAGGACGCTGGCCCATGCCACCCTCGAGGGTGACGGTCTCGCCGTTCATATACTTAAAGTCGGGACCGCAGAGCTGAACGACAACGCGGCCGATTTCCTTCTCGACGTCGCCGTAGTGGCCAGCCGGCGGCATGTGGACGTTGGCCTTGAACGCCTCGGGATAGGCATCCTGGAAGTTCTCGAGCGCAGCGGTCCAAGCAAGCGGGCAAACGATATTGACGTTGATGCCGTCCTTGCCCCACTCGTTGGCAGCGACGCGGGTCAGACCGCGGATGCCCTCCTTGGCAGCGGCGTAGCTGCACTGGCCATAGTTGCCAAACAGGCCGGCGCCCGAAGCAAAGTTGACCACGGAGCCCTTGGTCTCCTTCAGGTGCGGGTAGGCCTTCTGCATGTACAGGTAGGTGGCATACAGACCGGAGTAAATGGCCAGGTTAAACTGATCCATGGTGTGATCGGCAATGGTCACGCCCGAGGCGCTGGCCTGAGCGTTGTTGACGACGGCGTCGATGCGACCGAACTCCTCAATGGCCTTGTCGATGACGTTCTGGACGACAGCCTCGTTGTCCTGACCAGCAGAAACATCGGCCTGAACAGGCAGAACCTTGACACCGTACTCGGCCTCGAGGGATTCCTTGGCGGCCTCGAGCTTGGCGACGTTGCGGCCGGTGATGACGAGGTTTGCGCCCTCCTTGGCAAAAGCGATATCGATGCCGTAGCCGATGGAACCAGCGGAGCCGTCCTTAAGCGTGGCCTTGCCGCCGCCGGTAACGATCACGGTCTTACCAGTGAAAAGTCCCATACAAAGTCCTTTCAAATCGCGACGGGCCTGCCCGTCGACTGCGCGCATCCAACTTCACGCGCCAAAAGCTGAAATGCAACTTTAGCGGGTTCAAGCGAAAAATAAAGCCCATGGCAGGCGAACGGCGCAACGTCTTTCGGCGAAGGGAATGTCAAGTACAAACTGGATAAAGTGGCCGAGTTTTTGCTATCGACGCGAGCCATCGAACACGTTTTGAAACTTTGCTGCAGCGCGCGGGATGTCGGCGCGAGACTTTATCATAGGGTGACAAACTACGATGAGGAGCACATGCCTATGACAGACGAGCTGGACCCCCAGACTCAACAGCATATTGATGATTCCGCAGACGTCACTGCAGATGCCGACGCTGTGACCTGCGATGATATTGACCTCGACGACCCCATCTTGGACGAAAGCGCTACGGCGGAAACCCCCGGCGCCGAAGATGCCGGCGAGCAAAACGACGATGCGCCCGCTCAGGACGACGACCCCGTACAGGATGCCGCACCGCAAGCAGCCGGCCCTATCGAGGTGTCTTCGGAAGAAGAGCTCGATGCCGTCATGGACTCCATGATGGATGCCGTCAAAGCGATGAAAGACGCCGTCGCCGATGCCGATATTGATGCCGAGGAAGAGGAGGCCGCCGAGGCGGCCTCGACCTTTGTGCCCGGCGAGACTCCGGTTGCCGACCAGGGCAGCACCATGCCCTCGTTTCTGCAGCTCGAGCATCCCACGATTGGCGCCGATGCGGTCGATCCGCACGCAGCAGGCTTTTCTGTGATTGAGGGCGGTACCGGCAATATCGCCGTGCCGCAGGCTGCCGATGCGGACGCTGCCGACACCGCTCGCCCGACCGCCCTGCACTCCCCCGCCGCGAGCCGCGATCTGGGGACCGCTGTCTCGAACACTGCGAACGCCGTGGGCACCTTTATCGCCCAGGGTGCCTCGGCCATGCGCGAGATGAATGCCGCAAAGAAGGCACTCGCGGACGCCCGCGCTCACCTGGCCGAACTTGAGCAGCGCATCGCCGATCAAGGCGAGGAACTCGAGACGCGCCAGGATATCGCAGGCCGCTACGACCAGATCGTCGCCGACCAGCGCCAGGCGATTGCCACGGCCCAAAAGACTGCAGCGGCCGCCGAGATTGACCGTGATACCCACGCCGCCAAAGCGACAGAGCTCAAGGGTCAGTTCGAACAAATGAAGACAGAGGATGACGCGACTGAGCTCTGCCTGAAGGCCGCGCTCGACGCTGTGGAGGCCCGCGAGGCGAGCTCTCGCGAGACCGGCAACCGCCTCGTTCGACGTCTTGAGGATTCCAAGCGCATCCGCGACAAGGTGAAGGCAGAGCGAGACGCCGGCATTGCGGCCGCACAACAAACCGTCGACGCCACGCGCGCCCAGCTCGAGACGCTGCGTCATGAGTATGCCGAGCTGCAACGCAATCCCTCGGCAAATCCCGCCAACTATACGGTGCGCACCAGCGAACTCTCGATGCAGATCTCCGACACGGCAGATGCCCTGCGTAAAGCCGAAGAAGATGTCCCGCGCATCACCGCCGACCTTGAGCACTCACTTGCCGCAGCCGAGCAGGCCGTCGAGCAGGCTCAAGCCCCTATCGCCGACGCAAAACACGCGCACCAAGCCGTGACGACCGAAGCCGATGCCGCGCGCGACGAGTTGCAGACGGCAAAAACTGCCGCCGCGACGCGCCAGCGCGAGCTGCGCGAAAAGATCGCCACACAGGACAAGGCACGCCGCGAGCAAGAGCAGGCCATCGCAAACGCCCGGGCAGATGCCGCGCATGCGCAGTCGATTATCGAGCAGGCGACCGAGGTGCACGACCATCCCGAGATCACTGAATCGCTCGCCGGGTCCTTGGCACGCGACAAGGCCGAGCATACCGAGACCGAGCGCGAAGTTGCCCAACTCGAGGCCGCCGAAGACGACGTGCGCGAGCGCACCCGCGACTCACGCGTCAAATTCACCGGAGCCATCGCCTGTATCATCGCCGCAATCCTGGTGATCATCGCAATCTGGCTGTTCATGAGCAAGTAAACCAGTTGCCAAAAACGCCCCAACGCAGTTGCGGTGAGATAGTTCCTGTTGAGCCCTCAAAAAGGCCAATTCAAGAACTATCTCACCGCAACTTATTTAGATCGGCGCAAGGCAACCTATCCCTCTTGCACCAATCTCTTGACATAAGAAGTGTCCCCAGGTGCCGGCACAAAAAGAACGTCCCCAATGACTACCCGACAACCGCGGCAACGCCAATGTTCTGGCAACGACAGCGAGCGGGTCGCATTTGAGACAAGGTGACGTGAAACGAAAGGGCGCTGACCTTCTGGTCGCGCCCTTGAAGTTGA